>NZ_CANRKH010000095.1 GCF_947631165.1 uncultured Dysosmobacter sp. | reverse complement strand
AGTGCGGCAGGCCCTGGACCTGGACCAGTGGAAAAACGAGTATGTGATCGAGCGGCAGGAGGACATCTGATGCAGAGTATTGAGATCACCGGTCTGAAAGAGGTGACCGCCGCCTTAGACGCAGCCCCCGGCGTGATCCGAGAGGCCCGGGCCGCCTTCTTCGAGGAGGCGGGCGCCCGGATGCTGACAGACGTTCAAATACGCATTGGTGGCCCCCGCGTGTCCGCAGTGCAGGAGTACCAAGTGGGCAGTGGAAAGGGCTATGTGGCCGTCCGGGCCATGGCCAAGACAGATCTGGACGGTTATGCCGCCGGGTATGTGACCAACGCCCTGGAGAACGGCCACGCCATCCGCCGGCCGTCCGGGAACGCAAAACGGAAACGCCCATCCCGCGCCAGGGTGGCCTCCGTCCGAGGAAAGTATATGTACCGGGACGTTCGGGAGGACCAGGCTGCCCGGCTGGCGGAGGCCGGGGCAAAACGCATCGAAGATGCTGTTTTGCAAAGCCTGAAAAAATAATTTTTCTGTTTGGTGCACAAAAACATACAACTATCGGCGTTGGGCAGGTATTACATGAAGCGCGCTTTTCGACCATGTTCTTAGGGGGGATTTGTTGAAAGTATTGGATATTCTGGACGCTGTCAACGCCCGGCTGGTGGAGAAATGGCCTGATCGGACAGTGTATGTGGATGTCTGCCCCGTTGACTTTGCCCGGCCCTCTTTCTGGATCGCAGTCGAAAAAAACGATTGGACTGACGCCAACCGTTTTATGATCCGGCACGACCTGCAGATGCGGCTGACGCTCTACGATGAACTGGACGAACACTATGACGCCTCCTGGTATCGGCTGGCCCAGGAGACCGATCAGGTGATGGAACTGCTGACGCCGGTCCTTCAGGTCGGCGGCCGGCATTTGAAGCTGAACCTGAAGGCTCTGCCGCGGGATCCGGATCGGGCCTGTGTGCAGATCAACGCTGTCTGGATGGACCAGCGGCCGGGAACCGTCGGAGAGAATATCCCCGCGGCCGACAGTTATTCGCTGCGTGTCCGGGCGGACATCAATTGAGAGGAGCATACAATGGGACTTCCTGAACTTTCTTTTTCCCTGCGGAAGGCCGCCCAAACGGTAGCGGCCCGAGTATCCGCAGGCAATGTGGCCCTGATCCTGCGGGACGCCAAGGCCAACGGCGTACACGCCATTTACCGGGAGAGCGATATCCCCACAGAGTTGGGCGCCGCCAATATCGCCGCCGTCAAGCGGGCCATGGTGGGCTACATCAACAAGCCCGTGGTGGTCTATATCAGCGTGATCGCCGCCGACGCGGCGATCAGCACCGGCTTCAGCGCCCTGGCGGCATACAGCTATGACTACCTGGCCGGTCCTGTGGATATCACGGCGGAGGACGCTGAGGCTCTAGGTGGCCTGGTCAAAGAGCAGCGCAAGAAGCGGTATATCGGCAAAGCTGTGCTGCCTGAGACCGCCGGCGACAATGAGGGTGTGATCAATTTCTCCGCCAGCGGTATCAAAGCCGGTGGAGAGACCTTTACCGCCGCCCAGTATGCCAGCCGGATCGCCGGTATTCTGGCCGGTACCCCGGTGGACTGCAGTGCCACTTATGCCGCGCTGACAGAGCTGACCGGCGTGACCGCCGTGGAGAATGCTGACGCCGCTGTAGACGCCGGCAAGCTGATCCTGCTGGATGATGGCCGCCAGGTGAAGCTGGGCCGTGCCGTGACCTCCAAGACCACCCTGGCTGAAGGAGAGCCCGCGCTGCTGAAGAAGATCAAGCTGGTATCCGCCGTCGACCTGATCCGGTACTACTGCATCACCACGGTGGAGGACGAGTACCTGGGCAAGTGCGGCAACACCTACGACAATAAGTGTATCCTGCTGACCGCCCTGCGGGATTATCTCAGTGATCTGGAAGCGCAGAGCGTTCTGGTAGCCGGCAGTTCCAGCGCCGAGCTGGACGCCGAGGCGATCCGTGCGTACCTGCTGAAGGCCGCAAACGAGGCTGGGGATACCACAGCAGCCACCCGGATCAAAAAACTGACCGATGACGAGCTGCGGAAGGAAGATACCGGCAGCCATGTGTTCCTGCTGCTGTGCGGCCGGGTGCAGGACGCCATGGAGGACTTCCACATCGTACTGGAAGCGCAGTAAGGAGGGAAATATATGCCTGATATTCTGGATTCCACACAGGTACGGAGCGGTACCTGGGGGAGCTTGTGGCTGGACGGAGAGCAGGTGGCCGAGTGCTACGGCTTCCAGGCCAAGGTCAATAAGACCAAGGAGGACGTTCCCCGCTGCCGGACACTGGTGTCCGGCAAGAAGCTGACCGGCGTATCCGTCACCGGCACGGTGCGGATCTACAACGCCACCAGCCGCCTGCTGGAGGCGGAGGGCGCCGCCATCAGCGCCGGCACAGATCTGCGGCACACCATCATCAGCAATCTGGATGACCCGGACAATCCCAGAAACCAGCGGATCGTATGCAAGGGCGT
>NZ_CANRKH010000094.1 GCF_947631165.1 uncultured Dysosmobacter sp. | reverse complement strand
ACTCAACTTTAACCGATGAGGCTTTATCCTTCATCCTTTTTTATTCAACTGTCTAATATGTATTGTAATCCTACAGTAGATGTTTTGGTTTTTTGACAAATGATAGTAGAAATATGTTTGTTATCGTGATAGACTAAAAAGCAATGCGGAGGTGGACTGCGTGGGAAATATATGGCAGCTTTTAGAAAGAGGCTTTATGGCTGGCGTTGTATTTGCTGCCGTATGTGCTGGATTTGCGGGATTTTTCTATCTGTTGTATCGGCTCATAAAACTTATGCGTCCGAAAGCGGCGCGACAAGAGGAACAACGAATTTTATCCCATCGGCTTTATAAAGTTTCCGGCCGTGGTCGGATCGCTTACCTCATTCTTTGCCTGGAAGAAACTCTGCGATTTTATGGACAGGATTTTAGCGCCTGGGAATGGATTTTACGGCAACTGTGGTCAATCACAGACTGTTCTGAAAATAACTGGATTGGCATTTGGCTGGACTCTATTTGGGAACTGTTGCCGAGCACGGTTTTGGCAAACAACAATACCGAAACTACCCCTGCGGAAATAAGCAAAGCCCGAACTCTTTATTCACAGGCGGGAATTGCTATGATCGTCATAAACGCAGTCATTGAGAATGCTTATACGATAGTTTGCGAGTGGTCACCTAATACAATCGCACATGACCCGAACGCACTTTGCCTCATTGATAAAGTGGAAGAAACAATGAATACATTTGGAGTGTCGCTCCCCTCAAACGAGATCATTCAGCCACTTTTTGAGCAGAAAGATTCTTCTTTAGGGAAGCCTTTTGATGGATTGCGCTTTTCCTATATATCAAAGCAAGAATGATGTCTCCACGGGACTGCCCTGCTTGAAGTAGCCGGACACGGCGAGGACGGTGTTGCCCATGTGTACCTCGGTCACACAGTTCGGGTGGTGGTAGGGGTGGTAGTTTCCTTGCTGGGGATGTTGGTCATATAAGTAAAGAAGATAAAAATGGATGATATCAGCGATGGATTTATTTCAATATCGGATAAATTAACAATTTATCCTGATTTTTCATTTGAGCAGTTTAAGCATACAAAATTTTACAAGAATCAAGACGGCATAAAAATGATTTATCTGGATGGGCAACAAATTATTGATGATAGAAAATATACTGTTAATGTCGTAATACTTCAAATATAAGGGGAACGAAACATGAAACAGGCAATAAAATCGTACATATGGCGCGCGGTCGTTTGGCTGACGGCAGCAGTTCTTTGGCTCTGTGTCGTTCCCGGCCTGAATGCCAAGGCGGCGCAGGCAGAGGCACGGACCATTCGGATTCCCTGCGGGATCAATGATCTGCTTCGCCTGGATGAAAACGGCAAACCTACAGGCTATTGTGTTGATTATCTCAATGAACTGGCCCAGCTCAACAACTGGACCTATGAGTACGTCAACTGCACCTGGTCCGATGCGGTGACCATGCTGGAGCGCGGCGAGCTGGACATCCTCTTTCCCACCAATTATATGCCGGAGCGGGATGAGACCATGGACTTCCCCGCGCTGGTGGGTGGTTATACTTCCTTTGGCCTGTTTGCCCGGGCTGACGCAGGCTATGGATATGAGGATTTCAGCGCCTTCAACGGCGCCCGCATTGCAGTATCCCCCAGTTCTGCCAACGAACAGGCCCTGGTTGATTTCGCCGCGGCCCACGGCTTTACCTATACCCCCGTCCATCTAAATTCTTTGGAGGAAATGATCCCAGCGCTTGAAGCGGGTCAAATCGATATGCTTCTGATGAGTTCCTCCACTAAAATCCCCAATACGGTGCTGCTGTCCGTATTGGATGCCTCCCCCTTCTATTACACCGTCAAAGCGGGCAATGCAGCACTGCTCGATGAGCTGAACCGTGGGATGCAGCAGCTGGTCACCACTGAGCCCGAGCTGGTGGCTGAAACCACCCAGAAATGTCTTGTGGGCAACAATACCAACGCGCTGGCACTGACTGACGAGGAACGTGCCTATGCGGCCTCGGATCCTGAGATTGTGGTAGGCTTTTATGAAGAAACCGAACCGCTTGCCTATGTACAGGAGGACGGGACCTACAGCGGCATCTATGTCAAGCTCTTGGAGTCTCTCCGGGACACCGCCGGTCTGAATCTGACTATGCGCCCCATCAGCCGCTCCCAGGACTGGAAGGCGCTGCTGAAAAGCGGTGAGCTTGATTTCTACATCGGCGCTTCAGAAAATTTTGTCCGTCAGGACGGTGAGCTATACACCACCAGCGCGATCCTGGAATATGACAATATCCTCATCATGCAGCGAAACTGTGTATTTGACTCCCTGCACACCCCTGTGATCGCATTGACCCAAGGCCGCTCCTACTGGGCGAAATCTCTGCCGGAGCTTTTGCACAAGGATATTGAGGTCCAATACTACACCAACGCGCGGCAATGCCTGCTGGCCGTGGCCCACGGTGACGCTGACGCAACGCTGATCAACAATCTGGAATTTAACTATCAATCCAAAAATGACCGTTTTGCCGATTTGATCCAGTGGCAGAATTTCCGCTCTCCCTCCGACGTGGGTCTGGTCACGACGACGGATCCAGACAGCCCCATGTTCTCCATCGTCAGCAAGGCGATCAAACAGCTCTCCTCCGATCTCACCAACTCTATCATCAGCAACTACCTCAATATGCCGTATGATTCCTACACCTTGGCAGATCAGCTGTACGCCTCACGGCTGGTACTCAGCACCGTGGCCATCTCCATTCTGGCCATTGTTATCATCCTTGTGATGATGTGGATCGCCCGCCGTCGGCAGCGGGCTGCGGAGGAGGCCATTCAAAAGCGCGAAAAGTATCAGCTGCAAATCCTGGCGGCTCTCAGCCAGGATTATGCTGTGATCTATTATGTGGATCTGGATCGGGATCAAAGCAAGGCAGTCCGGCAGGAGAAAGGGCTGCGGGACACCCTGGATACAGAGGTTCCGCTCGTCCACCAGTATTCTGAGGCAATGCAAAGCTTTCTCAGCACCTATGTGCAGCCGGATACCAAGGACCCTCTGCTGGAACTGTGTGATCCCCAGGCGGTCATCTGCCGGTTCCAGGAAGAAAAGGGCTTTACTGTCCGCTATCG
>NZ_CANRKH010000093.1 GCF_947631165.1 uncultured Dysosmobacter sp. | reverse complement strand
CAGGGAGAGTATATCACAGATTGTCCAGTTTTAACCCTCACCAAATCAAAATTGTCCTTGACAAGGGGAGCACTTTACACAACACAACACAACACAACACAAGGTTTAATTAAACTTTGTCAATATGTTTTTGGGTACGCTTTTGTTGTTCTACCCGATATTTCTGAAAACTGCGACAACCAGAGAAAACCTGTTACAAGTGCAAATCGAGTGGCAGGAAAATATCCTTACTATGGAGCATCCGGGATTGTTGATTATGTGAGTAGTTACATATATGACGGCGAATTTTTGCTTGTATCTGAGGATGGGGCAAATTTAATGGCAAGAAGCACGCCAATCGCATTTTCAATATCAGGAAAAAACTGGGTTAACAATCATGCGCATGTATTGAAGTTTGACAACTATGATACAAGACGTTTCGTGGAATTTTACTTAAACTCCATAGATTTGTCACAGTATATTTCCGGAGGTGCACAGCCAAAGCTCAACCAACAAAATTTGAATAGGATACCTATTCCGTTGCCTTCACTTGACAGGCAAAAGTATATTGTTTCTATTCTCGACCGCTTTGATTCCCTCCGCGCCTCTATCTCGGAGGGGATCCCCGCCGAAATAGAGGCGCGGAGGAAACAATATGAATACTATCGGGACAAGCTGTTGACCTTCAAGATTAAAGAACTTTGAACCCTCGCAGAATACGCAGGAGGTGAATGAGAATGCCTTATTTCAACGTCGTTGCCGCCACCAATGAAAACACCGTCGTCACGGAGTATGAGCCGGTCAAGACCCGTTCAGACAGCTACCAGAGCGAGGCCGCGCTGGAGCGTGAGTTTATTCGCCTTCTGACCGAACAGGGCTATGAATACCTTCCTATCCACAGCGAGAAAGATTTGGTGGCCAATCTGCGGCATAAGCTGGAATCCCTCAACGGCATCCGGTTCAGCGATGACGAGTGGAGCCGGTTCTTTTTGGAGAAGCTGGCCAACCCCAATGAGCACTTCGTGGAGAAGACCCGCAAGGTGCAGGAGGATAATGTTCAGGTTCTCCGGCGCGATGACGGCAACTCTAAAAATATCACGTTGATAGACAAGAAGAACATCCATAACAACAGCTTGCAGGTTATCAATCAATACGCCATCAGCACAGACGAGGGCGCAAGACATGATAACCGCTATGATGTAACCATCCTCGTGAATGGTTTTCCCATTGTACATATCGAGCTGAAGCGCCGGGGCGTTGCCATCCGGGAAGCCTTCAACCAGATAGGTCGTTATCAGCGGGATTCTTTCCAGGCGGGAAGCGGCCTGTTTGAGTACGTCCAGATCTTCGTCATCTCCAACGGGACCAACACGAAATATTATTCCAACAGCACCCGTTACAACGCCATCAAGGATGCCACATCCGGCAAGACTAAAAAGGAAAAGACCAGCAACAGCTTTGAATTCACATCCTTCTGGGCTGATGCCAACAACCGGGTCATTCCGGATCTGATCGACTTTACAAGGACGTTCCTCGCCCGCCATACTATCCTGAATATTCTCACAAGGTATTGCGTCTTCACCTCTGAAAATATGCTGATGGTCATGCGCCCGTATCAGATCACGGCCACAGAGCGCATCCTAAACCAAATCGAGATCGCCAACAACTACAAAAAATACGGAAGCATCGCCGGCGGAGGCTACATCTGGCATACCACAGGCTCGGGCAAGACCCTGACCTCCTTTAAAACTGCGCAGCTGGCATCCCGCCTGCCGTATATCGACAAGGTCCTCTTCGTGGTGGATCGGAAGGATCTGGACTACCAGACCATGAAGGAGTATGACCGTTTTGAAAAGGGAGCCGCCAACAGCAATACTTCCACGAGAGTGCTGCAGCGCCAGCTTGAGGACAGGGATGAGAAGGGCAATCCCCATGAATACCGTATTATCATCACCACGATCCAGAAGCTCGCCAATTTTGTGAACCGGAACAAGGGCCACGCTGTTTTCAACCGGCATGTGGTCATCATCTTTGACGAGTGCCACCGCAGTCAGTTCGGGGATATGCACACGGCCATTGTGAAGAATTTCAAGAAGTGCCATCTGTTTGGATTCACCGGTACGCCGATCTTCTCCCTGAACACCGGCGGGGTGAGAAATCCGCAGTTCTTCACCACGGAGCAGACCTTCGGCGACCAGCTCCACTCCTACACAATCGTGGACGCCATCAACGACAAGAATGGGCTGCCGTTCCGGGTGGACTACATCAAGACAATGGATGTAGACGCGGATATCGACGACGAAGAAGTCTGGGATATCGACCGCAAGAAGGCGTTGGAGGCACCGCAGCGCATTGCCCTTGTGACGAAATATATTCTCGACCACTTTGACCAGAAAACCTATCGCGGCGATAAAACATATTGGTTCAATGCTCTGATCAATATATCTGAGGTTGCTTCCGGTAAACAGGATATGGTCGAGGAGATTAAGGAGATTAAGAAGAAACAGCGTATCAGCGGTTTTAACTCCATATTTGCCGTTGCTTCTGTACCGATGGCCAAGCTTTACTATCAGGAGTTCAAAAGCCAGATGGAGAAAGACCCGACAAAACGGCTGCGGATCGCGGTCATATACAGCTATGGGGCGAACGAGGCTGAGGCGGATGGCATCCTGGATGAGGAAAACCCGGAGGACACCAGCGCCCTGGACCAGACGGCGAGGGATTTTCTTGACACTGCCATCCAAGACTACAACGCGATGTTCCATACCAACTATGATACGTCCAGCGAAAAATTCCAGAATTACTATAAAGATGTTTCGCTCCGTATGAAGAACAAGGAGTTGGACCTGCTCATCGTGGTCAATATGTTTCTGACCGGATTTGATGCCACCACGCTAAATACACTGTGGGTAGACAAGAACCTGAAGATGCACGGACTGATTCAGGCTTTTTCGAGGACAAACCGCATCCTGAACTCCATCAAGACGTTCGGCAATATCGTCTGTTTCCGCAACCTGCAAAAACGGGTGGACGCGGCTATCTCCCTGTTCGGGGACAAGAACGCCGGCGGTATTGTCCTGCTCCAGAGCTTCAAGGACTACTATTATTCTATAAATGAGCAAATTCAAAAACTGCCCACCACCCCCCGACATCGGCGCAATCCCTCGGAAAAAGTACGCGCA
>NZ_CANRKH010000092.1 GCF_947631165.1 uncultured Dysosmobacter sp. | reverse complement strand
GAATACTTTGTGTATTTTCAAGCCGCGTGACGAAGTATGGCGCGAAAAAGACCGGCGCGAATGTCTGATTTTGATTGGATATTAGTATCAATGGGTCCGCGAAGAAAAGGGCATAGAAACAGGGCATCACGCCACGGCAGGGTGCCTTGTTTTTTCTTTTCCTCTTCTTCCCTGAGAAAAGCGGGCGTTTGATACTAATATCCAATTGAAAGAAGACACCGAACGGCGAGGATTTTTAGCGTCAGACAAGGAAGACGTCGCAGGGAATACTGTATGTATTTCCAAGACGGCTGACGATGTATGATGCTAAAAAGGCCGTCGCGATTATCTTATTTTGATTGGATATTAGTATGAGCGTGGAGCGCAATACGGCCTGTGGGAGAATGCCTCTCCGGCATTCGTACTCATTCCGTATTATTTACCTTGCGGGTGAAATCGCTGTGGACAAATTGGGCAGGATGCGTCATAATAATACATGAGATTTGTATACTTCGACCATTTCAGAAGAATCGTCTTCAAGGTCCGAAGCGAAAGCTTTCGTCTCCGGTTTTGGCACCGCAACGTGTTATGGAAGAAAGGTGGAAATTATACCGTGAACAAAATTTGTTCCGGATGTTTCCGAGAGAAGACCGGCGACGGTCAGTGCCCTTACTGTGGGTATGGCAAGGAGGCTGACCGGGAGAAGTATCCGCAGGCTCTGCCCTGTGACACCATCCTGGCAGGCCGCTATATTCTGGGAAAGGTCCTGGGCCAGGGCGGCTTTGGGATCACATACCTGGGGCAGGACTATAAGACAGAGGATCTGGCGGCCATCAAGGAGTTCTTCCCCGAGCCTATGGCAGCGCGCGTCAGCAAGGGGACTGTGGCTGCCTACACGGGGGAACGCGGCTCCGGGTTTCAATACGGCAAGGACTTCCTTCAGGAGGCCAGGACCCTGGCCGAGTTTAAAGGCAACGACAACATCGTGAGAATTCACTGCTTCTTTGAGGAAAACGGCACCGCCTACTTCGTGATGGACTACGTGGACGGGGTGGGCTTGCAAAGATATGTGAAGGATCGCGGAGGCCGTCTTCCCTGGCGGGAGGCTGTGGATCTGATGCTCCCGGTCCTATACGCTCTGGCGGCGGTACAGTGAAGCTGCCGGATTTCGGCGCCGCCCGGTACAGCGCCGGCGACAGGAGCCAAAGTCTGGATGTGGTCCTCAAGCACGGCTTTGCCCCCAAGGAACAGTACACACGCCATGGCAAACAGGGACCGTTCACCGGCGTCTACTCCACCGCCGCCACGCTCTGCTACATCATCACAGGCCGCATCCCGCCGGACTCTATCGACAGGATAGACAGTGATGACCTTCCCACCCCTGACGCTCTGGGCATCACTGCCCCCAAGTCCGTGGAGGACGTGATCTTCCGGGGTCTGGAGGTCCAGCCTGCCGACAGGTACGGACCCATGGGTGAGATCGCCGATGCCCTCCGGGAGGCCATGAAGGAGCCCGTAGATCCGACTCCCACCATCTGGAGCCGGGTGCCCGCGTTTCTGAAAAAGCTGCCTCGCTGGTCCTACCCGGCGGCAGGCGCGGCACCGCTGGCGCTTGTCCTGATCATTGCCCTGCCATTCCGGTCCCCGGCCCGAGAGCAGAATACCGATGACGGTGAAAGAGATACCGTCATCTCCTCCGATGGCAGCAATACTGACTTCTGAGCCGAGGCGGACAGCGGTGAAGGCGACAGTTCCGACAGCACAAGCAGTTCCGGCGATGATTCCGGGACCGTCTTTACCGGCAACTTCACGCTGGTCACAGGTGAGGAAAGCACGGTCAAAAAGGTCAGTGTGCCGGTAAAGGAAACCGATTATCATGAGAACGGCAATGTGAACAGCACAGTATTTTACGCAAATAATGAACACGGCCAATGTGTGAAAAAAGTCATACAAGATAATTCCAATTCATGGGCCTATGAATACACATAAAACCAGGACGGAAAGCTCTCACAGGAAAAAGAGGTGCGCGGTGACGGAACTGTTATTGACACAGTTATCTACGAATATGACTTCCGCACCCGGGAGGAACACTGGAAACATCATTGGTACGATAAGGGGTTGGAACAGATCTTCACCCATACGTACGCTTACGACCCTCACCACCTCGGATGATTTCTACTTTTTTGAGAAAAACGGATACGACAGCAAAGGCCGTAAGGTCAGCGCCGCCAGCTATGATGATAATGAATTCAACTCCCGCTACACCTACGAATACGATGATGCGGGAAATATCCTGCGCACCGTTTCCTACAACGAGGACGAATCCATCCAAAGCACCACATCCTCCACTTACGGCAAAAATGGGCATGAGGTAGCAAGCGAGACCCGTCTCGGAAACGGTGAGCTGTGCAGTTGGAAAAACGCAGTCTATGACAGCGGCGGAAGGAAGCTCATAGAGTACGAATACAAGACAAGCGGCGATTCCCTGATTGAGCAATGTCGGCAGGAAATTGAAGCGGTGCTCCCCGTCCTCTTCAACTGGCCCTACTCCATCAAGCTGAACATCGATCATGAACCTGACTACTGGACGGTATACTCCTATAGCGACGAAGGCGATCTGATCCGCAGGCAACACTATGGTTTTGACCCGTATATGAGCATAGCCAGTGACACCGAACACGGGGCCATAGAAGTCAAGTCCTCCTGACGGCCGTCTTTACACAGAATCCATTTTATAATTGCATAATTCTGATGCCCCGGAGGCGGTAATGCATCCGGGGCATCTGCGATGTACCGGATGCTGGCGGAGTCAGGGAGTCTTTGAATGTACAGGCAATAATATACATTGGAAAAAATGCCGGAGCAGTCCGATCGTCTGGACTTATACTAACCTCTAATCAAAACAAGACAATATCCATTCGCGTCCAGTAATGCTACGGACCACCCCAGAAGACAGCCCATTGATCACATCACAGAGCCGGTCAATAACCTTCTCCAGCGTGGCGAACACCTCGTTCCTGAACCCCCTCTTACGAAGTTCCTTCCAAATCTGCTCGATGGGATTCATCTCCGGCGTGTACGGAGGGATAAAAAACAGGCGTATGTTTTCTGGGACTCGCAGTGTTTGGGACTTATGCCAGGCAGCGCCGTCGCAGCACAGAACAATTCTGTCTTTCGGATACTGCTCGTAGAGACGCTTGAACAGGGACATAAGCTCTGACTGGCGTTTTGTCATCGCGGCTATCTGTTTCTCAAGACCACG
>NZ_CANRKH010000091.1 GCF_947631165.1 uncultured Dysosmobacter sp. | reverse complement strand
AAAAAAGAAGAGAGTTGCCAGGGAATCCTTGGTAACTCTCTTCCTTTTTTACGGGACTTTTTTCACAGCCCCTTTTTTCTTGTTTCTATCGAATGCTATACAGTTTACATCCCTGCATCAGTGGTTTTAAAGTATTTGTCGATAATTTCCATTTGCTTATCTATTTCCGCTTTGTAATTTGAAACGAGATAATTTGTTTTTACCTCTATCCAGAATTTAGTGGAATTGAATGCTGTAATGGCAGCAATCAGGAAACCGCTGAAATCAATGTTGGAGAAATCTGAAGTGATGAGTGCCGGGGCACTGTTGATAAACGCTGATATAGCCGCAGAAAGCACAAGGATCTTGTTTGTTCGGATGGTGTAAGTGGATATATCCCCATCCCTGTCAGGGTCATAACTAACAGCATGAATAGCGGTGATGAGTAAGTTGATAAAGGCGGCGGCTGCAGTTTCAGTCAGAACGCCGCCCAAGTCGATCTGGGTTCCCCAAGTTAGACTACCCAACTGGTCAAGAACTTCCTGGTTCTTTTCTTCTTCCTCCAGCACATTGTTCATGAGAGCGGCTACTCTTTCGGCCGGGGCATTTGTAACCCCCTGTACGGCAGCCTCACGAACCACTGCTGCCAAAACAGATCGTTTTCTGCCGCGGATGTTATTTATCACAGGCAGAACGACTTGCAAGAGAGTTGACAGCTTTTTGTCCACCGTTAGGTCGGAACTGGACGGAGACTCTGTCACGGAGTAAGTCTCCATTTTTGTGGTAGTAACCGTGCTGGTCAAGATATTGGTAACACCAAAGAGCCAGCCAATCACAGGC
The DNA here is from genome assembly GCF_947631165.1 of uncultured Dysosmobacter sp. Classification (GTDB taxonomy): domain Bacteria; phylum Bacillota; class Clostridia; order Oscillospirales; family Oscillospiraceae; genus Oscillibacter. The sequence goes on along the minus strand of NZ_CANRKH010000091.1, from coordinate 2,429 downwards.
CGAAACCCAAGGATGTCTTTGTGGGTGAAGTAGTTATTGTCAGAAACATCAATGGGAAGTGCGCCGTTCAATATCTGAAACTCGTCACGGATATAAACTGCACCGTCAAAGATGCCTGAACCGAAGACGGTCTGTGCAGTATCACCAACTATGTCCTCGACATATTTGCCGCCGCCTCGGAGCACGTCATCCATGTTGACACCCTGAGTGGCGTTAACAAACACAGGGGCTGTATCCGAGGCTGGCTGGACTGAGGGGGTGCCCGAGCTATCTGGAGGATCCTCTGCGTTCGCGTCCGCTGATCTGACGTATTTGCTGATAAAGCGGCAGATGACACGGATTATGACGGCAGCGGAAAGAATAAGTCCATCATGGGCCGTGAGCCCAGTCTCCGCCTCAAAGCGCCGGTCAAGAGCTTTGTCGAACTCCCGGGCGTGCTCCATCTCGCTTTCAGTAAGGAGTTCTTCCGGATGTACATCAGTAAAGCCTGCCTTATGCGCCTCCTCGCAAAGTTCTCGAAACGCCTGATCAAAATCGTAATCATTGGGAATCGATACAAGCAGTTCGGCGCAGGAATCGGGCAGGGGCTTGGAGCGTTTTACAGGCGCCGACATGATGTCGTCGGTTTTGATCCCAAGTTCCTCAGCGGCCTTGAGCATACTCTTTAAGTTGGCGTCGATTTTGCTGTTCATGGCATTGAAATCTCTATCCAACTCGATTTGCTGCGCAATGACCGCCTGCGTTTCAGAAAGGCTTTCCCGCATCTTCAAGCGGAGGTATGCGTTGACATTAAACAAATCATCAAAATAATTCATGGCGATACCTCTCCGCAGGCATCAATACCTTTGCTTCTGGAGTACTTCGGTGATCCTGGTGCACAGGCTTTCAAGTCTGTCACATTTTGCCTGCAGCTCATCCCTTTCGGATTGAAGCAGGTTGGTGTTCGTGTGCAGTTCCTTCAGTAATTTTTGATACTCTTGAATGATCAAACCGTTCTTGACGGCAAGCTCCTGATAGTATCCGGCGATTGCGTTTCTGGCCCGAGTCTTGGAAATCGTATTACGTGTAAAATCGATCCCCGCGGCGCCCAAAAAGGCGGCGCCCAGAATTGCACCACCTACAACGATGTTTTTTATATTTCCGCCTCGGATACACTCGCTCAGTTTGGAGTAATACAAGTACGCTTTATTGCTGTCGGTTATGCTTTCAACAAAACTCTGCGTCAGATTTGACACCGGCACATTAAGCGCGCTGTTCGCCTCGTTGATCAAGCTGCTCAGGCTGGCAGCTTCCTTGGAAAGATCCTCAAGTGTACTCATTATCTGTCTCCTCCGTTCTTATGTTTTCCTCTTGCCTATGCCCTTTGCGTTCCTGATTTACTTTAGCAGTACCCTATGAGATAGTTGCAGCTCTCAGTCAGGTAATTTGGCAGGGCAGTCTTTCCAGCGCGTTCCGCAGCGCTGAGGCGGGCATAGACGCCATTATAGTATGCCGTAAAAAAGCTCTGCAGGAGCTGCCGTTTGCCATTGGCGTCAAGTAAAACACTGGAGGTAACGTTTTGTGGGTTATTGGCCCCCCAGAGATAGCCCATCTCGATAGCATAGGTGCGCCAGAAGCCATCAGGATGGGAAGACCCTCCCGCTGTGCCCACCAGAGCCCTCTTCAGGCACTCCCTGTTAAGCGGCGGAACGGTCTTTGCCATGACCGCGCCGGCCAGATAATCGGCGCAAAGTTCATCCCAGAAACAGTTAGCTCGAGCAGTGATCACCAGCGCCGGCTTTCCGTTTACAGGTTGATAGGACAAAGCGTCCAAAGAGTTACTGACAATCAGGTGGCCGATTTCATGCGCGGCAATTCCGAAAACCACGTCTCTGCCGTATTTGAGGGCGGAGAGGTACATGAAATTACGGCCATAGACAGAGGATCTGGCATACATACACATGGCGGCATTCATGGTAAATCGAAGGGAGATCTCGCCCTCGTCGACCTTGCCATTGGAATTCATGTCGCTCCAAACGGCCTGTATGTCATTTTCCACCACACTGGCAGTGACAGTCCCGCTCGCATAGCCAAACATCTCAGCGATATTATCCACGATATACTGAAAGCTGGCAGTGTTGAAATACTTCTTCTTGAGTTCCTTACTGTAAATATCTGACTTTGAAAGTGTGCCAGGATCGGAAAAGTTACCAAAGCTGATATTTGTTTTGTCTGACTGTCTAATCAGCATAAACTACCCCCCTCTTTGGAACTGATTCGTTAGTATCAGTTTACTATGGTTATTTGAAAAATGCAAGGAGTTTTGCATATGATTTGTAATATCAATACATGAGCTATGATTTTCATCCTTTTCAATCGGGTAGGAGGCCCCACACGGGGCCGACCTCCCACACCACCGTGCGTACGGTTCCGTACACGGCGGTTCAATC
>NZ_CANRKH010000090.1 GCF_947631165.1 uncultured Dysosmobacter sp. | reverse complement strand
ATGGCGCCCACGCCCATGAAGATCAGGCAGGGATAGATGCCCAGCTTCACGCCCAGATACAGGATGTCGATGAGGCCGGCACTGACGGTGACATTGGAGAGGGTCATGCCGTAATAGGCAGCGGCCTGCTCCGCCTGGAGCAGCGCCTGGAGCTGCGCCTCAAAAACGCTCATAGCGCCTTCGGCGGAAGTGGTCAGGTCCGTGATCATGGTCTCGATCACTTCCGGAGAGAAGGCGGTCTGGGCCGTGGCCATCAATTGCTCCACATAGGGAGCCAGCACGTCCTGGGACACGCCCAGCGTGTTCATCTCCGACAGGAATTGGGCGGTGATGGGACCGCCGCCGATCAGATCCCAGTGGACATGGCCGCCGGCGAAGAAGATCTCGTGGAACATATTGGCGCCGGGCAGATTGGTCATCAGCATGCCAAAGGCGATGGTGACCATCAGCAGCGGCTCAAACTTCTTGCCGATACCGAGATACAGCAGGAAACAGGCGATACAGAGCATGATGAGGTTTTTCCACCCGCCGTCCTGCAAAAGCAGGGTAAAGCCTGTATCGTTGACAAAATTCAGGATAGCTTCCATCGTACGCCCTCCATTACTGGATGACGCACAGCAGGGTTCCGGATTCCACTGCGGCGCCCTTGGAGGTGTTCACGGAGACGACGGTGCCGTCGCAGGGGCACATGATCTCGTTTTCCATCTTCATGGCCTCCAGGATCATCAGCACGTCGCCCTTCTTCACAGCCTGTCCCTGGGCCACGTTGACGGCCAGGATAGTGCCGGGCATGGGAGCGGACACCTGCTCGCCGCCGGCCGGAGCGGCCGCCGCGGGAGCGGGGGCAGGAGCGGGAGCGGTGGGCGCTGCGGCGGCAGGGGCCGCGCCGGTCAGATCTTCCAGCTCGATCTCATAAGCGGTGCCGTTAACGGTTACTCTGTACTTTTTCATGGTCGTTGTTTCCTTTCTCAATTACAGCTTTTTCATAGACAGGATGCGGATGCCGGTAATGTCTGTACCCAGTTCCTCCGCAAGAGCAGCGGCGACAGCGGCGACCAACTCCTGCTGATCCACCGCCGGAGCGGCCGCGGGGACGGGGACTGCCGGCGCCGCAGGAGCGGTTTTTTTACCAAGTCCGCAGAGGCGGCCCATGATCGTCGTCAGGACAATGAGGCAGATCAGTCCGAAAAACACGGTGCCCATGCCCATCAGACAAACAAACACGCTGGAATAGTCGTTCATACATTCCCTCCCAAATCGAAATTTAAATACATTGTATCAATTTTAAGGAAGAAAAACAATCCGTGTTGTCAAAATTTCTTTGGTCATTTTCCACATATTATACTGAAAAAAATTAGAACGAAAACGATTATATAGGCTTTATCAACAAGAGGGCCTGTGCTATAATCAAATAACTTGAAAAGCGGCAAAACCACTTTCCAAGCGTCACAGCGCGGGTGCTGTGACAGGCCGCAGTTTGCGGCCATCATTTGGATCTCATAGTCAATCACTGCGTGTTTCACACGCAAGCAGCGGGATAAAGCTGCCTGAAAATAGCTTTATTTTTGGGAGCCGATTGCCTATAATTGCCTATATGATAACCATACACTGACTATAATAGGGAAGGACCATTTATGCGATACCATGCTGTGACAAAGGGGCGCTTCATTGCGCGGCCAAACCGTTTTATCGCCCATGTGGAGACGGCGGAGGGCCTTCAAGTGGTCCATGTGAAGAACACGGGCCGGTGCCGGGAGCTGCTGGTCCCCGGCGCGACGGTCTATTTAGAGCGGGGGAGGAATCCCGCCCGCAAAACAGCCTTTGACCTGATCGCGGTGGAGAAGGGCAGCAGGCTCATCAATATGGATGCCCAGGCTCCAAACAAGGTATTTGCGGAATGGGCGGCCTCTGGAGGTTTTCGGCCGGACGTGACGGCGGTGCGGAGCGAATATGTCTATGGCGAGTCCCGGCTGGATTTTTGCCTGGAGACGGCCCGCGGCCTTCATCTGGTGGAGGTCAAAGGGGTCACACTGGAGGAGAACGGCGCCGCTCGGTTTCCAGACGCCCCTACAGAACGGGGTGTGAAGCACATCCATGAATTGCAGCGGGCGGTGGAAACGGGACTTGACGCGACGCTGTTCTTTGTGGTACAAATGGAAAATATCAACAGCGTGGCGCCCAACGACGTGACCCATCCGGCCTTCGGTGCGGCGCTGCGGGAGGCGGCGGTCCATGGCGTGCACGTTCTGGCCTATGACTGCGCGGTGGCGCCGGACAGCCTGGACATCCGGCGGCAGGTGCCGGTGATCCTTTGAGAGTGGAGATGGAGCATGGGACTTTTTGAACTGTTTTTGACTGGCGTGGGGCTGTCAATGGATGCGTTCGCGGTGGCCATTTGCCAGGGGCTGTGTATGCCGAAGCTCAACTGGCGCCACGCGGGGATCATCGCTTTGTTTTTCGGCGGCTTTCAGGCGCTGATGCCCTTTGCAGGATGGCTGCTTGGCTCCCAGTTTGCCGGATACATACAGTCCTTTGACCATTGGGTCGCCTTTGTGCTGCTGGCATTTATCGGCGGAAACATGGTGCGTGAGGCGCTGTCTTCGGAGGAAGAGGCGGCAGTCTGCGCTGTCGCCGTGGATTTGGATATCCGGAAGCTGCTGATGATGGCGGTGGCCACCAGTATCGACGCGCTGGCTATGGGCGTGATGTTTGCCCTGCTGGAGGTCCCTATCCTGCCTGCCATCACGGTCATTGGCTGCACTACCTTCTGCATCTCCCTGGCGGGCGTGGCCGTGGGCAACTTCTTCGGCGCCCGGTATAAAAAGCGGGCGGAGCTGTGCGGCGGCATCATTTTGATCCTGCTTGGTTCCAAGATCCTGTTGGAGCACCTGGGATTTCTTGTGTAAAAGTGAAAGCGGGGCCGTTTCGGAGAGAAACCGGGGCGGACTCGTTTTTTTAGAGAGAACAGCCCTGCGCTTTTTAGCAGCTGATCGCCGGGGCAGACGCGTCAGACCTCACACCTCCACGGCGGCTCAGTTTGCCTTTGGCAAACTAGGAGAACGCCAACAAAAAAACAACAGGACAAAGCCTGTCGTTTTTTGCTGGCAAGGTCGAGGAAACAATCTCCAGGCTTACTCCTATAATCAAACCACAACCCAGCGAAGCGGCTGTGGTTTGAAAAGGAGGAGCAAGAGAGCGGTACGAGAAATCCCCACCCATAAGAGTGGGGATTATGAGTGGAGCGGACTTTGCTCCGACGTGGTGACCCGGCGGGGATTCGAACCCCGGACCCACTGCTTAAAAGGCAGTTGCTCTGCCGACTGAGCTACCGGATCATGATTTATGATATATTTCAACGCCGCTGGCGGCAGAATGGCTGGCTGGGACGGCTGGACTCGAACCAGCGGATGAGGGAGTCAAAGTCCCTTGCCTTACCACTTGGCGACGCCCCAATGCGGAAAGAAAACAGGAACCGGGATTGCCCCGATCCCTGTTTTGTCTGGGGTGGGAGATGGGACTCGAACCCACGACACCCGGAACCACAATCCGGTGCTCTAACCAACTGAGCTACACCCAC
>NZ_CANRKH010000089.1 GCF_947631165.1 uncultured Dysosmobacter sp. | reverse complement strand
CGTACTTTTTCCGAGGGATTGCGCCGATGTCGGGGGGTGGTGGGCAGTTTTTGAATTTGCTCATTTATAGTTTCTATATAATTCAAGGCACTGAAGCAGAGAAAGAAGGAAAAAACATTATGACATGGAAAGAATTTGAGAAAAATGTTCGAGAAATCGCTAGCTACCGTTGGGGGTGTACGGCGACGCAGAGGACAATCGCTGGAGTTCGTTGCGACTGTATTCTGGAGGTCGATACTGACAGCTGGGTGGCTGTCGAAATTACTCAGGAGCATAATCTTGTCAAAATCCGTGAGGATGTAGCAAAACTTATCTCGCTTAGGAATCATCTTATTGCGGATAATATCTATTGCAAATGTTATATTGTCATGCAGGAAACCCCCACAGACGCCATGAGGGATACGGGTAAAGCTCAGAAAGTAACTGTTATGTCCGTAAAAGAGTTTCGAGACGATTTTTTTAATTACAGTAATTATGTCTTTATCCGCAAACAAAAACCGTTTGGAAGTCTCATCAACATTGAGACGGGTGAACCGGAAAACAACATTTATGTTAATGTTTCATACATACAAAAGGATTCAGGAAACCAGTTCACGGTTGCTGACATCATTGATAACTTAAAGAGAGGAAAGCATATAGTCCTCAAAGGGGATTTTGGCCTTGGAAAAAGCCGGTGTGTCAAGCAAGTTTTTGATAAGCTGACAGCCAATCCCGCTGAAAACTTTCATACTATTGCCATTAATCTGCGTGATCATTGGGGCGCTAAACGTACCAGCGAAATTCTCTCCCGACATTTTTGCGATTTGGGGATAGTTGAGCATAACTTTATGAAAATTTACGAAGCCCCTAGAAACATATATTTGTTGGACGGATTTGACGAAATAGGTACACAAGCCTGGAGCAGTGATGCTCGGAAGATGCAACATATACGCGAGCTTTCCATGGCAGGTCTGAAAGATCTTATTCAGCATGTTCAGGGAGGAATCCTGATTACCGGGCGGGAATACTACTTCAACTCTGATAGCGAAATGATGAGCAGCTTGGGACTTTCTCCCGAACAAACAGTTATCCTTGAATGTCAGCAGGAGTTCACCGATTCGGAATTGCTTGACTTTATTCGGAATAATATTCCTGAGGGAATTGGGAGTGAGACGCTGGGTGAGTTACCATTGTGGTTCCCGAAGCGGCCGCTAGTCATTCAGCTTCTTTTGAAATGCGGCGATATCTTTTCTATAAAAAAGTATTTAATAATATTTACAGTTTTTGGAATAATTTTTTAGAAATGCTTTGTGAACGTGAGGCAAAGATTTATCCTGCGCTTAATAGAGAGGCAATAAAAAGAGTCCTTTTAAATCTCGCTAATCAAACGCGTGAAAGTAGTGAAAATACCGGGCCAATCACTCAAAACGATTTATCAAACGCATTTGTAAACGCTGTGGGGGTAAGTCCCAGCGACGAGACAGCAATTATGCTTCAACGTCTCCCTTCATTGGGGCGAATCAATGCCGATTCCCCTGACAGGCAATTTTTGGACAGCTTTATTTTAAATGGTTTAAGAGCGGAGAGTATTATCGAGATGTCCAACTCTTGGGACGAAAAGATACTTTCCGCAGATTGGAAGTATCCATTGGATCAAACCGGGTTGAGCATTCTCGCCGAGTATATCATGATGGACACCAAGCGCAAAGATATATTTTTTGCCACCGCAAAAAAAACTGCATTGAGCGCAAACAAAGTATTGGCAGCAGATATTGTCTCTGCCTTATGTCTGATAGATAAAAGCAGTTTTGATTTTAAGGGTATTTATATTAATGGAGGCTATTTCTCCTGCTTGTCTTTTGAGGGAAAAGAAATCAGAAATCTAGAAATTTCTGACTCAATTATAGAAAATATCGACCTTACAAATGCCATATTGGATAGTAGTGTCAAACTCAATAGATGCCTTATTTCCAAGATATACGGAATTGCTTCCAGAAGTGGCATCCCCGTACAATTCGTGGAATGTGAGGTATCCGAATATGAGCAACTTGCAACGACTACCCTGATTAAAAGAGCCCACCTTTCTGAAGCACAAAAGCTGTTTGTGGAAATGCTCCGTAAAATATTCTTCCAGCCCGGGGCGGGAAGAAAAGAATCCGCGTTGCTTCGCGGAATGGGAGATTCTGCCAATAAACCTTTAGGCGAAAAGATTCTTCGCAAACTACAAGATGAGGGACTTATTACCCAGCACAGAGGAAAAGAAGGTCCTGTTTATAAGCCTGTTCGGAAAGAAACAGGTCGTATCAACAAGATGTTGACAGATTTGACGTTAAGTACTGACCCTGTTTGGCTATATATTGGGACTCTGTCATGATTTTTCGCCTCGATTCCATAGTAATACCATTATGGGATGTTAATCTTAATCATCTTCCACATGGGAATCACAGTGACATCTCCGAAAGAGTAAGTATGTATGTTTGCTTTGCTGCTTTGCCGTGTAGCTTTTAACCTTTTAGGAGATTTGTATAGAAACAGTCCTGTTTTAATTTATCCCTAAACTATTTCTTTTTAGTGTTTCACAGTTCAAATATACTTTAACTGCCCGGCGCTGTTCCATTACAAGCCATTTTGGGTGCCTACCCGAATTGACCAGGCTATGTTCCGCCCGGAGAGTTTCCTGACCCACAACCTGACCCACTGGCGGAAAGTTGGGGGTGGAAACAGTGGAATGGATAGCATGAACGAGCTGCTGATTTTGGAGGGAAAAGGTCTGAAATGGCTTGGAAATGCCCGGATTTTTATTGCGATTGCAGTTCGTGAGCATATACGCATTTCTGCTCCGTGACGTTTGCAGGTTTTGAAACCCTTTGCGACAGTAAGCGGCAGTTGTGTTGGATTTTACTGTCTTGGCTGGTAAAATCGCCTGCTGACCACATGAAAGACCATATCGCCGAAACGGGTCGGATTCCCTGATGGGGTCCGGCCCTTGGGTTTTCGCTTTTTTAGATTAGGCTGGGTAAGTTTTGCTCTCCGCGGCCGCCTTTTCTGACTGTATCCTGGCGCACCGATGGGATCATCTCGTTCAGGAGCCGCCCACATTCCTCCCTTGTTTTGGCGTACACCGTATGCACCTCACGCTTTCCATGGGCGTTTGTGGGGGTGTAGCGGCCTTCGTAGAGGTGGTCGTTGATCTGGTAGATGCCTCCGGTGCTGGACTTACGTATCTTGCCCATGTAGGGTGTGAACCGTTGCAGGGGCTTTGTCTCAGCAACACTTTCAGTCGGCGTCGAATATCACATGACCTGACCCGTTGAATCCATAGGAACAGGAGGATGCGCATGGATTATGAGAACATTGACAGAGACGCCCTGGTGGACATTCGGGATGTGAAGGTCGATACCTCGCTCCCGAAGGAAGAACGGATACGCGACTTCATCCGCCAAATCAAGAATCCGTATCTGTTCCGGCATGGGAAATACGTTGTGAAGCTCACGTTTTCCGAAACAGACGTTACATTGGAGGATCTGATGGCAGACTATATTCGCTCCAAATGTGCCGCAGGATGACATCATCGACACAGGTTACCCGGGCAAATTGTCCGGGTTTTGACCAAGGAACCCGGCCTACTGCACCATAAAAAAGCAGTCGGACTTGTGTTATGCTTAGATATAGGCGGTACTCAAAGGGTCGGTTTTTCAGAGCGGACCGGCCCTGCCAGTCCCTCTGAAATGTGCGGGATTTCCGATAAACTTAAATCATCAGCCGCGGA
>NZ_CANRKH010000088.1 GCF_947631165.1 uncultured Dysosmobacter sp. | reverse complement strand
TTGTCCGGGGTGTTCTTCTTGTTCTTCATCGTATTGTAGTTTCTCTGCTTGCACTCGTTGCATCTCAAAGTGACTTTCACGCGCATTTAACGGCACCTCCTTATTATTGGTATCATGTCCGGCAAACGCCGGAGGATACCGACTGCCTCCCTGTTGATGGAAAGCGGCTTTCCCGGCGTGGCTGAAAAGCGAAAAACGCGCACGACAACAAAGCCCTTTTTCACAGGTAAGAGAGATTGTACCACAGGTCAAACCGCCGGTCAACTGTTTTTCCGCAAAAAATCCCAGAAATTTTCAGAAAGGCTGATCCTGAGCGGCACCACACGGTCTTGCACCGTTCCTGCGGATATGTTATGATGTCCAAAACGGCAAAAGGGAGGGAACACGATGCGTATCATGGCTATTGACTACGGCGACGCTCACACCGGCATCGCCATCTCGGACCCCACCGGCTTTCTGGCCGGATTCACCACTGTCATCGACGCCCGCCGCCCGGAGGCAGTGGCGGAGCGGGTGGCCGCTCTGGCACGGGAGCACAGCGTGGAGGAGCTGGTGCTGGGCCACCCTATCAACATGGACGGCACCCGGGGTCCCCGGTCGGAAAAGGCCCAGGCCATGAAAGCCCTGCTGGAGGAGGCCGCCTCCCTGCCCGTCGTTTTGTGGGACGAGCGCCGCACCACCATCGACGCCCATCAGATCCTCTTCAACAGCGGCAAAAACGCCAAGAAACGGAAAAAGGTGGTGGACGCCGTGGCGGCGTCTTTGATCCTGGAGGGCTATCTCACCTATAAGAAGGACCACTGAGCAAGGGGACTTTTCACTCATGTAAAGCACGGCAGTTTTCTGGATGCCATAGAAATCACGATTTGAGGAGCGATCACTCCACGGTGTAAGGATTGGTCTATCAGCCTCCCAAATGGGAGAAGGAACTCAGGAATAAGGCAAAGGTTTGGAAAAAGCAGGACGGTAAAATATCCGCTTATTACAATATGATGGCACTGCTCGCGCGGAATGAGCGAAAAGAAAGTGCCCAAAGGGATTACCGCAGAATTTATTCGAATCTCCATCTCGAATATCATATGATTGCGGGAAATCTATATCTTAAAAACCCAGACGATATTCAATGTGTAACCTACTGTTATTTATCTGGTCTGGCAGGGATTTTTGCATATCTGTTTGATCATGCTGTGGGTGAAAAGATCTCCAAACAACAGCAGAATTTAGATATTACAGAAATGGAACATGCAGTGAAGGATTTCGCATGTTCCATCTTACAGCTTTATGCAGTTAATCAACCAATTCCGCCATATATGAAACATATAAACCATTTGTACATATCCCTTTTTGAAGGTGATTTTGAGAAAACTCGTTCACTGCTTTCGAAAACAGGAACTGAATTTGATTGCAGCAATCCCGATCAACTGTGGATCAGTGAGACAGAGCGTTCGATCATCCAGTCAATTCTTTGCAAAGACGACAACGCTTTATACAAATCATTGGTACAGCATATTAAGAACTATCGAAAATGGCCTGGCGGATACTCAACCTTTATTGACATACGCTCTATTGCGTATATCAAGCTGGCTCGTCAATACGGCATGAATTGCGAACTGAATATCATTGAAATTCCTAACATGTTTTTTGACGATACGATTTGCAGAATCGATGTGACGGAAATGAAGCTGCCATTTTATGAGGATGCCGTTGAACAACTCAAAACATTTGGCATCGAGGGAATCACGTTGCTTTAGCAATGGTATTTTAAATGGAGGGGACGCGATATGACGATTTTATTAAGCATTTTTTGCATTGCCGCCGGTATGATGATGGCCTGGCGGCCAGAAAGAGTATGGGAATTTCAGCATGTTCTTTCTGTCAAAAACGGAGAGCCCACAAACCTGTTTTTGGCAGTCTGCCGAATATGCGGCACTTTTGTTATTTGTTTCGGGGTCGCAGCTCTTGTATATATGTTATAATCAAATGTTCTGCACATCCAAAGGGAAACAGGAAGCGGCGCTGCCGCTTCCTGTTTGTATTCACGCCTGGTCCCGCAGGATCTCCTCCGGCGGCTGGTCCAGCTGCCAGGGGTCGCTGAGCAGATTGTGGAGATACCGCACGGCAGAGGCATAGTAAAAGCCGTCCACGATGCGCTCGTCGGTGACGAAGTTGCAGTCGATATACTTCCGCAGCACCACCGTGCCGTCCCGCTTGGCCTCGTAGACCCGCCGCTTCTTGCCGAAGGAGCAGAACACCGGCACATTGCCGAAGTCATACAGATGGTGGTAAATGGGCGGGATGCCCAGAGAGGCCATGGAGGTGATATAAAGGGAGCCGTGGAAGGGCGACAGCTTGGTCAAAAACCGGGGCAGCAGGCCGAAGTAGTCCATGACCTGGAGCAGGAACACGAAGAATTTCAGCAGCAGGCCGGGGATCAGGTTGAAGGCCCCCGCCAGCTTGTCGAAACCGGTGTCCGCCGGCGCGTCCTTGACCTCCCGCACCTTGGCGTTGAAGCGCTCATAGACCACATCCGCCGTGTCGGCGGGGTCAAAGGCCACCTTGATGACGGTGTCCGGCGAATCCGTGGACATCTCCTTCTTGATGGTCATGTTGACCTCGATCTCCCGGTCCCGGGTAAAGATCTTCTGTCCCGCGATGAAGCGGTTCAGCCCCGGATACCGGGCGCAGACCCGGACGTAGGCCGCCAGCAGCACATGCAGCACGCCGAAGCTCTTCATGCCGCTCCTCCGCTTTTCCACGATATAGCGCTCCATCTCCGTGACCTCGATGTGGTCCTCGATGAAGTTCTGAGAGGTGTTGCGGGTCTTCATGATATAGGGCGACACGGCGAAGATGGGCGACAGGCTCCGCAGGCGGCGGCCGTCGTTCCGGTCGCCGAAGCGGCGCACAGGCTCCCCTTCCGCCACCGGCCGCTTTTTCATGGCCAGGGAAACACACAGCAGCGCCGCCATGCAGCACAGCACGCTGAGCTCCGGTAGCCAATCGTGGAGAGGCCAGCCCAGCTTCTGGACGTCCTCCACGAAGATATGATACAGCATGGGCAGGCCGAACAGGGGCCACAGCAGCTTTTGGGTCGGGACCCGGCCCATCACAGTGGCGGTGTACAGCGCCGCCACCATGGCATACAGACACAGGCACAGCACCGTGTGGACCAGGGATGGGAACGTCAGTGCCTTCAACGCAAAGAACACGCAGCCCAGCCACACAGGGATGGCGGAGCGGTACAGCCGGTCCCGTCCGTCCCGGAACAGAATGATGATGAACGTCACATTGGCCAGCAGGGGCAGCACGATCTGGGTCCAAAAAAATCCCCCGGTCAGCCCCGCCTCCCCGCAGGCCCACACGACCCGGAGGACGCCGGAGCAGGCCATGGACAACGCCGACAGCACCGCCAGCGGTCCGATCCGCGGCAGCCAATACACAGTACGTTTTTCCATACACACCTCGATCTTCATACAGGAAAACGGCGCGCCGTCTGCCGACCGCGCGCCATTTGATAGACTTATCCCTTCACCGTGCCATCCGCGTTGAACAGGGGCAGGGGGGCCAGGAATCTGATGTCCGGCCGTGCCGCCGCATCGCCCTCCGCCAGTACCGCGACCCGGCCGGTGACCGTGCCGCCCGCCAGCTTCACCAGCTCCTCCATAGCGTGGAGAGACCCGCCGGTGGAGATCACGTCGTCCATCAGCAAAATACGCCTGCCCCGGATCAGGTCCGCATCGTCCCGGCCCAGATACAGCTTCTGGGTCCCTGCGGTGGTGATGGAGTGGTCCTCCACATGGATGGGGTCCGGCATATAGGCCTTAGGACCCTTTCTGGCGATAAAGCACTTCTGCGCCCCGGACTGGCGGGCCATCTCATGGATCAGGGGAATGCTCTTGGCCTCAGCGGTGAAGAGATAGTCATAGCTGTCCTCGGGAACCAGCTTCAAAAGCTCCCGGGCGCAGGCCACGGTCAGTTCCGCGTCGCCAAAGCAGATGAACGCGCCGATGTACAGATCGTCGGTAACTTTGCAGATGGGCAGTTCCCGCTCCAGGCCCGCGATTTGCATGGAATATGTCAACATAAGGATTTGCCTCCCTCAAAAAAATACCACTGTGGGGTCAACTTCCAGAAAATATTATACAGATTCCTTCAGGAAAGTCAAGGCGGCGCCGCCCTTCCCCCTTTTTCTTTATGTAGGATTACAATACATATTAGACAGTTGAATAAAAAAGGATGAAGGATAAAGCCTCATCGGTTAAAGTTGAG
>NZ_CANRKH010000087.1 GCF_947631165.1 uncultured Dysosmobacter sp. | reverse complement strand
TTCAGCTGTGCGCTTCCCGCCACCGGGCGCACTCGGGTCTTTCACCCGTTAGATTTCGCCCATGCCGGGCGCACTAGAAAAAGAGCGACACTTCTGTGCCGCCCTCCCGTGGCTCGGATCGGTGCTCCGGTCGCTCCTCAGCGTTGCCGTATCCTCCGTCCGAGCAGGGAGAGTATATCACAGATTGTCCAGTTTTAACCCTCACCAAATCAAAATTGTCCTTGACAAGGGGAGCACTTTAGTGCATACGACGCCTCATAACCACTCCCTTTCCTGCTCGCGCCCACAACCTGACCGCGTTAATCCTACACCTTCACCGTAGGTCAGACAGTTGAGCCGACTGCACACCGCAGTGCGCCACGCTGCCCGTAGAGCTTGTTTACACACTTCCTCTGGCGAACCGGCGCTCTCTCCCCTGCCCTGACTCAGAAAAGCTCTCCTGCGGAACGTGGGCGTCTATGGAGGCAAAAATACCCCCGGCTGTATTCCGTGAGGAAAGCAGCCGGGGGAAACCGTATATAAAATAGACAGTTTAGATTAAAGTGTAGCCGACCATGTGGTAAGGCTCGTCATATACCGCGACTAGACACACATATTCATCGGACTGATCGAACAAATGCTCGTAACAGTATAAACCGTAATATGTCTTGCCGGATTTTTTATAAGTTGAATCATTTAGTTCACCGAAATAACGGTCCAGTATTACGTCAGGATTATCGGCGTACCTATAAATTTCAGGACTATACACTACATCCCATTCAAAATCATAAAGTTTACTGTATATCTCATCCTCAGACCATCCTTCCGCATCCTTTCTTATAAGATCACATACAACATAATAATCCAAAGACATAGGCTCCCCATCCAGATAAACCGGGTATGTATACGCCATGCCGCCGCCATCATCCCAACCATCACCCTGAGGATCATTTACATCAACCATAACAACGTATTGGTCTCTTGATGCCATCTGGGATGATGTTGTTGCTTTTACTTCCTCAAAAAGTTCCGAACAATCGATAAATTTTCGAACAAAATTAATCGTGTCATCCGTATACGAGGGATTGTCCGGATTGAACATGGCAATAACATTCAAATTATCATCGAATACATAATAGGGCGAATAATAATAATCATCGGGTGAATTTTCAGGTTCGACATTAATATAAATTGATTTGTTTGCTTTTTCCCCATAGATAAATTGCCTAAAATAAGATTTCTCTGCAATAGTAATTATTTCGATTTCTTCCTTTGTGTGTCCGGTATTAGATGCGATCCATTCTACCCTGTCGATAAAATCGCTTGTTCGGCCTATCGCAAAAGAATTGGGGAAAGCTTTCAAAAAATCAGACGCCAGCACAGACTGCCCGTCATTGTCATACGCAATCGAAACTATCTCTCCATCCTTGGGTGGCTCCACCGTAAACCCCGCATCACGAGCAGGATCTAAGGCAACAGCACCGGAACCGACCAAAGACTGGATGAGTGTCGTATCCGTGCCTTTTGTCTCCAGGGATAAAGCCGTAAGAGATATTTCCGCCAGGTCGCCGCGGAGAACGATATCTGTATCACTGGCCTCCGGAACGAGTCCTACCTCGACAGCAAAATCCTCGGAATCCTGGAAGGTAAAGTCCACTTCCCCTTCGGCATTGTCGGAATAGCCCAGGGCGCGGAGAACAAAAGTCAGGAACTCTTTGGGGGTGATATTGTCGTTAGGAGCAAACTTATTGTCAGGCTTACCGTTCGCAATATGATCGTGATTCGCCAGAGCAACATAGCCGTTGGCCCATTCAGGAACATCCGTGAATGGATGTTCGTAATTACAGCTAAGCGCTTCTTTTTCACGTCCAAGCAGACGGATCAGCATGACAAGAGCCTCAATTCGCGTGGCCTGCTGGTCCAAATTGAAGATGGGCGTGCCGTCATCCGCAGTACCTGAACCGAGAAATAAGCCCAAATCATGGAGCGTGTCAGCAGCATCAGCAGCGTCTTCCCCATCGGCCAGCATTGGGACCGCTAAGTTCAGGACTAAGACAAATGTAAGTACGAAAACCAAAATTTTTTTCATAGTGGACCTCCCATTGTTTTTTGGTGGAAAAAGCGTAAAAGAACGGTGCCAGGCACAGAGCCCAACACCGCGAAAACAGTAACCGCAACCTGCTGTAATGAAATGCGTATGGGAAGAGGTTGTGTTTGTTCTTCTCTGCGCTGAACCTAAATACTCTCTGTGCATTGGAACTTGAACCGCTGTCACGACCATTCCAGTATGCCCTTGGCCATGAGATCATTATAATTCTCAAGACAGAGAATTACAAGGAAAATCGTACTCGCTCCAATGGATTTTTCTAAGCAGTACCCCCTACCCTGCTGAAGGCTCACGTCTTTAATGACAACAATACCCCCGGCTGGATGAGCCGGGGGCAGAACGAAATAGATATTCATTTGAGTTGTGTACGGTGCTTGTGAAACTTAATCGTTGAAGGCTTTGTCTCTGGGATTCCGGAACGATCTCCACAATGTCATTGAGCGTGCAGTCGAGTACGGCGCATATTTTTTCGAGAGACAGGAGTCGAACGTCTTCGTTCCGGCCTAACCTTGCCATTACGTTGGTGGTCAGACCGGCCTTGTGAGTCAGCTCTGTTTTGGACATATCCTTGTCAATCAGAAGTTTCCAGAGCTTGTTGTAGCTTACTGGCATGATTGGGCCTCCTGTACCTTCTTCTGGTACACTTTCTTCATGGCGGTGAAATTTGAGGTGATTTGTTCACCCTCCGCGTAGTATTCATCCGCGTTTTCGCAGTATTGGCACTCAGCCTGGTACTCAACAGGAACACCCTGAAAAATATTAAACTGCTGCGCGATGACTGTATACACGACGTGCTCTTCCACGCAGCAGGGACACAGCATATATTCGGACTTTATGATTTGCAACGTGGTCATCTCCTTCCGGAAAACATTGTTTCCAGGGATATTATACGAGTTTTTTGGCGAGATGTCAATGATTGCTGCTGGATGCGCGTTGTCCTTAGGGACAACATAAAAATACTGAGCTTGACAACAGCACTTTTCGCGGAGTATTATGGGAGACGGTTTTTGAGATTTTACCTGCGAGGAGGATAACATATGGCACAGTTGTATTTCAAATACGGAGCAATGGGCTCCAGCAAGACCGCGAATGCGCTGATGGCACGGTTTAATTATGAGGAGCGGGGTCAGAGGGTGCTCTTGGCTAAACCTCAGCTGGATACCAGAGACGGAGATCACATGGTGCGATCCCGCATAGGCCTCACCTACCCCTGCGTGTACTTCCACGAGATGCAGGCAATGGATGATGCAGAGCTCCAGACCTACAACTGCATTATCGTGGATGAGGCGCAGTTCCTGGCACGGGAAGAAGTGCAGTACCTTGTTCATCTCGTGGATGACTGCAATATCCCCGTCATCTGCTACGGCTTGCGGTCGGACTTCAAAGGGGAACTGTTCCCGGGGAACTACGAGCTCCTGGCGATGGCCGACAAAATCGAGGAGGTTAAGACCATATGCTGGTGCGGCAAGAAGGCAACCTTCAACGCACGGTTCGATGAGAACAGCGTTGTGCTGAAAGAGGGCGCGCAGGTGGTCATCGGCGCCAATGACCAGTATATTGGGCTTTGCCGGAAACATTGGAGAGAGGGTAATCTCGGGCCGGATTTTCATCCGGTGGCTAAAATAGGTGATGACAGATTTCTTTGCTAAATAATTATCCCCCTATCGACGGTGCTTTTTTCACTGTTGATAGGGGGAACATGCAAGTTTACTCTTTTTCCACGTTACATGCTGAAACTTCTGAAAATGAATATCCCCCAATTCCAAAGAATCGCTCAAAGAAAGCCTTCAGCTTGTCAATCACCGTCTGCTTTTTCTTGGTTCTCGCTCCTCCGCTGCCAAAGCGGGGCATCGGAGGCATCAAACGGTCGATGTCTGTACCAGTTGTTTTAATCTTGCCGTCACGGAAAGCATTCTCCAAAAACTTCCGGGTTTCAGGCTCGCGCAGTTTCTCATCGCTGATAATCTGTACAAGCTCCCGTTCCCGTTCTTCGGCAACATAGCTGTTCCATTCGGTCATCACATCATCGACATCGTTGATGCCGGAGATAAAATTCTCAATAAGAGCCTTTTTACTGCGCAGTTCAGGGCTGGCGTCTATGGCCTTTCGGATGGTAATAAGGACTTCTATATCCTCGCAATGGGTATCGTGGTACTTCTTGACGAGCATCAAAATGTAGTCGATATTGATCTCGACCTGCTTGATAAGCTCAATCTCGAAAACGATATCGTCGATGATGTCCGTGCTCTCCCCACGCTTGCGGCGTTCATACCATTCATCCCGCAGGTCCTGATACCGGCCGAGATAATCCTGGAAGTCCCTCTCGGAAATCAGCTCATTCCCCTTGAAATCGTCAAAGGAGGACAGGAGATTTCGCATACGCAGCAGGGCGCCGAACAGGGATATAAATTCGCGTTGCCGATCCTCCCCCACGATTTGCGGCTCAGCAAGAGGGAATCTCTCCGTCAGTTCCTCCACCACATCCACATAACCGGGACGTGGTTTGTCATCCATACCAACGTACCCATAATACTATAAATGAGCAAATCCGCACAAAGCCAAAAAAGCAGGCATAACCCAAACGTGTTATAATGGAAGCGCAACCA
>NZ_CANRKH010000086.1 GCF_947631165.1 uncultured Dysosmobacter sp. | reverse complement strand
TACAAATCTGGGAGGATATTATATTATTTATGAAAGGGTCTCATTTCAGAAATTTCCCCTTGACAAATGTTATCTGACTACAATTTTGCCGGGATATCCTCTGCCATAATGTAATGGACCGGGTTTCTGTTCTGCCTGAGAACTCCGCGCGCATAGTTAATCTCAGGGTACCCAAATCCTACAACTGCGCCTACATAGTGATCTTCCGGAATCTTGAGCGCCCGAAGAATCTCCGGCATATTCTGGAGTACTCCCATTGTATAGGTCATCATGCCAGCTCCGAGGCCGTGGGCTGTGCAGAGCAGTTCAAAATATGTGCTGGTCACATCACAGTCAATGCCCTGATCCTTATCCCAACAATCGCCCCAAAGCTTGGCGTGGGCAATGAAAATATGCGGAGCATTGCAGAACAATCCATCGCCGGGGCGGATACTGTCCCGCTCTTCCGATGCTTCCATAATGGCATATTTTTCCGCTCCAATATTATAGCCGTAAATACCTTGCCTGGCCTGTTCCTCCATTTTATCATGGCAAATTCTCCGAATGTGATCCATCACTTCCATGTCATCCACAATGGTGTACTCCACCATCTGGGCGTTTCCGCCAGTAGGCGCGTTCTGGAGCTGCGATACAAGGCTGCGAATAAGCGCAGGATCAACGTTTTTCTTTTTATAACGGCGGCATGACCGGCGATTCGCAACCAGTCTGTCAAACTGTTCGGCAATAGCGGCATCCGGTGGGGCTGGGCAATCCCCAGCTGTCTTTCCAAAAATTGATATGGCACCAACTGGACATACCGCGAGGCAGTGCTCGCATCGCCAGCAGCCGCCCCAACCATATTCATCAAAATCATCCATTACTGGAACACATGCCTCATTCAAGTGCAAAACCATTCCAGCACAAACTTTCTGGCACAGACCGCACCCAATACATTTTTGGGTATCGACAGAAAACAACGTCTGATTTTTTAAACCCATGTAAACTCTCCACTCCGATCATCCATGATTCCAGCGCTTTTTTGCCACCAGTGTGTATACAACGCCTGTCAAAACAAATGTTGGTATAACGGCGCCGGTAGTTTCAGAAAACACGCCCACATTTTTTGTAATGATGTAGAAAATTACGCCTGCCGCCCACAAAACGGCCGTCATCCAGTTCACACCGTTGGTGTACCAATATGGCCCGTTCTTTTCGGCAATGTACTCCATGCGATAGTCTCCTTTTCTCACCAGATAATAATCACAGATCACAATTGCGATCAAGGGAGGAAAGGAGCCACTGATGAAGTCGAGGAAAATCATGAAGGAGTCATAGAAGGAGAACACAAATACCGGAATCAGGCCAACGATCAAAGTCAGTATCCCGCTGACAAGAGATGCCGGCATAAACCTCACATTTCTCGAAATATTCATAACAGAGAAAGCAGCAGTGTAAATGCAAACCAGGTTGGATGTGATTGTTGTAAACAAGATAACCAGCAGTGCGACCCAGCCAAGTCCCAGAGAAGCCGCCGTGGTAGACGGGTCAGACAGGTTGGGATCATACACGCCTGTGCTAGACGCCACGGCAATGACCGTCAATATTCCAACGCCGATGAACCAGATGCCGGCAATAGAAAGACCGATTGCAGGTGCGCCGGTTGCTGCCGCTCTTGTTTTCGTATATCGGGTAAATTCGCAGGAACTGAGAACCCATGCGAGCATTCCCGCGAAAATCATATCAAAGCCAACGCCAAATGGAACAAATTGTTCAGCAGAAGGCCGCCAGTTCGCAATCGCCGTCAAATCAAAGCTACGAACAACAACGATGGTCATCCAGCTGCTGAGAATGATTAGGCCGATGCTGAGGATCCGTTCCACGATTTTAATGGATTTAGACCCTTCCACAGAGACAAAGATCATGGACAGCGTACCAATCACCAAGATGCCAATAGCCATGACAGGTTCGCTACCTGGTTCTCCGGCCACTGGTGTTCCCAAGCTCATGTTCAGCAGATAGCTGATGGTGATCGCTCCCATGTAATGTGCAAATCCGCAGAAACCAATATTGGTGACCGCATTTAAGATGCTCAGCAGTTTGCTTCCATTGATTCCCAACGGGACCCGGATCACACCAGCCGTTGTCGTTCCCATCCGAAAGCCAATAAAGCCGACCAGCGCAACAGTCAATGCCCCGATGACCGTGCCTAAGATGTTGACTACAAAGGCACTGAAAATCCCCATGCCTGCAATCACACCGCCCAACCACCAAACAGATGGCTGCGCATTCGCTCCCAACCAAGTAAACATCATGTCAAGAAATCCATAATTTCTTTCGCTCATGGGAATGGCTTCTTCTATAGCATATTCCCGACTGTCCTGAACAATATCTTTTCCGTCCATCTCATATCTCCTTTTCTTCATAGGTATAAAGGTCAGACCTTACATATGTAATTATAATACAGCTTTTTCCCCTGTCAATACATTTTCAGAAAACTATCACAATTCGAATAAAAAGATTGCCCGCCGCCCCTGTTTTATGCTATACTTCCTATCAAACGGCACGTCACCGTAGCGCCTGTCCAATACTGGTATGATTTCTCTCTCGACCCGCACACTGTAAAGAGGATATGTATCATTTATGACAAACATATACAAGCAGAAGCCAAAAGCTGTCAGCAAAAACAGCTTCAGTGATTTGGCGCGAGATTCTATTGCTGCATACATTCAGGAATTAATCGATAACCGAAACGCTTCTGAAGAAGAGTTAAAGCTCCCTCCGGAAGTTAGGCTATCGGAAGAGCTTGGATTATCCAGGGCAACGGTCCGTCAGGCGCTGTCAGAGCTTGAGGCAGAAGGAATGATTATGCGCATCCACGGGAAGGGGACGTTTGTGAATCCCTATTATCAAAGCATGAAGCTTTGGCTGAATCCCGGCACTGAATTCAGCCAGCTGATACGCGGAAGCGGCTTTGAAGCGTCTGCCCGCGCTCTGCGCGTCTATACGGTTCAGGCTGACGCCATTCCAATCCGAGGGCCTGAATCGGTAAGCGGGCCTTTTACCGCGATTGAAAGCCTCTATTATGCTGATAATGCTCCCTGCATCTTCTGTATTGATTATCTGCCCTCTGCTTATATATCAGAAAAAGAGGATATCGATGCTTTCCTGAACAGCTTCCACCACTATCTTTTTGACAAAACAGGAAAGTCCTGCAAACGTGAATATATCAAGCTCAGCAGTATCTCTGCGGAAGAATTAAAGGCACTTTGTGGAGGCAAGGTATATCTGAACAGTGCCTCTTGCTTGGTGCATGAAGGTCACTTTTATGATCAAAACAATAAGCTTCTGTTTTTGTCTCTTGCTTATTTTGATACGAATTATTTGGATTTGAGCCTTATGAATCGTATCTAAGCATGATTTTATTGCACATAGATGCAGATATGTCATGTTTCCATCCATCTAAGCAAGCCAAAAGACCCGGAGGATAATATCCTCCGGGTCTTTTTCTTGTTTCTCCGGCAGAAGAGCCAGCTGGAAACCGTTGTTTGTGCAATGGCATTCAACTTGGAAGCACCGGAAAACCATGCGAGGTTAGAGTTAAAGCCATATGGATACCCGCAGGCCAGTACGGTCTCACATTCATATTGGAAGTTGTGCTTTCTGAAGCCTTGATCAGCGCAGACCTGCGCCGCCTCCATCAGCGCCTCGTTGACAGCCAGCTCGCCCGCGCCATTTTCACGGCGTACTTGATTGATCCGCTGGATCATCTCCTGGCGGACAGCCTCCAGATCACCGGCCGCAGTCCCCAACTCCGAAGCCGCATCCACGGGTGGCTCCCCGGTGTAGTCCGCGGCGCTGTCCACTCGGACGCCGTCCTGCCAATACACATTGAAGCCCACTTCCTTGCCGATATCCCGGAGCTTGACGAAATTATTGCCGTTGATGTTGTAGGCCTCCATCTGTACCTGCCGGCCGTCCACATAGATGGGCTGCCAGGTGGGAGTGGCCGCGACTCCCGCGGCAGCGGCGCCGCTTACCAGAGCTGCGCCGAGAGCCATGCCTGTCAGCACCAGAGCGATGTTCTTTCCTCTGCTTTTCATCATGAATACCTCCATCTCATCATGCCAGGATGATGACGGACGCGGCTGCGGATTTCGGGATCGTAGGTGGTCGCCAGCCGCCACAGGCATCGCGTGCGGTACGAGGAGCATACGATCTGTCCCAGAAGATCCTCCGCAGATACCCGTGCCGCTTTCTTGGGACTGGTGCCGCTGACGATGACCGGTTTTCCGTCCAGCACAGACTGAATGGCCTTTGGCTCCAGCAGCACGCGGCCCTCCGGCAGCATCAGGTCCAGCGCCTCCCCCGGATGCGACTCCAGAAACTCTCTCAGCGTCATCCGGCGCCTCCCGGCTGTATGACCATACCATACATGAAAAGCGCGTGGAAAGCTATCCGCTTAGATGGAGAAAGTATGGCGATGGACCGAAGCATATTACACAACCTCAACGGCCCGGACGCACCAGCGCTGGTCCCGTTCATTGCGGACACAGGTGTAGAGGGTCAGCATGTTCTCCGCAGAGGAGGCCAGGGCGCTCCGGTCCATCTCGCTGACCTTACTGACCGATATCACCTCATAGGCGCGGGTACCCAGCTTAATGGCTCTTTCCTGTTGTCTAAATACATTGTAACATTATGATTTCATAATGTCAAGTGTTTTTGCGAAA
>NZ_CANRKH010000085.1 GCF_947631165.1 uncultured Dysosmobacter sp. | reverse complement strand
TATCAGGAAAAATCAAATGGTATCAAATCCCCCAAGCAAAAACGGTTAGAATTGAATTTCACTTTGCGAGTGGGAATGAATTTTTAAAACCATGAACCCGTTGCGGCGCAAAACTTCCACGGTTTTGCAGGTCCCTTTTGATAACGATTTGATAACGTTCCCCATATGCCGTATCATTCTGTACCCCAGTGGATCGCAGATCAGGAGCGCTCCTGGACGGCTTAAAGTTGGGAAAATCCATATTGGAAAGCCCTTACCGATACAGTGTCGGTAAGGGCTTTTTGCTATTCATCTATCTCAAACTTGTTCTAGAGTGCGTTTATCAGGAGGCCCCGTCAACGCCCGGAGGGAATCTCTGCTCTGTGTTCCAGAAGGAAATCCTGAGAAAACTGAGCCAAAAACAGGAGAAACAGGCGCAGATGGAGCGTACGGTCAGCACCTCTCAGACGCTGACCGTACGATGTTCTTATGGGGATTTTCAAGCCTTCCTTATAAAGGGGCTGGTAAAGGGGACTGGCCGAAGGCACGCTGTGCGGCGGCCCTGAAGATGCAGCGCCTCAGTTGTCCTCCCGGAAAACGATATGGCCCGGCTCGGCGCTCTCGATGACGGCCAGGGACTTCAGGTTGACCCCGGCGGCCCGCAGGCGGTCGCCGCCGCCCTGGAAGCCCTTTTCCACGGCGCAGCCGATGCCCACCAGGGTCGCTCCGGCGGCAGCCACGATGTCGCACAGGCCCCGCATGGCTTCGCCGTTGGCCATAAAATCGTCGATGATGAGCACCTTGTCATCGGCGCTCAGCCACTCCTTGCTGACCAGCAGGGTGACCTTTTTCTTATACGTATAGGAGAAGATGTCGCTCTGGTACAGGCCGCCCTCGATGTTGTCGCTCTTGGCTTTCTTGGCGAAGATCATGGGCTTGTGGAAGTGACTGGCCACCACGGCGGACAGAGCGATACCGGAGGCCTCGGCGGTGAGGATCATGGTGACTTCGTCCATGTTGAAATGCCTGCCGAACTCCTCGGCGATGTGGTCCATCAGTTCGGTATCAATGCGGTGGTTCAGAAAGCCGTCTACCTTGATGATGTTGCCGGGCAGCACCTTGCCCTCTTTGACGATGCGCTCCTTCAATTCCTGCATTGGAAAGTTCCCCCTTATAGTTCGTTTGTAAGAAAACGTCGACTGTCTCTTTATTATCTCCAATTATTCCCGATTTTGCAACTGCTTTTCCGCACAAAAACAAGAAGCATCCGCAAAAAAGGTAGTACATATTATTGTATAAAATGGACAAAATGGAAAATCCGCGCCGTGGATGCCCGCGGCGCGGATTTCTTTATCGGGTTTCCAGCGCGTCGGCGGCGCCGTCCAGCCAGCTTCCCTGGAAGGACTCGATGTCTCCAGCGTCGGCCAGAGCGGCCAGGGCGGGATCGATGGGCATCTCCGCCAGCACTGGCAGCTCGTGGCGGGCAGCGGCCTCCCGGGTCTTGCCCTGGCCAAAGATATGGAGTTTTTTGCCGCAGTCGGGGCAGAGAACGTAGCTCATGTTCTCTACCACGCCTAGAATGGGCACCTCCATCATCTCCGCCATCTTGACCGCTTTTTCCACCACCATGGAGACCAGCTCCTGGGGAGAGGCTACCACAAGGATGCCGTCCAACGGGATGGACTGGAACACAGAGAGGGATACATCGCCAGTGCCTGGTGGCATATCCACAAATAGATAGTCGCAGTTCCACAGCACGTCAGTCCAGAACTGCTGGACCACGCCGGAGATGACGGGGCCGCGCCAGATGACCGGGTCCGTCTCGTTAGGCAGCAGCAGATTGGTGGACATGACCTGGATGCCGGTGCGGGTCTCCATGGGGTAGAGGCCGTCCTCACTGCCCATAGCCTGCCCGTGAAGGCCAAAGACCTTGGGGATGGAGGGACCGGTGACGTCGGCGTCCAGCACGCCCACCTGATAGCCCCGGCGGCGCATGATGACGGCCAACTGGCTGGTGGTCATGGACTTGCCCACACCGCCTTTGCCGGAGACGACGCCATAGACTTTGCCGACTCGGGCGTTGGGATTGTGCTCCTTCAGCAGGGATTGGGTTTCCTGCCGCTCGCTGCAGCTCTCGCCGCAGGAAGCGCAGTCATGGGTGCATTCGCTCATGTTGATGATATCTCCTTTTTCCGCTTGCGCATTTAGCATTTATTTATATTGTATAGTTCATCCGTTATCTTATACCCATTATACCGCTTCCGTCAACCGCTGGACAAAAACTTCCTCATCACCTGCAAAGAAGTCCGCCTCCCGGCTGTGACAGGTGAACAGCAGGATCTGGCGGCGCTCCGCCTCCTTTTTCAGCCATTGTAGGGCGGCCGCGCAGCGGGCGTCATCGAAATTAGCCAAGGCGTCGTCCAGAATGATGGGCGCCGGGTCCTCCAACGGCAGCACCAGCTCGCAGATGGCCAGCCGAGCGGCCAGATACAGCTGATCCGCGGCACCGGCGGACAGCAGGGCGGAATCCCGATAGATGGTGTCACCCACCGGTTCGGCGGAAAGGTGCAGGGTCCTGTCCAGCACCACGCCGCTGTACCGCCCGGCGGACAGCTCTTTGAAGATTTCAGCGGTCCGGCGACCCAGGGCGGGGGAAAAGCGGGCTTGTATGGAAGCGTTGGCACGATTCAGCGCTTCCATAGCCAGACAGAGAGAATCGTATTCTTTTGCTAGGGTTTGAAGCTGTTCTGCTGTGAGCTGAGCAGAGGAGCGCAGCACCACCGGGTCCCCTAGGGCGCGCAGCTGTCCTTCCAGCCGGTCAGCGCTGGAGCGGGCGGCGGCCAGGGAGGCCCGCACTGTCTCTAGCTCTGCTGTGACAGCCTCCCGGGGGCGTTGGGGAGGTTCTGGCGTATCGTCCACATCGCCGGTTCCCACGATCTTCGGAGCCTGCTGAGACAGCAGGTCGCAGCGCATCCGGGCTTTGACGGCGCGGCCTTCTGCGTCCGCCAACTCCCGGCGGCGGACGGCACACTGGCGCAGCAAACTGTCGGCGGTGGACACATCAAAGGCGGCGGGGGCAAAGCGGCGGATTTCCAGCAGGATACCCTGCTCATTGGAGGACAGGGAGGCATACAGGGCCTCGGCGGTGGCGGAGCGTTTGTCAGCCTCTGCCTGGGCGACGTCCCGGGCTTCGCATCGCTTTATATAGGTGTCCGCCAGAGCGGCGATCTCTGTTTGGTCACTGGTGCCGAACCGCTTTTGAAGCGTCGAGTCCTGGGCCGCGTGCTTGGCGCGGCACCGCAGACGATCGGCGACCAAGACAACTGCGAAGTCCAATACCAGAAAAACAGCGATAGAGGCGGCGAGGTGCCAGGAATGGACGGCAAGGACCTGATCCAAAAAGTATCCGACAAATGCGGCGGCGATGAAACCAGCAATGCTCATGAGCAGGCTGGGCAGCTTGTTCCAATTGGCAGGCTCCGGAGGCTCGGCGGCGCTCCGGCGGGCCTGCTCTGCCGTCTGCCCAGCGAAGGGACTTTCGCTGACGGCGGCCTCCGCCCGCAACAGGGCCTCGGCGGCCCCGTCCCGCTCCGTCCGGGCCTTGGCCACAGACTTCCGCACAGTCTCCAGATTGACGATGGCTCCCCGCAGACGGCCAATAGTCTCGTTTTCCGGGATGTGGTCCGCCTCCATGCGCCGCCGCAGCTCGTTGGCCTGTTCTTCTGCCCGCTTAGCTTCCGATTCCGCCTCGGCCAAGGCTCGCCTCTGCCGCAGGCTCTCCCAGTAGTCCACCTGCTCCAGCTCGTCGGACAGAGCTTCTTTCTGGACGGTCAATGCTTCTGCCTTCGCCCGTGCCTCCGCCAGCTGCTGCTCCAGATACTCCATCTGGGACAGCTGCTGCCCCGCCTCCCGCAGCTCTGTTTCCAGTGTGGGGATCTGTCCGGTCTTGTTGTGGCGGCGGCGGTTTAGCTGTTTTTTTAATGTGTCGGCGGCCTCGGAATAAGAGGTATCCTCCTCACCGGAGGTGATGAGAGCGGCGATGCGGCGCTCCAAGCCGGCATCCTGGCTGATGGACAGCCCGCTCTGGCGGATGAAAGCGCTGCGCTCAAAGACCTCCCGACTGACGCCCAAAAGTGCTTCACCGCAGTTTTGTCCTGTCAGCTCCGGTATGGAGTCGCCGGTTCCGGCGAATACCGCCTGAAATTCGCCCATGGGGCTGGCCTGCCGGCGGGTCGCACGGAGCAGAGTCAGATTGCCCAAAGCGGTCTCGCAGTCCAGGCGTCCGCTCATGGCGGAGCCCGACCAGGGGGCATAGCGATTTTTGTCAGCAATAAAACCAGCCTTGTCCCGTTCCCGGCTGTTGATGCCATAGAACATGGACAGCAGAAAGGCACACCATGTGGATTTGCCGGTCTCGTTGGGGGCCGCTAGGATATTCAGGCCCTTTTTCAATTCCAGGGTCTGCCCCTGAAGTTTGCCGAATGTGGCGGCCATGCGTTGGATCAGCAAAAGGACCCCTCCCATGTATAGAAATTTTATAATGAGATATTATAACACTGATAGCTGGATTTGCCCAGAGCGTTTTCCATTTTACCTAGGTGTTTTGCCCAAGGATATTACGGAAATAAGCGGGGCAAATAGCCGGTATTAAAAAAACGAAAAAAATTGCGAAAAAGGAGTTGACAAACGGGCGGTGATTTGGTATTCTAACAAAGCTGTCTGACAGCCCGGACGGATGACGGCCGCT
>NZ_CANRKH010000084.1 GCF_947631165.1 uncultured Dysosmobacter sp. | reverse complement strand
GGGACGTGCTGCCGCACCCCCGCACGGTGGGCAACGCGGAGTTCTAATTCGAGGGGGAGCTTGCTCCCCCTCGACCTCCCCCTCCTCGTGAGGCCCTGCGGGCGATGAAAAAGGACGGCTGAAAGCCGTCCTTTTCTATATGCTTCCGATCCACTGCCGCCTCGCAGAGGCGTTTCATACTGTTGCATCATAAAAAACTTTAAAAAAGTTTTTTATTGCGGCGCGCAGAAAAAGAATGGCCGACATCACCACAGGCGGCTTCGCCGCCAGGGCCGCTCATGCGGTCCCAATAAAACAATTTTATTGTTTTATGAGTGATTGCTGTCACAGTTCCACAGTCCCTGTGGCGATTTTTCGCCGAAACGCCTCGTCATGCTCCACAAACAGCATGGTGGGCTGGAATTCCAGCAGCAGTTCCTCGATCTGCATCCGGGACCACACATCGATATAATTCAGTGGCTCATCCCAGATATACAAATGTGCACTCTCACAGAGGCTCCGGGCAATAAGAAGTTTTTTCTTCTGCCCGGCGGACCAGTGTTCCATGTCCTTTTCAAACTGGACCCGAGGAAAGTCCAGCTTCCGCAGGATCGCCAGCAGCAGCGTTTCATCCACGCCGTTCGCTCGGGCATAATCCCGCGGGTTTCCCCGCAGGTGAGACGTATTCTGCGGCACATAGGAAACTGTCAGTCCCGACAGCCGTTTCACCGTCCCGGTGCTGGTCATGCTGGTTTCTCCCCGCAGCCACTTCAGCAGCGTGGATTTCCCACTGCCGTTCCTCCCGTCCAGCGCGATTCTCTCCCCCGGCTCCAACTGGAAAGCCAGCGGGCCGCAGGCTCGCTTCTCTCCATAAAACAGCGACACATCCGCCAGATGCAGAAGCCGCCCCCGGGCAGTCAGGGGCCGCAGCTTCAAAGATTCGGCCTTCTCCAGATCCTGCAGCAGGCTGGATGCCTCTTCCAGCGCCTTCTGCCGCCGCTGTTGGATGGACTTGGTCCGCCGCATCATTTTGGCGGACTTATGGCTCACAAAGCCCCGGTCCATCGGACCGCTTTTTCCCAGTCCGGTCTTGGTGGACTCCACTTTGTCAGACCAGTTGGAGGTGCGGGCCGCCGCCTGCCCTAGACGGTCCACCTCCTTTTTCAGCCGCTCGTTTTTCGCCTGCTCAAAAACGTTGCGCCGCTCCATGTTTTCCCACCAGGTAGAAAAATTGCCGCTCTGCACCTCAAAATCCGTTTTGGTAAAAGCCAGAATGTGGTCCACACAGCCGTCCAGAAAATCCCGGTCATGAGACACCAGCAAAAAGCCCCCCTTCCGCCGCAGATAGGACGATACGACCCGCCGTGCGGCGGCGTCCAGATGGTTCGTCGGCTCGTCAATGAGCAGGTAGCGCTCCCTGCTGCAAAACAGCGCCGCCAGCAGGCATTTCGTCCGCTCTCCGTTGGAAAGTGTGGGAAAGGGCCGGTACAGCGCCTCCGGGTCCACGCCCAGCAGCCCGGTCTCCCGCAGAAATTCCCACTCCTCCGCCGCCGGACAGACCTGGCTGAGAACGTCCAGCGTTATGCGGTCAGGGCCTCTTACCTCTTGGGGAAAGCAGGCGCAGGACGGTACGCCGGAGATACTGCCGCTGTATGGATACCTTCCCATCAGCAGCCGCAGCAGGGTCGTCTTTCCCCGTCCGTTGCGGCCCAGAATGCCCAGCTTCCAATCAGTGTCGAACTGGAAACAGGCCTTTTCAAACACATTATCATAGCTGCCCGGATAGGCAAATGTCAGGCCATCGGCCTGGATCATGGACATACGCATCCCTCCTATGCAAAATGAGCCGCAGGAAACCGTTCCTGCGGCTCGTGGCATCGGCACAGTACCCCGCTTTTCAGCGGGGATGTCTGATCCACAGCATAGAAGGAGTTCGCTTTCCTGCTTTCAGCACCCACGGCAAATACGCCTCCACAAGGAGGCGGCCAGCAGCCGTTTCACGCTCTCAAGGAGCGCGGTGCCGTATTTTGTTCAGCAGGAAGCAGACTTCATCCTTCCACCTCTCTCTTTTGAATGTGCACTCATTATATAGTCAATGAACTTGAAAAATAGCAAAGCTATTTTTCAGGCGGGCGATGCCCGCCGTGCGCAAAGCGCACAGCCATTGGCTATGAAATCCAAATCAAGGCCGCGGCAGCGGCTTGTCACAGCGCATATGCGCTGCGACACTTGGAAAGTGGTTTTATCACTTTCCAAGTTATTTGATTATAACAAGGCCCATCTTGATCTGTCAAGCTATAAGTTATCCTAATATTAAACTTGCGAAAATATACGACTCATTTCTAAAAAGCCTCTTCCTTTTTTTCAGATTTCATGGTATATTTGACAGACGCAGTAATAAGTACTACCTTTTATTGGATATAGATTGGAGGACGCCTATGAACATTCTCTCTGACATTGAGATCGCCCAGGCCTGCGCCATGCGGCCCATCACTGAAATTGCCCAGACCGCCGGGGTGGACGATCAGTATTTGGAACTATACGGCAATTACAAGGCCAAGGTGGACTACCGCCTGCTGCGGGAAAGCGAGCGCCCCGACGGCAAGCTGATCCTGGTCACCGCGATCAATCCGACCCCCGCCGGCGAGGGCAAGACCACCACCACCGTGGGCCTGGCTGACGCCATGCGGAGGCTGGGGAAGAACACGCTGGTGGCGCTGCGGGAACCGTCTCTCGGCCCTGTGTTCGGCGTGAAGGGCGGAGCCGCCGGCGGCGGTTATGCCCAGGTGGTGCCCATGGAGGATATCAACCTCCACTTTACCGGCGATTTCCACGCCATCGGCGCCGCCAACAATTTGTGTGCGGCGATGCTGGACAACCACATCCAGCAGGGCAATGCCCTTGGCATCGACGTTAAGCGCATCACCTGGAAGCGCTGCGTGGATATGAACGACCGCCAGCTCCGGAACATCGTGGACGGCCTGGGCGGCCGGATGCAGGGCGTTCCCCGAGAGGACGGCTTCGACATCACCGTAGCCAGCGAGATCATGGCGGTGCTGTGCCTGTCCGCCGACATCCCCGACCTGAAGGCCCGGCTGGGCCGCATGGTGGTGGGCTACACCTATGACGGCCGACCCGTCACCGCCCACGACCTGAAGGCCGAGGGCGCCATGGCCGCCCTGCTGAAGGACGCTTTGAAGCCCAACCTGGTCCAGACTTTAGAGGGCACCCCCGCCTTTATCCATGGCGGCCCCTTCGCCAACATCGCCCATGGCTGCAACTCTGTGATGGCTACCAAGATGGCCCTGCGGCTGGCGGATTACACCGTCACCGAAGCGGGCTTCGGCGCGGACCTGGGCGCGGAGAAATTCCTGGACATCAAGTGCCGTCTGGCGGGCCTGACGCCCAGCGCCGTGGTGGTGGTGGCCACCGTCCGGGCGCTGAAGAACCACGGCGGCGTGCCGAAGACGGAGCTGAACACGGAAAACCTGGAGGCTCTGGAAAAGGGCCTGCCCAACCTGCTCCAGCATGTGGAGAACATCACCCAGGTCTACGGCCTGCCCTGCGTGGTGGCCATCAACGCCTTCCCCACCGACACTGCCGCCGAGTTGAAACTCGTCGAGGACAAGTGCCGGGAGCTGGGTGTGAACGTGGCCCTCAGCGAGGTCTGGGCCAAGGGCGGCGAGGGCGGCATCGCCCTGGCGGAGGAAGTCGTGCGCCTGTGCGAACAGCCCAGTGACTTCCGCTTCGCCTATGACACGGAGGACAGCATCGAAAAGAAGCTGAACGACATCGCCCGGAAGATCTACCACGCCGACGGCGTGGAGCTGACCGCCGGGGCCAGGAAGCAGATGAAGGAGCTGGAGGCCTTGGGCTTTGACAAACTGCCCATCTGCATGGCGAAGACCCAGTATTCCTTCTCCGACGACCAGACCAAGCTGGGCGCGCCCAGGGATTTCACCATCACGGTGCGGAATTTGAAGGTCTCCGCCGGAGCGGGCTTCCTGGTGGCCCTGACCGGCGACATCATGACCATGCCGGGCCTGCCCAAGGTGCCTGCCGCCGAGAAGATCGATGTGGACGAGAACGGCAAGATCACGGGATTGTTCTGAGGCATGGTCATGCCGCCGCAAGTGCGGCGTGCAAGTGTTTTGCCGCAGGCAAAACCTTGGCGGAGGCGGAATTCATTTCCGCCGAGCATTGAAATAAAAGAGGGGCCCCCACGGAGCGTGCCGCTCCGTGGGGAGCCATGCCGGGCCTGCCCAAGGTGCCTGCCGCCGAGAAGATCGACGTGGACGAGAACGGCAAGATCACGGGATTGTTCTGAGGCATAACATATGACCGCCGGAGCATATGCTCCGGCGGTCATTTTGTTATGATGCATGATTTTTTGGCTGGGAAATGACGCTTTCCTCCGCCATCTGCTGAGCCTGGATGAGAATATCGCTGGCCTGTCCAAAATTTTGAGCTTTCAAGGCAGAAATTGCGTCTGATAATGCGTTGAACAGTTGAAAATACGGGGCCTTGTAGTCAATCATTTCAATCACCTCCAGTATATTTTAGGACATATTGTCCAATAACTCAATAGGACAATATGGACAAAATATACTGGCATCAGGTGATGCTTATGAAATTGCGAATTCGTGACATGCGGGAGGATCAGGATCTAAAGCAAAAAAACGTGGCCGCCGCACTGCTGTGCGATCAAAGCCTGTATTCCAAATATGAACGGGGCGAGCGGCCGCTTCCTTTGGAACTTGCGGACAAGCTGGCAGATTTTTATGGCACCAGCGTAGATTATTTGCTGGGGCGTACCGATGAAAAAACGCCTTATCCGCCTGGTAAACGCAAATAGAGCGCTTTATTTGAAATACGAAAAAAGGACGGCTGAAAGCCGTCCTTTTTCGTTGCCCGCAGGGCCTCACGAGGAGGGAAAGGTCGAGGGGGAGCAAGCTCCCCCTCGAATTAGAACTCCGCGTTGCCCACCGTGCGGGGGTGCGGCAGCACGTCCC
>NZ_CANRKH010000083.1 GCF_947631165.1 uncultured Dysosmobacter sp. | reverse complement strand
GCATCGTTGCCCAGCAGGTCCTTGTAGGCCAGGATCTTGTTGATGGTGCCCTCCAGCTGGCGGACGTTGGCGGTGACGTTTTCCGCGATGTAGGCGGAAATTTTGTCCGGCAGCTCCATACCCAGCAGGGCGGCTTTATTTTTTACAATGGCCAGACGGGTCTCGAAATCCGGCGGCGCCACGTCCACCAGCAGGCCCCACTCGAACCGGGTACGAAGGCGGTCGTCCAGCAGGGTCATCTCAGATGGGGGACGGTCGGAGGTCAGAACGATCTGCCGGCCGGACTCATACAGGGTATTGAAGGTATGGAAAAATTCCTCCTGGGTCTGCTTCTTGCCGGCGATGAACTGCACGTCGTCCACCAGCAGCAGATCCGCCTGACGGTATTTCTCCCGCATTTCGGCGGTCTTGCCCTCCCGAATGGCGTCTACCAGTTCGTTGGTCAGGTCATCGCCCTTCACATAGGCGATCTTGGAGGATGGCGTGGTGCGGCGGATGACGTTGGCAATGGCGTAAATCAGATGGGTCTTGCCCAGGCCGGAGTCGCCGTAGATCAGCAGGGGATTGTAGTTCTGGGCGGGATGCTCCGCCACCGCCATAGAAGCGGCGTAGGCCAGTTTGTTGGAAGGACCCACCACAAAAGTCTCAAAGGTGAATTCATCGGAGGTAAAGCGGTCGCTTGGCCGCTTGTCGTTGGAGCTGGTCCGCTGGCGGAAGGCATCGTCGTCCAGGATCTGCACCTCAAACTCCATGGAGAAGATGTCGTGGAGGGAAGCCTTGATATTCTTTAAAAACAGGGATTCGATATAACCCCTTTTAAAATCGTTGGCGCAGTGCAGGATGAATGTATTGCCCTGGATATCCACGGCCTCCAGTTCATCGAACCAGGTGGCAATGGTCGTTTCCGAAAGATCTCGTTTGAGCTGTTGCAGGACATTGTCCCACACGTCAGCGACAGAATTCAAAAACACACACCTCTCTCTGGTAAAAAATAGACAAAACAACATCACATATTATAGCAAAAAAGTGAAAAAGAAGCAACACTTATTCTAATAATAAGCATTGGAAATTACGGTAGAAAATAAAACTACATGTAGAGATTTTCCGACAGTTTCCCACTACATTTTGAAAAGTTTTATTTTTTTATTGAAAAATCAGAGAAAAACAGCAGATGCGGGGATAATTTTAAATTTTTATTGACACCTTTTTCGGAAAATGGTATACTAATCCACGCGTCAAAACGCTGAAGAATGTTTACTGCGCCGCTTTTTTACAGAGCGGTGTCGAGTAAGAGCCGCCGGAGAGCGGCTGGAATTTTGACAGGAGGTGTCTCAACATGGCAACGAAACGTACCTATCAGCCCAAGAAGCTGCATGGCCAGAAAGTCCACGGCTTCCGCAAGAGAATGGCTACCGCCAACGGCCGCAAGGTCCTGGCCCGTCGCCGCGCCAAGGGCCGCGCCCGCCTGTCCTACTAAGCGAAACGGAAGCGCGGGAGACACTTGAACAGACGTCTTCAGGGACGGCGGGAATTTTGAGAGATTCCTCCGTCCCTCGTTGAGTTTCTGTTCAGAACGGCAAGGCGGGGAATGCGATGAAACAAGCGGTCACACTGAAAGCGAATCATGAGTTCCGGCGGCTGTATCAAAAAGGCGCGTCCGCTGTCAGCGGCGGCATGGTGGTGTACTGCAGGAAAAACCGGTTAGGACATAACCGGCTGGGCATCACCGCGTCGGTGAAGCTGGGGCACGCCGTGGCCCGCAACCGGGCCAGACGGCGGCTGCGGGAGGTATACCGGCTCAATGGGGACAAGCTCCGCATGGGCTACGATATCATTTTGGTGGCCCGCCGCCGCACGGTGGACATGCCCTGGCAGGAGCTGAACGATTCCTTCCTCCGGCTGTGCCGGAAGCTGGATCTGCTGGAGGGAAAGCTATGAAGCGGCTGATGATAGCGCTGGTGCGCTTTTATCAAAAGGCCATCTCTCCCTACCGTCCCCGCTGCTGTAACTACATCCCCACCTGCTCTCAGTACGCACTGGAGGCCATTGAAAAGTACGGAGCCGTCAAGGGCGGCTGGCTGGCCTTCAAGCGGATCCTGCGCTGCAATCCGTTTCACAAGGGCGGGTATGATCCAGTGCCTTGATCACGACGGGGAGAAGGATCCCCCTCGAACTTTCCCGCTGCCAGTGGCGCCGGTCATTGGTGCATGCCGCTTAGGGCGGCAGGGTCAGGGTTTTGTCAGGTAAAGAAGGTAAATTGTTCCGTGAGGCGGGAGACGCCTCTCTGAAGGGCCTTCTGACAAAATGATCTCAATTTTCTTTTGCCTTTGGCAAAAGCATCGGGGAAACCAGATTTTTTCTTACCTCTGTTTTTACAAGCATGAGCGGAAAAATAGGGAAGAGATCACCTTGACGATCTTAAATTTGGAGGAAGCGATATGTTTTCGACACTTGGATACTACATTTGTATCCCCTTTGCCTGGCTGGTCCGGTTATTTTACGATCTGACCAGTTCCTACGGCGTGGCTATCATTCTGTTCACGCTGGTCATCAAACTCATCATGCTGCCCTTCCAGATGAAATCCAAGAAGAGCATGATGCGGATGAACCGGATGTCCGGCAAGATGCAGGAGCTGCAGAAAAAATACGCCAACAACCAGGCGAAATACGCAGAGGAGATGCAGAAGCTCTATGCCGAAGAGGGCGTCAGCCCTATGAGCGGCTGCCTGTGGAGTTTTCTGCCTCTGCCTATCCTGCTGGCCTTGTATTCCATCATCCGTCAGCCCATCACGCACTTTATGATGCTGTCGCAGGAAGTGGTGCAGAAGGCGGTGGACGCCGCCACTGCCGCTGGACTGGATATGTCCTCCATCGTGATGATGGATAAGAGCACCGGCGCGGCTGTGGTCAAAAACGGCATCACCCAGCTGCAGCCTTACGGTCAGATCAATCTGGTGACCTCCATCAGCAACAATCTGCCGGAGTTCGGCAGCAGTGTGGACGGCTGGATCAATATGGATTACAGCTTCCTGGGCCTGGACCTGGCGGCGAATCCCTGGAACGCCGTGAAGGCATTCAAGCCGGAGTGGGCCATCATCGGCGTGATCCTGATCCCCATCCTGGCGGGCGTGTCTCAGCTGCTGCTGAGCCGTGTCACCATGAAGCAGCAGCCCCAGCAGGAGGGAGCCGCCGGCAATTCCATGAAGTCCATGATGTACATGATGCCGCTGTTTTCCGTGTATATCGCCTTTATGATGCCCGCCGCACTGGGTGTCTACTGGATCGCTCAGAGCGTGATTTCTCTGGTCCAGGAGATCTTCATGGGTAAATTTTACAACAAAAAGCTGGAAGAGGAAGAGAATGCCCGGTATGAGGCCATCCAGGCGGACCGCCAGCGGCGGCAGGAGGAGGCCAAGCGTTTGCAGGAGGAGCGCAAGCAGCAGGTCGTTCAGAAGCAGACACTGAAGGAAAAGCAGCGCGCCGCCCAGCAGGCCAAGGCCGCCAAAGCCCAGAAGGCCAGAACCAGCACCACCGAGGCCGGCCGTGTGGGCGACCGTCCATACGCCAGAGGGCGCTCTTACAAAGAAGACCGTTATGAATGATTGAGGAGCCGTTATGAGAGAGTTTATCGATGTGACGGGCAAGACCGAGGACGAGGCCATCAGCAAGGCGCTGGCGCAGCTGGGCCTGGACCGGGACGATGTGTCCGTTGAGATTTTGGAACGCGCGAAATCCGGCTTTTTAGGATTGGGAAGCTGCCCTGCCAAGGTGCGGGTCAGCTACGGACCGGAGGATGAGGAGCCTGTGGTCGCTCCGCCTGCGCCGCCCCCTGCGGCGGAACCCGCCGCCCCCAGAGAGGTGAAAAAAGCCCCGGAGAAAAAGAAGAAGACTGCTCCGGCCAAAGCGGAGAAGCCCAAGCCGGCTGAAAAACCCGCCGCGCCCGTTCAGGATCTGGGGGAGGAAGTGGACGACGAGAAGGCCCAGGCCATCAAAAAATTTCTCACCGGCCTTCTGTCCCAGATGGAGAGCAGCGCCGCCGTCAAGGTCTACCAGCCGGAGAAGGGCCGTTACAAGGTCTTTCTGGAGGGCGAGAATCTTGGCGCGCTGATCGGCCGCCGGGGCGAGACCCTGGATGCCATCCAGCAGCTGACCAGCTATGCCGTGAACCGCACCGGCGGCCGAGTCCGTGTCCAGCTGGACGCTGAGGGCTACCGGGAGAAGCGGGAGCAGAGCCTGCAGCACCTGGCGAAAAAGGTGGCGGGGAAGGTGGTCAAATACCGCCGCAGCGTGACCTTGGAACCCATGAACGCCTATGAGCGCCATGTGATCCACACGGCGCTGCAGGACGTGCCCAATGTGACCACGTATTCCACCGGCGTGGACCCCAACCGCCGGGTCATCGTGGCCTATGACCGTGAGAAGAAGTAAATATGAAAGGATCTGCCTGAAATTTTTCAGGCAGATCCTTTTTTGCTTTTCGTGACAAAAGGCGGTCTCATATCGTATGATAAGTGAAAGCTTTCAAAACAACAGGAGAAGATCATGGATCGAAGTGCATTTCAACACGCGGTGGGACAGTACCAGGACATGGTGTACCGCATTGCCCTTCATCAGTTCGGCGTTCCCCAGGACGCGGAGGATGCGGTGCAGGAGGTCTTTCTGCGCCTTTACACGGCGGAAAAGCCCTTTGAGAGTGGGGAACATCTGCGCCGCTGGCTGATCCGAGTTACCGTCAACGTCTGTAAAGATGCCCTGAAAAGCCCCTGGCGGAAGCGGCGGGTCCCGCTGGAATCCATTCCGGACCTGCCGGTGTTCGACAAGCCGGAGGAGCGGGAGTTATATGAGGCGGTGATGGCCCTGCCGGAGAAATACCGAACAGTGCTGGACCTGTTCTACTATGAGGAGCTGTCCACCAAGGAGATCGCGGCGCTGCTGGGGCTGCGGCAGTCGGCGGTGACGACCCGGCTGTCCAGAGCCAGAGAGCTGCTGAAGCAGGAATTGAAGGAGGTGTGGAAGGATGCGTGAGCTGTACCGGCGGACCTTTTCCCAGGTCCATTCTTCCACGGTGATCCGATG
>NZ_CANRKH010000082.1 GCF_947631165.1 uncultured Dysosmobacter sp. | reverse complement strand
TCGAACAGCGGCTGCGTCCAGTGACGCACCTCCCGGCCCTCGATCTCGATGTCGCAGAATACTACCTTAAAGCTGTACGGGCGGTCGCAGACAAACTCACCATCCCGCATTTGCCAGTTTTTCAGGCTATACAGCGGCACCAGGCGGTAACTGCTCTCGTCGAACATCTTGTAGTTGTTGATGTACTGGTATATCTCCGGCAGGATGTTTTTCCCGGTCCCCTCCGCCGAGCGCTTCAGCGCAGGGTCTTTTAACTCGTCTATGTACTCCCCCAGCGGCAGACAGGAAAGCACTGTCCGCGTGTCCATGTTCACTAGGTTGTCATGGCGCATGAGCTCTTTGAGCTGCCCCACCGTCATCCACCGGTGGCTGGGCAGCACGGGCACGTCCTCGTCTACCTCCAGGATGATGTTCCGGTTCCGCTTCTTGTAAAACCGCGACGATTGCTCCGACTGGATCTGGTCCACGACGATGCGATATTTCGACGCATTCAAAAAGCAGTCTAGGTACGGAGGCTTATCCCCCTTGTGCTTCTGGGTGAAGTTAGACTTTGTCGCCTGGATCGTCGGAGATATCTGGATGTGGTTGATGTTCCCCGGCTCGATCTTCGCCTGCATCAGGCAGTGCATCTCCCCGTTGATCCGGCGGCACAGAATGCCCAAATACCCAATCTCGTTCTGGATGATGATGGGCTGCTCCGATACCACCTGGCCGTCTACCAGCTCCTGCATACCCATGACGCGGAAGAAGCTCTTGTTCCGGTTTTCTATGTATCCCCCCGCCTCGTTGTAGTACCAGTCCTCCGAGTCCTCCAACCGGTTCTTCCGGATGGATACGTGCACCGTCCGGTTCCGCTCGGCAATCCATGCCAGCAGCTCTTCTGTTGTGTAAAGGGGCATGGTATCACCTCATGGACTTCACGAACGACACCGTTTCCTTGATGTCATTCTTTTTGATGAACAGGTACAGCACATAGCACCCGGCGTACATAAGCATCCCCGCAAAGCCAAAAAACCAGTTGCAGAGGATGAACGCCACCGTCATGCACAGTTCGATGACGATGTCCTTCTTTACCTCGATGGCAATGTGCTTCGACAAAATAAGTTCGCCTATAATCCCGCGAAATACAAGGCAGATGAGGATAGAAATGATCGCTGCTGTCACATTGTGCAATACCACCGTTGACAACACCGTCAGCACGCCGCTCAGCACCAGCGCCGCAATGTTGCACCGCATCAGCTGCTTCTCCAGCCGCAGAGCCTTGTAATACGTGTTGATGAGCATGGACATCTTGCTCTGGTAGACGCACACAGGGAACAGGATGGCGGCATAGCGAAAGCTGACGGCATACTGGGGCAGCCAAACGGAGAGAATGCGCTGGAGCGGATAATAAAACAGCAGCACGGCGAAAGCGAAGCCCACCAACGAGACCCGCATGAGCTTATAAAGGCCCGGGAGCTGCCCCTCATCCATCCTCCGCAGGAGAGGATACATGACGATGGATATGGCGTTGATGGCTGTCATGACCAGATTCGACACTGTGAGCGTCATGGATATCCGGCTGAAGGTGGCGATATCCCAGCAACTCTGCACACCGAAGCGCACCACCCCGATGATCAGCATATCGCTCAGCTGGGCCAGCATGAACTTGAAGCCGACGGAGATGTTCTCCTTTATCTCGGGAATGACACCTCGCAGCGGCAGTGTCTTCGCCCGGATCATGTCCCGGCAGTACCAGACGCCGATGCCCAGAGAGATATACTTGGCCGCCACATCTAAAACGATAAGCAGCCGAAAACCCCGGTATCCAGCCAACACCATGGGCACCGCCGCCAGGACATACAGGATGCGCTCAGAGATGGTGACGATCGCGTACTCCTTTATCCACGCCGTCGCCTGGAGGACGAAAGTGATGAACCACCGCAGGCACATCCCAACCGCAGCCACGCACACGCAGTCGATCACATAATGCCGTTCAGGGCTGGTGGAAAAAAACAGCGAAAGGACGAATATGACAGCGTAGAGGGCAGCCTCGAACATCCCCAGCAGGCGGAACTGCGTGCTGTACAGGGGTTTGTCCAGCTGTTCATAATACTGTCCGCCGATGCGCAGGTAAACTCCGTCGCACAGGCCAAGGTAAGACACGCCGACGTAACTTGTGAAAAAAACATAGAGCTGATAGAAACCGTACTGCTCCATGCTTATAAGCTTGGGCAGGACAAGCGTGATCACCACAGCGATCAATGAAGAAAGAACATTCGACATGAACGCATAGGAAAAGGCTTTCGTAAATTCACGGAGTTTTTTTGCTGCCAACCCTCTTCCTCCTATTTTTCCAGTTGTAAAATCTCATCGATCAAGCAGGAAGGAGAAAACCTACCATCATAATGAAAATCGACCGGGGTCCGCGCTTTGACCCATTCCCAGTCGATGTCCTCCGGCTTGGCGAATATGTGGATATAATCAGGGTCGTAAAACGGCAGGTCCTTCACATCGGTGTTGTTTGTCAGCAGTTTTCTGTTGTAGACAACAGCCTCATAGTAACGTAACGTAGCCCCGGACTGCCCTTCTGATAGTACATCAAGCAGACAGTTGCATTGCAGCTCTTCAAATACCGTCTGTTTGTAATCGACAGCGGTGTTATAGACGATATTCGGGAACGAAAGCCTGTCATTGCTCTTCACATGGACCAAACGTGCCCGGAAACTGACATGGGCGTCGTTCGCGCTCTCCAGGATGCTGTTGATCATAGAAATGCGGCCCTTATTACTGCCGACGAATCCAAAGTCATATTGTATCTCCGTGCCGCGCAGCTCCTCAAAAGTGGAATATGGAATAGTGTGAAACATAAAGCCATATGTTTCCTCGTCCTTTGGGTCGAAGGTATAGATGTAATCAAACCCATATTTTTTAGAAAATGTTCTCATGTTTTTGCAAATACTGGCCAAGAACGCATCCACTAAAATCATTACTATTTTTATGTGATGTTTTTTGCGCAATTTATCCAAATATCCAAAATCAAGATAATCAAGAGTACCATTAAACATCAAAAGATAGTTGGTCCTGTCATCATACCAGTCTAGTTTATCAAGAACACAGCCCCATATCCTCTTAAATGGAAGCCGTATTTTGCTGTTAATTTTGTGAGAAAAGTGTACTCTCCTAATTGCTTTTAGTATATTGCTCTTAAGGGGAGTATATGAAAAGTATACTTTCACTCTTTCGTCACGTTCGAGATCAGTTAGTAGTCTACCAACAAGATCTGTAGCTCCCGGTTTCTCATTTAAAAATACAATATTTGTTTTCACTGACTCACACTCTCTTCTTCAAGAAAACTGACCAGTTTTTCAGCACTCTTGTCCCATTCCAGTTCCGCCAAAAACACTTTGATATGTCCCTGCTGTACCCGGATGAGCCCGGGGTCCTCTAAATATTGAGCCATAGCCTGGCAAAGAGTGTCAGCGTCGTTAGGAGGAATGAGTCGGCCCGTCTTCCCGTCCTCCATCTGCTCCGCCATGCCGCCGCTATCCGTGGCAATCACGGGTGCACCGTACTCATAGGAGACAAGTACCACCCCCGACTGGGTAGAGTCCTTGTAGGGGCAGACCGTCACCAGATTTTCGCCGACGTATATGCCGCTGACTTCCTCATCCTTGATCCAGCGGTTGATCAGGGTGAAATTGGAAAATCCCTCATAGGCTGCGGCATAGGGTGAGAAATCCCCCTTGCCGATCACCGTCAGCGATATCCTCCCCGGATAACGCTCCCAAAGTGCCCGATATGCTTTTGCCAGCACATCCAGGCCCTTGTATTGAGCGATCACTCCAAAAAACAGAAAGTTGATCTTATCCGGCGCATAGGACACGATTGGCGCGGCCGCAGGCAGGTTCTTGTACATATTGTGCCTGCTCAGCGGGATGTATTCCACCCGTTTGCCCGGATATAACTGTTGCACCTGCGTGACAAACCGCTTGGAGTGGACAATAATCACTTCCGCACTGCGGTATGCATCAAAGGAGTTTAGCAGGCGCATTGGATTAAACCGGGCAGCCCCGCTGTGGGGCGTAGGATCATGGTCAACAACAGCTACTGGCACACCCGGAAAAAGATGGTTGATATGTGATGTCAACATTGTTGCCATTGGGCAGTATATCCATTTAATTTTATACTCTCGTAGCGCCGTAGTGATCGTCTTTGCTGTCGTAAACGGAAAACTTAATACCCGCCCAACCAACGATAGTCTGTCATGGTAGGTATCAATAAGGACTAACTTT
Source organism: uncultured Dysosmobacter sp. (assembly GCF_947631165.1). Lineage (GTDB taxonomy): Bacteria > Bacillota > Clostridia > Oscillospirales > Oscillospiraceae > Oscillibacter. The sequence continues at coordinate 1,382 of NZ_CANRKH010000082.1, read as the reverse complement.
TCAAAGGCCACGCTTTTCCACAGGGCAAGATTTTCCACCCCTTTAGCAAGGATAGGAATCACTCGCTCTCCCCGGTCAACAAGCGCTCGAGCCATTTCAAAAGCGTCAAGCGGACCTCCCCCGGTACGGCCAGTGTAATTTATCACAATACAATTTTTCATTCTTTGCCTCGCGTATTTGTATTACTATTATCACTCGAAACCTAGCAGAGCAAGAAATTTACCGTTTCTTAAACAACTGACCATTTCAACTCACTGGACACATACTCTCATGTCTGTTGTCTCTAAATACACATTACCTTATCCGTTTTCTCCACCACTCCAACATATCTGCCACCGTTTGCTCCATAGGTATTTGCTGTTTCCAGCCCGTATCTCGCTGGAGCTTCGTAACATCTCCCGCGATGACACGCTCGTCCGTAGGCCGTAAGAGCGCCGGATCTACCCTGACCTCAAGTCTATGTCCCAGCTGCTTTTCAATCATCCTCACGATATCTTTCATCTGGTAGATGCGCTCGGATGAAATGTTATATACCTCTCCGGGGATACCTCTTTCCGCCAAAAGTAACAACGCTGACACTAAATCTCGCTGGTCCATAATGGCCCGCCGAGTCTCCAGATTACCCACGCGCAGTTCATATATTCCCGAGCGCTCTGCCTCAACAGCCCGCCTTGTGAAGTCCGAAGTAACGTCATTGACCTTGCGCGTTCCCGTAGAGTTGAATATCCGAGCCCGGATACAACGAATATGGTCGTTCTTATAGTACTGGAAAGAGATAAGATCCTGTCCAACCTTACTCACACCATAAGGATGCAGAGGAAGAAGTTCTGTTGTCTCTTTTACGAATACATCATTACCCCCCAGCAAATTCAAGCTCTCTCCATATTCCGCACTGGAGCAGGCGACCACTACCATGGGATCATATTGTCTATCTACGATTTGACGCGCTTTTTTCACAGCCTCATAGACCGCGACTGTACCATTGACATTGGTCTCAATGGTCTCATAGGGTCGATCCCAAGACACAGTAGGATAGCTTTGCGCCGCCAAGTGAAATATCTGCTCCGGCATATATTCCAGAACAACCTTCTCAACGCTTTCTGGATACCGGACATCGCACTCTACCATTTTGATTTCTGATGGCAATTCACTGATATCCGTTGTGGGCCGATAATATGTACCTATCACGTTATCTCCACGTGCATGTAGCACTTCCACCATGTGAGAGCCAACCATTCCTCCGGCTCCTGTCACTAGTATGTTCATATACCTTCCCTCCCCAAAAACCTGTCCTCCAGCATCATGCACCAACAATGGTATATTGGCAGGTGCAACTCCTGAACAAGATACGTCTCCGTTTCCGGCACCTGCACCGTCACATC
>NZ_CANRKH010000081.1 GCF_947631165.1 uncultured Dysosmobacter sp. | reverse complement strand
TCCCTGCGCCCTTTTTACCCTCTGAAATATTCAGTACTTTCTGTGTTTTTATACTTGACAAACCCTTAGCCGGCTGCTTTCCCTTCGTTCCTCGGGCGACTCCTCAAAACCGTCCCAAATCCGCTCCAAAACTTCAGGAGGGGCAGGAACTCTGCCCTGCCCCCGAAGTGCCCACACAGCCCTTCACAGCGTGGAACGTGGGGCGTTTGCCGGCTTGCGCTGTCCGGCCATACGTTCTGAGATTCTCTGCCGCTCCGCTGCCTCCTCCAGGCGGAGCATCTGCCGCTCGTACAACTGGTCGATGGACATCTGGATGGGCAGGATGTGGTAGCGCAGACAGCCGTTCTGTCTGCGGCCGTCCCGGGTTGTGACGATGGTGCGCTCAGTGCGGATGAGGCTCCGCTCCTCCAACTCCATCACGTACTTACGCACCGTGTTCACGCTCATACCCACCGCTTCTCCGATCATCCGGTAGCTGGCCAGGCACTGGTAGGTCTCCCGGTCCTCCCGGCAAAGCAGATAGCCATAGACAGCGATCGCCCCGTGGGACAGGCCCAGAGAATAAATCTCGTTGGGCAGAGTGAAATAGTTCTTGATGGGATCGCGCTTGGTCCAGTTCTGTTTTCTCATTCGGCACCTCCGGACTGCTCCTCCGCCCACCGGATGAACTTCTCTTTCGGCACCACCATGCGGCTGCCGACTCTTAGCACCGGGAAGTCGGAATCATGCATCACCTCATAGGCGGTGGAGATCGACACCCCCAGCACCTGGGCCACTGCTTTTGCGTTGAGGAACAGCGGCAGGTCATCGTAGTTCTTGCAGATTGATGATTTCATTTCAGTACCTCCGATCAATTTCAAATTCAAAGAAATGATTTTCTTGCGTTTCGGAGGTCTCTCTGATAAACTGAACACAGATCAGGCTGTGTTTTCCGAAACGCAGCAGGCCGTTGAACTGTTGCAGCAGTTCAGCGGTCTTTTTTGTGTTGACTGTCTTTTGCTTAAACCTGGCCATGCACCATACCCGTTCCTGCCCTGCGGCCTTGTTTGACCTGCACAGCGTTTTCATCGGCCTTGGTACGCTCTGCTTCGTCGCCGCAAACTTTGTATCATTCGTTTCCATGCTTACACGGAAACTCATTCACGCCGTTGCGGCTCCTCTTCCCACAAAGTCTGCGACTTTGTGGGAGCCCTGTTCGGGCAGCGTCTTGGCATTACTTCTCCGGCGAGTATCGTCTCTGGTGATGGGTATTCTGTTGTCAAGGTGCCCTGCTGAGAAAACGAAGCCATTTTTTCGTTGACAAACTGGCCTCCGAATGTTAGACTTATGTTAAAATAAAATAGACAGTCAATCCACGAGCCTATCTTAGCATGGCAACATGCGTCTGTCAAGACTATATTAACCGTTTTTTAAAATAAGTCTATTTTAGGAGACAACTATGTGGTACGCCAAAATGTATTTCTCGGAAAAGCGAGAGTGCTTTCAGTATGACGCCTTTGGAACACAGGGAGCGCCGTCCGTTTGCCGGGAGTTCCCGTTTTTGGAGAGCCTTCTTACCTTTCTGGAGATGGACTGCGAGGAACTGACGCCTGCGCTCCAGCGGATAGCGGATTGTTGGAGCCAACTGATCTCAGGGGGTAACCGGCAGGCCGGCACGGACGCTATGGTGGAGCTGGGCCAGTTGAAGATCCGGCATATCTACCTGGAACTTCTGTATGTGCGCTGGTATGACCGTTTTTCGAGAATGGGGATCTATCATGACCACGGCAGTACGGAGGATCAGCAGATGCTGGAGGAGCTGCGGCGACTTCCGGAACAGCTTCTCCTGTACCAGAAACAGGTACAGCGCTTCTTTGACCTGGTCCTGGATGTGGACAGCGCAGGGCGTGAGCCCCAGCAGCAGGCGGCCATGAACTATCTTTATGACATCCCAAAAGATCCTGACCTGTTTCGCTTCCATCCCATCCCTCTCAACTTCGAGCCGGTGGAGCCGGGCCGGTGTTCCCCGGTGCTGTACTCCGCCAGTATTCTGGATATGATCGATTATTCGCTGCGCAGCTGTGTGGAGCGAGGCATCACAGTGCGGCGCTGCAAAAACTGCGGCCGCTACTTCCCGCAGACTGGCCGCATCAGTGCGGAGTATTGTGAGCGTCCAGTAGCCAGAGATCAGCAAACCTGTCGTGAAGCAGGTGCGTTTAAGCAGTGGACAAAAAAGCAGTCTGACGATCCGGTGTTCAAAGCTTACCGCAAGGAATACAAGAAGCGCTTTGCCTGGATCAGGGCTGGCCGCATCTCCGACACCGATTTTTACGCCTGGAGCGAGCAGGCCAGAGAGATGAAAAAGAAGTGTGACCGGGATGTGATCACCCTGGAGGAATTTCAGGAGTGGCTGAAGCACTCTTAAAACAAGACAACGGGATCGGCCTTTCGGTCGATCCCGTTGTCTTTGACTATTGAAGTGGACAGTCATGATTTCAATTTATATGTTCTATTGCGGTTGCCGCCTTCGGTAACAACGATTTCGTCTTTTACCATTTTTGCCAACACCGCTCTTGCACGAGGACTACTGATTCCAAGCAAATCCGCAATAGCCTTACAATCCGCTTGAATTTCACGAGTTAAATATTCGATGACGGATTGTTTTTGCATGCTGTAAATTGTTGTATTGCTTGCTTTTATCGCTTGGCTTTTATCGCTTGTTTTTTCAAAAGTGAGCGATAAAATTGTCCTCTCAGGTTCCAGCTGCTCCGTGATCGCAGGCATTACCCAGCCCTGTTCCCGCCAGACGCGGAAGATGTTGGGGATGCCGCTTCCGGCACGCTCGCCAATATCGATCATGTTGAACATCTTCAGCATAGTCCCATTCCGGGGGTCGGAGATGCCGCCGCTCTTTGCCGCGTCGACCTCAATACGAAAGCCACCGGGATTGGCCATGGTGATCCTGTCCCGCTTTTTGATAATGACCAAACCTTGTCTGCCGTAATAATCGGCATTGACCAAGCAGTTGGCCAGCGCTTCGCGTAGCGCCTGATGTACCGTAGTATCATCCACCCGAACGCCGCTGTCTATCTTAAACGGCACCTTGATATCCTGGATCAGCTTGTTATAGACCCGGAAATAGAAGTCATACACATTGCCGCTCCAATCGCCGGAGGAAGAGATGATCCGGTCAGTCCAGCGGGTGTCGGCGTCGTACTGCTCCTGATAATCCAGAAAGTAAGAATTGAATTCCCTTACGATGTCATACTCGTTGCCGAACATCAGCAGTCCAGCAGAGGTGGGATGCTTCTTCCCGTCTGTGCCGATGCCAACGGCACCCAGCTTCAGCAAAAAGTCTTCATCCTCCAGCGCCTCCCACACATGGCCAGGGCGGGAGAGGCGCATTCTCTGGCGGTAGCTGCGGACGCTCTCCTTGTTGAATACAGTCATGTCCATCTCATCCAGAACAAGCATATCCTGAGTTTTCACAGAGGCATCCCGCACCATAGCCTGGTATTCCTCTTTGGTGCAGCGGTAGTCGCCCTCGCCGTTACGGCGATAGGTATTGAGCGGATTGCCGTCCACGTAGACCGGCTTATAGGAGCGCTCCGCACGGGGGACATTGATGACCACGATGTGGTCGCCGTCCACCTCCTGAACGAACACGTCCTTGGAGGACAGCACGTTCACACTGGTCTTATTGGGGTTGTTGATGATATCCCAGAACTCCTTGACGAGTCTGTCAGGGTCTGGCAGGTCTACCGTGTGCAAAGATTTATCCGCCCATTCTTCCACGCCCAGCAGTATGATGCCGCCATAGGTATTAGCAAAAGCGGAGTAGGTTTCCCAAATGCTCTTTGGAAGACCGCCGAGGGCTTTCTTTGCCTCGATGCGGTTATTCTCTCGATACTGCTCGATTTTGGAAAAGTCAATCATGCTGCTCCTCCTTCACCAACTCGATAATGTCGCAGAAGTCGCAATCCAACGCTTCACAGATCTTGGTGAGGATCTCCGTATTGACATGCTCATTCCTGCCCAGCTTGGCAAGGGCGGTGGTAGACATGCCGGTAGCCAAACGCAGATCCTTCTTTTTCATATTTTTATCGATTAGGAGCTTCCACAGCTTGTTATAACAAATCGTCATTGTTGCACCTCATCCTTGGAGTATACACTTATATAAATTAATTTTAGCACGGAAGCACCATTTTGTCTATCAAAAATGCAGTTTTTAGATTGAAACTTCTATTTTCAGATAAAAGATTCCAAATTAATTTGACACACAAATAACCGTAGGAACGTTAGCAACGCTCCCATGGCTATTTCTATGATTATTATAACTTAACTTCCGCGCTGCCCTGGGCAGACAGATGCTCCAGCCCGTGGGAGTGGCCGAGGGCAAATAAAAAGGGGGATTGCTCTGACATTCATGCGTTAGCCAAGACAGTCACCCTTGTTATATTGCGAAGCGCTTTATTCCGATAATGTACAAAGCATTATTCCGATAGCGTTGATATTGTTCCGCAAAGGTGGTATACTTTCTTTAGATTGGAGGGATGATCATGTTCATAACTGTAAAGCAGATTGCGGAAAAATGGGGACTGTCTGACCGCCGTGTCCGTATCCTCTGCGCTGGCGGAAAGATCCCCGGTGCGTTCCAGGAAGGTCGTGGATGGAAGATCCCCATGGATGCTGTGAAGCCCGCTGACGGACGCTTCAAGTCCACAGAAAGTCTTCTGGATATGATTGACCGGAAGAAAGCTGAACTGGATACCTGCCGCCCTCTGACCGAGGGTGAGGTAGCTCGGTTGACGAAAGAATTTACCGTAGAATATACCTACAATTCCAATGCCATTGAGGGAAACACCCTGACCCTCCGGGAAACCGATATGGTGCTGCGGGGGCTGACCATTGACCAAAAACCTCTGAAGGATCACATGGAGGCCGTTGGCCACAAGGAGGCTTTTGATTTTGTCCGGGAGCTGGTGCAAAACCAGGAACCCCTGTCCGAGCGCGTGATCCAGCAGATCCATTACCTGGTGCTGGCAGACAAGAAGGATGACCGAGGTGTGTACCGCCGGGTCCCCGTCCGTATCATGGGAGTACAGCATGAGCCTGTGCAGCCCTATCTGATCCAGCCCAGGATGGAGCAGCTGATAGCGAGCTATGCAGAGAACACTGAACACATCGTAACGAAACTAGCCCGGTTCCACATCGAATTCGAGGGCATCCATCCCTTCATCGACGGCAATGGCCGTACTGGGCGATTGCTGGTCAATCTGGAGCTGATGAAGGCCAGTTATCCGCCCATCGACATCAAGTTTACGGACCGGCTTGCCTACTACAATGCCTTCGACGAGTACCATGCGAAGCATAACCTGTCCGCCATGGAAAAGCTGTTCGCCGGATATATCAACGAGCGGCTGGACATGTACCTCGCTATGCTGGAGGGCTGATTTTACCCCCCCATGATCGGGTGAAGGAGAAATATCTGCCAGAATAAGCGGCGGAACCGACCACAGAAGTCAGTTCCGTTGCTTATTTTGTAATCTTTGTTTATTGCGATGCAATTTCTGCCCAGCTTCTTATTCCATTTCTAATTGGTCTGTCCACATCTCACACTGATTCATAACCGTTTGGACAGCATCTTCCATACCATCTGGTGGATATTTGTGCTTTTTCAGCAGCCGTTTCACCAGTCGACGCTGTTAGCGCCGGGCGAAAATCGCCATTCCGGGCCGGGCGAAAATCGCCAATTTTGGCCGGATGAAAATCGCCAAT
>NZ_CANRKH010000080.1 GCF_947631165.1 uncultured Dysosmobacter sp. | reverse complement strand
TGAAGGAGGTGTGGAAGGATGCGTGAGCTGTACCGGCGGACCTTTTCCCAGGTCCATTCTTCCACGGTGATCCGATGGGAGGATATGGAAGCTATGAGACCGAGTAAAAAAAGAGGAGCACCCAAGGGGCTTTTGACCCTGGCGGCGGTGATCGCCCTGCTGGCGGCGCTGTCCGCTGCGGCGGTGGCGGCGGATCTGTTCGGCCTGCGGGACCTGCTGCTGGGCAAAGAGAAAGTGACCATGCTGGACCCGGAGACCGGGGAGCGTGTGGAAAACAGCGTGGACACCATCAGCCTGGCAGGCTATCAGAACAGCCCGGAGAACCAGGCCAATGCGGAGTGGCAGTCGTTTTTGGAGACCTATGACGACGGCGGCGCGCTGGAGGCCATCGGCAACGGCCCCACCGGCCTGGAGGACGACCCGGACTACCAGCGCTTCAGCCTGTACAGCGTCTACACCCGGGAGATGGTGGAGAAGCTGAAGGAGATCACGGAGAAGTACGATCTGGACGTTCATCAGGAAATGGACATCATCGACCACGACGAGCTGTGCCGCCGGATCGGCGGCGGTTTCCTGGCGGAGGAGCACGGGAAATACTGGGCGTATCTTTACGACGACGGCACTTTCCAGTTCGACGGCGACGCGTATGTGGACGGTTACGGCAAGGTGGACTATCAGCTTCGCCGGACGGTGAAGGGCGTGTTTGACGAGGTGACCTTGAATATCACCGACGTCAGCCAGTACGATCAGTGGCAGTACAAGACCGCCTGCGGCGAAACGGTGCTGCTGGCCATGGGGCCGGGGAAGGCCCTGGTGCTGGGGGACTTCCCGGAGTGCTTCATCGCCGTGAACGTGCTGGCGGGGACCAGCCTCGACGACCCCGACTGGCCGGGGGCTATGACCCGGGAGAACCTGGAGGCCCTGGCGGACGGCATCGACTTCACGGTGTTGAAAGACGTCCAAAAACCGATGATGACGGGGGACACGGAGGTGGAACCCGCCTACACGGAGGACGATTTTTACAACGCCACCGGGATGCAGGAGACCTTTGCCCAGTCCTTCTACTGTGCGTTCTACAAGGCCGTGGAGGAGGACCGCCGGGAGGACGTGGCCGACATGATCGCCTGGCCCCGGGTGCTGGCCTCGGAGACGGGGGAGACCCTCATCATGACGGCGGAGGAGTTCCTGCCCTATTATGACGATATTTTCACTCCAGGTCTGTGGGATGCCATGTCCCAGAACCAGTACACCCAGGACCGGGCGGACCTGTTTTACCACGATGGCTCCGTTGCCGGGGCCGGGGGCGCGGTGTGGTTCACTCTCGTGGAGGACGGCAGGGCCGGGATCATAACCCTCCAAAACCCGGAGGGCGCCAGCCTTCGCTACGGCGGCGGCATGGGGAGGAACGTGGCCGGTACGTATGTGGATACCCAGGGGACGGACGAGGTGTACAGCTGTCTGGAGCTGTACGACCGGGGGGACGGCACCTACGACGCCACGATTTCCCTCTACCGCCTGACCACGCTGAACGGCATGGCGGCCCTCCGGTACGACCGGAGCGACGGGATACTGTATTTCACCTCGGACGATCAACTGGTGGAGGCCGTCATCGGCTTCAGCGGCGATACCTCCACGCCGGACGCCGCCGCGATAACGATTACTTACTCGGAGTTCGACGGCCTCGAGGCGGGGGACACGTTCCATTTCCCGGATGGGGAGAAGTGAGGGAGGCATATGCTTGACATTGCCGCAAAAACGTGATAAACTTTCACCCACAAATAAAAGGCTGTGAGAAGGAACAGTATCCTCATCAGCTCCGCATCAGAGAGGGGACGGACGGTGCGAGTCCCCGCGGAGAGGGGGAGAAGGCCCCTTTGAGCCGCGGAGCGGAAATGCCCCGCCGGTCCCCGCCGTTACCGGGACAGAGTGCGCATCAGCCAGATGCGAATTCAGGTGGAACCACGGACTTTATCAAGTTCGCCCTGAGCCGAAAACCGGCTCAGGGCGTTTTTTGCTCCTGAGCCTGACAGAAGGAGAGCAGCTATGAAAAACAGCGAAAAGACATTGGACATGATCGTGAACCTCTGCAAGAGCCGCGGCTTCATCTATGCCGGCAGCGAGATCTACGGCGGCTTGGCCAACAGCTGGGACTACGGCCCTCTGGGCGTGGAGTTCAAGAACAACGTGAAGAAGGCCTGGCTGAAGAAGTTCGTCCAGGAGAATCCCTACAACGTGGGCCTGGATGCCGCCATCATCATGAACCCCCAGACCTGGGTCACCACCGGCCATGTGGCCAGCTTTTCCGATCCTCTGCTGGACTGCAAGGCCTGCAAGGCCCGCCACCGGGCCGATAAGCTCATCGGCGAGGAGCATCCCGAGGTCAACGTGGACGCCATGAGCTTTGACGAGATGGACGCTTTCATCGCGGAGCATGAGGATGTGGTGTGTCCCGTCTGCGGCAAGCACGACTTCACCCCCATCCGCAAGTTCAACCTGATGTTCAAGACCGCCATCGGCGTCACAGAGGATTCCTCCTCTACCTGCTACCTGCGGCCTGAGACCGCCCAGGGCATCTTCGTGAACTTCTCCAACATCCAGCGCACCACACGCCGCAAGCTGCCCTTCGGCGTGTGCCAGGTGGGCAAGGCCTTCCGCAATGAGATCACGCCGGGCAACTTCACCTTCCGCACCCGGGAGTTCGAGCAGATGGAGTGCGAATTCTTCTGCAAGCCCGGCACCGACCTGGAGTGGTTCGCCTACTGGAAGGACTACTGTGTGAACTGGCTGCTGGACCTGGGCATCAAGCGGGAGAACCTGCGGCTCCGAGATCATGAGCCAGCGGAGCTGGCCTTCTATTCCCGGGCCACTACCGACATCGAGTACGCCTTCCCGTTCACCGACTGGGGCGAGCTGTGGGGCATCGCCGACCGCACCGACTATGACCTGGGCCGCCATCAGGAGGCCAGCGGCAAGGACCTGACTTATTTCGACCAGGAGAAGAACGAGCACTATATCCCCTATGTCATCGAACCCTCCCTGGGCGCCGACCGCGTGGCCCTGGCCTTCCTGTGTGAGGCTTACGACGAGGAAGTGGTAGGCCAGGACAAGAACGGCAAGGACGATGTGCGCGTGGTGCTGCGTCTCCATCCCGCCCTGGCGCCCTTCAAGTGCGCCGTGCTGCCCCTGAGCAAGAAGCTCAGCGGCAAGGCCCTGGAGATCAAGCAGGAGCTTTCCAAGGAGTGGATGGTGGACTTTGATGACGCTGGCTCCATCGGCAAGCGCTACCGCCGGGAGGATGAGATCGGCACGCCCTTCTGCGTCACCGTGGACTTCGACACCGTGGGCGACGCCGAGAAGGCGGGCGACAACTGCGTCACCGTCCGGGAGCGGGATACCATGGAGCAGGTAAGAATTCCTATTTCCCAGCTGAAAGCCTATCTGGCGGAGAAGCTGGCTTATTAAAAAAGGACCCAACAGGGCGGGTGGAAGCACCCGCCCTGTTTTCACAGAGTTCATGTTTTTTGGATATTTTTGTGGTAAAATTGGAAAAAGGAAGGAGGGATATCCCCATGCTTTACCTGAAAAGCTTTTCCGTACCGGACGACGGCTTGGCCCATCTGGATCGGAACTGGGAGAGCAAGCGGACCTGCTACGGCAGCCGGTATCCCTTCGGGGTGTTTCATGGCCTTTCTCATGTGCGCTTTGAGCCGCTCACCATTCTCTGCGGCGGCAACGGCAGTGGAAAAACGACCCTGCTGAACCTGATCGGGGAGAAGCTGGAGCTGCAGCGGGGCGCGCCTTTCAACCGCAGTGCCTTTTTCGGCGATTATCTGGACCTCTGCCAGGCGGAGACGGCCTCCGCTTTTGACCGGGAGGTCCGGGGGACCAGCCGGGTCATCACCAGCGACGACGTGTTCGACTATCTGCTGGACCTGCGCTGCATGAACGAGGGCATCGACACGAAGCGGCGGGAACTGCTGGCGGAGTACGCGGACAAGCGGTACGCCCGCTTTCAGATGCGGTCTCTGGCGGATCTGGATGAGCTGCGAAAGGTGGTGGACGCCCAGCGCCACACCGGCTCCCGCTATGTCAACGAGCAGCTGATGCGGGACGTGCCCGGACAGTCCAACGGGGAGAGCGGCTTTTTATACTTTACCCGCCACATCGGAGAAGGGGGCCTCTATCTGCTGGACGAGCCGGAGAACAGCCTGTCGGTGCGGTTCCAGCAGGAGCTGGCGAAATTTTTGGAGGATTCCGTCCGGTTTTACCGCTGCCAATTCATCGTTGCGACCCACTCGCCCATCCTGCTGGCGCTGAAGGACGCCCGGGTCTATGACCTGGACCGGACGCCGGCCTCTGTCTGCCGGTGGACGGAGGTGGCGGACGTGGCCGATTTTTACGCATTTTTCAAGGCCCACGAGGCAGACTTTCAACAGGAAAAACGGTGATATGCCGCTTTTCCGATGCAAAATGAGGTGACTGACTTGAGAGATTTCTGGCTGTTCCAAACCTCCGCCGGAGGGCTTTCCCGGGGGAAGCAGGCGGCTTTCTGGCTCTGGAACCTGGGTGTGCTGGCCATGGCGGGCGTGTGTCTGGGATTGCTGTCCATTTTCTTCGCCTATGGGGACTACCCGGATGTGCTGATGGGCAGCTATTTGAAACGGCCTCTGCTGCTGGCGCTGAATATCCTGCCGGTGGTGCTGCTGGTGATGCTGCTGTACGGCTTGACCGGCAGGCCGTGGATCGCGTTCTTGCTGTCTTCTGTGGTGGTGTGGGGGCTGTCCCTGGGCAATTATTATAAGCTGCGCTTCCGGGATGACCCGCTGATGTTTCAGGACCTGAAATACCTGCGGGAGGCCAGCTCCATCACCAAGACCGCCAACTATGACCTGACGCCGGATAAGCGGGTGTGGTTCGGCCTGCTCTGTATCGTGCTGGGTACGCTGATCTTGCTCTTTCTGGTGCGGGGCGTGCCCAAATGGAAGGCGCGGCTGCCGCTGTTTCTGGCGGGGGTCGTGCTGTGTGTGCCATTGAGCCGTGTTTATGTGGACAAACAGGTCTACAACACCAAGACCGCCAATTACGACTATATCAACCGCTGGTCCTCCACACAGGTCTATCTCTCCAAAGGCTTTGTCTACCCCTTCCTCCACAGCGTCACCGCCGGGTCCATCAAGGCGCCGGGGGGCTACAATGAGCGGGAGGCGGCGGCCATGCTGGCCGCCTATGAGGATGCGGACATCCCGGAGGCGGAAAAGGTGGATATCATCACCATTCAGCTGGAGGCCTTCGCGGATTTTTCCCGCTTTGAGAATGTGGAGGGCATCGACTGGGAGGCGGCCTATGCCGTCTATCACACCCTGGAGGCGGAGAGCTATACCGGCGACCTGATGACCAACATCTTTGCCGGAGGCACGGTGAACACGGAGCGGGCCTTTCTGACGGGTTACGCCGACCAGTGGAATTACCGGACCAACACCAATTCCTACGGCTGGTACTTCAGCAGCCAGGGCTACGCAGTGGAGGGCAGCCACCCCAGCTATGAGTGGTTCTACAACCGCCGCAATGTCAACAGCTACCTGGGCATGCCCACCTATTACTTCTATGAGAACCGCTTCAGCGATCTCTATACCGGCGGTATCGCCACCGACGACGTGCTGCTGCCGGAGATCTTCCGGCTGTACCAGGAGAACCGGGACGGGGAGGGGAAGCCCTACTTCTCTTTCAACGTGACCTATCAGGGCCACGGCCCCTATGACACCGAGAGCGTCTGGCGGGGCAAGCACTACACCGACGGCCG
>NZ_CANRKH010000079.1 GCF_947631165.1 uncultured Dysosmobacter sp. | reverse complement strand
AAGCGAATCACCAAGATCTTGAGTGTTGCTCTGATTCTTGCCCTCACACTGACCACGCTGGTCCTTCCGGCCAGCGCGGTGACCAATCCCTTCAAGGATGTGCCCAGCAATCAGTACTATTATGAGCCGGTGCTGTGGGCCGTGGGGAAGGGTATTACCAACGGGACCAGCGCTACCACGTTCAGCCCAAATCAGAAGTGTACTCGTGCCCAGGCCGTGATGTTCCTTTGGAACGCGGCGGGCAAGCCCGAACCGGCCAGCAACAGCAACCCGTTCAAGGATGTACCCACCAATCAGTACTACTATAAGGCGGTGCTGTGGGCCGTGGGGAAGGGCATCACCTCCGGCACCAGCAAGACGGAGTTCAGCCCCAATCAGGGCTGCACCCGTGGCCAGATCATGACTTTCGTCTGGAGATATGCTGGTATGCCCAGCGGGGCCGGTACGGCCAACCCCTTCAAGGATGTACCCACCAATCAGTACTATTATCAGCCGGTGCTCTGGGCTGTAGGGAAGGGTATTACCAACGGGACCAGCACGACCACGTTCAGCCCCAATCAGACGTGTACTCGTGGGCAGATCATGACCTTCCTGTACAATTATGAGGTCAAGGTTAAAAATGCAGCTGGTGGGCAGCAGAAGCCTACACCTACGCCTACTCCCAAACCTACGCCGACGCCTACACCTACTCCCAAACCTAGTGCTTCTCCCAATACCACTCCAGAAGTGAAATATGAGTATTCCATTTTCACATTTGGTGGTACCTTGGAGCTTCTGAAAAAGGACAATGCATTATATAGCGATGTTGGAAACCTGTTTTACATTGAGACCAACAACCCCAATCGTGATACGTATAAAATAGTATATTTCGGTGCTGACGGCGAACGAATCCCTGTCAATGACCCTATTGATGACTTAGATGATGTTGACCTTAATGACATTAAAGGCAGCAATAAGAATTCATCAGGGTTTGTAACTAATATTACCTTCTCAAGTGACGATTGTAACTTTGTCAATGGAAAGTTTAACACTCAAATAGCAGTTATTGAATTTGATTTGGCAGAGGGACGCGCATTTTCTGAAACTACGAACAGTTGGTATACGTATCGCTATGCTACAAATGAACGTGTAGTTGCGAAAGAGGATGTTACCGTTACGGATTATACGTGGGCGCAGAATCAAGCGTTTGACCAGATCATTGCAAAAACTTGTACTGCCAACATGAATCCTCTGCAAAAGATGCAGGCCGCAGTAGGATATTTTCACTCCTTACGAGATAAAGGGTCAATTCGCTATTTACCGTGGGTAAAAGGTGTCAATGGAGAGAAAAGGTACGTTTCTCTTGCGTCAAGCTATGGGCTCCCGTGGTTTAAGGAAGACATTATCACCACAGATAGCTATTACTCACCCGGTATCTTATATGCCCTTGCTTCTCATATCGGTGGATTCGATGCAATTAATAACTGTTATGATGATTATCCTCCCAATTCAGACGAGTGGATCCACACCCACTATTATTGCACTGTAACGTACAATGGAATTACAGAAAAGTTTGAGTTTTGCCCATCAACAGATACGGGCGAGATTTCAATCAGCAAGATTGATCTTACGGATCCTAACAACTTTATGCGATTGGCATAAGAACCTTCTTTATTGGTACTTCTGACATTATCCAATTTGTCTGAGTTTATATGAGTGCAAAGGTTTATTCCATCATTGGCGGCGTTAATGGATGTGGAAAGTCCAGTTTAACAGGCGTTCTTCAATCCCAAAAGGTCTGTAACTTCTTGGAACTTGGCACCATTATTGACGTGGACAAACTGAACGTTCAGTATGGAAATGCCCTTGAGGGTGGGAAAGCTGCCATTCGGCTTATAAACGATTGCCTTGAAAAAGGCACATCCTTTACACAAGAAACGACACTATCAGGTGTGCGTATTGAGCGGACGATCCGTTTGGCCAAAGAAAAAGGCTATACCGTTCGCCTGTACTATGTAGGGCTGGATTCCTTGGAAGAAAGCCTTCTGCGGATACAGAACCGAGTAGCCAATGGTGGACACAACATTCCCAAACATGAAGTGGAAAGACGGTTCCGACACAGATTTGAGGACCTGAAAAGAATACTTCCTTACTGTGACGAAGCAGCTTTCTATGACAATCAGAACGGGTTCGTACAGGTTGCCGAGTATCAGCAAGGCGTCCTTGTGCCGCTCATTGAGGAACCGCCTCGCTGGATTCAAGATCTGGGCCATTACCTGGAATCTTCTGGATTTAGATTGCCATTAGAAACGTGGGATCCTGATTTCACGAAATTGACCCCGGAAGAAGCTGCGGTACTTCGGCAATCTGAGCAGGAAAGAGAAAATGGTGAAATTTTCGCTGAAAACGACATCGACTGGAATTGAACAGACGAGAAATCTGTAAGAAGGCCGATGGTGAGGCTTGACAACCGGCTTTAACTCTGCTACAATAAAAGCACAAAGGGAAACTTGCCGGTACACGGTATAGCCCTCAGGTATTAGTTACAAGAAGTAACCGCAACCTTGGACTGGGGGCGGTTACTTTCTTTTATGTCCGATGTCAGCAAAAAGCGAGACTTGACAATCAGCCTTAACTCTGCTATAATAAAGGCACAAAGGGAAACTTGCCGGTAAGCGGTATAGCCCTCAGAATACAGTTACAAGAAGTAACCGTTATCCTTGGGTAGGGCGGTTACTTCTTGTTTATTAATGCGACAATCACCGTAATGATGATACTAAGTACCATCAACCCGAGATTCAGCATTTCATAAACAGTCATGCTGCATCCCTCCTTTGCCCAAAGATTCCCATTCTTGCGGTGGGTTTCTATGTCATCGGGAGAGTTTAGCACCCCTCTCCCGTTTCCGGGTGGAGGGCTAACCGCATACCGTATCGGCAAGTGTTCCAATGTTCTTGGAAGAAGGAGAGGTTTTTCCTCTCCTTTTTCCATAAAAGCAACGCCCGAAATCCGCGCCAACACTGGATTTTTCCGATTTTGTGCCCCGGTGCACAAAGTGAAAAAGCTGTTGACAACTTAGACCAGAAGTGATATAATGAGAGTAGGAAGATATTCCTAAAATCTCAAGAAAAGGAGCCACTTACCATGAAAAGACAGAACACTATGAAGACAAGACAGCACACCAAGCGAATCACCAAGATCTTGAGTGTTGCTCTGATTCTTGCCCTCACACTGACCACGCTGGTCCTTCCGGCCAGCGCGGTGACCAATCCCTTCAAGGATGTGCCCAGCAATCAGTACTATTATGAGCCGGTGCTGTGGGCCGTGGGGAAGGGTATTACCAACGGGACCAGCGCTACCACGTTCAGCCCAAATCAGAAGTGTACCCGTGCCCAGGCCGTGATGTTCCTCTGGAACGCGGCGGGCAAGCCCGAACCGGCCAGCAACAGCAACCCGTTCAAAGATGTACCCACCAATCAGTACTACTACAAGGCGGTGCTGTGGGCAGTAGGGAAGGGCATCACCTCCGGCACCAGCAAGACGGAGTTCAGCCCCAATCAGGGCTGCACCCGTGGGCAGATCATGACTTTTGTCTGGCGATATGCTGGTATGCCCAGCGGGGCCGGTACGGCCAACCCCTTCAAGGATGTACCCACCAATCAGTACTATTATCAGCCGGTGCTCTGGGCTGTAGGGAAGGGTATTACCAACGGGACCAGCACGACCACGTTCAGCCCCAATCAGACGTGTACTCGTGGGCAGATCATGACCTTCCTGTACAACTATGAGGTCAAGGTCAAGAATGCAGCTGGTGGGCAGCAGAAGCCTACACCTACACCTACTCCCAAGCCCACTCCTACACCTACGCCTACGCCTACACCCAAGCCTACATCGACGCCGAGTGTTACGCCCACTCCGCCGGCTCAATACACCTATGATGCTTATGTATTCGACAGTCAGAAGGCTGGGATTTATACTGGTGTTGACACATTGTTCTTTATCAAAACTGAAAATCCTGACCCACAATCCATTGAAATTACGGCGACTATCAATGGTAGACAAACTGCTCTTATGAGCGGACTGGATATTTACGGAACGGGTTCACCCTTCTCCGATGTTGCTTATACACCTTATCATGGAATTCCGAGTAAGACGAATATTGAAAAGGTCACGGGTGGATTTGTGGCCCATTACAATTTTGCATCTTGGAATGTAGGCAATCTTGTTTTTGAAATTAAAGAAAATTCTGCGGATGGCAGCGTTGTAGCAAAACGCTTTTCTGTTACTGTGAATGATAGTGAGAAAGGTGCTCAGGAATGGATTCAAAAAGCGCTTTCTTCGTGCACCACATCCAGTATGAATCCAAAGGAAAAAATGGATGCAGTCGTGCGGTATATTGAAAATCAAAATTTCAAATACCTTACCAATTCCGGTGAAAATCTAATTAGCTTGGCTGCCCAGCCCAATAGTCCTTGGTTTGTTGCTAAACGGTGGGACAGTTGGATGTCTCCGATGGTTCTTGAACAAATTGCTAGACAGATTGGTGGGTTTGAGGATGTTCACAACTGTTATGGAGATTATGCTAGAGGGACAGACGAATGGTATCAATATCATTACCAGATCTATGTTGTCTATGGCGGTAACAGATACTACTATGAGGTGTGTCCAGCAAGTGAGACAGGAGAAGTGGGCAACTTCGACATGATTGATTTCTCCAACACTGCTTATCTTACTCAGCTCTCATAACACTGCGAGACTTGACAATTGGCTTTCACTCTGCTATAATAAAGCTACAAAGGGAAACTTGCCGGTACACGGTATAGCCCTCAAACTTTGGCTACAGAAAGTAACCGCGGTCCGTGGCAGGAGCGGTTACTTTCTTTTATGTCCGACTGCAACAAGCAATGCAGCAAACGAGATGAGTACCATGGTGTACTGAAAGATTTCAGACCAGGTGATCGCATCCATGGACATCCCTCCCTTCCAGGAGGGCCGGGGTGAACCCGGAAAAGAACCTTCACCCTCCTTTTGAAAAGCTGGAGGGCTAACCGCATACCGTTTCGGCAAGTTTTCCCACGCCGTATTCGGCGCAAGAACAGTATAGCAGAGAATATCCACAAATGCAAGCAAAAGCGCGGTTTTCCGCGCTTTTTTTCATGCCCGTAATTCTGAATTAAGAGGAAGGGTGGTGTTTGGAGCGTGAGAAAGATGGCGTCCTTGTTCCTGATGCTGGCTGTCTTGTTCGGGGCCGGCGGATGTTCGATTGACAGGAATCTCCGGCAGAAAATGTTGGATTACATGAACAAAAAGTACGATGACACTTTTACCTTTCTGGAAGAAACCGGCGGTGGTGTTGGCAGCAGCCGGCATGACATCCTAGTTTCTTCTGGGCGCTTCCCTAACGCACAAATCCTCGTGAGCCATTACCCTAAAACAGACACGGAAGAAGAACATTTCAGCGACAATTACGTTGCGTTTGTCTTTGAGGATGATGTGCGTCTGGCCCTTACATCGGCGACCCAGACTGTCTACGGCGATTGCCGGGTGTTCCACAGGCCTGCGCCAATGCCTCTGGGTTCCGATGTTGGCCCGGAGACGACGCTGGCACAGTATTTGGGAAACCCGTCTTCTCATCTATCCGCAGTTGTTTTTGTGGGGGATGAGCAGGTGGAGGACAGAGATGTGCTGCTGGAGATGTTCCGAAAGCAGCTCAAGGAGCAGGGGATCTGCGTAGGGGTTACGCTGCTCTATGTTGACCCGGCAGAGTTGCCAGAGATTACCGGCGAAAGTTATAACGGTTATTTGCAGCAGAACGGCCAAGTAACGATGCGGTGTGATTTTCTGCTGGACGATCAGTTTGAATTTGTTTACATGAACTGGCGAAACAACGAATAAAAGAAAACGCGATTTCACGTTTCCTTTTAGATACACAATTGAATAAAAGGGAGGTGGGGCTATGAGAAGTGGTCCCTGATGGCTGCAAGGAAACTTGCAGCCTTTTTTCATGCCTGTATAACAGGCGTTCCTAAAT
>NZ_CANRKH010000078.1 GCF_947631165.1 uncultured Dysosmobacter sp. | reverse complement strand
GCCTCGACGGTCTTGGGAGTGGACTTGGTGATGTCGATCAGTCTCTTGTGGGTGCGGCGCTCGAACTGCTCGCGGCTGTCCTTGTACTTGTGCACGGCCCGCAGGATGGTGACGACCTCCTTCTTGGTGGGCAGAGGGATGGGGCCGGAGACCTCGGCGCCGGTGCGCTTGGCGGTCTCGACGATCTTCTCTGCGCTCTGGTCGATGACCTGGTGGTCATAGGCCTTCAGACGGATGCGGATCATTTCTTTCTGTGCCATGGTTGTTTCCTCCTGATTTCGTAGGTGTTTTCACGCAGTCTCGACGACCTACGGCAAGAGAATTTTCTATACGCTTATCCGTGCGTATCATTCCAGCTCACGAAAAATACCGGCGCAGGGAACCTACGGCCGGTACACGGATCATGGCGTGGCGATCTACGCGACGTACAGATCTTCTCAGCCGCCCGATTATCGGACATACTCCCCGGAAGTTACCTCCTCTCGGAGCAATCTCCCGGTTCATCGCAGAGCCGCGGACAGGACAAGTCCTCTCACACAGCCTCTCTATCATAAAAGAAATTTCATGCTATGTCAAGAGAAATTTCTCTGTTTTTTATAAAAATCCGCAAGAAAATTTGTGAGCGGGGCCTCCGTCCGGCGGAGCGCCGGCGGATCGGCTCAGAAGGCGGCGCAGCGGGAGGCGGCTATTTGAGGCGGGACGGCCTCTCCCCTTCTCCGACCGGCGGCACATCCAAAGATGATCGGACTTTGCCTCCGGCCAAAAACAGCGCGGAAGGCTCCGCCTTCCGCGCTGTTCCTCTCACTTCAGCACAGCTCCGGTTTTTCCGGCCAGCCGCTCCTCCAGCCATTGGAAGATGTCCGTGTACACCGTCTCCCGGCAGTCCTCGCACAGGATCTCATGGCGCAGCTCCGGATAGAGCTTCATGGACACCTCCCGGACTCCTGCCTTCTGAAAGCTGCGGTAAACCCTCTCAACGCCCCTGCCGCAGTCCCCCACCGGGTCCATGGCGCCGGAGATGAAGAGGATGGGCGTGTTCAGATTCATCTTTTTCAGATTCTCCGGCCTGGCGATGAAGGTCAGGCCTCCCAGCATCTCCCGGAACAGCCCTGAGGTGGGCGTGCCGCCGCACAGCGGGTCCGCCAGATAGCGGTCCACGTTTTCCGTGCTGGCAGACAGCCAGTCGTTTTCCGTCCGATTAGGAGCAAAGCGCTTGTTATAGGCGCCGAAGGCCAGTTTTTCCACCACAGGGCTGGCCTTGTCCTCGCCGATGCGGGCGCTCTCTTCGGCGGCGATGGCCCTGCCCCCGGCGATGAGAGCCGGAGACTGCTGGCCGGTGCCCATGATAACAGCGCCGTCCACAGTGCCGGGATAGCGGATGAGATAGGTCCTTGCCAGGAAGGACCCCATGGAGTGGCCCAGCAGGAAATAAGGCACGCCGGGAAACCGCTTTCCGGCCAGCTGGCGGCGGGTATAGATGTCGTCCACGACCCAGCTCCAGCTGCCCTTGGGGCCAAAGTAGAGCCGCGCCCCGCCCTCCGCCACGGACTCCCCGTGGCCCAGATGGTCGTGGCCCACCACGGCGAAGCCCCGGGCCGTCAGGTATTCCGCAAAAGGCGCATACCGCAGGATGTACTCCGCCACACCGTGGGAAATTTGCAGGACGCCCCGCACACCGTCCTCCGGCAGCCACTCCACAGCGTGGATGGCGGTCTTTCCGTCGGCGGAGGGAAATGTAAATTCATTGCACACCATGGAAAACCCTGCCTCCTTATGATATAATTGATATATTTGGGGATATCATACCACAGATCCCACATAAATCCAAGAGGAGATCGCTTATGGACACCTATATCGTCGCCTTGGACCAGGGGACCACCAGTTCCCGGGCATCCTGTTCAACCGGGCGGGAGAGATCGTGGCCCGCGCCCAGCATCCCTTCCGCCAGATCTACCCCCAGCCGGGCTGGGTGGAACATGACCCCATGGAGATCTGGGCCACGGAAAAGCGGGCCTTGGCGGAGGCGGTGGACGCCGCCCACATCGACCCCAAGCAGATCGCCGCCCTGGGGATCACCAACCAGCGGGAGACCGCCATTGTCTGGGACCGGACCACCGGACAGCCTGTGTACAACGCCATCGTGTGGCAGTGCCGCCGCACCGCCGCCATCTGCGACCAGCTGAAAGCCGACGGCCTGGGCGAAGCGGTGACGGACAAGACCGGCCTGCTGATCGACGCCTATTTCTCCGGCACGAAGCTCCGCTGGCTTCTGGACAACGTCCCCGGCGTACGGGAACGGGCGGAGCGGGGCGAGCTGTGCGCTGGGACTGTGGACTCCTGGCTCATCTGGAACCTCACCGGGGGGAAGGTCCATGTGACAGACTACTCCAACGCCTCCCGGACCATGCTGTTCAACATCCATGCCCTGCAATGGGATGAGGAGCTGTGCCGCGCGCTGGGCGTTCCTGCCCAGCTTCTGCCGGAGCCGCGGCCCAACAGCCAGGTCTATGGTACGGTGGCCCCCGGTATCCCCGGCCTGGAGGCCCTGGCGGGCATCCCCATCTGCGGCAGCGCCGGCGACCAGCCCGCCGCCCTGTTCGGCCAGGCCTGCTTCCAGCCGGGACAGGCCAAGAACACCTACGGCACCGGCTGCTTTACCCTGATGAATGTGGGGAGCGAGGCGGTGCGTTCCCAGGCGGGGCTGGTGACCAGCGTGGGCTGGTCCGTGAAGGGTGCGACCACCTACGCCCTGGAGGGCAGCGTATTCAACGCGGGCAGCGCCATCCAGTGGCTGCGGGATGAGCTGGGGCTGATCGGGAGCGCGCCGGAGTGCGACCGGCTGGCGGAGAGCGTCCCCTCCTCCGGCGGCGTCTATCTGGTCCCCGCCTTCACCGGCCTGGGCGCGCCCTACTGGGACATGTATGCCCGGGGGACCATCGTGGGCCTGACCCGCGGCACGACCCGCGCCCACATCGCCCGGGCAGTGCTGGACTCCATCGCTTTCCAGGTGACGGATCTGGTGCGGGTCATGAACAGCGACGCCCCCTGCCCCATCACCACGCTGCGGGTCGACGGAGGCGCCTCTGTCAGCGACATCCTGATGCAGACCCAGGCGGATCTGCTGCGGCTGCCGGTGGACCGGCCCGCCCAGGTGGAGACCACCGCCTTCGGCGCGGCGGCCCTGGCGGGGCTGGCGGCAGGGGTCTGGAGCGGCTTTGACGAGCTGGAGAACCTGCGCCGCAGCCAGCATGTCTTTTTCCCCCAGCGGGAGGCCGCAGCCTGCGCCGCCGACTACGCCCAGTGGCGGCGGGCGGTGGAGCGGTCCCGGGATTGGGCGGAAAACAAAGTGTAAAGCTGTTGCGTTTTGCGAAAAAGTGCGTTATACTGAAACCAACAAGATCAGGCCGAAAGGCTGTTAATATGAAAGGGGATCACAAATATGGCATTTTCTATCGATGGATTGACCAAGAAGGCAAAAGACATGGTGAACCTGGCAGCCGACAAGAGCAAGGACGCCGCCGAGCAGGTGAAGCTGAGCGTCGCCATCGCCGGCGAGCAGAAGGAGATCGACAAGAACTACCGCAACATCGGCGAATGGTTCGTCAACGAGTACGAGGGCGAGATCCCCGACGCCGTTCGGGAGCTGGTGGAGGCCGTCAACGCCTCCAAGGCAAAGATCGCCGAGCTGGAGGCCAGCAAGCCCTCCAAAGAGGAGCCTGCCGCTCCCGAGACGGCTGAAAAGACCTGCCCCATCTGCGGAGCCGCCTCCGACAGCAAGTTCTGCCCCCAGTGCGGAGCACCCATGGGTGAGTAAAACCCGAAAACCGGCCCTTGCGGGCCGGTTTTTTTTTCACGTTTGGCGGCTGGACGGGGAGAAATTGTTGCTAATGCAATAGCTGTTCGCCGGGAAAACCGGTATGCTGAAAAAAACGACAAAGGAGGGCTTCCCATGCCGTTGTTCCCCATCAAGTCCATGTCCCAGCGGTACGCGCTGGAAAATGCCCCGGAGGATTACCGCACCGCCCAGCGGGTCGAGCAGTACCGCGTCAGCGACCAGGCCATGTACATCGCCGCTTTCCCCGGCAGCAAATACATCCCCTTCGATGCGCTGGATCAGGTGTGGACCAAAAACACCGGCATCAGCGTCACCGGCACCTGCGGCAAGCAGCTCCCCATGGTATGCCTGCGGCTGTGCTACGACGGGGAGTTCTATCAGAACTACCTCTTTGAAAAGCAGGCCGGCGCCGACCAGGTGCTGGACCGCATCCGGGCCCGCCGCCCGGACCTGCCCATCGACCGGGACGTCTCGCCCCGGCGGTGAGGGCAAGACATCGGCAAAAAAGGACCCGTTGGAGCTTCCAACGGGTCCTTTTCAATTAAAACTTGTTGCGGATGACCTGCCGGTATTCGCCGGTGTCCAGGTCGGTGTACCGCACGAAAAGGGACACCTTGTTGTCTGAATTCAGGGCGTTCCACATCCGCTCCGCCAGGGTCTCGGCGTCGGGATCGTCCAGGATGACCCGCTCCGGCTCTCCTTCGAAGGAGGGCAGGGGGCTGCCGTCGCCCATGTAGGTGTGGATGAAGCGGCCCTCGCCGGAGAGGGGATGGTCGTAAGTGTAGAAGTAGCGGTGGCAGCAGCTGGGGTCGCCGTCGGCGGATTTCAGGATGGACAGCTTGAAGCTGCCGTCGGGGCTGAGGAGGCCGGAGATGCGGGGGGTGTAGTTGGGGCCGTCCGGCTCGAACTCCCGGGTGTGGAGGGCGGAGGCAAAGGTATTGCCTGCCAGCAGGCCGTCCCGAATAGTATCGGTCTGGTCGCCGTTGGTGACGATGAGGCCCCGGCCCACCTGGCGGACGGGATGGTAGATGATGAGGCTGGGGTCTGTCATCTTGGAGGGATCGTGGGCCTCGGTGCGGATGCCGTCCTCCGTGACGGTGAACACCCGGTTCCGGGAATTCTCGCTGCGGCCCATGATGAAGTAGGCGGCGACGGCGCTCTTCCCGTCGGCGCTGCGGCCCAGGACGATGCCCCGGCCGGGATAGGGATTGTTTTTCAAAAGCGCGGTGAGGTCCAGCTTGTTCATGGGAAAGTCTCCTTTATTTTAAAAGTTTCTTCCGTTCCTTATAATCAGGCAGATATTGGGCCAGCAGGGCGTAAAAGCCCGGACCGTGGTTCTTCTCCCGGATGTGGCAAAGCTCGTGGACCACCACCAGGTCAATGGCCGCCTCCGGGCAATCCATCAAAAAGCAGGAGAAGCACAGGCTGTTTCTGCCGCTGCAGCTGCCGTACCGCTTCCGGGCGGTGGTGATCTTCAATTCTGTGGAGACAACGCCCATTTTTTCGCTCCAATAGGCCACCTTGCCCGGCAGCACGGCCCAGGCCCGCGCTTTCAAGGCCCGGATATCCTCTGCCGTAGGGGGCGGAGGAGCGGAGGCGGCCTGCTGCCGCCGCTGTTCCAGATGCTTTGCGATCCAGCCTGCATGGCTTTCCACGAAGGCGTCGATGCGGGCCTTGGACAGTGCCATGGGCGCCCGCACCAGAACACGGCAGTCCCCTGTGATCTCCAGCGCCAGGGTTTTCCGGCGGGAGCGGATCAATTCATACGTTTCCATGGAAGAGAGCATACCACACCCGGCGGGAAATGTAAATAGGTAGTACCATACTTGTCCCATTGAACGGAGCGAAACGGTAACAGTTGACAATTTTCCCCGGAATCGTTACAATAGGGATTCAGTGAAAACCGCGCTGGCGAGATACCATATTATAATATAGATGCAAAGGATTTGAGACTATGGCACAGGATAAAAGACAAGTAGACGCCATAACCCCCCGGGACGTGGACTTTGCCCAGTGGTACACCGACGTCTGCAAAAAAGCTGAGCTGATCGACTATACCTCCGTGAAGGGCATGTTCATCTACCGCCCCTATGGCTACGCCATCTGGGAGAACATCCAGCAGGAGATGGACAAGCGGTTCAAAGAGACGGGCCACGAAAATGTGTATCTGCCCGTTCTGATCCCCGAGAGCCTGCTCCAGAAGGAAAAGGACCACGTGGAGGGCTTCGCCCC
>NZ_CANRKH010000077.1 GCF_947631165.1 uncultured Dysosmobacter sp. | reverse complement strand
ATGCACGCCATGGGTCCCAACGTGGCCGGCGTCATCGGCTCCGCCATCGCGGCCGGTGTGCTGATCTCTTTGTTCGGCTGATAGGAGGTAACGAATGGAATTTTTGAGTAAGAAGCCCTTGTATATCACAGACACTATCCTTCGGGATGCCCATCAGTCCCAGGCGGCGACCCGCATGCGGGTGGAAGATATGCTCCCCGCATGCGAGGTGCTGGACTCCATCGGCTACTGGTCCTTGGAGTGCTGGGGCGGCGCCACCTTTGATTCCTGCATGCGCTTTCTCAACGAGGACCCCTGGGAGCGTCTGCGGGCGCTGCGGAAGGCCTTGCCCAACACCAAGCTGCAAATGCTGTTCCGGGGCCAGAACATCTTGGGCTACAAGCATTACGCCGACGACGTGGTGGACGCCTTCTGCCGCAAGTCCATTGAAAACGGCATCGACATCATCCGTATTTTCGATGCTCTGAACGACGTGCGGAATCTGGAACAGGCCATCAAGTCCACCAAGAAATATGGCGGCATGGTGGAAGGGACCCTCAGCTACACCATCTCCCCCATCCATGACGAGGAGTACTTCGTCAAGCTGGCCAAGGAGCTGGAACAGATGGGCGCTGACGTCATCTGCATCAAGGACATGGCAAACCTCCTGCTGCCCATGGACGCCTATTCCCTGGTGAAGCGGCTGAAGGAGACTGTCTCCGTCCCCATCCATCTGCACACTCACAACACCACCGGCACCGGCGACATGGTGTATCTTATGGCCGCCATGGCTGGCGTAGACATCGTGGACACTGCCCTCAGCCCCTTGGCCAACGGCACATCCCAGCCCGCCACAGAGTCCCTGGTGGCGACCCTCCAGGGCACCGAGCGGGACACCGGCCTGGATCTGACCAAGATGAGCGAGGCTGCCGTCCATTTCCGCAAGGTGGCCCAGAAGCTGAAGGAACAGGGCAGCCTGGACCCCAAGGTCCTGAACGTGGACACCAACACGCTGCTGTACCAGGTTCCCGGCGGCATGCTGTCCAACCTGATCTCCCAGCTGAAGCAGGCTGGAAAGGAAGACAAGTATTACGACGTGCTGGCGGAGATCCCCCGGGTCCGGGCGGATTACGGCTATCCCCCGCTGGTGACGCCCTCCAGCCAGATCGTAGGCACTCAGGCGGTGATGAACATCATCATGGGCGAGCGGTACAAAACCTTTACCAAGGAGTCCAAGGCCATGCTCCGGGGCGAATACGGCAAGCTGCCCGGACAGGTGAATGAAGAGGTCCGGGCCAAGGCTGGCATCGCCCCCGAGGACGTGATCACCTGCCGTCCGGCGGACCTGCTGGAGCCAGAGCTGGAGAAGTACCGGGCAGAGTTCAAAGACGTTGCCAAGAGCGACGAGGACGTGCTCTCCCTGGCCCTGTTCCCCCAGGTGGCTCCCAAATTCCTGGCCTGGCGGGACGGTCCCCACGATGAGCCCGCGGCGGCGCCTGCCCCGGCTGCCGCTCCCAAAGCGGCGGCTCCCGCGGACCCCAATGCGGTCCGGGAGCTGTATGTGGAGTTCAAGGGCTAAGTCCCTTCGAAGATCCCGCACAATGCTCGGCCAGAGCGGCGGCGGAGCCGAATAGGCAGTCAATCGACCGCAAAAAAGACGGTATCTTTCGATACCGTCTTTTTTTATGATTCCGTTTTCATGTTTCCTGTGCGTCAAAAATCCGTACCGGCAGATTCCTGTTATCGTATGGAACATAAATCAGAGCTGTACCCGGCCCATTTCTGAATCGCCAACTGCATACGCGAGAGAACTTATCAGGCGTGCAAAGTCATTACAGAAACAGCTCGTAGTTGCTGATCGTAAAGTCCAGCGTATCCAGGACCTCGCCTTTTCCATCGTACAGCGTCACCGTCACCGGCAGGTCCGCATGATGGACGCCGGTGCCGCCAGAGCCCTCCACATAGGTGCTATACCACTCATACGCCGCCTGGCCCAGGTGATATTCCGATTCCGGCAGGTCCGAGAGCGCCCAAGGAAAGCCGTCCTCTTCCATATAGCGGAATTCAAACAGCTCTTCCCCCAGCCTCTCCCCCTGATAGGTGAAGGTCCGGGCGGGGCCTTGCTCGGTCCTGATCAAATTACGGTCCTTGTCGCAGTACCTCTCCGTCTTTTCTGCCGTCACCTGCATTATGGCAGAGGCCGCGTCTGGAAATTTCCCCGCCAGATACAGGCATCCGCCCTGGGCCGCGCAGAGGAAATCTCGCCCCATTTTCAGCTTGTCGCCGTATCCCGGCTTCACCGCCAAAAAATGCCGGGTATATTTAGTGAAAATGTAGGTATTTTCTGTTTTTACCAGCAGGTATGTCTCGTGGGTGTCCAGCAGCTTATTGCTGTAGTCGATCCGCTCCCGCTTCACCAAAAGCGGCTCCAGGTCCGACAGCAGATACCGCCGCTCCGTCCGCTCCAGCATCCCTCGCACCGTGTAGGGCGGGAAACCCAGGGCGGCGTAGGTCGCCGCCGCCAGCAGCAGGCACACCAGCAGATTGCGGAGGATCTTCTGCTTTCGGTTCAAACGGAATCCTCTCATGGTTCCTCCCCCCATTCGACCCGCAGCTTCCAGTCCGCGCTCCCATTGGGATAGGTGATCTCCGCCCACTGGGGCGGCTGGTCCAGCGTCAGTTCCAGACCCTGCCGGAACCTCTGCCAGCCTCCGGGCATATCCTCCAGGCCAAAGGGCTGCCAATACCGGCTCTCCGGTTGGTTGGGCCAATCCCTGATCTCCAGAGTCCCCCAGTTATCCCGGCAGGTGAGATCCCACAGCTGGATCTCCTGTCCGGCAGCCAGGGGATCCCGCATCTTGATCCACAGGTCGATATCCGCTGTAATATGGCCGTTCTCCTCCCGGACCTCGCCGGGAGCGGCGTATATCACGGCGTGTTCTGTCTCCGCCCAGACCGCCGAGGCGGGCGGCTCCCAAAGCAGTTCCGTCCGGGTCCGCTGGACCAGCTCAGGCAGACCAGTGACAGCAAACAGCGTCATAGCCGCTGTCAGGCTCAACGCCAGGAGCAAAATGCGGGTCGCCTGCCACAGCCAGCCCAGCCAGGGCTTGTGGGTCTGGTCCAGCGCCCGGCCCACCTCCGCCGGGTCTCCCATGGCCCGCAGTGTCCGCTGCTCCGCCAGGGTCCGGTCATAGCCCAGCCGCTCCAGATCGGCCCTGCCATCCTCCATGTGGGCCATCAGCTCCCTGGCGATAGCCTCGTGGTCCGGCCGGAACCGCACCTCCCGCAAAACAACCTCACACCAGTTCCGCCAGTCCTGACAGTATACGGCCTCAGGCTTTTTCTTCCGAAAGAAACTTTTCACAGGTCTTCACCACCTCTTTGTGCTTTTTTCCTCCTGCATCGGCTCACGCGGGGGACGTGCCGCAGACCACGGCGTTGACCTTTTCCGTAAAGGTGTTCCACTCCACTTTTTTCTCCTCCAGCACCTTCAGGCCCTTCCGGGTGATGCGGTAGTACTTCCGTACCCGGCCGGTCTCCGCCTCCTTCTCCCGGACGGTCACCAGCCCGTCGGCCTCCAGAGTGTGGAGGATGGGATACAGCGTCCCCTCCTTCAACTCAAAGGTGTGGTCGGAACGCCGCGCCAGCTCCGTGATCATCTGATAGCCGTACATCTCCTTCCGGCTCAGCAGGGACAAAACCATCAGCGTCGTGCTTCCCGTCATCAAACTTTTGTCGATCTTCATGCTGCTCCTCCTTTTCACTCCCACCGCATGGTGGTCCGCTGAAATTGCCCAATGTCCCGGGTCTCCAAAAGCGCCCCATTCTCGCCGTACAGCCGCAGGGTCCCGGAATACCGGTCTTTTTGGCTTCCGGCAAAGATCTCCCGTTCCCACCGGGCCTGTTGGCTCGTGTCCGCGTCGCCATGCTGCCGCGTCAGATCGAATCGCCAGCAGTTCTCCGCCGCCCGCGCTCCCCGCGCCGTGCAGGTGGAGACCACTTGATTGGATGTGTAGGACAAGGTGATATCCATCTCCGCCGAGGCAGCGTCCGGCAGATCGCCAAAAACAAAGAGTTGGATGGGATAATATCCCTCCTGTTTTCCGGCGGCCAGGTCGACGCCGGCAAAAGCGCCCAGTTCCTCGTCGAACAGCCGTACCGCGTCCAGCTCATAACCCAGCCATGTATGGTCATAGTAGACCTGCAAAATACTGCCCTGGTTCCAGAGGTACAGCTCATGGCCGCCGCCAACAGAGTCCGTCTGCAGCAGCAACGTGGAGCCATCCAGCAAATATTGCCGCTCCGCCCGTGTCACAAGGCCCTCCAGCGTCCGGGCTGGAAATCCTCGGGACCACAGGAGCAAAAACAGGCACAGCGCCATTCCCAGAAGATTGCGGATGGTTTTCTGCGTCCGGTTCCACCTTGGCAGATTCATCATGATGCCTCCCTCCAGTCGATGCGGATGCTCCACGGCTCTCCATAGGGATAGGAGATCTCCAGCCACTCCCCCGGCGGCTCCAATTGACAGATCTGAAAATAGGCCAGCGCACGGAATGGGTCCGCGTCAAACCTTACCCAGATGAAATTGCCGCCCGCCGGGTCCCACTGGGTACGGTAGACGCATGCATGCTCATCCGCCGCCTCCAGTTCTCTCCAAATCCCCTTGGGGCCGTGATCCCAGAAGCGGTGGTCATCCACCGCCACAACGACCGTGGACCAGTATTCATCGTAAGCGGTCCCTCCAGATTCTTTGGCACATTTCCAAACCGCCGCGTAAGGCACAGAGACGGTATAGCCCACCCGCTCCACCGTCTGCGCGCCTGTTCCCCGGGCGATCCGTATGGAATCATCCCTCTCCGGCGTTCCGGCGGAGAAGGAAAAAAGTCCATCTGGCTCATAGTCGCCGGTGCGCCGCACAGGCCGCAGGCTGTCCAGCCGCCAGAAGGGATCAGACAGCAGCAGAAAGACCCAGCAAATCAGAACGCCCCACTTGCTCGCCAGCCACAGCCAGCCCAGCCAGGGCTTATGTACCTTGTCCAGTGTCCGGCCCACTTCCACCGGATCTCCCATGGCGCCCAGCGCCCGCTCCTGCGCCAGTTTATGGTCATAGCCGATCCGCTCTAAATCTTTCACATGATCCTCATAGTGGGCCTCCAGTTCCCTGCGGATGGCACGCCGGTCCGGCCGGAATCGAACGCAGTCCAGGACCGCCGAGACCCAATCCCCAAAATGACACGTCAAGCCCTCGCACCTCCCGCAAAGCAATACCTCGGTCATCTATGTTTAATATACATAGATGACCGAGGTTTGTCAAGTTCTGATTTTACTTGTTTTCCGGCAGCAGCGGACTATACATCATGATAGCGTCATTGGTGTATAAAAATTGCTCCTCCAAAAAAGTCCCTGCCGCATCATACACCAGCCGGCACAGGGCATTGTGCCGCACATATCCACCCCAGGACATCTGGTCGATCCGGGCCTCCCGCTCCACGACCTCATATCGGTATCCCGGCGGCTTCACCGCCCGCCACTGGCCCTCCAAATGGGTCTCCCCGATCTGCAGGCACAGTTGAAAAGCCTGTTCCGTGTCGTTGCGGATCATCAGGTCCCGATGGGGATAGGCGCAGGTGGCACCGCTGCCGAAGGGCTGTGTCCGGTTCGCGTCGGGAAACACATCGTGGGAATGGCGGTAGCGCTCCACCACTGTCAGCGGCGTGTGCAGCGTCATCCAGAAGATCAGATTAGATAGTTGACATAATCCTCCGCCAATGTCGCCGCCGATACGCCCCAGGAACAGCACCATGCCTTCCTGATATCCCTTGCGGCGGGTCGGCTTGCCGATGAGTTTCCAATAGCTGAAAGTCTCCCCCGGCTTCAGCACCAGCCCATCCAGCCGCGCCACTGCCAGCTTCAGATTTATTACTTTGTTTCTCTGCCACTCCATTTCCTCCCCCCGAAGCTGCCGCATCAGCGGCGTGGCATGGGCAAATTGTACGCAGGGCAGCCGCTCTTCCCTCCGCTCCTTGGCCCAGCGGAATTTGGGCAAGCACCATAACAGATACCGTTTGCCCGCATAATACGCTTTTCCCAGCCGCAGACGAAGCCAGCTGCGTCGGATTGGCGGCCTCAGATCTTGACTTCTGTGCATCGTATTTTCACCTGCTTTCAAAAGCAGTATATCATGCAAAAACACCCGATTCCTCTCAAAAGGGTTACAAAAGAAGCGGCAGTCCGTATGGACTGCCGCGTGTGTTGGCGTTACCTATCTTCCCGGGCCGTCACCAGCCAAGTAT
>NZ_CANRKH010000076.1 GCF_947631165.1 uncultured Dysosmobacter sp. | reverse complement strand
GGATGGGGAAAGGACAGCGGATAGGTCCGGCTGACCTCCCGGCAAACCCGGCCGGTCTCATCCACCAGCAGCAGCTTCAGAGCAGAAGTACCCAGATCGATCCCGATATAAAGCATAGCATCCCTCCATTTTTTGTTAATAAATGTCAAATGTGCCTTCCGATTTCCCTTTATTTTCGATTATAATCCAAAAATGGAACAAATGCAAGGAGAGAACCCCATTGGCGGAAAATAAAAAGAAAAGGCAGATTCAAATTCCGCGCGTGGTAAAGGCTATGGAGCTTTGTCCGATCAGAATATGTTTTTAAGGAGCCGCGGAAAGCGGCTCCTTTTTTAATCATCCCACATATGCCGTTCCACATACCTCTCCATGTCCAGCTTATACCTATGCCGGACCGCGGCGATGCTTTCACCGTGAAGGATTGCCAGATAGGCCCGCTGATGGATGGCGTTCTGTTCATTGTCTCCGGTAGAGAGGCTGTTTGCCATTTCCAGGGCAAAGGCCGCCTCCGGAAACTTCGCTTCCAGGGCGGGGTTTTGCATCAAGGCGTCCATTCCGGGAATGGTCCGAAACACTTTGTTTTCCTGGTCTTGATAATATCGCATGGTGTGGGTCGTGGGCATGGTGAATCTCTCCTTATTCTCAACAGGTCATAGCATAGCACTTTCTGGCAGGGCTTGCAAGCCCCCATCGGAGGATAGTGTATCACAGAAACGGTCCAATCGAATGGGTAGAATTACGAAAAGCCTGTATTTCGCTGCACGAAGGCACCTGGCGCATTTCGGACGAACCATGGCATTGTATAGGCAGCAATTTGAATTTGCGTGTTTCCTCCAACTTCTCCAAACGGCGGAGGCCGGGTCCGAAAGGGCACGGCCTCTGCTGTTCTGTCTGGCGCCAACTTTTTTCCAGCTTAATTGGTGAAAACGTTTCCGAGCGGCATCCAGCTCGGGCGTGAGGTTGGTGGTTGAAATACTTGCCTCCAGCCCTCGATAATGACGGTGGGTCCTCCGTTCAACTAAGCCGACAAGTGCAGCCTTTAGGCAGATCTTGTTACTTTTTCTGGCTCATCAGCATTGTAAACTCATCAAAAAAGAGCTGGGCGGCAGAATTGGCCTGATCGTTATAGTAGAGATATTCTTCAAACCGGCAGGCACGGTCGGAGACGGTGACGTGGAAAGTCTCCCGCGGAGCCAGGTTCTGAGCATAGCTTGGGGCAATGCAAATGCCCTTGCCCATGGATACAAGGAACAGAGCGGTTGGGAGGTTGTCCACTCTTATGGAGCCCACCTGACCACGGGTAGCCTTCTCGACAAGCATATAGTTCTGGGCGTAGGGGCCAAAGAGTTCGTCGGCATGAGGCACCACGATGGTCTGGTGTGCAAGCTGGTGGAGATACACTGATGAGCTGCTCATCAGAGGGTGACCGGGCGGGAGCAGAACCTGCGTACTGTGGCTCGCGATATGCAGCCGTTTGAAATATTCCGGAAGCGTTGGATAGTCGCACGGGGAGAAGGTCAGGTCATACTGACTAATGGTATGAGGAGGGATGCTTCCGGGGAGAACGTCATAAATGAGCTCAATGTTACTGTAGCGTCTGGAGAAATCGGCGAAGAAGTCCCGGATGTGGCCGGAATAGGAATATTCAAGGCATATGCCTATGTTGATACGCCCTGTGGCCTTGACGCTTCGGCGCAGCAGGTGGCTTTGAGCGGCATCCCACCTTTTAATGAGTTCCTGGCTGCGGGATGCCAGCATCCGCCCTACCTCCGTGAGCTGTACGCCATGGGTAGAGCGGACAAACAACGTCACACCCAGTTCTTCCTCCAAATCCTGAATGTGGCGGGAGAGAATAGACTGGGAGATAAAAAGAGCTTTCGCAGCCTTGCTGTAGTTGAGAGTGTCCGCCAGAACACGAAACTCATATAGCTTTGCGGTGTTCATTTTCCACCTCTCTGGCAAATGCGGGAAAGTCTGACACAAAGGCCAGAACCTCGGGGTTATTGGTCTGCTTGTCGTAAAAAAACACCGTCGCGGCAGGGTGCGGAATGCCCGTCACTGGGATACTGACAGATCCCGGCGGCACATCAGGCATGGGCGCTGGCCACAGAATAATGCCCTTGCCCACCGGGACAAGCAGCTTATAAAAAATGGCAGACGTACCGCTGTCATAGAGGGTATAGCGAATGCCGGCATCCCGCAGATTACGGATTTGAAAATCCCGGATAGCTGGCTCCGCCGTCTCCGGGTAAAGAATAAACTGCTCCCGGTCAAGCTCACCGATGGAGACCGTAGCACGGTCCGCGAGAGGGTGCGTCCGAGGCATGACCACGAACTGGGTGGAGGAGGCTACCTGACAGGCCCCCAGCTCCCCACGATCAAAGGAATCCATAATTGGGGCAAAATAAATGTCCACATTCCCGGTTTTCAGGCCGTTGAAAATGCCAAAGCAACTGTCGTCCAAAAGGTCGATATGGATGTCTGGATAGCTTATATTGAGCCTATCCAAGAAAGGCCCCAGATACAGGGGGAGGCCGGAGCCGGTGACCGCGATACGAAGGCGGCGGTAGTAATGGTTCTTTGCAGCGTTCAACTCTCGCCGGAGCTGGCGGTAGGAAGTCAAAATCTGCTCCGCGTCAGAAAGAAGCATTTCGCCGGAAGAAGTCAAGGCCATGGTCTGGCCGTTTTTCTCAAAGAGCCGCGTTCCGAGCTGCTCTTCAAGTTTCTTTATCCGCGCTGCCAAGGTGGCATCTGAAACGCCCCGCTCCCGCGCGGCGGCTTTTATGGAACCCAATCTCGCCACAGCGGCAAAATCGGATAGTCTGTCAAGCTCCATGAAGGTCCCTCCAAAAAACCGAATAACAAGCACCTCCTCGCAGGAGGCGTTACATCTTCTTTTCTGTGTCAATATAGATAATATCTCAGATGAAAAGCAATGTCAAGGCCGTCAAATTGACTTTTTTTGAGTTTTTTATCCCAAAGGGCTTAAAATAATAGAATAACAAAGATCTGAAATAGGGTTGTGTTTGGCTTTATCCACTGATAAAATGTGTACATAAGGTGGGCAGAATCCCACAATAAACAAAAAATCAATACAGGAGGAAGAAAAATGAAAAAATATCTGAGTATTCTTTTAGTCCTCGCCCTTTTGGTAACAGCCTTTGCCGGGTGCAACAAGACCGAAGGCGGCGGTGAACACAGCAAGCTCATCGGTGTATGTATGCAGAACATGTCCAGCTCCATCTCCGAGCTTGAAGCTACGGCTCTGAAGGAGATGTTTGAGCCCATGGGCTATGAGGTCCAGGTCGCCTCAGCAGACGACAGCGTTTCTAATCAGGTCCAGCAGATCCAGAACTTTATCCTGATGGACGCCGAGATGCTGGTGATCCTCCCCTGTGAGATCGAGACGCTGGAAGATGTTCTGCTGGAGGCCCGGGAGGCCGGTATCAAGGTAGTCATCTCCGGCGGCACCGGCTCCATCTCCGAGGATGCCTACGATGCCGTTTCCGCCGATGACGAATACATGATCGGCATGTATGTGGCCTCCGTGGCCAAGACCTGGATTGAGGAGCACATGGACCCGAACGGTGACTGGGAAGTAGCGTTTCTCTCCTCCACCATCAGCGCCGATGCACAGCTTCGGTGCCAGGGTGAGGCCCAGATCATCGAACCGTGGCTCAAAAACTCCAAGGGCGAGTACATGAGTCTCATGGGTGACGTGGTGGACGAGGCTAATCGCGTGGAGAACCCGGTCTACTGCAAAATGGTGGCCGACAGAGTCACCAACCTGGCTGACTGTACCACTGAAATGGACATCTCTGGCGACAACCGCAGCGTTGTGGCGGGCGTCCTGACAGACAACAATAAGGTTCGCGTCATCATTGCTTACAACTCCCTGGTCTCTACTGCCGGTTCCCAGTACATCATGGATACATATCCGGAGAGCGAGCAGAAAGAATTTGCTTTCTTCTCTGGCGGCGTCATGGGCGACGAGTATGAGTATCTCATCGGTTCCGTGGCGGACGGAGCCGGCACCAAGAGCGTCTTTCGCGGTGCGTGCCAATTCGGCGGCGGCGATGCGGCGGCTACCCTTGCGAATCTAGCCAACGCCGTCCTTACCGGCGAAGCCGGCGTGGACTATGGCAAAACCAATGCCAACTCTATCGGTCTATTCTACCCCATTGATGCGGAGCTTAACGGCGGTAACGCGGCCCTCGTCTGCTTTGATACCCCGTCCCACATCGAGTATTACACCTATGCGGACATTCTCGCCAAATCTGACCTGCGCACCTATTGGAACAGCACCAGCGGTTACAGCCCGGATGCCTCCGCTCCCAGCGAGGGACCCACCGAAGCAGCTCAGGGCGGGCCCATTGACGGTGGTACCGCTTATCTTGCCACGATGTCCGGTATTGGCGGAGATGAGACCCACGAGATCGACCTTATGGACGATGGTACCTGCAAGTTCTTCCTCCCCGGCAGCACCATGATTACCGATGTCTACGCCGGCACCTATGAGATCGCTGCAGACGGTGTGACCGTTACCATCACCGGCCTTGCCAATGTTGATCCCAGCTCCCCCTATGCCACGCCAGGACTTTGGGGCTACATCGACGGTACGACCGGCAACGCCACCATCACCATTGACCCTGCGAATTACACCTATACTGCTGACACCTCCGGCAGCGGCAGTCTTCCCCCCATTGGCGAGGGCGATCTTCCCCCCATTGGCGAGGGCGACGCAACCTCGACTCCGGAGGGCGGCGAGACGGCCTACACCTACGAGTTTGACGGCATGGCGGGAAAGGAGACAATGCAGTTCGTTCTGAAGGACGACGGTACCTGTGAACTGAGCCTCCCCGGAAACCCCATGATCACCGATGTCTACGCCGGAACCTGGATTAGAGAAGGCGGCACAGTGACCATTACTGGCCTTACCAACGTGGATACCAGCTCCTCCTTCACCACTCCTGGTCTATGGGACTGGATTGACAGCTCCACGGGCAACTGCGTCATTACCGTTGACGACGGTGCGGGCACTTTCACTCCCGCGCAGTAAATCAATTCGCTTGAAAGGAGCGGGGCAATATGCTGAAGCTCGAACACATAACCAAGACATACCCTGGTGTCACAGCCCTCAATGACGTGTCCCTCACCTTTGAGCAGGGGGAGATACACGCAATCCTGGGAGAAAATGGCGCGGGTAAGTCCACTCTGATCAAAATCATCGCCGGGGCCATAAACCCCGACCCCGGCGGAAAGATCATTTTTGACGACAAAATCTATACACAGATGACCCCGGCACTGTCAGCTCAAAACGGCGTGGCAGTCATCTATCAGGACATCAATCTCGTCACCCCTATGACGGTGGCGGAGAACATCTACATTGGGCGGAATTTTGGCCATATCTACTCCAAGCGCCGCCTAAACAAAATGGCACGGGAGCTTTTTGAGGAGTTCGGCTTCAACCTGGACCCCGCCTCCCCCGTGGAGCGTCTGAGCCCTGCAAATCAACAGATGGTAGAGATTGCGAGAGCGATCTCCAACAACGCCAGGATCATGATCATGGACGAGCCCACAGCGCCCCTAGCGGTAAACGAGGTTGAGATGCTCTTTGACATCATCGCCAAGCTCAAGGATCGGGGCGTCACGGTCATCTACATCTCCCACCGCATGGAGGAGGTTTTCCGCATCACTGAGCGCATCAGCGTCCTTCGGGACGGGCAGTTCGTGCAGAGCCTCAATACAAAGGACACCAACCGTCAAGAGCTTGTGAAGCTCATGGTAGGCAGGGAGCTTAACGAGAGCTTCCCGGTGCGCAAGACGCCGGTCGGCGACGTGGTGCTGGAGGCCAGGGACCTCACTGGCAACTCGGTGGAGCACATAAGCTTCCAGCTCCGCCGGGGCGAGATTTTGGGCTTCGCGGGACTTGTTGGCTCCGGGCGCAGTGAAACCATGGAGCTCATCGCCGGAGCAAAGAAGCCGGACTCCGGGGAGATTTGGGTAAACGGGAAGAAAATCAATGTCACCTCACCGGCTGTGGCCATCGCCCACGGTATTGGCCTTATCCCGGAAGACCGGAAGGAGCAGGGGTGTATCCTTTTCAACACCGTAAAATTCAATACATCTCTCTCAGCCATGCGGAAGCTGACGAAATGCGGCTTCATAAGTGGCAGAAAAAACACCGCAATGGCGGAGAAATACCGCGAGGATCTGCGTATCAAGGTACCCAGCGTAAACCAGATGGTCGTCAACCTCTCAGGTGGCAACCAGCAGAAAGTGGTCCTTGCAAAGACCTTGGCGGCTGACCCGGACGTCATTATTTTCGACGAGCCCACAAAGGGCATCGACGTGGGAGCCAAGCAGGAGATATACAATCTTATGAACGAGCTTGTGGCCCAGGGAAAGGCCATCATCATGGTGTCCTCCGATATGGAGGAGATACTGGGCATGTCCGACAGGATCATCGTGCTGTGTGAGGGCCTTATGGCCGGTGAGCTGCCCCGTGAGCGATTCAGCCAGGAGAATGTCCTACACATGGCATCGGGACTTTAATAAGGAGGAGAAGACATGAACAGGAAAAGCGCCGGAACCCTTATTAAGCGCGCAGGGAGCTACCTCTACCACGAGGGCACAGTCTATATCATCCTTGCCGTGCTTGTTGTGTTTTTCGCTATACTTAATCCCGTCTTCCTCACCGGGAGTGGATGTATACTAAAAAAGTGGACAAGTATGATAGAATAGTAGACAAGTAAAAGACAGAAAGGAGAAATACTTATGT
>NZ_CANRKH010000075.1 GCF_947631165.1 uncultured Dysosmobacter sp. | reverse complement strand
GATTCCCTGATCCCTTCATCAACTTTTTGGGAGGGAAATCTCTTGACTGAATTAGAGAAGAAGATCAAAGCCAAGATCCCCGGCGAGGACACCGGCATTGAAGTGAAGCACTCTCTGTGTGCTATCTGCAGCCCGGGCATCCACTGTGGTGTAGACTGTTATGTAAAGGATGGCAAGATCATTCGGGTAGAGGGAACACCCGGACATCCTCTGAATAATGGCAAGTTGTGCACCAAGGGATCCAGTCTGCGGAACTACGTGTACCGGGAGGACCGAATCAAGACACCTCTTCGCCGCATTGGTGAGCGAGGCGAAGGCAAGTTCGAACCAATCTCTTGGGATGAAGCCTATCAGATCATCGCAGAGAACCTGAACAAGGTGAAGGCGGAGTACTCCGCCCACTCCGTGGCCTTCTTTAGCGGCTACTGCAAGTGGTATCGTCCGATCCTTCATCGGTTTGCCCATGTGTTTGGCAGTGTAAATTTCGGCACCGACGACAGCACCTGCTTTGCGGCCATGAATATTGCCAACAAGGTTACTGCCGGATGCGGCGGCGCACCTGATATGGCCCACGCCCACACCTTCCTGGGCTGGAACTATGAGGGGTATTACTCCAATCACCTATCAGTTGCCGGTGTTCAAAAGCTGAAGGAGCGAGGCGGAAAGATCATCATCATCGACATCCGGGATACCCCCGCCTCCAAAAATCTGGCAGATATTTTCCTGAAGATCAATCCCGGCACCGATGGTGCCCTGGCGCTGGGCATGGCCAAAATCATCATCGACAGCGGCTGGGCCGATATGGACTATGTGGAGAAATACACCTATGGCTTCGAGCAGTACAAGGCCCTGGTGGAGCAATATCCCCTGGACAAGGTGGCGGAGATCACCGGCCTGGACCCCAATGACATTTATGAGGCCACCAAGCTGTACGCCACCAACGGCCCCGCATGCACAAACTTTTCTGCGTCGGCGCTTGTTCACCACATCAATGGATTCAATAGTCACCGCGCCATTCTTTGTTTATCTGCCCTGACCGGAAACTTTGATCGTGCCGGCGGAAACTATCCGGTTCCCCCAAGCTACGTACATAAGGCAGCCGGCTTTAAAACACGTGAAGAAGAATTCCGTTCCAACCGCTATCCCGGCGGCGCTGAGCGGATCGGCGCTGAGCGTTTCCCCCTGTGGATGGCCCAAAACGACGAATTCCAGGCAATGGATCTGCTGCGCCAGATGGAAGAGGAAAAGCCCTATCCCGTCAAGGCCATCGTTGGTCTGGGCATGAACGCCAAGATGTTCCCTGAAACCGATAAACTGCTGGCAGTTATGAAAGAAAAGCTAGATTTCTTTGTGGATATTGATCCGTTTATGACACTGACTGCCAAATATGCAGACATTGTATTGCCCTCCTGTACGTCTGTGGAACGCGGTGAGCTGAAACCATACGAGGGCGGATACATGACGTTTACCAAGCCCGTGATCCACCCCCTTTATGAATCCCGCTCTGATGTGGATATCCTGTGCGATCTGGCTCGGGTCATGGATCTGGACGATGATTTGCTGAAGCAGGGCTACGAGGCCAGTGTAGACTGGATGATCGATGGCTGTGGCCTAACGGTTGCCGATTTGAAGGCTCATGACAAACCCATTAAGGTGCCTGCCGCTCAATGGCCAGTCCAGCCCGGAAAGCTTTTGGAAAACGGCTTCAAGACCTCTACGGGCAAATTTGAGTTCTATTCCACCGCCATTGCCGCCATCGACCCCAAATACGGCCTGGACCCGTTGCCCAGCTACCGGGACCCGCTGTCTGACCAGAACGACCCTGAAACGCGGGAGAACTATCCCTTCTACCTGTGCACCGGCGCACGGTTGCCCCATGCCATCCATTCCCGTGTTCACGAGACACCTTGGCTGCGGAGTCTGCGCCCCAAGCCCACCTGCGAGGTCCACACCAAGGACGCGGAGCGCCTGGGCCTGCAAAACGGCGATACAGTGGCCATGACCAGTCCCTACGGCGAGATCCGCATGACGGTGAAGGTCACCAGCAAGGCAAAGCCCGGCGTTCTGATGGCACTCCACGGTTATACCGAGGCCAACGTCAACGAGCTGATCGGCCGCGACCATCTGGACCCCTATTCCGGCTATCCCGGCTTTAAGGGGATGCGCTGCAATATCCGCAAAGTTCAGGAGGTTTGAAGATGAAACACGTTTTTGTATTTGATCAGGATAAATGCAGCGCCTGCTCCGCCTGTATGATGGGCTGTATGGACCAGAACGACATCGATCTGGCGGCGGGAGACCAGTGCTTCCGTCAGACCTTTGACACCGAAGTGGCGCTGGAGGACGGCAGCGTTTACTGCGCCTATATTTCCGCCGCCTGTATGCACTGCGTGGACGCGCCCTGTATCGCCGCCTGCCCGGTGGGATGTCTCAGCAAGGACCCGGAGACCGGCTTCACCGTTTACGACAACACCAACTGCATCGGCTGCAAGAGCTGCGCCATGGCCTGCCCCTTCGGCGCGCCCCGCTACCGCAAGTCCGACGGCAAAATGGTAAAGTGCGACGGCTGCAACGAGCGGGTGAAGAACGGCCTGCAGCCCGCCTGTGTCCGGGCCTGCTCCTTCGGCGCCCTGACCTGTGTGACTGAGGAGGAATACAAGGCCAGCGGCAGCACCAAGGCATGCAGTGCCCTGATCGACCAGCTGGGTATGCGGAAGAAATAAGGCACTTTTCAGAGACTTTCCACCCCTGGGGGCGGCATTGATGTCTGATGCCGTCCCCAGGGGATTTCTCTTTTGCGGAGGCCGCCGGAAGCTACCATTTTTACCGTTAACCCATAGCGGTAAAAGCGTTTGGACGCTTTGCCAGGTCCGTGCTACAATAAAAGCATCAAATGATAACGCCGCTTTCAAGCGGCAGGACCTACCGGACCTTCCCATGGTGCTGCCGCCGCTATACAGTTGTGTAGCCGAGCTGTTCTGGAAACGGGACAACTTTCCGTACTTGAAGAGAAAGCACGCTGACAACCATGGATATAATCCATATCACGCGTGTTTTGCTGTTCGCAAAGCACGCGTTTTTTCTTGAAGGGGATCAAATGGAGATACCAGTGATCACATTCGCCGCGTATTCCGGCGTTGGAAAGACCACCTATCTGGAAAAGCTGCTGTCCCGCCTGAAAGCCCACGGCCTGCGGGCCGCAGTCATCAAGCATGACGGCCATGATTTCCAGATGGACCGGCCAGGGACCGACACCTGCCGCCTGGCTGAGGCCGGTGCGGATACGGTGGCCATTGTCTCCGGACGGCGGTTCGCATTGCTGGAGCAGCAGAGCCTGACGGTGGAGGAAATCGTCAGCCGCATCACAGATGTAGACCTGATCCTGACAGAGGGCTTCAAACATGGTCCCTATCCCAAGATTGCGCTGTACCGCATGGCATCGGGCAAGCCCTTGGCATTAGATGCGAACGATTGTCTGGCTATTGTGACGGACAAGCCCATGGATGCAGGCTGCCCGGTCTTTCCCCTGAATGATCCGGAACCGCTGGCAACGTATCTGATTTCCACACTGGACTTGAAGAAGGAGAATGGCAATGTCGATAACGGTTGAACGAGCGATCGAACTGGCTCTGGCCCATACCCCTGAGTTGCCGGAGGAGGAAGCGCCGCTGTGCGAAGCTGTTGGGCGGATCCTGGCGCGCCGGATCACTGCGCCGATGGACCAGCCGCCCTTTGACCGGTCTCCATTGGATGGATATGCGGTCTGCGCCAGCGATACCATGAGTGCCTCGGCGGAAATGCCGGTGCGTTTACAGGTGGTGGACAAGATCTGCGCCGGGCAGGTCTCCCAGGTGGCGATCCAGCCGGGGCAGGCCGTGCGGATTATGACGGGCGCTATGCTGCCGAAGGGAGCCGACGCTGTGATCCGGCAGGAGGACACGGACCTGGGTGAGGAGTGGGTGAAGCTGTTCCGTGGTGTTCGGCCTGGACAGAACTGCTGCTGGCGGGGAGAGGAGTACCGCGCCGGCACGGAGCTGTTCCCGGTCGGGACCAGGATCGACGCCGCCGCGGCGGCAGTGGCAGCCGGGGCCGGACTGACCCATCTGCCGGTATATCGCAGGGCACGGGCGGCGGTCATTTCCACCGGCGACGAGATCCGGCAGCCGGGACAGCCGCTGCTACCCGGTAAAATTTATGATTCCAATGCCATTTACCTGAAAACACGCTTGAGACAGCTGGGAGTCGAAGTCGCGGCGGCACTGTCGGCAGGGGACGATGTCGACGGTATCGTCACGGCACTGGAGCGGTTTTCCGGCTGCGACCTGATTTTGACGACAGGCGGCGTCTCTGTAGGTCAGAAGGACTTGCTGGAGACGGCGGTGAAAGCCTTCGGCGCAGAAGTCATTTTCCATGGCATTGCCGTGAAACCGGGGATGCCGACCCTGCTGGCAAAGCGAGGGGACCTGCTGATCCTGGGCCTTTCCGGCAATCCCTTTTCCGCCGCTGTGCCCTTTGAACTGCTGCTGCGGCCCATGCTGGCGAAAATGACCCGGAACCCGGAACTGGAGATGTGCCGGCGGAAAGTCACTGCCGCCAATGATTTTGCCAAGGCAAGCCCCACCCGGCGCTTCCTGCGGGCTTTTGTCAGGGGAAACATGGTCTCCATGCCCGCTGCCCAGTCCAACGGGCAGATGCGGAGCATGGTGGGCTGCAACTGTCTGATCGATGTGCCCGCCGGAAGCGGCGCGGTGCGGCAGGGAGACTGCGTCGATGTTCTGCTGCTCTGATGAGAGGGAGGCGCGTCATGGCGATTTCTGCAAAGAACTGCGGAGCGATGATCCTGGCGGGGGGACAGTCCCGCCGCATGGGAAGGTGCAAAGCGCTGCTGGAGCTGGACGGAGAGACATTGATCTCCCGTCTGGCAAAACAGTTGGACGGCTTTGGAGAACTGCTCCTCTCCGCAAATGACCCGCAGGTGGCAGCTGGCATTCCCGGACGCCTTGTGACGGATATCTATCCGGGGCTCGGACCTCTGGCAGGGCTGCACGCGGCGTTGACAGCGGCAAAGGTGGAGAACCTCTTGTGTGTTTCCTGTGACATGCCCTATTTCACGGCGGCGCTGGCGGAGGCGCTTCTGAACGCCTTCCCGCCGGACACAGATGCTCTGGCCTGCGTGGACGGGAATGGCCGTGTCCATCCCCTCTGCGGAATTTACGCCAAAACCGCCCTGCCTGTTATAGAGCGCCGGCTCCAAAACCGGCAATTAAAAATGCTGGATCTGCTGGCGGAGCTGTGTACTGTGTATTTTCCCATCCCCGACCGCTTCCCCGCAAAGATCCTTACCAATGTGAACACACCGGAGGCATTTGCCGGAGTGAAAGGGGACTTTTTATGAGAGACCAGACTGGCCGGACCATCGATTATCTGCGGCTGTCGGTGACAGACCTGTGCAATTACCGCTGCCGGTACTGCATGCCGGAGGAGGGCGTGTGCAAGCGTGCGCACCAGGATATCCTCTCTGTGGAGGAGATCGAGGAGATCAGCAGGGCTGCTGTTGCATGCGGCGTAAAGAAGATACGCTTGACAGGCGGCGAGCCGCTGGTGCGAAACGGTATTTTGGAGATCTGCCGCCGGCTGAAAGCCATTCCCGGCCTGGAAGAGCTGTGCCTCACCACCAACGGCAGTCTGCTGCCGGAGCTGGCCCGGCCTCTTCGGGAGACGGGCGTGGACCGGCTGAACATCAGCCTGGACGCCCTGCGGCCGGAGCGGTTTTCCGATATGACTCGCCGGGGAAAGCTGGAGGATGTGCTCTCCGGCATTTTCGCAGCCCAGACAGCGGGCTTTGAGTGTCTAAAGCTAAACATTGTGCTGATCGGCGGCTTCAACGACGATGAAATTCCCAATTTTGTAAAGCTGACCGAAGCACATCCCTGGGAGGTCCGTTTTATTGAGCTGATGGCCATGGGGCCTTGTGCCTGCTGGGACAAAAGCTGTTTCCTGCCGGGCAGCGAGGTGCTGCGGCGCTGCCCGGATCTGCGGCCGATCCCGGGGGAGGGCGTTGCCCGGCGGTATAAGCGGCCCGGAGCCAGGGGCGCAGTGGGACTGATCTCACCGGTCAGCCACGACTTCTGCGGTGAATGCCGCCGCATCCGGATTACGGCGGATGGCAAACTGAAGGGCTGCCTCCACAGCCGGGAGGAGATCGACCTGCGGGGTCTCCACGGCTGGAGGCTGGAAAATGCCATCCGGCAGGGCATCCTGCAAAAGCCCCAGCGGCATCACCTGGCGGAGCGCCCCAGCGACACGCCCCGGAACATGAATCAGATCGGAGGATGAGCAGATGCCAGAGCTGACCCATTTCAATGAACAGGGCCGGGCCAAAATGGTGGATGTGACGGAAAAGACCGTCACCCACCGGACGGCGGTGGCCGCCGGCGAGATCCACGTCTCGCCGGAGACTATGACCCACATCAAAAACGGCACGATGAAAAAAGGCGACGTGCTGGCGGTGGCTCAGGTGGCCGGCATCCAGGCGGCCAAGCACACCTGGGA
The DNA here is from genome assembly GCF_947631165.1 of uncultured Dysosmobacter sp. GTDB lineage: Bacteria > Bacillota > Clostridia > Oscillospirales > Oscillospiraceae > Oscillibacter. The sequence continues at coordinate 335 of NZ_CANRKH010000075.1, read as the reverse complement.
ACTGATCCCCATGTGCCATCCCCTGCCTCTGACCGGCATCGACATCACCTTCCGCCTGTCCGACCAGCCCTGCATGGTGGAGATCAAGGCCGCCGTTACCTGCACCGGGGTCACCGGCGTGGAGATGGAGGCGCTCACCGCTGTCTCCACAGCGGCGCTGACCATCTATGACATGTGCAAGGCAGTCCAGAAGGACATGCGGATCACAAACATCCGCCTGCTGGAAAAGCACGGCGGCAAAAGCGGCGATTATCAATCGGAGGAATGAACATGGCCAAGGTCGTATCAGTGAATATCAGCGAGAAAAAAGGGGAGCAGAAGCACCCCGTGCCGGA
>NZ_CANRKH010000074.1 GCF_947631165.1 uncultured Dysosmobacter sp. | reverse complement strand
ACAACTTCCCTATGAGGCCTCTCCGTTGGCTTTCTCCTCTTGACTTCGCTGTCCAATATGTTTGACAATCCTACAGCAGGCTGTCCATTTTTTGTGGGAACGCCGTTGACATCTTTTGGGGAGGCGGGTATACTGGTCATATCTGTAAAAGGAGCGTGAGAGACATGGATCTGACATTGAACAACGCGGTGCTAGGAGAGCAGCTCTCTGGTATCAGGCGTTTTACCTTTTTGGTGCGGGACACCCCCGGCGCCTGCGCGCTGACCATCGGCGAACCGGACCAGAACACCCCCGATGCCCTGAAGGAGGCCGCTAAGGCCGCCCTGGACGCCAACGATACCCACTATCCCCCCGGCAATGGCTACCCCTATATGCTGGAGGCCATCTCCAAGTTTGAGGAACGGGTCCATGGCCTGCGTTACGATCCGGAGGAGATCATTCTCACCATCGGCGCCACCGAGGGCCTATTTATCGGCCTCTCCACCGTCCTGAACCCCGGCGACGAGGTCATCATCCCCACGCCGGCTTTCAGCCTGTATGAGTCCATCACGCGGCTGTGCCGGGGCGTGCCGGTGAATATGCCCACGGAGAAGAACCGCTTCCAGATCGACCCGGAGCAGCTGAAGGCGGCCATCACGCCCAGGACCAAGGCCATCATCCTGACTTCCCCCAACAATCCCTCCGGCTGCATCTACACCCGGGAGACCCTGGACGCCGTTCACGAGATCCTGAAGGACAAGCCCATCTTCGTTTTGTGTGACGACGTGTACCGCACTCTGACCTATACCAGCGACTATCACAGCTTCGCGGAGTATCAGGACATGCGGGACCGCATCATCGTCATCAACAGCTTTTCCAAGCCCTACGCCATGACCGGCTGGCGGCTGGGCTGGTGCATGGCCAACGCGCCCATTCGGGACCGGATGCAGATCTTCCACCAGTACGCAGTGGTGTCCGCTCCCGCCTTCGTGCAGCCCGCCTGTGTGGCCGCCCTGGAGAGCGATACCAGCGGCATCGTGGAGATTTTCCGCAAGCGCCGGGATTATGTATATCAGCGGCTAATGGACATGGGCCTGGAGGTGGAAAAGCCGGAGGGCGCCTTCTACATGTTCATCAACATCGAGAAATTCGGCATGGATTCCCTGACCTTCTGCGAGAAAATGCTGAAGGAGGGGCTGGTGGGCCTGATCCCCGGCTGCTATTTCGCCTGTGAGGGCTACATGCGGCTGAGCTACTGCTATTCCGACGAGGACCTGAAAGAGGGCCTGGATCGGGTGGAGCGGTTCATCAAAACGCTGTGAGTTACGGCCTGGATCCTATCAAAAGAGCGCTGTGCCAGCGGCACAGCGCTCTTTTTCGATGCGGTTCAATCCAAATACAGCAATTTTTTCAAAAATTCCACGCCCTTTGGCAGCACGGCTTCATCGTCAAAACAGAATTCCGGCGCGTGCAGCTCTGCCGTGTTTCCCACGCCCAGAAAACAGAACAGGCCGGGGACCTGCCGCTGGTAGCAGGAGAAGTCCTCCGCCGCCAGCACCGGAGACTCCAGCGGGGCGGGGGCGTCCTGGCCAAGTGCGGAGCAGACGGCCTCATACAGGCCCTCATGGTTCCACACTGCTGGGTAGCCCTCATTGAGATACACCTCTACGCCGCAGCCGGTCTCCGCCGCCAGGGCATCTCCGATGGCGGCAAACTGAGCGCGGCAGCGGCGGTAGGTCTCCTCCTGATAAGTCCGCAGGCTGCCCTCTAGAACGGTTTTTCCGCTGACGGCGTTGCGGACCGTGCCGGAGGTCATTTTCCCGAACAGAAACGCTCGAGGCTCTTCCGGCGGCAGAGCGTTCACCATAGCGTAGGCCCGGCGGAGGTACTCGGCCCCCGCCGCCAGGGCGTCCCGGCCTTCGCTGGCCCGGGAGAGGTGGACGCTTTTGCCCGTTACCGTCACAGTGACCTCGTTGGCCCGGGCCATCAGGGGGCCGGGGCGGGAGAATATCCGGCCGGCCTCCAGACCGGGCCACAGGTGCAGGCCGAAGATACGCGTCACACAGCACCGTGCCAGAATGCCGGTATCGCACAGGCGCTGGGCGCCGCCGGTGGTCTCCTCGGCAGGCTGGAAGAGGAACAATACGTTCCGAGGCAGTTCTGCGAGATGGGCGGATACGTATTCCGCCAGGGACAGGGCCATGGCGGTGTGGCCGTCATGACCGCAGGCGTGCATGACGCCAGGATTCCGGGAGGCATAGGGCAGGCCGGTGGCCTCCGTCACCGGCAGGGCGTCCATGTCCGCCCGAAAGGCTGCGGTCTCCGGCTTTCCGGCGTCAAAAAAGGCACAGACGCTGCCGGGAATGGGAAAGGACAGGCGGCAGGGCAGAAGAGCTAATACAGATGTGACATATTCTAGAGTCTCCGGCAGCTGGTCGTCCAGCTCGGGGATCTGGTGCAGAGCGCGGTGGTGGGCGGCAGCAGATGTGGACATGGCAGGGACCTCCTGTGGCTTCCTTTGCTCCAATATAGCACGTCTTTGAAAAATCGAACAGGGGATTTTAAAAATTTCTCTTGCAACTGGACAGAGTTGGTGGTATGATGACAAAAAATGAGATAGAGGCGCGGAGGCGATGGACCCACGGGAGCCGGCAGGCTGTGAGCGTGGCGAGGGCAAATCCGCCGAACTTTCCACCCGGGCGCGGGGGGAGGGTGGGGCCGCGGGAAACACCCGTGGGACTGTCCACGGCGAAAGCTGTGGGTGCGCTATCTGCCAGGTGTGCCGCGTGGGTGCGGCTGTCGTTCGGTAGAGGCGTGCCTCTACCGTTTTTCATTTTACATCTGGAAAATGGAGGGCACAATCATGAAATTTGAAAACATCAAGGGATCTATCGTGGCGATGATCACGCCGTTTCACGAGGATGGCAGCGTCAATTTTGAGGTGCTGACCGAGCTGCTGGAGCGCCAGATCGCCGGAGGCACCGATGCGATCCTGACCCTGGGCACCACCGGCGAATACTCTACCATGAGCCACGAGGAGGACGCCTCCGTGGTGGCTCACACTATCAAGGTGGTGAATGGGCGGGTCCCGGTCATCGTGGGCAGCGGTTCCAACTGCACTGCGACCCAGTTGGAGAAGAGCGTCGAGTACCAGGACATGGGCGCGGACGCCCTGCTGCTCATCTCCCCTTACTATAACAAGGCCAATCCCGAGGGCATGTACCGCCACTTTGCCGAGACGGCGGACGCGGTCCACATTCCCTGTATCCTCTACAATGTTCCCGGCCGCACCGGCTGCTCCATCCCCGTGGGCGTGGTGGAGAAGCTGAGCAGGCATCCCAACATCGTGGGCATCAAGGAGGCCAGCGGCGACATGAGCTATGCCATGAAGATCGCCCACTGCATCGGACCGGACTTCGCGCTGTACTCCGGCAACGACGACATCACCATTCCCCTGATGAGCATCGGCGGCAGCGGCGTCATCTCTGTATACGCCAACGTGATGCCCGCCATGTGCCATCAGATCGTGGCGGACTATCTGGGCGGGAACCCGGCCCGGGCCGTGGAAAACCACCTGAAGTATCTGAAGCTGATGAACGACCTCTTTATCGAGGTGAACCCCATTCCCGTCAAGAGCGCCATGAATATGATGGGACTGAACGTCGGCCCCATGCGGCTGCCTCTGTGTGAGATGAGTCAGGAGCACCAGGCCGTCCTGCGCTTCAGCCTGAAGGAGGCTGGGCTGCTGTGAAGCTGCTGTTGATCGGCCGGGGCAAGATGGGCAAACTGATCCAAGAGACTGCCCAGGCCGCCGGGGACCAGGTGGTGGCCGCCTTTGGCCATGGGGATCTGGAGCGGTTGGCAAAGTTGGGCAGAGTGGCCGACGTGGTGGTGGACTTCTCCCGGCCGGAGGCCCTGCCGGAGATCTGCGCCTATGTCCGCCGCACCGGCACGCCGCTGCTGTCCGGCACCACCGGCTATTCCCCCGCGGAGCTGGCCCAGCTGAAAGCCCTGGGAACTGCCGCCCCGGTGCTGTGGAGCGCCAACTTCTCTCTGGGCGTGGCGGTGCTGGCCCGGGCGCTGCGGGTCGTGTCCGACGTGCTGAAGCCGGATTTTGACATTGAGATCACCGAGACCCACCATAACCAGAAGGCGGACGCCCCCAGCGGCACCGCCAAGCTGCTGCTGGAGGCCATCGACCCCGATCACGCCCTGACTCCGGTCTATGGCCGGGAGGGAAACTGCGGAAGGCGGAACAAGCAGGAGATCGGCGTTCACGCCCTCCGGGGCGGCACTGTGGCCGGGACCCATCAGGTCCATTTCTTTGGCCCCGACGAGGAGCTGGAGCTGACCCATCGGGCCGCCAGCCGCCAGATCTTTGTCAACGGCGCCCTGCACATGGCCCGCCTGCTGCCGGGGAAGCCCAACGGCGTTTATGATCTGCAAACCATCCTGTTCGGAGCAGAATAAAAGCCGCCTTTTGTAAGGCGGCGGGCTGCAGGGGCGGTGCAGAGCCTGCGACTGGCCGGCGGCAGCGAAGCGCTTCGCCGGAATATCGTCAAGCAAGGACCGGCGTCCCAACCCATCAAACAATGAGGAGAACGTGCTATGAATGCCCAAGAGATCATCGACTATATCGCAAATTCCGAGAAAAAGACTCCGGTGAAATTGTACGTCAACACCACTGGCCCGGTGGATTTTGGTTCCGCCAGGGTTTTTGGCAGCGGAAACAGCTTCACTGTTTTCGGCGACTGGGGAGAGCTGGCCCCGATTCTGGAGACCAATGCCGGGAAAATCACGGATCTGGTGGTAGAAAATGACCGCCGGAACTCCGGCGTGCCCCTGCTGGACCTGAAGGGCGTGAAGGCCCGCGTTGAGCCCGGCGCCATTATCCGGGAGAAGGTGGAGATCGGTGAGGGTGCCGTCATCATGATGGGCGCCGTCATCAACATCGGCGCTGTCATCGGCGAAGGCACCATGATCGATATGGGCACCATCCTGGGGGGCCGCGCCACCGTGGGCAACCACTGCCACATCGGTGCCGGCGCGGTGCTGGCAGGCGTGGTGGAGCCTGCATCCGCCACGCCTGTCATCGTGGAGGACGGCGTTTTGATCGGCGCCAACGCGGTGGTCATCGAGGGGGTCCACATCGGTAAAAACGCCGTGGTAGCCGCGGGGGCGGTGGTCATTGAGGACGTTCCGGAAAACGCCGTGGTGGCCGGCAGCCCAGCCCGCGTCATCAAGATGAAGGACGCCAAGACGGAGAGCAAGACCGCCCTGGTGGATGTGCTGCGGAAGCTGTAAAAGGGAACAGGGGCTATCCGCAGCATAGAAGGAAAGGAAGAAAGAGGGACCGGACGGTCCCTCTTTCTTATTAGAGCAGCCCACGGCCAGAGCAGGGGGCGAGGCTGTTTTGATATAGTCAATCAACTTGAAAAATAACAAAGCTATTTTTCAGGCGGACGATGCCCGCCGCGCACAAAGTGCGCGGTGATTGACTATGAAATCCAAATCATGGCCGCTTTCGCGGCCTGTCACAGCGCGTTGGCGCTGTGACACTTGAGAAGCGGTTTTATCACTTTTCAAGTTATTTGATTATAGATGTGCTGGAGAAAGTGCTTCTTTTGTCAGGGCTGCCAAAATTTAGGACAAAAATTTGTTGAGGCGGAGAGACGGTTTTAGTTGTAAGACGCAACGAACTGTGGTATCGTAAATACCAACAGAAGGGGGGATGTGGATGCTGATTTTGGATTTCATCAACGTTGGCAACGGGGATTCTGCCCTGATCCGGGAAGTGGAGGACGGAACGCAGACATTTGCCATGCTGGTGGACTGCGGACATGACAATTTGATCCGGGATGATCACTCCGCCGAACTGGACCCACGCTCCCGGCGCATCTACGCTGGGGAATTTTTGAAAAAGCAGGGCGTTTCCCATTTGGATATGCTGCTGCTGACCCACTTCCATCGGGACCATGTCGGCGGCCTGGGCCGGGTATTGGACGCAGTGACGGTGGACAAGCTGGTCTGCACCTATATCCCTCCGGCGGACAGCGGCGACCTGGAGCCGGACGGCGACAACGGTTTGCCCCGGGCGGCCCGAAACGTGCTGCGGTGCGCCAATATGTATGCCGCGATGCTGCGGGAACATCCGGGTCGGATCAAAGAGCTGGTGGAGCTGCCGGGGGACCGACAGGAGTTTTACCAGCTGACTGCGGACCTCTCCATGGATGTCATCTGCGGGGAACCGGCGCTGTACTCCCGGCAGAAGGCGGTCTATGACGGGGCCTTTCGGGGCGAACGGGACCGGTACAGTTTGATGCAGTGGGGCAAGTGCATGAACATCTCCAGCCTGCGCCAGCGGCTGCATTACCACGGAAAGGAGATCGTCCTGGGCGGCGACGCCTACGCTGTGGTGTGGAACAACGACATGCTGGCCCCCTGCGATATTTTGAAGGTGCCCCACCACGCCTCCCTGTCCTCCACGACCCGCAAGCTGCTGGAGGGGCTACGGCCCAAAACGGCGGTGGTCAGCGTGGCCGCCCGGCGGCCCGACGAGCGGCCACACCCCTACATCATCTCCCTTATCCGGGAGTATGCGGAGGACCTGTACTTCACGGACGCTGTGGATATTCCCGGTCTGGTGGAGCCAATGTTCCACGAGTCGGTACATATTGAAATAGAATAATACTATTTTATACAAAACAGCACCCGGTCGATGGACCGGGTGCTGTTGTTTGTGTAAAGGGGGAAATTACTTGTACATCTCCGGCTTTTCCATGGTCTCTACCTTCAGGAACTGAGAGGTGCCGCGGGAGGCGTTCAGGGCGTCGCCGGCGACGCAGGCCACATAGCCGTCCCAGGCGGAGGGGCCGGTGAGCTTGCCGGCGTGGACGGACTCCACCCACTTGCAGAACTCAATGTCGTAGGCCTCAATGAAACGCTCTTTCCAGTCGGTCATGATGGGCATGGATTCGGCGGGATTCACGCTGTCCCAGCCCTGGGGACGGGAGCGGCGGACCACAGCGTAGGGATCGGGCAGCTTCACGGTGCCGTTCTCGCAGACCACCTCGCACTGGATGTCGTAGCCGTAGCCGTCGGCCACCTGGA
>NZ_CANRKH010000073.1 GCF_947631165.1 uncultured Dysosmobacter sp. | reverse complement strand
CCTCCGTGCCGGACTGGTCCGCTGGCTGTTCGGATCCGTCAGCCTCCGTGCCGGACTGGTCCGCTGGCTGTTCGGATTCGTCAGTCTCCGTATCAGCCGGTTCTGCCGCCTGTTCGGTCTCATCGACCTGTAGGGCATGGGCCGATAGTGGTAAGCTGCTGGCCAGCATGCAAAATGCCATCAGAAGTGCCAGCGCGGATGATAGCCACTTTCTTTTGAGATTTCTCATCGTCTTTTCTCTTTCCTTTCCTACTACTCTCTGAAATACCATTCTTAGCAGATGCAGGCACAAGAATTTGCAGTTGTTTTGCTTGCCAAAAAACAGATGGGTTATGCCCTTTTCCAGAAAAACAACTTTTTATCATCGCCTCCCGGTTCCCAGCAAAACATAATTTGCATTATGTAGTAGTTGTCCAGTTGCTAAAAACACACCTTTCCGATACGCCGCTTTTGCAGGCATACGAGATACACCCCCACTCCATCTTTTTGAAGATATAGGTTTGGGAGGTGTATTTGTGCTGCAATTTTTCCTAATTTCTGTGTACAATCGCGTTTTTGTGCCGAGGTCTACTTGACTTTTTTAACTCAATAATTTATTATTTAGTATATTTCTGTATGCTATGTAATTTCTTACCATCTTCTACACCACATAATGCAAATTATGTGGTAGTTTTTATTTTTCAACTACAAGTCCAAGGCGTTCGATTTTGCGGCGGTGCTCCGTGCCTGTGGTCATGATATAAATGCGGGTCGTATTGATACTGCTGTGGCCCAGGATGTCTGCCAGCTTGGCAATATCCTTTTCGATACAGTAGAAAGTGCGGGCGAACAACTTGCGCAGGTTGTGGGGAAACACCTTGGACGGCTTTACGCCGGCTGCCGCGCATAGCTTTTTCATCGCTGACCAAATGTTGCTGCGGTTCAGGGGCTTGCCCGTGCGGGTCACAAAGATCGTCCCGGATAAGATCCGCCGGGACGCGGCATAATTCAGCAGAATATTTTTCAGCTTGCCCGGAACGAAAATCGTCCGGGTCTTGTTTTTGCAGTCCACCGTTACCTCCCCGTGCTTTACCGCTTCCACGGTAAAATATTGCAGCTCCGACACCCGGATCCCGGTGCTGCAGATGGTCTGGATCACCAGATTCAATTGCTCATTCTTTTTTGAAGCCGCCAGCAGCCGCATATACTCAGCCTTGGTCAGCTCTTTATCCTCCGCACAGTAGGTCTGCTGCTGCATGCGGATATTCTTCACCTTGCAATCGGACAGTCCCAGAAAGCCCAGCAGGCTGTTCACGCTGGCCAGCATGGAATTGATGGACCGTACAGCATATTCCTGTTCCACCAAATGCTTTTTCCAGGAAACCACCAGTTCCTTGGTGATCTCGGCGCCGTTTGCATACACGTGAAAAGCTTGCACATCTCTCAGATATTTTTCTTGTGTAGCCGCACTTTTTTCTTCCCAGCAGAGATAATTGCCGAATTCCTTGATTTGTTCTTTATTTAAGATCATAAGCATCCCTCCTTGATTCTGTACATATTGTACCCAAAATCAAGCAGTATAGAAAAAACCAAAAATAAAGTCCTTCCAGAATCGGAAGGAGCAATTCGTATAAAAGTCCGGCGTCTTTCGCCTATTGGCACAGATTTTCAATTTAGAAAGAGGGTGCACTTACCCCATAAGTATGAACAACGAGTTGAGAACTCGCGGAGTTATATATTTGATGATGTTCATCTTGTTTTTGTATTGAACAGGGCTGCACTGTAGCCGACTTACAATTCTTTCGTTGTTATAGTATTTGATGTACTGCGAAATTGCAAGATTCAGATGCTGAAGGGAGTGATAGGAAAATTTCTTGTCATAGTAAAGCTCTGTTTTTAATCGTCCGAAGAAGTTCTCTGTGGGAGCATTGTCCAGGCAGTTTCCTTTTCTGGACATACTCTGAAGGATTCCGTGGTTTCTTAAGAAAGCCTGGTAACGGGGCATTTGGTATTGCCAGCCCTGATCAGAATGCAAAATGGCCCCGCGCAAATGACTCCCGTAATTGGCGACAAGCGACTGGAGTATACGTCGTATCTGGGCATAATCCGCGTTTTCTGAAATGTCATAAGATAAGATCTCTCGGGTGTAAAAATCGATCACCGGCGACAGATACAGCTTGCCGTAAGGAGTTATGAATTGCGTCACATCCGTGCCCAGCTTTTTATAAGGGGCATCAGTCTGAAAGTCCTGCTGCAGAAGATTTGGCGCAGCCTTGCCAACGATACCCTTGTAAGAATGATATTTTCGCTTTCTTGGGCAGGCCGACAGGCTGTTTCCTTCATAAGCCTGGCAACACGCTTTTTGTTGACGGTATAGCCGCGGCTTTTAAGCTCCTGTGTGATCCGGGGATATCCATACTTCCGGTGATTTTTTTGAAAGATTTCGATAATGAAAGACAAAAGTTCGTGATCCTTATTCGCATTGTCCTCAAAATACTTTACCCAGTAGTAATAAGTAGATCTTGGTATGCCGGATATTTGCAGGAGCAGATCGAGAGAATGTTTCTCCCTTAATTCGCAGATCACTTTGGCTTTTTCTTTGATGTTCAGCCTCTCGCTTGAATTAGGGAGTACAATTTTTTTAAGTAGTCATTTTCTGCTTCCAGATACTTGATTCTGTCGGCAATCTCGGCATCGGCGATTCGGTTCATACGATCCTCGGGGAGCATATAATTCTTCTGCCGGTGAGAGTCCTGAATCGCATCTTCGCCTTTTTCTTTGAAAAGGGATACCCAATCTCTCAGGATGTTCGCATCCGTGAGCCCCAATTCCAGTGCAATTTTACGATAGCTTTCATTGCCGTTCAAATAGCGGTGGATGGCCCGCAGCTTCGTTTCCCTCGTATAAACAGCAAGTTCCTCCTGGTTGAGAAAAATTTGTTCACCGTGCATTCGATAGAGAGACGAAATATTTCACCTTATCCGTGCTGAGCTGATACTCCCGTGCAAGCTGAGTAAAGCTGACGCCATCGTTCAGATGCTTCAGCACCATTTCAAGTTTTTGTTCTCTTGTTAAACGCATAAAAATTACCCCCATAAATTGTAACATAAATGTCCAACTTATGGGGGTAATTTCAGATTTTTGGTCCGAGTGGGGAGACTCGAACTCCCGGCATCTTGCTCCCAAAGAGTTAGGGGGACTTTTTTCTAACTCTTTTTGCTTGTTTATAGCTGTTTTGGCTCCATTCTGTTTGCTTTCCAACACTCTTTGAAAGCGGGAGTTCCGTGTACTCCACGCCCATCTGTGGCTGGCCATGTGGTCAAGAAGGTTGCCAGTCAGGGAGTTTGTTCGCCGCCCTCCAGCAGCCGCTCGTCATCCATGGCAAAGCCCTTGGTCATGTATTCCTTCAGTACGCCGGTGGCCCAGATGCGGAAGTGGGTGGCCCGGCGGGAGTTGACCCGGTAGCCCACCGAGATGATGGCGTCCAGGTTATAGAACTGCGTCAAATAGTGTTTTCCATCTGAGGCAGTTGCCGAGATTTTCTCGGTAACTCAGACTGTAGACAAACCCCGGCTTGCGCAACAGTGCAAGTCGGGGTTTTAAAAAAATTGAAAAAAAAGGGGGGGACAAAGCAATCATAATGCGATCCAACCGGGTTCTCCGCCGCCTTTTGGCTAGTTTTCTCAAATTAATGCATGCGAAAGTAAGCACGGCTTTCATCTCCATCCGCGCCTTCCCATACATCTGTGTATACCGGAAGCTGTGCAGTTCTTTGGCCTGGGCAAAGTCTCGTTCCGTTGTCTCTTTCCTCAGTCCATACCACTCCCGGACCCCGTAAGTATGGCGGTTTTCCTCCATACGCTCCAGATCGTCCGCCCATATATGCCGGGTCACCAGTTTCACATGATCTTTACTGGCCGTGCATTGAAAGAGATACGGACACTGAGCACATTTTGCCGGGTCCCTCTTGTACTCCCTGTATCCTTCCCGGTTCGTGGTGCGGTAGGTCAGAACCTCGTCAGCCGGACACAGATAGCAGTCATAGTACTCATCATATACATAGGCACTTTTGGGGAAATATCCCTTCTGCGTTTTGGGCCTGCTGTACGTACTAAGCAGTTCTACTTTTTCTTTTGCCAGCAGCTGCGCAATCGCCGGCGTTTTATATGCTGTGTCCCCTACTATCACTTGGATGGGATAATGCTGGATCTTATCATACAGGCCCTTGAATGTCCTGCCATCATTTTCGTTGCCGGGGTGGACACTGCTGCCGAGGATGATCCCATGCCTGTCGCAGGCGGTCTGTACGCTGTACGCGAATACCTGCTTATGCTCCCCCTTGCGGAACCACCCGCTCTCCGGGTCCACTGTGCTGACTTTCCTGTGCTTCTCTTTCTTCTGCCTGATCTGCTTCTTCCGGGAAGTATTCTTGTTTGGAGTCCCCTTTCCAGAACCCTTGGCCGGAGGCGGGGGACTGTTATTATCATCATCCCTTGTATCGTCCGGAGGCTCTGTGTCCTTCAGCGGTTTCTTCCCATGGGCCTCCCGGTCCTTTTGAATCTCCTCCTTCAGTTCCTCCGCATACCATAGTGCCTGCTCCTCCGCCACCTCATCCTTGTACTTCTTCCCGTTGGCCCGCGCCTTTACATGGGTGGAGTCCACAAACACTACGCTGGGGTCTACCATCCCCTCCGCGAAGCACTCTGACAGTATCTTCTCGAAGATCTGCTCGAATAGGTCCGTATCCTTGAATCGCCTCGTATAGTTCTTGCTGAATGTGCTGAAGTGCGGCACTGCATCCTGTAATCCCTGCCCCAGAAACCAGCGATAGGCTGCATTGGTCTCTACCTCCTGTACCGTCCGCCGCATGCTTCGGATGCCAAACATATATTGCAGCACCGGCAGCTTGATCAGCGTAACTGGGTCCAGGCTGGGGCGGCCATTCTCCTCGCAGTACAGCGGCTCCACCAGTTCATAGATGAAACTCCAGTCTATGGCGGCCTCTATTTTTCGCACCAGATGATCCTTGGGGACCAAATCGTCCAGGCAAAACATCTCCATTTGCTCCCGGCTTTTCATTGCTTCCCGCGTCATCATCTTTACCGCCGCCTTCCTCTCCTATTTTACTACAAAAATCCCCCCAAAGCCAGCCCTTCCTGTCTTTGAGGGGACTTTGTCTACAGTCTGAAACGGCCTCCCGCGCAAGCGGGAGGCCGTTTGAGAGTGTCGACAAACTCAAATAGCGATCACAAGGCTCCCTCTAGGAGGGAGCTGTCGCCGCCGTAGGCGGTGACTGAGGGAGTAAAACGGGCAATTTTCATAACTTTTTGCCTGAAAAACTCCCTCCGTCACGGCTTCGCCGTGCCACCTCCCTCAAAGAGGGAGGCTTTGTCTACAGTCTGAGTTGCCGAGATTTTCTCGGTAACTGCCTCCTTGTTTAACTCGCCCTCGGCAAAGATATTTTTCAGGTGGAGAGAGACGTTGTCAGGTGTGCAGTCAAACAGTTCCGCCATAGCTTTCTGGGTGAGCCAGACGGTCTCGTCCTTGATGACGGCATTGACGGCAATATCTTCCTCGGCGAACCGATCAGAATTTGCGCCGCATAAACAAAGATAGCCTGACCGCTTTTATTTCTGACGTGATACGCCTTGACAAAGAGAGCAAAAGGAATGACGGATAAGCGAGGGCGGTATTTGATACAAATATCAATCCCTCTCTTGACAGAGTGAGGCATTTCCTCTATACTGTAAATGAATTTATTGTAAATCCATTTATTGTAAAAGGAGGGACCAAACGTGCCAAGCAGTCCGAAGATAAAGAAAGAGAGCATGGTCCAGGCGGCCTTGGAGCTTCTCATCGAGAAGGGCAACGCCGGTGTAACCATCAAGACGGTGGCCGACCGGCTGGGCTGCTCCACCCAGCCCATTTCCCGGCAGTTCGGCGGGATGGGCGGACTGCGGCAGGAGCTGATCCGGGCGGCGGAGCGCTATGCCTTTGAGAAGTATTACGATGTGGGCGGTAGCGCTCTGGCGGCTTTTGAAAAGTCCGGCTGGGGAGCCATCGACCTGGCCATCAACGAGCCAAACCTCTTTCGCTTCCTCTACATGGGCGAGAGCGGACGCAAGGCAGAGGGCGGCTTCCTGTCCCTGCCCAAATCAGAGGACTCTGAGATAATTCGCTCCCGCCTGGCACAGCTTCTTGAGATCACGCCCCAGGACGCGGAGCGGTTTATGACCACCATGATCCTGTATACCCAGGGCGTGGCCACCATGATCGCCGCGAAGATCGTCCGGGACGACAGGGAGACCATCCACCGGATGGTGCGGGAGACGGGCTTTGTATTCCTCAAGGGGTTGGGTGTATCATCGGAACGAGTGGAGGCCCTGATGGGCCGCTCCTATGGGGAATTGACCGCACATACAGAAGACTGAAAAGCATAACATGGCGCTGCATTTCATGCAGATCCAGTCCTTCCGCCCTGCCCTGGACTCCCGGTTCTTCGCCCGGATGAAAAGCGGAGAGGATATCCTGGTGTCCCGAATGTACGCAAAAGAACTCAAGAAGCGGCTCTGTTAGCCGAAAGCGAGGATACTGCGATATGGTTACAGAAGATCGGGATACTGCGGTCGCTTTTTTGAAAAAGCTCTGGTGCGAGGAAAAGGTCGTATGTCCGAAATGCGGGAAAAGCGTCCTGGAGCATCTTCATAAAAAAGCAAAGAAAAGCAATTGCGACTGGAAATGTCCAAGCTGCGGTGAAATATATCGGACGATCCATATGCTGAAAGCTCTGCCGAGAGATAGAGAGAGTCAAAAACCGATGGAGGGTTGATGATGAAGGAGACAATGAAAAAACTGGCGGAGGTCTTTTTGACCTGCCATTTCCTGATCTCCGTGGCAATTGGGGCCTGCGGCATGATACTGGGGCCGGATACCAAGTTGGGGTATTCGGATATGTTTGTGCCTACCCTGATGGCGTTCTTCTGCACGCTCCCCACCCTGCTCACCATCCAGCCGGAAAAGCTGACGACTAAGCAGATCGTGCTGAGAAAGCTCCTGCAAGTTTTGATGGTGGAGGCCATTGTGCTCTCTATGATCCACTTTGGATTCCACGGGATCAACAGCGTCGGTGGTGCCTTCACCGTAGCGGTATCTGTGCTGCTGGTCTTTGCGGGTGCGTCTCTGACCGACTGGGGGCGGGGCTGCATGGAGGCGGAGGACCTCAACCGCCGTCTGGCGCGGCTCCAGAAAGGAATGTGAAGAATATGGCCGAAAAATGGCTGCTCTGCCCCGTCTGCGGGAGCAAGACCCGCTTAAAACTGCGGCAGGACACAGAGTTGAAAAACTTCCCGCTGTTCTGTCCCAAGTGCAGGCAGGAGATGCTGGTCAGTGTGACCGGGTTTATCACAACAAGAATATTAGAGCCAGACGCTAAGACGCAGAGCCGATGATCCCCGAAGGGGATATGGCTCTGCG
>NZ_CANRKH010000072.1 GCF_947631165.1 uncultured Dysosmobacter sp. | reverse complement strand
TTGCTTCCTTTCCTGTTGCCGGGGCGTTACCCGCAAAATGCCGTCCACATTCTGCTTGATGATGCCGTACTCTTTCAACTCCTTTTTTACCTCGCCATACTTCGCGTACAGCCGTTCTTTTTCCTCCACCAGCCGGGCATACTCCGCTTTCAGCACGGCCAGATCGGGTAGCTTCTTCACGCCGCTTTCCTGCAAGGCCCGCCCCGCCGCCTCGTACAATATCAGGGTGCTTTCATGCTCCTGCCGGAACCGGGCCTTGTCCGCCGCCCGCCGGTACTCCATCGCCACGGGACGGGTCTGCCTGTATGTGGTGACGTTCTTTATCAGCACAGCCATTTCCCCAAGGCGGCTTTCCACGGCTTTCAGCACGGCGGCGGCTTCCTCGCTGGCGGCGGTGATCTCCGCCACCCGACTTTCCAGATTAGGATAGGTGTCAAGCCCGTGTTCCGTCAGGAAGTTCATGGTCTTTGCCGCCTGCTGTAAGTTGTGTATCTTCGCCCACCTCGCATAGCCTGCCGATTGCTGGGCCTTGATGCTGTTCTCAATGTCGATACGCAGAGAAATTCCTTTGCGGGCTTTCGGCTTCCGGGTAACGATGGCCCGGCCCTGGATGCGTTCGGTGATCGCTTCCTCGGTGTAGGCTTCGCCCAGCGTCTTGCATCGGGTGAACCGCTCTTGACCTGGAGCGCGGAACGACACGAATTTGCCCCGCTTTATCTCATAGCCCTGCTTCTCCATGAGCCGCAGAAAATCTTCAAAATCTTTTGCCTGGGGAATAGCGGCGTCAATGGCAATTTTCAGCTTCGCTTTCCAGCTCCGGCCCTGCCGCTGGGCGTTCCATTCTGTATAAGACTGGCCCCGGTTCTGGCCCGGCTTCACCACGGATAGCCCCTGTTCCCGGCACAGCCGGTCACTGGTGCGGCGGATAAACGCATAGCTTTGTTTATTAGAAACATATTTCCGGCAATTCACCATATCCACGGCGCAGAAAATGATGTGATTATGGACGTGGCCCTTGTCAATGTGGGTTGTCAGCACATAGGGATATTTCCCCTGCAAAACCTCGTCGGCCAGCCGCCGCCCAATCTCATGGGCCTGCTCCGGCGTGGCCTCGCCGGGAGCAAAGGACTGTATCAGGTGGTGGCCCAAGTTGTTGCCTTTCTGGATGGCCTGGGCCAACAGCATTTCAAATTCAATGTCCGCCGTTTCATAGGAACAGCCGAAAGAGGACACCAGCATTTTCCCGTCTGTCTTGTCCGGGTTCTCAATGTAGTCAAGAGCCTTTTTCAGCGTTGACTTGATAGGATGTATCTTTGTAACCGCCATATCTCCGCCAGCGCCCCCTTTATGTCCTCCAAGTCCTGTGCGTACACTGTGCCGGTGCTGTTCACCCTGCGGGCAATTTGATTGACATTGACGCCAATCTTCTGTATCTCCACCGTCTGCGCCCGGATGTCGCTGGTGTCCACGTTGACGATATAGCCGTCAATGAGCATCTTCCGAGCATAGGCCGAAAAATTGCCGGTATGGAGCAGGGCCATTTTCTGCTGTATCAACGCCTGTTCCTCCGCCGTCACCGGGACACGCAGCACGATTTTCCGCTTTCTGTTCGCCATGCGTCACCTCCATTCTGAATAAGGGTTTGGGATTATCCCAACAAGCGAAAACGGACACGGCCCGGCAGGGAGCCGGAGCGGGCCGTTTTCCGGGAGTGTGGCCACACTCCCTATGCTTGCTCCGTTACCCCTCCCCCCGTTCCGCTTCCCTCGTCCTTCGTACTAACAAAGCGAATTGAAACAGGAAAATTGTGCGCTAAAGGTAAGCAATTCAGCAAAAAAACGCAAAAAAATAGAAGCCGCTCTGCGTCCTCGCAAAGCGACCTCTATTTGTCCCCGATGGCCCCGTCCAATGCACCCTCTATAATAGGCAGAAATTCTTCGGGACACAGTTTCACCTTATGGCTGACGCGCTGGCGCTGGGGGCTTTCGACTTCAACAGCGGGCAGGCCAAAGTATTTCTCAACAGGCAGGCCCAAAACATGGACAAGCTGTATAATGACGGGCAGGCTTGGAATTATGTGGTCGTTCTCGATGTTGATAAGATAAACTGTTGAGATGTGTGCCAACTCTGCGACTTTTTGCCGCGACATCCGCAGTTGTTTCCTTGCCGCCTTTGCGTCCTCTCCAAAAGCCTCAAAACCGGGACAATCCTGGATATTAGCCATATTGTATCACCCACCTACATTGTATACTTTATATTTTCAAATGGAAATAAAGTATAAAAGGCAGGTATTACCCTTTATTATATAAGATTTTGCAAACCATCTGATAGCTGAATGAAAAGAGGCTTGACAAAATGCTTATTGTGGTCTATACTTGAACAGTAATTCAATATTGGAGGTCAATATGGCGCAAGTATTGAAAGACGAGATACGGGAAAAAATCCTTGTAGCTGCTTTAGATGAATTTTTCGATAAGGGCTATAAGTTGGCAGCCATGCGGAATATCGCGGCCAATGCTCAAATCCCTACGGGCCTTATCTACTCCTACTATAAAAACAAGGCTGATCTGTTCGATGCCATTCTCCGCCCTGTGCTATATGATTGGGAACGGGTACTGACCGCTGGCGGAGAAGCTGGACACAAGCACATCAACACAGAAATCTATGGGTTGAGTATGGCGGAAACGGACTGTCTATTAAACCTATTTGACCATCGAAAAGAATTTATTATCTTGATTGACAAGAGCGGCGGCACAAAGTATGAATGTGAGAAAGAACGCTTTGTTAAAGACATAGAGGCGCACTTGCTGGAGCATCAGGACGATCACTCCACAGATGCAGTTTTCATCCACATTATTGCGAATAACTTTGTGGACGGCCTCATGCAAATCATGTATCACTATCAGGGAAAGGAATGGGCAATTATGATTTTACATAGATTATCCAAAATGTACTTGTCTGGGATCGGTCTTTAAGACCGGTTCCTTTTTTTTATTGAACAATATTGAATTTAAGTTCAGGATTAAAGGAGGAACAGCAAATGATGGCCCAACTAATCAAGCTATATTTCAAAGGCAAAGCAAACATATCTGACGTTGCCGTAAAGAGGGCTTATGCCTCACTGTCAAGTGTTGCAGGCATTATCCTGAATTTGCTTTTGTGTACGGCCAAAATCGTGACTGGCCTTTTCAGCCGTTCTGTTGCTATCTCTGCGGACGGATTTAACAACTTGTCAGATGCAGGAATTTCGCTTATGACGCTCTTGGGGTTCCAGATCGCACGGTATGGCCGGGGAAGCACTCACCCGTTTGGGCATGGACGGTTTGAGTGGATTATGGGAATTTTTGCTTCTCTTGCCGTGGTGTTGATGGGAGGCCAGCTTATACATACCGCTGTCCAATCCATCGTCAATCCCCAAAAGCCGCTGTTCAGCGTGGCAACGGTTATCGTCCTGGTGCTGTCCATTCTGGTAAAAGCCTATATGTATTTTTACAATCGGCAATTTGCGAAAGTTACAAATTCCGAAACGCTGAAAGCAACTGCGGCAGACTGTATCAGCGACGCCGCCGCCACAGGAGCGGTCTTGCTCTCAACCGTAATCGGTCATATAACAGGCTGGCAGATCGACGGCTACTGCGGCGCTGTGGTATCTGGATTTATTGTGATAGCAGGGATAAAAAGCCTGTGGGAAGTCTTGGGGCGGGTTATGGGCCAAGCCACCGACCAGAGCATGATTGACGATGTTCTGCGGACTGTCGAGGCATACCCGGAAATTGCGGCGGTGCAGAATTTGATGGTGCATGACTATGGGTTTGGCTATTTTGTGATCTCCCTACGAGTTGAGGGGTACAGAAAAGACAGTGAACAGCTTTACAACGCAATCCACGAAATCTCTTGCACCTTATACAAACAGTTTCATTGTGATTGCTTCATTCAAGCTGATTATCTCATAGATGATGATGTGTTGACCGCGCATTTACAGGATAAAGCTGAAATCGTTTTGCAAAGGTATGGCGGTAAGGTCAGCATAGACCATTTCCGGCTGCTGGAAAGCGGACGCTACACCACGATTGCGTTTGATCTGCTTTACCCTGCCGAACTGCAAAAAAGCGAGGAAGTCATTTGCCAGGAAATTGAAAAGGAATTGAAAACCGACAATCTGCAATACCGCACGATCATCAAAAGTATTCTTCGGCGGGAGCGATACGGTTCCCACCGTCGAAATAAATTCAAAAATCAGGAGGACAACCAATGAACCAGCAAAGCAGCAATCGAATTAGCATCATGCGGGACGAGCCAGTAGCGGCCTCGTTGATGAAATTAGGTGTGCCGACCATGATCGGTATGCTGATCTCCGCACTTTACAACGCCATCGACGCCTATTTTGTGGGCGGCTTGGGCATGAGCCAGATGGGAGCGGTGTCCGTGGTATTCCCCATCGTTCAGATCGTCATTGGCCTGGGGATGATGTTCGGCGCTGGAGCATCTTCCTACATTTCCCGGTCACTTGGAAAAGGTGACAACGCAGAGGCCAACCGTGCCGCCTCCACCGCCCTCTTTGCCAGTGTCCTTGTCGGGGCGGTCATCATCGCAGGAATTATGATATTCCTTGCCCCCGTGTTGGTATCGCTGGGAGCAACGGATACGATTTTGCCCTATGCGAAAGGCTACGCTCAAATTTATGTGACCGGCTCCATTATCAACGTGTTTACCGTCACGATGAACAATCTTCTGACCGCACAGGGCGCTACCCGCTTCACCATGATCGCTATGCTCACGGGCAGTATCACCAATGTCATTTTAGACCCCATTATGATTTACGGCCTGGACTGGGGCATTGAAGGCGCGGCCATCGCTACTGTGATCTCTCTGTGTGTCAACATGGCTCTCTATATTGGGTACATAGCGACAAAACAGGGCGTTCTCCGGCTGTCGGTACAGAACATCCAGCTTTCCCCCCAGCTCTTGGGCGAGATTTTGAAAATCGGTATTCCTGTGCTTCTGTTCCAGCTTCTTGCCAGCGCGTCTATGGGGCTTACTAACAGCGCGGCGAAGCCCTACGGGGACTATGCTGTGGCGGCGATGGGAGCAGTCACCCGTATTATGACAGTCGGGACTTACATCGTTTTTGGCTTTTTGAAAGGCTTCCAGCCATTTGCCGGATATAACTACGGCGCAAAGAAATTTGACCGGCTGAAAAAGGCTATCCGCCTTTGCCTGATCTGGTCTACTACCTTTGGAATTGCTGCGGCCATTATCCTTGTTATCTTTGCGGAACCGATTGTATCTCTTTTCGGCACTGATACGGAAATGGTAAAGCTGGCAAGCATGGCCCTCCGGCTGAACGCGATCTTGTTTATCACCTTTGGTTTCCAGATGGTATATGCAAGCCTTTATCTTTCCATAGGAAAAAGTTTGGTGGGTGGACTATTGAGCTTGAGCCGACAAGGGATTTTCTTCCTGCCGCTGATCTATGTGTTGCCTCGGCTGTTCCAGTTGTCCGGGGTCATTTGGGTACAGCCAGCAGCCGACTTACTGACAACCGCAGTTACATTCATTTTTGCAATTAAAATTCATCGTGCTTTAACTGTGGAAACACCTGCCCAGCCACAAGGAGGTGAACAGACCTGACATTGAGCAAATCCTTAGAGGACTACTTGGAGGCCATTTTGATACTTCACCAGAAAAGGGGAAGTGTCAGATCGGTTGATCTTGCCGAACATATGGGATATTCCAAAGCAAGTGTCAGCCATGCGGTGAAAAAACTGCGAACTGGTGGATTTCTGGTCGTAAATGAAAACGGATGTCTTTGCCTGACCGATGCAGGACGAGCGGTTGCCGAAAAGATTTACGAGCGTCACCAATTCTTTAGGGAACAGCTAATCGCTGCTGGTGTCGATCAGAAAACGGCAGAACAGGACGCTCACCAGATAGAACACGTAATCAGTGACCTATCGTTCCAAAAGTTGAAAGAAAAAGCACAGCAGGCCGATTAGCGCATATCGGTCTGGCTGGTACATGGATTGCCTGCCCCGACGGGGAAAGAAAAAAACCGTTGGTCGGGGCAGTTCATTTCCCGCGCCCAATTTACATGATGCCAAATCAGACGGCGGTTTTCGATGATGAAAGCCGCCGTCTGACTGTTGGTAGGATTGGCGGCTGATAGGAGGCAGCCGCTATGAAACGCATAGCCTTTCGACCCAATCAAACGAAAATTGCACCATCAAAAAAAGCCCGTTCTCCGCCTGGGAGAACTGCGGCTATGAGTTTATACTATACAGTGTAAGTTGCGAAATAAATACTTTATATATCGCCTGGTGGGTTATAAACCCGCCGGGCGATTTTTGTCGTTTTCCGCCGCTTGCCGACCGGCTGAAAAAATATTTTTCAAAACCGGCATTTTACCGCGCAGTTTGGCCTAATCGTTTCGCTCTGTTAGCGGAAAGGGAGAGAACCACCACCATCCCCCGACGAAAGGGGGTGAGAAGATGGGAGTAACCCCCCGCTTTAACAGTCCGGGCCAGTTTGACCGCTACTGCAAGCTGGCACTGGAACATGAAGCCATTGACTATCTGCGGAAAATGGACAGCCTGCACGACCGCCAAATGTCGTTGAGCATCCTGCCGCAGAGAGAAATGGACAAGCTCTCCACGGTAGACAGCTACCCCAGCGAAAGCCATGTTTTTACGTCGCATGGGTGTGATCTGCCGATTGAGAACGAGCTTGTGGCCGACGCCTTTGCCGGGCTGACGGAACAGGAGCAGAGTATCTTAATTCTGCATTGTGTCCTGGGAATGTCGGACAGCAAGATCGGCACAGTCATGGAGCTGTCCCGCTATGCCGTTCAGCGGCGCAGGCGGAAGGCACTGGAAGAACTGCGGAGCAAATTGGCGGCGTTAATGCCGAAAGGAGGTTAGCGCAAATGTCGAACCCCAATTACAAGGGGCGGGCGCTTCTGCCTTTATCGGTGATCGAAGCCGCTCGCGCCGGGGATGCCGAAGCCGTGGAGGAAGTCTTACGGTACTACGAGAGCTACATAAACAAGCTCTGTACCCGGACGCTCTATGACAAGTACGGCTATCCCCATGTATGCGTGGACGAGTACATGAAGCATCTTTTGGAGATCAAGCTCATCTACGCTATCGTCGCCGTGGACTGACGGCAACCGGCCCGGCTGGGCAGACGGAACAGCTTACCCTTTCCCTGTTCCCCCGCCTCCGGCCCGGCGCTGCACCTTGACAAAGAAAGCCCGCAAGATAACGGCGGAGCAGCATAGGGCAACGGACACATTCTGTATGTGCCGCATCGGTGGGCGCGCCATGACCTCATACCCTATGGGAGAGCGGGAACCGCTTACACCGAAAGCTGGCAGCTATAATCAGCGGCACATACGCTAACGATACTCCCTTACAGCCACAGTCCGAGCGTTAAAAGCGTCGCAGGCGATGGGTAGGGCCGCGTGTGAACCACGCGGGGGTGAAAGTCCCGTGGTGCTGGGCCAACAGCCGTCCGATTTATGCCCCTTTTACAGCAAACCTTTTGTTCCAAGAAAGGGGGACTATACCGTATGAGTACGGTATTAACGCAAAAGATCAACGCCCCCGTTGTACGTCAGTACGAGATTGGGGGCGTTCGCTATATCGTTCGGGCCACTGTCAGCGACAGGGCCAGAGAGAACGCAGTAACCAAGATTAACCGTTTAATTCAGGGTGATTTGGAGCAGAAAAAGTCCCAGCCCTGAACAAGAATTTTTGAGCTGACTAACGGGGCCTGATATGATATAACCATATTGTATCAAGGCCCCGTTTTCCGGCTGCGGAATAGGAGGCCAAAATGAGCAAACAGCCGGACATGGTGATCGCACTGTACTACTGTGCGGCACGGACAAACGAAATTGATACAACCTTGCACCTTGACAATCAAACGCATCAACTTCCCTTTTTCCAGAAAGGGGGTGCGCTGAAATGATGAAGCCGAACATTACGCCGGTCAACACATTCCAGCGCATTACCAGTACTGCCCCTCTGCGGGAGGAAACCCGCACAGCTATTCAGAACACGGTCTTGCAGTTCTACGCCCACAACAGCCAGCAGGAGGACGACACCGAGGGTTTGACGGCCTGTTATGAGCGGTTGTCCCAAGAAGATAAGCTGGACGGTGAGAGCAACAGCATCATCAACCATGATGTAATTTATAAAGGAGGGTTTCTTCCTCGAAAATTACATCATGACTGCGGCTCATTTGTGACGATTTGAAAAAGCAGTTATGAGGAAAGGAGCAGACAGGCGCAGACCTCAAACTGCAATCACAATTATCACACGGAAAGGAGCCGTCAATGGAATCGCTATTTGAACAAATGGGCGGTACATACCGGGTCGAAGGAGATTATCTTCTTCCAAATCTCATACTGCCGGACACGGGCAGCCGTCCCATCGGAAAGTATGGACGTATGCGCCTAAATTATCTGAAAGAACATCACGGGACACTCTA
>NZ_CANRKH010000071.1 GCF_947631165.1 uncultured Dysosmobacter sp. | reverse complement strand
GGTCTTCAGTTCTTCGCCCACAAGAAGGGCGGCGGCTCCACCAAGAACGGCCGTGACTCCGAGTCCAAGCGCCTTGGTCCCAAGCGCGCCGACGGCCAGTTCGTCAAGGCCGGCAATATCCTGGTCCGCCAGCGCGGAACCCGCATCCATCCCGGCAAGAACGTCGGTATCGGCACTGACGATACCCTGTTCGCCAAGGTGGACGGTGTGCTCCGTTTCGAGCGCATGGGCAAGGATCGTAAGCAGGCTTCTGTTTACGAGGCTGAGTAAGCAAAGCTTTGGGAGCCCCGAACGCACATGTTCGGGGCTCTTTTCAGGTAAGACGCCCGCATCCGAGGGTACAGCTTCTGCGCCTTGGGATGTATGCGCCTCTATGGGTATACTACAAACAACTATTGGAGGTGTGTTTGATGGCAGCATCTTTTATCGACAAAGCCCGAATCACCGTCCGCGCCGGAGACGGCGGCAGCGGTGTGGTCTCCTTCCACCGGGAAAAATACGTGGCGGCAGGCGGCCCTGACGGCGGCGACGGCGGCCGGGGCGGCTCCATCGTTCTGGTGGTGGACGACAACATGTCCACGCTGATGGACTTCCGCTACAAGCGCAAATACGCGGCGTCCAACGGGATGCCGGGCCAGGGGGCCAGAAAGTCCGGCAAGGACGGCCAGGACCTGGTGATCCGGGTCCCCCGGGGGACCCTGGTGCGGGACGCCGAGACCAACGAGATCATCAAGGATATGAGCGGCAAGGAGCCGTTTGTCCTGTGCCGGGGCGGCCGGGGCGGCTGGGGCAACATGCACTTCGCCACGCCCACCCGGCAGGTGCCCCGCTTCGCCAAGGGCGGCCTGCCCGGCGAGAGCCATGACGTGATCCTGGAGCTGAAGCTGTTGGCGGACGTGGGCCTCATCGGCTTCCCCAATGTGGGCAAATCCACGCTGCTGAGCGTGGTGTCCAAGGCCCAGCCCAAGATCGCCAACTACCACTTCACGACCCTGTTCCCCAACCTGGGCGTGGTTTGGGTCGATGAGGGCGTCAGCTTTGTCATGGCGGACATCCCCGGCATTATCGAAGGTGCCAGCGAGGGTGCCGGCCTGGGCCACGACTTCCTGCGGCACATCGACCGCTGCCGCCTGCTGGTCCATGTGGTGGACGTGTCCGGCAGTGAGGGCCGGGACCCGGTGGCGGATTTTGACGCCATCAACGAGGAGCTGGAGCAGTACAGTCCCGACCTGGCCCAGCGGCCCCAGATCGTGGCCGCCAACAAAGTGGATATCATGGAGGACCCGGAAAACCTGGAACGGCTGCGCGCCCATGTGGAGGCCCAGGGCTACACTCTGATGGAAATCTCCGCGGCGGCCCACCAGGGTACCCGCCAGTTGGTGGGCAAGGTGGCGGAAATGCTGTCCACTCTGCCGCCTGTGACCGTGTATGAGCCGGAGTACGTGCCGCGGCCTCCGGTGGTGGACGCCTCCGCGCCTCTGGATATCCAGCGGGCCGATGACGGCCACACCTGGCTGGTGGAGGGTCCCTGGCTCCAGCGGCTCATAGGCAATGTCAACTTCGGTGACTATGAGAGCCGTATGTGGTTTGACAAGACTCTGCGGGAGTCCGGGCTGTTCCAGCGGCTGGAGGAGCTGGGCATTCAGGACGGAGACACGGTGTCTCTGTATGATTTCGAGTTTGAGTATCAGCGGTGAACGCCGCCCGGGCCGGGTTCTCCGGCCCGGGCTTTTTTCGCAAAAGGCCGGATATTTGTCTTTATATGAGAAAATCCAAATTCGTTCAAGCCCTGTTTTTATGCATTGTGCGAAAACTTTCTTGACCCCCTTGACAAATGGGCCTGTTTGGAGGTAGTATTTTCTCACATCAAGAAAACCAATGACGCAGACGAGTACGCATGACCCGTTTTTCCCAGCGAGCCGCCGGTGGTGTGAGGGCGGTAAAAACAGTTTTGCCGAATGGACTGCGGAGGGCGGGCCGAACGGAACAGCCATTCCTATTAAGCACCGACGGGCTTTTCCCCCGTTACCAAGGAAAGGCGTGTGATGGCACGCCGCCGAGCGGACGCGCAAGCGTCAATTTGGGTGGCACCGCAGAAGTTTCAGACTTTTGTCCCAAAGGAACCTATTGGAATAGGTCCTTGAGGGATGAAGGTCTTTTTTGTTTCCCCAGAGGGCCGCAAGACATGAAAGGAGCTAATCATCATGACAACCGAGAAGAAGATCCCCTATAAGATTTACCTAACTGAGGACGAGATGCCTAAAACGTGGTACAACGTCCGGGCTGATATGAAGAATAAGCCCGCTCCCCTGTTGAATCCCGGCACCGGCGCGCCCATGGGCTTCGACGACCTGCGGCCCGTGTTCTGCGACGAGCTGATCCGCCAGGAGCTGGACAACGACACCCGGGAGATCCCCATCCCCCAGGAGATCCAGGACTTCTACAAGATGTACCGCCCCTCCCCCCTGGTGCGGGCCTACTGCCTGGAGGAAAGGCTCCAGACCCCGGCCAAGATCTACTACAAGTTCGAGGGCAACAACACTTCCGGCTCCCACAAGCTGAACAGCGCCATCGCCCAGGCCTACTACGCCAAACAGCAGGGGCTGAAGGGCGTCACCACCGAGACCGGCGCCGGCCAGTGGGGCACGGCCCTGTCCATGGCCTGCGGCTATCTGGGGCTGGACTGCAAGGTGTATATGGTGAAGGTCAGCTACGAGCAGAAGCCCTTCCGCCGGGAGGTCATGCGGACCTACGGTGCCTCCGTCACCCCCTCCCCCTCCATGGAGACGGCCATCGGCCAGAAGATCCTGGCGGAGCATCCCGGCACCACCGGCTCTCTGGGCTGCGCCATTTCCGAGGCTGTGGAAGTCGCCACCAGCAATCCCGGCTACCGCTACGTGCTGGGCAGCGTCCTGAACCAGGTGCTGCTGCACCAGAGCGTCATCGGCCTGGAGACCAAGACCGCCCTGGACAAATACGGCGTAGTGCCTGACATCATCATCGGCTGTGCCGGCGGCGGCAGCAACCTGGGCGGCCTCATCTCCCCCTTCATGGGCGAGAAGCTCCGGGGCGAGAAGGACTACCGCATCATCGCCGTGGAGCCTGCCTCCTGCCCCAGCCTGACCCGGGGCAAGTTCGCCTATGACTTCTGCGATACCGGCAAGGTCTGCCCCCTGGCCAAGATGTACACCCTGGGCAGCAACTTCATCCCCTCTCCCAACCACGCCGGCGGCCTGCGGTATCACGGCATGAGCAGCATCCTCAGCCAGCTCTACCACGACGGCTACATAGAGGCCACCTCTGTGGAGCAGACCAAGGTGTTCGAGGCGGCGGAGTATTTCGCCCGGGTGGAGGGCATCCTCCCCGCGCCGGAGAGCAGCCACGCCATCCGGGTCGCCATTGACGAGGCCCTGAAGTGCAAGGAGACCGGCGAGGCCAAGACCATCGTGTTCGGCCTCACCGGCACCGGCTACTTCGACATGGTGGCCTATGAGAAGTTCCACAACGGCGAGATGAGCGACTACATCCCCACCGACGCCGAGCTGGAAGCCAGCTTCGCCACCCTGCCCCAGGTCCCCGGCCAGGACTGATCGAATATGCTGAGGCTGTCAAAAAAGTCCCTTTTGGACTTTTTTGACAGCCTCAAAAATGCCACTACTTTTGCCCCACAAGTGGGGCAAAAGTCCTCGCTCTGCTCGCCGCACGCCTTGCTATGCAAGGCTTTGCGGGGCATTTGATCCCATTCGAGGCGGGCTTGCACCCCCTCGAGCTCCCCCCTATCGTAATGCAAAGTTCTTCCGATCATAATATCGTTTTTCGACAAACTAAAAAGCCAAGACCCGCGGAAACACCGCGGGTCCTGGCTTTTTCCCTATGCTTCCTCCCGCTTTTTGCGGGGCCACCCCTTGGCGGACTTCTCCACATCCTCCTGGATGCCCTCCAGGGTCATGCGGAGATTGCTTTTGAACAGCAGGCCCACAAAGCGCAGCAGACCCTCCCGGGTCTCCTTGTCCAGATCCTTCATGGCCTTCACCATGGCGCCGGCCGATTTGAAGCTGTCGGTCTTCAGGTCCGTCAGGGTCACCGCGCCGGAGGCCGTCAGCACGTCGAACAGGGCGGTGACGAACTTGCCCCGCTCCTCCACCGACATGGCGTGGACCAGCTCCCGCAGGGCCTGGTCGCTGAGATGGGCCTGACGGCTCATTTGCCGCAGGGCCACAAACCGGCCGCCCAGCACCTGCCACGAAAAGCCGTCGTGCTGCATGAAGCCCTTCTGGTCGCTGTCCACCACCTTGTAGTTCTCCTCATGCTCCAGCAGCATCCCCACGATGGAGGACTTGGGCACGATGGAGTGGATGCGGTCCTCGACCCGGCGGTGCTCCGGCAGGTCCAGGATATCCTCATGGAAGCCGGGGCCGTCGTTGGACCAGATGTCCGCGACCCGCCGCTGCACCGCCTCCGGGCAGAACACGCCGGCATACACCGCCAGGTTGCCCCCCTTGGAGTGGCCCCCCAGCCGCAGCTTTTTCCGGGGAAACTGCCGGGCGGCATCCCGGACGTAGCCCACCGCCATCTTCTGGGCGGGGACCTCCGGCACGCAGGCCAGCTCAAAATCCTCCCGCCAGCCCGCCAGGGTGTCGTCGGTGCCCCGGAAGGAGCAGTACACCGCGCTGTCCCCGGTGTCGATGGTCAGGGCGGCGAACTGCTCGCCCTTCTCCACATCCAGCCAGTCCACAAAGCAGTTCAGCCCCATGTCCCGAAACCGGGGAGCGTCCGCCATCTTCCGCAGCATCTCCGGGATGGCGGCAGGCACCAGGACCCCCATGTCGATCTTCTCTCCTTCTGGGAAACGGGCGAAAAATGCCTCCGCCGCCCGGTGCAGCGGCACGCTCGCTCCCTGGCCTGGGGCGGGAACGATATCCCCGAAGTCCACAAACACCAGCTCCGCCAGGATCAGATTGTCCACCTCGTTGAATGGGGACTGGGCCAGGGTCAGGTCCCCCCGCCAGTCCAAATAATCCAGGAGATTGGGCATACGTGCGCCTCCTTTCTGTCTTGATGGGATTATACCGCGGATCCTTCGCCAATACAAGTGGTCTATCCACTCCTTTCCTCTCATAGGATACAGCATCACGACCGAGAGGTGGACAACATGACGACTCTGAATGATGTGCTGCTGGAGGGCAAGGCTCTGGCAGCTCCCGCGTGGTCCCACGAAAACCACGGCGCCCAGTTTTACCGCTTTTTCCTGGAGGTCCCCCGGCTGTCCGGCACGCCGGACACCCTGCCGGTGCTGCTGCGGCCGGAGCTGCTCCCCCTGGTATCCGCCGGGGCCTGGCTGCGGGTCCGGGGACAGCTCCGCTCCTTCAACAACCGCAGCGGCGTGGGCAGCCGGCTGGTGCTGACAGTCTACGCCCAGGCCCTCCAGCCGGGGACCGGCGACCCCTGCAACCAGATCTCCCTGTCCGGCGCCCTGTGCAAGCCCCCTGTTTTCCGGCGGACGCCCCTGGGCCGCAGCATCTGCGACCTGATGCTGGCGGTCCCCCGGCGGTACGGCCGGGCGGACTATCTGCCGGTCATTGCCTGGGGCCAGCTGGCCCAGCGGGCCAGCGCGGCCGGGGTTGGGGACACGCTGGCCCTGGAGGGACGGGTCCAGAGCCGGATCTACCAGAAGGTGACGGAGACCGGCCCCCAGGACCGGGTCGCCTATGAGGTGTCCATGATGCGGCTGCTGGATCCGGAGGAAACGCCCTAGTCCGCTCTGTCTCACCAGCCGCTCAAACACGCCTTCCCTCATCCAGGGAACAAAACAGCCTCCCGCGGCATGTCCTTTGGGACAGTATGCCACGGGAGGCTGCGTCTTATAGCCGGCACAGTGGAAAAGAATCTCTTGGATTCTTTTCCACGCAGCGCTGCACAGCAGCGTTGCAGACCGCATATGCGGCACGCGCGCCGGCGGGCCATCGGCCCGCCGGTTGAAAAGGAGCTTGCGCTCCTTTTCAATTGCGTTGACTATATGTTCTTATTCTTTGGTGGGGCGCGGAGAGCCGCCGGTGCGAAAAGGCGCAGCTCACCGCCGCTCCTCCCGCACGCTCCCGGCCACCGGAGGCTCCTGATGGGGGTCCCCCGCATGGTGGGCGTTGGTGTGGACGTTGATGTACTGGGCCTTCAGCTTGGAGTACATGATGGTCTGGCTGGAATACAGCCCGCTGTAGCCGGAGAGCATGTAGCTGACCACACAGGCCATGGCGAAATACAGCAGTCCCTCGTCGCCGAACAGCTCGATGGACAGCAGCGTGGAGGCCAGGGGACAGTTGGTGGCACCGCAGAACACCGCCGCCAATCCCACTGCTGCCGCGGCTCCCGGCGGGATGCCCAGCAGCGGTCCCGCCACACAGCCGAAGGTGGCTCCCACGAAGAAGGACGGCACCACCTCGCCGCCCTTGAAGCCGGCGGCCAGGGTGATGGCAGTGAACAGCAGCTTCAGCAGGAAGGCTGCCGGATGGGCAGTCCCCTGCTCCACGGCGGCGGCCACCACATCCATGCCCGCGCCGTTGTAGTCCGTGGTTCCGCAGAGATAAGTCAGGGCGATGACCGCCGCGCCGCCCACCGCCGCCCGGATCCAGGGATCAGGCAGCCGGCGGGCCATCAGATGCTCAAAAACGTGCATCACACCGCAGAACAGCACCGACACCAAGGCGCACAGCGCCGCCAGGACGCCCATCCGCAGCATCATGTGGACGCTCAGCGCCGGCATCTCCACGGCGAATCGGGTGGGGGCGACTCCCAGGGCCAGAGAGACGGCGTAGGCCGTCAGCGCGGAGGCCAGGCAGGGGAACATGGCGGCGTGGTACATCACGCCGATGCTGATGACCACGATGGAAAAAATGGCCGCCGTCAGCGGCGTGCCGAACAGGGCGGAGAAAAAAGCCGCCATACCCGCCAGGGTCGCGATCCGCAGATCCCGGTCATCCAGGCGGAACATCCGCCCGGTGTGGAAGCCGATGGTGCCGCCCATCTGCAATGCCGCGCCCTCCCGTCCGGCGGAGCCGCCGCACAGATGGGTGAGCACCGTACCCAGGAAAATGGCGGGCAGCAGAAGAAGGGGCAGTCCGTTGCCCAGATGCACCTGGTCGATGACGTCGTTGGTCCCCTGGCCCTCGGTCCTGGTCACCTTGTAAATGGCCACGATGGCCAGTCCCGCCAGAGGCAGACACCACAGCAGCCAGGGCCATTCCGTCCGCAGCTCCGTGGCGTAATGCACGCCCATGTGGAAGGCCGTACCCACCACGCCGCAAGCCAGGCCGATCACTACCGCCAAAAGCAGCCACTTGGCCATAGTCTGGATGTAGATGTCTGTGTGGCGCAGCCATGCGGCAAACCGCTTTCCGTATTCCATGGCCTTACACCGCGGCGGCGGCCTTGCCGTCCAGACGGGACTCCAGCAGCTCCGGCTTTTTCAGATACCGCTCAAAGGCGGCAAAGAAGCGGGAGTACTCGATACCAGTGGCGATGCGCTCATCCATCACCACACCCAGAGGCATCCGCTTTTTCCGGCTGCCCTGAGGAGCCATGGGATCCGGCACCGGCTTGCCCATGCAGACAAAAACACTGGTGGTGCCGAATTCATAGCAGTGGTGGAAGATATAGCTGGTGTTGATGGACGCCAGATTGGTGATGAACAGGCTGGTGTGGAAGGGGCTGAGATCGATGATCTTCCGGGGCAGCAGCCCGTGGAGGTCCAGGTGATAGGCCAGCCCGAACACCAGCCGGGCCAGGCCCGGGATCCTGAAGGCCATGTTGACGAACTTATCGGTGCCGTTGTTGTGCACGGCCTCCTGATTCTGGTCCACCAGGTCCTTGATCTTCCGGCTGATGGTGAACACATCGTCCTCCGGGTCCAGGAACACCTTCAGCGGGGTCTCGTCCGGCGTGCCGTCGGCCCGCTTCTTCAGGATCACAAAGCTGAAGCAGAAATGATTCCGCTTGTAGATCCTGCGGTTCATGATGAAGTAGTTCACCTTGGGATTCTCCAGCGCCGCCTTGTAATAGGCCGCCGCCAGAATGCTCATGTGGGTCACATGGCGGCCCTCCCGCCGCTTCTGCCGGATAAACGTCTTCACGATATCCTCGTCCACATAGTCGCTGGCCCAGTTCTGTGCGTCGAATCGCCGGGGCATGATATGGGGCAGCGCCTGCATCACAGGCGTCAGGCCCTTCACCAGTGTTCCGTCTGGTCTCATGGTCGTCTCCTCCTAAAACCGGGGGCTTTCCCCTAAAATGGCTTTGCTCTTTTCACACGATCATTTTTATTATAGTTAAGATTTTGTTAAATTTCAACCCTCAGTGCACAAAGTACAGCACGGTTTTCGGGACATCTTGCGCGGCTGACAGCGTTATCCCCGTTGCCGGCTGACGCCCACTTAGGACGATGACGCCGCCAGCGTTGATTTTAGCCGCTGGCAGGCGTGTTGCCCGTTGTTCACTGAGAGTTCCATTCCAGGAAAATAACCCCAGATTGTTTTCGTTTGTTCTGTCGAATTTTCCACACATCTTCGTCCCTTTCCCGTCATTTCGCACAAAGTCAAAACAAATTTTTAGCTAGTCTGAAAAATTTTGAATATCTGGTTGATTCCGCCGTCCAACTGTCGTATACTGAGAGCAAGAACCGCGAGAGGCTGGCCTTTCTCCGGACCCCGGCCATGCCTCTTCATTTTAGGAAATGGAGGACAAAGAGATGAAATACGGAAGAACCTATAACTTTTCAGCCGGCCCGGCGATGATGCCGGAACCCGT
>NZ_CANRKH010000070.1 GCF_947631165.1 uncultured Dysosmobacter sp. | reverse complement strand
AGTCTTTTTTGGTTGGATATGGAATTGCTCTCGCCGTCCATCTCATCGTCACGGCTCAACCGCTCGTATAAGGCGGTTATCTTTCTGTTGGGCTTCATAGGCTTGCGCTCCTTTCTTTGCTTACGGCTTGTACGGTTTAAGACGCTTTCTAATTGAGTGATTAGGAAGTCTCTTAGAGCGTACAACTCCGCTGGCTAACTTATATTTGGCGTACTGACGCACAGCGAAGTGCTGGGGGTTGCGCTTGGCGAGGCCGTCAAACATATAGTCCACGGCGTTTTTGAAGCTCTCGTCATCCTCCCGGACTTCCATGCTGTTTATCATTTCCACCAGCGTATTCATGTTCCGTTCTTCCTCCGGCCCCTCAAAAACGATATAGGCCACAAGGGCACAGTATAAAAGCGTTTCCGCTTTTGTCCAGAAGGGGTCGC
Organism: uncultured Dysosmobacter sp.; assembly: GCF_947631165.1. Taxonomy (GTDB): domain Bacteria; phylum Bacillota; class Clostridia; order Oscillospirales; family Oscillospiraceae; genus Oscillibacter. The sequence continues at coordinate 8,491 of NZ_CANRKH010000070.1, read as the reverse complement.
CCTCCTTGCCGTCCCCCTTGGTGTTGGCAATCAGAGCGTTGACGAATTTCAATACATCGCTTTCCGTCTTGATATAGGCCATAGGATTGTAGTGCATGGATTTTGAGAAATCTATGCTGTTGAACACTCTGACCTTATAGCCCTTTTTCTTTTGCAGGAAATAGCCGCATTGGGAGAGGGTGCCGCCCTTGGGGTCTACCACTACATAGGAGCTGTGGGCCTGTAAAAGCTGGGGTGTCAGCCAGAACCTTGTTTTGCCCGAACCGGACGAACCGATAACACAGGCGTTTAAGTTTCTGGCGTTTGCCGGGATTTTGGGCCGGGTGTTCATGGTCAGCCGCTCCGTCCCGGTCAGGATAACATTGTTTTCAAACTTGGGGTCGATGAACGGCTTTATATCCGCCTCCGTACCCCAGCGGGCGGAGCCGTACTCCATATCCCGCCTGAACTTCCGGGACTTCTTGATCTTGGACTGTACCATGAAGTAGAGCCCCACAGCCCCAGCTACGCCTACGGCAAGGTCAAGCAGGGCCAGCCCCGGCGCAGGGGACTGAAACGCCGGGCCGATGGTCTGCACCATGCCGAACAACTTTTCTCCGAGATTGCCGCCTGCCGCCATGCGGTAGGCTGTGCCGCACTTGGAGAAAAACCAAAAGGCAATGAGATAGGGAAAGTTGGGAAGTACATATTTTTTGAGATTTTTGCTTACCGTTCCTCCTTCACCGCCTCTCTGGCCCGTTCCTGCACCTTGGGCCTTGCCGCAATCTCCTGAACGAACTGTCGGAGCTGTCCGAGGATAGACGGCCTCTCCTGACTGCGGCCCAGCACTTTTTCCGAATATTTGGAGAAGGCCGCCGTGACAGCGTCCGCCTGATCTGCCTTGAAAAACAACAGATAATGTCCGGGACTGGTCTTGTGAAAAGCGTAGTCCACATGGAACTCCTTGGCGATACGGTCAAAGTCCTTGGGGGCTCCTACCAGCTTCATGGCGTTCTTTGTACCGTAATGGTTCATCAGCTTCTTTACGGACTGTCTGCCTTGGGGGCGTTTTCCCGCCTCATGCTGGGCCTTGATCTCTGCCGCCGCCTTTCGCAAAGCGACGGCGAGCACCCTACCAGAAAGCCGAAGGGCCTTGACCGATACGGCTACTGTCCGTTCCTCTACATATTCCTGCATACTGCCTCCTTTCTGCCGGGAAAATCAGGAGGGGCGGGAGGCCCCCGGGGAGCCGCCCGCCGCATAACGGCACCTCGAGCCAACTTGGCCCGAGGTCTACCGTTCTTCATGGGTTGGCCCGGCCTTGTCCTTATGTGGGACGGGCGGAGCCTCCTTGAATTGTTTGAGCGTTGCTAAAATGGAGCGTGTTTCCTCCTTTTCGTCCCGGGTGTGAACATTGGAAATACGGTAATCCTCGGGAATATCGTCCAGCCCGGTATAATGTTCGATGAATTTTCCCTGATTGTTGAACACATAGCCGCCGGGAGCAAAGTGTCCGCCCTCGTTGATACGCACATCCCGCCCGTATGCCTCATAGTCGATATAGTCAACTAAATACTCCGGGATTTGGAGAGCGTCAAGCTCCAGAAGGTACATACGGCCCAGATCTTCCTCATTCTCCACTTCGGGGTAAAACTCGAAGCAGTCAAGGTTTTGGGTCAGATTTATCAAATCCTTCACGCTGCCTGTGTACTCCCCGGCGTCCATGACGGCCTCCAGCTTTTCCAGCTCGTCCGGGCTCATTTCTTCCAGCAGGTGCGCCAGATAATTGAGCTCGTCAAGGCTTTCATATTCCCCGAGGTGGTCATACAGCCCCGGCACATCGCTGTCATAGTCGGTAATGAAGTATTCCTCATACCGCTTGCCGTCAATGCCGATCCGGGAAAAGAGGGCCCGCACTTCCTCGGGGGTGGTGGGAAATTTCAGATATTCCCCGACCTCGGCCCCTCGTTCCGGGTACATTCCCAGATTGGTCACATAGGCTTCAAACATCACAGCGGCCCTGCTGGTTCACCGTCAGGATACCGTCAAGGGTGGTGGCTGTGATATTGAGCCGCCTGGCGACGGCAATATCGTTCTTCACATCCTCGTCCACCTCGCCGCCGCAGACCACAAGAACATGGGAGCGGCGCAGAAGGTCACGCCGCATATCAATCCCATCCTTGTGCTCTCCGGGAATATCATCGTTGATGAACAGCGGCAGATAGAGAATAGGGCAGATAGGAGAAAAGCCCGCTTCGTATGCCATGCGGCAATAGCGGGCGGCCATCTCCATATCCGTATCAGGTTCACCGCACCATGCGGCGGTAATATATGCCAAAGGTCGTTTCATTGGTTTTCCCTCCATTCCTACTTATTATAAAGCTATACCATAAGAGCCCATCCCCTCCGCCCCTTCCCGTGGGAAGGGGGACGGCTCAAAGGAATATCTATATCCCCATCGCTCGCCGCCAGAAAGCACAGCCGGGAGAAATCTGTCAAGGGTGCCTTCGGCACCGCCTGCGGCGGCTCTGGCCCTTGACTGATTTTCCCGGCTATGCTATGTAAGACCCGGCGATGGGGAATATCAAATATCCTTGGAGCTCCGGGGTGCGGGGCAGAGCCCCGCATAGTTCCTCGGGCCAACTTGTCCCGAAGCGGGCGTTACTTTTCAGGCTGGGGAGCTTTTTTCTCCGGCCCCTTGACTTCCTTCTGCTGGCCCTTCCAGTCATCCAGCAGCTTGATGATCTGGTCTTTCATTTCCCTCGGGGTGGTTTCCTTCCCGAAATATTTACTCAATTCCGCACCTGTCAAAATCACTTTGTCTACCTCCTTTTTATCCTCCATCATAATGCCGTCGATCACATCCCCATTCAGGACGCCCTTCTGGTCAAGCTCCCGCATACGCTGGGCCTGTGAAAGAGAAGGGGCCGACTGCTGGCTCTCAATGGCAACAGCGATATACCGCTGGTTCTTGGGCTTGATATAGGACAGCTCCACGGCAGGCGTGAACTTGATCTGCCCCTCGTCCATCATTTTCTGCAAATCAGGTACAAGGTCATTGAGCTTGATATACCGCTGTACCTGCTTGACAGTCATTTTATTCCGCTCGGCCACGACCTCATTAGAACGCCGTCCGGTGTCCTTCGGGTCAAGTTGGCCCGAAGTGAAGTCCTTGGCCCCTTGGTGCTTGATGGCCTCCAACTGCATTTTCAGGGCCTTGGCCCTCTCGCTGGGGAGGATATTCTCACGCTGATTGGTGTTGTCCTCCACCATCTGCGTGATGGCCTGCTCGTCCGTCAGGTTGCGGATGATACAAGGCATATCCACAAATCCGGCAAGCTCGCTGGCCTTCTGGCGGCGGTGGCCTGACACGATCTCATAGCCGCCGTCCTCACGGGGGCGGACGATAGCGGGCTGGGTCACACCCTTGTCCTTGACGCTGGACACCATCGCTTTCATTTCCTCGTCGTTGCGGACTTGGAAGGGGTGGTTCTTAAAGGCGTGAAGGTCAGACAGCTTCAGATAAACGATCTGTTCGTCCTTCTGCGGGCGGGGGGCCTCGGCGGGAGCCGGGGGCGTTTCAGGCTGGGCGGGAGCTTTTACCTCCTGTGTGCCCTTGGCGGGCTTGGGAGCCTTGGGGGCTTTCCCGGTCTTTCCAGCGGCAGCTTTTTCAGCTTTCTTGGCCGGGGCGGGCTTCTGTGCCGCTTTATCCTTCTTGCCAGGAACCTCCTTCTGGGCGGGAGCCGCTGTTTTTTCGTCCTTGGGAGGGCGGCCCCGGCGTCTCGGCGGCGGGGCCTGCTCCTTCGGCGGTTCCTGCTGCGCCCCAGCCTTTTCAGCCGCTTTTTTCTCCGCCATGATTTCAGAGAAGTTAAAGACGGACACACTGGCGGCTTTCTCTGCCTTGGGAGCCTCCGCCGCTTTATCAGGCTGGACGGGAGCGGCCTGTTCGGGAGCTTTCGCCTGATCCGGGCCAGCGGCTTCCGGGGCCGTCTGTTCCTGCTGGGCTGTGGGAGCACCGCCGCCCGCTTCGGGCTGTACCGGGGCCGGGCCAGCGTCAGGCACTTCTGCGCCAGTCATATTTTTTGATTTTTCATCGGCCATTCGCATTACCTCCTTCTTATTTGATGGCATAAAAAAAGAGCCTGACTTTTTCCGTCAAGCTCTTTGGCAGTGGGTACCTCCTTTCCCTGCGCCCATGAAAAAACCGCCCTGTGTCTCAATAGGGCGGTAAATTCAGTAGGTTGGCAGTCCATTTTTAGTTGTTTTATGTAGTATCCCTTTGTACACTGACGCAATCAATCCCCCTTAACTAAAATTTAAGTATGATTTTCCTCTTCATACAGAATGCCCTGGTCAAACAGCGCTTGGATCTCCGCGTCTTCATACCCATATTTTTTCATGATCTCTCTAGTCTGCTCGCCAATCATCGGCGGTGCATACTCAAAGCTAGGCGGCGTCTCACTCATCGTCAGCGCCGAAGAAATATACTTGACATCGCCGCATACCGGATGCTGATAAGACTTTATGACACCCATGTGCTGTACCTGTGGATCCTTCTCGACCTCTTCCATATCCTGGACTTTTGCTACCCAGAGATCCTCTTCCAGCATTTTTTCCAGCCAGTAATCCACCAGCTTTTTTCATCATGATATCCTGCATTCTATAAAAGATTTCATCTCGCTTGCTGAACAGCTCATCATTCTCCATATATGTCAGCAGCTCTGGTGCCTCCAGGACCTTCACGACCTTATCAAAGGGATTCATTGCAATCGTCAGATAGCCATCAGCGCACTTATAGACGCCAAAGGGTACCCCATACATGGGATGTGCAATACCAGAGTCCGGACGTTCCACATGAATATCCAAGTTCAGCATCCCAAAAAATGCCTCGCTTTGCATAGCTAGCATAGACCTCATGAGATCAACTTCGATATGCTGACCTTTTCCTGTTTTCTGCACATACAGCAATCCTGCCAGAATTCCATAAACGAGGTTCAAGGAGGACAGGGCATCCGCCAGAACTGGTCCGATTGGAACGGGTCCATCTTTCTTGCTTCCTACAAAGGTCATCATACCGCACAGGCCTTGGATCAGCTGGTCCTGTCCCGGGCGGGTCACATAAGGACCAGATGGACCATACCCAGAATTGCTGGCATAGACAATTCGAGGATTGATGGTTTTCAGTTTTTCATATCCGAGGCCTAAACGGTCCATAACACCGGGCCGAAAGTTTTCAACAACTACATCAGCCGTTTCGATCATCTTATAGATAATATTTCTGCCGGCTTCTTTTCGAACATCTAAAGAGATGGATTTCTTATTTCGGTTCCACGCCATATATTGCGGTGAGAGGTTTTCACCCATTTTTTTGCCCAGATGATCCATTCCACGGAACAGATCGCCGCTTTTCAATCGTTCAACTTTGATGACTTCCGCTCCCAAGTCACCCAGCATCTGCGTGGCATACGGCCCTGCCAGAAGCTGTGTAAAATCAATAACTGTAATTCCATCCAACGCTTTTTTTGCCAAGATAACCACCAATCTTTCTACATAATTTTTGCTGAAGCAATGGATATTTAATGTATGCAAATTTCTTTATACAGTCTGTTAAAATTTTCTGCCATGGTTTCAGGACTGATCCGATTCCGAATGTCCTTTTGCAATTGCTCGCCAGCAGCCGTATGGAAATAGGGCCATTCAACAAGCTGTGGACGAACAAATGCCATCTGGTGCGTGCGTAGTGTGTTTTTGAAAAAATTGTTCGTCATTTGATTATTTTTTTCATCGAGCCAGGCAGACATCGTTGCGGGCTGTCCGCCGGATAATGTATATATACCTTTTTGGACATCAGGTGAAACTACAAATTTCAGATATTCAACCGCAGCGGGTATCTTTTCTGAGGAAATTCTGCTTGAAATCGCAATGCCGACTCCGCCTAATACCGTTGAAACCTCCGCATCGCTGTTAATCAGCGGAGCATCATAATACTCCAGCAGGTCTTTATGGTAACCGCAGCGGGAATAATTCGTATAGCCAAATCCATATGGAGAATAAACGATGGTTCCCTCCTCTGACATAGCATTGTATACATCAATCGGATTCATATCAAAAGAATCAGGCTGTGCAATAGCTGCCATTCTACTGATAACAGATGCTGATACAGCCCCGCTCTTCAGATCAATTCCATTCTGCAAATCAAAATAGTTGCGTCCCTTTTGTTGAGCAGTTAAATTCATGAAAATACATGTCATATCCGTTGCCCAAAACGGGAACCCAATCTGTTTGTTTTCCGGAATGGCTTCTTTTAATGCAAAAATGTCATCAACGGTTTTTGGTACTCTCCAATTTCGGGAATGAAAGAACTCAGCATTAAAAGCCGCTGTTTCACAGGCCACATCCATTGGCAGTGCCTGAATGGTATCCTGCAAGCAATAGCAATCAAAGCTTGCCCCAATTGCTTCTCCCCGCAATATTTCTAAAAACGATGTGTCTATATACTCCTTCAAGTCCAGCAACAAATGCTTTTTCAATGCCTCAGGCATAAACGGGTGATCCACAGCGATAAGATCAACTGTATCCAGCAATTTCTCAATCTCTCCATCGCCAAAATCTTTCAAGCTCCTTTTCCGCCAGGAAATTGTCACATCAGGATGAATCCTATGAAATTCATCACTGGTTGCAATCATGGGATTTACTCCGCGTTCATGATCCCATGTGATGCCACGTAATTCCATACGCCCCTCCATTGTTTCGTTGTATGAAATATAAAATTCATATAATGAAATTATAGGCTTATATATATTCCGATAACCCCGTATTGTCAATACAGCAAAATTCTCAACAATTCGACGTTTTTTTGTCTTAATTATCAAATTCTCTCTTTCCAAATGCATGACCATTTATATCAAAAGCTGGATTTTGCTTGAAATCATTATTTTTAATATACATGACTTGCTTTTTTTCATTTCTTGATATAAGTTAATGTTAAATGCCAAGTAAGGGGAGAAAGAGATGTCTAATTCTTCGGAGCGTTCTGTCGAGCGTGTGCTGGATCTATTGGAAGAACTCGCAAACTGGCCTTATGGAGTTTCGCTGTCTGATATTTCAAGAGCCGTACAGCTTAATAAGACAACTGTTTATCGCCTTCTAAATACTTTGATTGATAAGGGCTATGTTCTTAAAGATCCAGTCAGTGGAAAATATCGCTTGAGCATGCGCCTTTTTGAGTTGGGGAGTCAGGGGCAAAATGGCCGACACATCTTAACCGTTGCCCTTCCATATATGGAAAGATTGGCCCGAAAAACGAATAAAACGATCTGTCTTGCCATCCCAGATGGAGTAGATGTCGTTTATTTGTTCAAAGGCGGAGCTTATAACATCGGAGCCAGAACCCCTATTTATGTAGGGCTTCGTGCACCTATGTATTGTACAGGTACAGGAAAGAGCATCATGGCCAGCCTGTCAGATGAAGAAATTCGAACGATATGGAAACATTCATCCATCAGTAAAGTTGCTGATAACACGATCACTTCCCTGCCCACTTTTCTGGAAGAAATCGCCCGTATTCGAGTTCAGGGATATGCTATCGATAATGTGGAGCACGACATTGGTTTTTGTGGCGTGGCTGCGTCAATTTATGACTGTAATCATTATCCCTGTGCTGCAATTGGTGTTTCAGGGTCTGTCAAAGAGATTAGCTTGGAGCAATTGCACACTCTTGCTCCTGAAATCAAAGAAATCGCAAATGAAATCAGTCAGCTATTAAATAACTAAGTACTGGGGCGTTTTACTTCAGAATGGATATTTGATAAAATAAGAAACGCAAATTTATTCTGATTTACCGATATTAAAAATTCTATTTGTTTTTGCGATCTTCAATCAATCTATAGAATCCACCTGAATTCAAAATTTTCTATAGTAATATGTAATTAAAAACTCTTTTCAACAATAGTCAAATCGTTTTCTCTACTATAACTAATGGAAATGTAGTGCGTCTGGTCCGAGACACCATATGGTAAATATTCGCAGAAACGAGCCCTCTTTTCACCTGTTTGAACACCAGCAGGGATTCAGAGGGAAAAGAATGGAAAGATAATTTCCGGTCATCCGGAAATCAATTTGACCGCTTATCGCAATCGAAGCGTTCTTTTGGGATTTGAGTATCCTGCCAAAAACACTTCGTTTTTTATTGCATAAAATCAGAACCGCCCCCTACCATTAAGTAAAATCTGATCCCATATGCAAAAGAGCTTGTCTCCATGCTCTATAAATCCGTCATCAATCTGCCGCCATGTTCGCAGGCAGCTCCGATAATGATCATAATTTACTGTTCAGTGAGTGGCAGATTCTCTCTGGCGGCCCTTTGTCCCACAAAACATAGAAAACAGGAGCTATCCCATAGGGATAGCTCCTGTTTCTATACGTGTAAAGTTTTCTTCTTACTTCGCGGCCTTGGCAGCCTTGATGGCCTCGATCAGCAGCGGGGTGACCTTGAACAGGTCGCCGCAGATGC
>NZ_CANRKH010000069.1 GCF_947631165.1 uncultured Dysosmobacter sp. | reverse complement strand
CTCCGGCTTCGACCGCTACTTCCAGATCGCACCCTGCTTCCGGGACGAGGACGCCCGGGCGGACCGCTCCCCCGGTGAGTTCTATCAGCTGGATATGGAGATGGCCTTCGCCAGCCAGGAGGACGTGTTCGCCGTGCTGGAGGACGTGCTGCCCCCCATCTTCGCCAAGTACGGCAAGTATGACCGGGCCAGCGGCGCGCCCTTTACGCGCATCCCCTACACCGAAGCCATGGAGAAGTACGGCTCCGACAAGCCGGACCTGCGCATCGACCTGACGGTCACAGACGCAACCGCTGTTCTGGGCGGCTGCGGCTTCGGCCCCTTCGAGGGCAATGTGGTCAAGGCCGTGGTGGTCAGCGATTTCCACGAGACCCGGAAGTTCATCGACAAGACCCTGGCCGACGTAGAAGTGGTCTCCGGCGGCAAGCCCTACTGGTTCCGCCTGGATGAGAAGGGCGAGATCGTGGGCGGCATCGGCAAGTTTGTCCAACCCATCAAGGACGCTGTGGTCTCCGCCCTGGGCCTGAAAGCCAACGACTTTGTGGCCCTCTCCGCCGGAAAGCTGCCCCAGGCCCAAAAGACCGCCGGTGTGCTGATCAAAACGCTGGGCGCCGCTGTCCCCGGCCATATGGACAAAGAGCAGTACGCTTTCTGCTGGATCGTGGACTTCCCCATGTACGAGATCGGCGAGGAATCCGGCGAGCTGGAATTCTGCCACAATCCCTTCTCCATGCCCTCCGGCGGCCTGGACGTGCTGCTGAAGGCCGAGCGGGGCGAGATCGACCCCCTGAGCATCACCGCCGACCAGTACGACCTGGTGTGCAACGGCGTGGAGCTTTCTTCCGGCGCGGTGCGGAACCACGACCCGGAGATCATGATCAAGGCCTTTGAGATGGTCCGGCTGGGCGAAGAGGACGTGAAGGCCAAATTCCCGGCCATGTACAACGCCTTCACTTACGGTGCGCCCCCTCACGCGGGCATCGCCCCCGGCGTGGACCGCATGGTCATGCTGCTGGCCGGTGAAGACTCCATCCGGGAGATCATCCCCTTCCCCATGAACAAGAACGCCCAGGACGTGATGATGAGCGCTCCCAGCGAAGTCACCCAGAAGCAGCTGGATGAGCTGCACATCGCGCTGGTGAAGCCGGAGGCATAAATGAGCGTGCGACAGGAGACCAGGGCGCACCACGCCATGGCGGCGGTGGGCGGCTTCTTCGGCGTCTACGCCCTGCTGACCCGAAACGCCACCTTCGGCTCCTCCGAGACCTCCAACCTCATCTATCTGGTCGTCTCCGGATTGGACGGGACCTGGGGTCCCGCCCTGATCCGGCTGGGGGCCATGCTGTGCTACATCGCCGGGATCGTGCTGGTCGTGCTGCAGCGGCGGCAGGGCCGCCTTGGCAGGATGCGGGGCTGTTCCATTGTCATCGACCTGGCCGCCTGCCTGCTGCTGGCCTGGATCCCGGCGGAGACGGACCCCATCCTCTCCCTCTATCCCATGTTCTTTGCCACGGCGGTGCAGTGGGTCGCCTACTCCCAGGCCGCCGGATTCAACTGCGCCACCATCTTTTCCACCAACAACCTCCGCCAGTTCACCGAGGGGATGACAGAGTACCTCTGCTCCCGAGACGAGGAACAGCTACGGAAGTGGAGGTTCTACGGCGGGACCCTGGTTTGCTTCCATCTGGGGGTTGCCTGGGGCTGGTGGTGCGTGACCAGATGGGGCATTCCCGGAATCTACGGGTGCCTTCCCCTGCTGATCCCTCCGGCGGTATTCCAGCTGCCCCGCAGACAAAACCAGGACCCCGCCGCAGCGGCAAAAGCCGTGAGATAAAAGCCCTCTGAAAGACTTTTGGAACAAACGAAAACGGCTCTCTCCAAATGGAGAGAGCCGTTTATTCTATGCTTTCATCTTCCGATTCCTGATAGCAGATCAGGTCTGCCGGGGTACAGTGCATGATCCTGCACAGCTTTCCAAGGGTCGTGGTGGTGACCGGCCTGTCATGGCGAATCCGCTGCAAGGTCTGAGATTCTATTCCCTCATTCGCCAGATAGTAGTAGGAAATCTGGTGTTCCCGCATATATCGCCGCATCGGCTCAAAAGAAATCGGCACAGCATCACCCCAAATATTATTATATGGGGCTTGCATCTGGATATTATAGTGATTATAATCACGATATAGGAAGGAGGTGCATGATGGATCATCAATCGCTCTACTACAAGGCCTACACAGATGTTTTGGAGGCGTTGGAGGCACAGAATTACGGACAGGCAAAGGCGCTTTTGACCGCCGCCCAGCAATCGGCGGAGGAACTCTATATAGTCAACGCACTTGAAAATCAGCAGAAGGAGATTTTCAACCAGCGGTAATAACCGCTGGACGGACAAAGTCCGTGCGCGTTGACTATGAAGTAGACACGCAGGCCGCCTTGCGGCCACCATCGGCGCACGCGCCGATGGTTTGCAAAGAAGTTTTACTTCTTTGCAAATGTGTCGACTATATCAGCGAAGGAATGGATGCGGGTTGACTGCATCCTTTCTTTTTTTGCGGAACTGTGATATATTGTCTGTATCAATCCTTTGGAGGTGCCTATGAAACGTCTGCTGGCGGCAGTATTGGCCGCGCTCTCCCTGTTTTTCCTCACCGCCTGCGGCGCCCCCTCTGGAGATGCCCCTCTGCCAGAGCCGCCTGCCAAGGAGACCCCCGCTTTCGAACCGGAAGCGATGCCTTCCACCGTGCCGGAAACGCCCATAGAGCCGGAAGCGCCAGAGGACCCCATTGACAGCCTGCTGGCCTCCATGACCCTGGAGGAAAAGGTGGGCCAGCTGTTCTTCGTCCGCTGTCCGGCGGACAGCGCTGTGGAAGATGTCAGCACGTATCACCTGAGCGGCTACATTCTCTTTGGCCGGGATCTCCAGGACGCAAACGGCGGCTGGCTCACGGAGGAAGCGTTTACCGCGGCCCTCCACGCCTATCAGGCCGCCGCCTCCATCCCTCTGCTCATCGGCGTGGACGAGGAGGGCGGCACAGTGGTGCGGGTCAGCCGGAATCCCAACCTGTTCCAAAAAAAATTCCGCTCCCCTCAGCAGATCCAAAGGGAAGCGTCCGGCCATGGGGACGCCTTTGCGGAGGATGCCTGGGAAAAATCCAACGCCCTGCTTCGTCTTGGCATCAACGTGAACCTGGCTCCGGTGTGCGATGTGTCTACAAATCCCGGCGACTTCATCCATAACCGCGCCCTGGGCCAGGATGCCCATGCCACCGCCGAGTACGCCGCCAGCGTCGCCGGCGCTATGAAGGAAGCCGGCATCGGCTGTGTCCTGAAGCACTTCCCCGGCTATGGGAACAACGCGGACACCCACACCGGCATCGCTGTGGACCAGCGGCCCATGGAGACCTTCGAGACCTCCGACTTTCTGCCCTTCCGGGCAGGCATCCAGGCGGGCGGCGGCACTGCCGCCGTGCTGGTGAGCCATAACATCGTCCAATGCATGGACCCGGACCTGCCCGCCTCTCTCTCCCCCGCCGTCCATGAGATCCTGCGGGACAAGCTGGGCTTTGACGGCGTGGTGATGACCGACGATCTGGCCATGAAAGCGGTCAGCGCCTACGCCGGGGACGGCGCAGTGGCCGTCATGGCCCTGGAGGCCGGGAACGACCTCATCATCACCACTGACTACCGCGCCCAGGTCCCCAAAGTCATCGAGGCCGTGGAGCGCGGCGCGCTGGCGGAGGATGTCATTGATGATGCCTGCCGCCGCGTCCTGACCTGGAAGCAAAACCTGGGCCTGCTGGAGGATCTCTCATGATACATCTGCTGAACGATCCGGCCCCGGCCGCGCCGCTGTTCCACGGCTGGCCAGAGACCATCCTCTGGTCCTGCCTGCAAGGGGTCATGGGCGCGGTCTACGGCGACGATCCCTCTGCGCCCCGCTCCGCCGCCGCCGTTTTGGGGGACTTCCGCTTTCTGGCGGGACAGCCCTCGCCGGAGCTGGCGGACCTGGCGCTGCGGGAACAGGGCGCACCCCTTCTCATCCCCAGAGACAGCCGCTGGGACGCGGTGATCCTCCGGCAGTCCGGGGGCCGCGCCGTTCCCATCATCCGGTACGCAACACGAAAGGACACCGTCTTTGACCGTGTGCACCTGGAAAAATTGGCGGCAGGGCTTGAAGATTCCTATACGATTCGTATAATAGATCATGATTTATACGATTTGTGTAAAGTCGAGCCGTGGAGTCGGGATCTGGTGTCCCAGTTTCCGGACTGGAACACCTTCCGGGAGCTGGGGCTTGGCTTTGCCGTTATCCAGAACGAACGGCTCGTCTCCGGCGCGGCCTCCTACGCCCGGTACCGGGAGGGCATTGAGATCGAGATCGACACCCATCCGGACTTTCGCCGCTTAGGGTTGGCCCTGGCCTGCGGAGCGCGGCTGATCCTGGAGTGCCTGGACCGGGGGATGTATCCCAGCTGGGACGCCCACACCCCCGCCTCCCTGGCCCTGGCGGAGCGGCTGGGCTACCAGCTGGACCGCCCCTACGCCGCCTTTGCGGTCTATAACACCTGATCTGAAAGGAAGTTTTTCATATGGAAACCGAAAAGCTCTATTACGCCGACCCCTTTATCAAAGAATTTCCCGCCACGGTCCTATCCTGCGAAAGCGGGAAAACTGGCTATCAAGTGGTGCTGGACTGCACCGCCTTCTATCCGGAAGGCGGCGGCCAACCCGCCGACCATGGAACGCTGGGCGCCGCCGCTGTCACCGACGTGCACGAAAAGGGCGGCGTGATCTTCCACACCTGCGACAGGCCGGTGGAAGTAGGCGCCATAGTCACCGGCGCCATCGACTGGTCCCGCCGCTTCGACCACATGCAGCAGCACTCCGGCGAGCACATCTGCTCCGGCCTCATCTGCGCCCGGTTCGGCTGCGACAACGTGGGCTTCCACATGGGAACGGACATCGTGACCATCGACTTCAACGCCGACATCTCCTGGGAGGACCTGATGGAGATCGAGGCCCAGGCCAACGACTATATTTACGCAGACGTTCCCATCGACATCCAGTTCCACCAGGGCGCGGAGCTGGAGGCTCTGGAATACCGCAGCAAAAAGCCCCTGGAGGGGGAAGTGCGGATCGTCTCCTTCCCCGGGGCGGACTGCTGCGCCTGCTGTGGGACCCATGTGGCCCAGTCCGGCCAGGTGGGACTGGTGAAATTTCTGTCTGTCCAGAAGTTCCGGGAGGGTGTCCGCATCGAGCTGCTGTGCGGCAGGCGGGCGCTGGCATATCTGTCCAGGACCTGGGAACAGAACCGGATGACCGCGCAGCTGCTCTCCTCCAAGCCGGAGCACACCCACAACGCGGTGATCAAGCTGCAAAACCAGCTGTCCGAGGCCAACTCCCGCGCGGCGCATATGGAGGAGGCCGCTTTTGCCGCTATTGCCAAGGAGTACGCCGGAACAGGCGATGTGCTGCTGTTCCAGCCGTCTATGCCGCCGGACAGCGTGCGGCGGCTGGCGGACAGCGTGGCAAAATCCTGCGGCGGCCTGACGGCGGTATTTGCCGGAGTGAGCGGCCCCGGCCATGTGTGCAAGTACAATTATGCTTTGCTTCGCTCCGACGGTGATGATATCTCCGCTCTGGTAAAATCCATGAACGCCGCGCTCCACGGCCGGGGCGGCGGCCGGAACGGCTTTGCCCAGGGCAGCGTGGAGACCCGTCAGGAAGAGATCGAGGCATTCTTCAGAAAATAAGGAGGAAACGCCATGGAATATGTGCTGGTAGAGTGGACCCATGAGTATGAGGACGAGCCGTATGAGATCTATTCCGAGCTGGATGCGGACCGCCGGGAGGTGCGGAAGGTGGAATTTTTCCGAAACGGCCTCTGCTTCTCTTATGGCGGCGACCGCGGAAACTGCGACGCCCTGGCGGACGTTCCCTTTCCGGAGAATCTGCGCGTCATCGGGCAGACTGAGGGCATGACCGCCCGCAGCATCTCCCGCAGCCACTTCCTGGAGGTCTGGAACCAGGCCCAGGAGCGGCCCGACGGATTTATGGGGATGTTTTTCTAAAAAAGGAACCACGGCGGATTACCGCCGTGGTTTTTCATTCCCCGCTGATGTACCGCTCTTCCGCCTCCTGCTGCAATGCAATCAGCTTGGCCGTAATTCTGCGCTTCCAGCAACGCCAGCACGTCGGTGATCCCATTAAAAAGATACAGATACAGCGTTTGATACGAATCACAAATAAAACAATTTTCTTGTTTTATTGGGGCCGCATAAGCGGCCCGGCGGCGCAGCCGCCTGTGATGAAAGTCCATACTTTTCCTGCGCGCCATAGGCGCGGCGGCGCAATACGCCGCAATAAAAACTTTTTTAAAGTTTTTTATCAGGAAACAGTTTGATAATCAGGCATGTTGATTCCTCCCCCCTAACCATTTTGAGTTATTTTAACTCAAAATAGTTAATCTTTGCAAGAGGAAATGGATATCATTTGAAAAGAGGCAGGTGATATCCATGACCATCAGCAGCGCTGTGCGCCTTCGCATTCTGGACCTCTGTGAAAACCGGGCAATTTCTGTCAACAAGCTCTGCACCCTGAGCGGTGTGACGCAATCCACGGTAAACAACATCGTCAGCGGGCGCAACCACAGCACGACTCTCTCCACCATACAAAAGCTCTGCGATGGACTGGATATCACCATTCCGGAATTTTTTGATTCTCCGCTTTTTCAGGATCTGGAACAGGAAATACGATAATACTGTTTCTTGATAACATTCTTAAGGGGCTACGCCGCCAGGCCGCTTACAGCGGCCTGGATAAAACGATTAGATCGTTTTATCCAGAATTCGTACCCTCAGTAGACAAAGGGCAACACGCCTGCCAGCGGCTAAAATCAACGCTGGCGGCGTCATCGTCCTAGGTGGGCGCCAGCCCACCGTCGTCCTCTTCCTTGCCAGCGCCGTTTTTTTCTCGCTGGCAGGTCTTTAGAGTTTTTCGGGAGTAGATTTAGTGGCCAGCAAGGCAGCCGAGGCCGCCGGGCTGACGCCCAGCAACGAGGATAACGCAGTCAGCCGCTCAAGATGCCCCGAAAAACCGTATTGCCCTTTGTCTGCTGAGGGTATAAAAATCTCCGGCAGCTTTCGCTGCCGGAGGTTTTTTGCAGTTTCTGTCACACGATCAGGAAGAACTTCACCAGGAACAGGGCGGAGATCACATAGGTCAGGACGGAGACGTCCTTGGCCTTGCCGCTGAATACCTTGATGACGGTGTAGGCAATGAGGCCCAGGCCGATGGCGTGACCGATGGAGCCGGAGATGGGCATGGCGATCAGCATCAGCGCCACGGGGACCATCTGATCCATGTCGTCGAAGTCCACGTTCTTCAGGCCCATCAGCATCAGCACGCCCACATAGATCAGAGCGGAGGAGGTGGCGGCGGCGGGGATAATAGCGGCCACAGGAGCGATGAACATGCAGGCCAGGAACAGCACGCCGGTGGTCAGGGCCGTCAGGCCGGTGCGGCCGCCGGCCTCCACGCCGGAGGCAGACTCCACGAAGGTGGTGACGGTGGAGGTGCCGGTGCAGGCGCCGGCCACGGTGCCGATGGCGTCGGACAGCAGGGCTTCCTTCATATTGGGCATGTTGCCCTCTTTGTCCACCATGCCGGCCCGAGAGGCGGTGCCCACCAGAGTGCCGATGGTGTCGAACATGTCGATCATGCAGAAGGTGATGATCAGCGTGACGGCAGTGAACAAGCCGATATCCAGGAAGCCGGAGAAGTTGAACTTAAAGAACGTGGTCTCCATCATGTCGGCAAAAGGCGGAACAAAGGAGGCTCCGGCCAGAGAGGCGAAGGGATTGGTCCCCAGGAACACGGCCTGGCCGACCCAATAAATGATGGAAGCCACCAGCATCCCGATCAGCACAGCAGCCCGGATGCCCTTCTTGGCCAGGATGACGATGACGAACAGGCCGATGAACATGGTCACCACAGTGAGGATCATGGGCGCGTAGCCGCTGCCCATGCTGGTCTGAGCCACGCTGGGCGTCAGGGCGCCGAAGAAGTCCCGCATCACATAGAACGGGCCGCCGTTTTCCGAGTAGATGCCGGCGTTGGAGCCAAGGCCGATGTTCATCAGCATCAGGCCGATGGCGGGAGAGATGCCCAGCCGGACGCCCAAGGGGATGGCATCCACGATCTTCTCGCGGATATTCAGAACGGAGAGGATGATAAATACGATGCCCTCGATGAGGATGATGACCAGAGCCGCCTGGAAGCTCTCTACATAGGTCAATCCGGTGAGGCCGGCGACGTTGGCCACCACCACGGCGAAGAAGCTGTTCAGGCCCATGCCGGGGGCTAGCGCAAAGGGCTTGTTGGCCAAAAAGGCCATGCAGAACATGCCGACGGCGGAAGCGATGCAGGTAGCCATGAACACGCCGTTCCACAGCGACGAACCTACATCAAAGTTGGTCAGGAGGTTGGGATTCAGGGCGATGATGTACGCCATGGTCATAAAGGTGGTGAGACCCGCCAGGATCTCTGTGCGGACCGACGTCCCATTGGCCTTCAGCTTAAAGATCTGTTCCATAAATTCCCCTCTTTCTCTGTTTTTCCAAAATGGGCCTGTTCAAAAAATTTTTTGCCGGGAAAAACAGTTTTTCTGTTTTTATCATACGGGATTCCAGCCGCAAATACAAGTGTTCTCTGTCCGGCATTTCAGAGAAAAGGGTCGACCTTTTTTGGTTGTTTCGATACTTTTTGAAAAATACTACGCTTTTTTAAGAAAAAAGTGTCGGAAAACCGACAAAATCGGTCTTCCGACAAAGGGCGTTCCACCGTCTAATATTGAAAATGGGTCCCGTAATAGTACTCCAATCTCTGGTAGCGGTCCAGTGCTGCCTGTCCCTCCGGGTCCAGCGTTTCGGTCAAAACGCCGTTTTGCTCGTATCGGCCCACAGTAGTCAGCACCGGCAGCTCCCACCAAACTTCGGCGGCGGCCTGGGTCCAGGCGTTCCCCTGCCAGCCGCACTGGTCGAACAGCAGGTTCATCAAAAAACAGGAGGACACGTCCGGCCCCTCCCCAACGAAGTCATTGTCCAGAGCGGCTTTGGCCGCGCCGTTGGCCCAGAACAGATACCGGGTCCCGTAATAATTGCGGAAACCCTCCTCTGTGGAGGTATCCAGGTCTACCCCCAGCTCCTGATAGGCGGAGTTGCCGTCGCCGAACCAGGGCTTGTGGTCGCCGAACACTACCAGGACCACCGGGCGATCCTCCTTCCGGAGCTGGTCCATCAGCCATTGGAGCTGCTCCGCCGTGTCGGACACGGAGCCGAGGTAGTTATCCACAATGTTGGTGGTGGCCGTGGAATAGCGGCCGTCGGTGTAGTGCTTGCCCCGCCAGACGCTCTCGGTGTCATAGGGGCCGTGGCCCTGATAGGTCACGTTGAA
>NZ_CANRKH010000068.1 GCF_947631165.1 uncultured Dysosmobacter sp. | reverse complement strand
TACAAATCTGGGAGGATATTATATTATTTATGAAAGGGTCTCATTTCAGAAATTTCCCCTTGACAAATGTTATCTGAAGATAAATTGGATGACAACATCCAGGTCATTTCCCGAAAAGTACTGTCTGGCTCCTATAAATTCACTCGATATAGAGAAGTCCTAATTAGCAAAGGGCGGGGAAAAGAACCGAGAGTTATTTCCATCCCTACTATTCGAGACAAGTTAGCGTTATCGGCATGTCACCAATTTCTCCAGTCTTCTTTTGGTGACATAATTGAGGAACCTCTACTTCATACAATTGTCGGCAATATCACACAAGAGGTGCTTTCTGGGTGCTTTAACGGTTATGTCAAAATTGATATCACACATTTTTATGCATCCATCAACCATCAACTGCTCCTAAAAAAAGTTAAAAAGAAAGTTCGAAAAGTTGAGGCAATCCACCTTATAGAAGAAGCTATAACTACTGAAACAATTGCACGAGTCGGTTCTGTTTCAGCAAAAAGGAAAAACGACCGGGGAGTTCCTGAAGGCTTATCTATTTCCAATATTTTAGCAGACATTTATCTATCTGATTTAAAAGAAAAAGTATGTGCGCAGTTTGATGTATGCTTTTATCGATATGTTGATGACATTCTGATTCTTTGCACTGCATCTCAATCGGAAAGAATTAAGGAATTCTGCACAAAAATACTTAAATCCGATTTTGATTTAAATGCAAATGAAAAGAAAACTACGTCGGGCAAAATTTCGGAAGGAGTTCCTTTTCTTGGATATATGTTTTTCGACAACAGGGTCGGAATTCGTCCTTCCGCCGAAGAAAAACTGGAGGCATCCATAGAAGAACTATTCCGTATGCGAAAAAGACAAACTATTTCGCAACAGGTGTTTATATGGCGGTTAAATCTTAGAATTACAGGATGTATACTTGATTCAAAAAAGTATGGTTGGTTATTTTATTACTCGCAATTGACCGATTTAAAAATACTTTTTCATCTTGATTGGTTGATTAACCATCTATTTTGTCGATACGGTTTTCCGAAGCTTAATGAGATCAAAAGATTTGTTCGGACATATTATGAGATTACAAAGAATGTCAGCAATTCAAACTATATTATCAACGCAGACAAGTATTCTGCGGAGGAAAAAACGAAAATTTTATCTGAAATATATGAGCAAGAGTCTTTTGATAAAAAAGATTTCAAAACGGTTGACAATCTATTTAAAGAAGCCATGTTCAAGGAAGTACAGCGACTCGAATACGATATACAGAACTTTTCTTGATTTAAAAATATGAGAGCTGGCGCAGAATACCTGTGCCAGCCCTTATTTATTTCCCAGTCCTCTTCGCCTCCGTAATCTCTGCCTGAAAGGTATCGTCAAGGGCCTGAGATAAGGTACAATAAGTTGCGCAAATAGAAAAAGGTATAAAAAGAGACATGATTTGCAGATCTCTGGTAGAATGAAGTTGCGACACAAACATTCGAAAGGAGACAGCAAACCATGTCCGAAAAGATTGTACAGTTTAATGAGGAAATTATCAAGAGTCAGATCAAAGAATTAGTCCGCGGCAGCGTGGAGGAAACCCTCAACGAACTACTGGAAGCCGAAGCGGAGAAACTCACCCAGGCAGCCCGCTATGAGCGCAATGAGACCCGTCAGGGATACCGCAGCGGTCACTACGACCGGAACCTCACCACTACCTCCGGAGACGTTACGCTCCACGTACCTCGCCTCAAAGGTGTTACCTTTGAGACTGCCATCATTGAGCGTTACCGTCGTCGTGAAAGCAGCGTAGAAGAAGCGCTCATAGAGATGTACCTCGCCGGTGTCTCGGTCCGCCGCGTAGAGGATATTACTGAGGCTCTGTGGGGCAGCAAGGTGTCTCCGGCCACCATCAGCTAACTGAATAAGAAAGCCTACATTCACATCGAAGATTGGCGTAACCGTCCTTTACAAGGCGGCAAGTATCCATACGTTTATGTGGACGGCATCTACCTGCGCCGAAATTGGGGCGGCGAGTACGAAAATGTTGCGATTCTGGTGGCAATCGCTGTAAATGAGGATGGATATCGTGAGGTTTTGGGTGCAGCTGAGGGCATGAAAGAAGATAAGGCCAGTTGGGCCAGCTTCTTCCAATGGCTGCGGAGCCGAGGTCTGGACGGAGTAAAACTCGTTATTGGTGACAAATGCCTGGGCATGCTGGAGGCCGTGGGAGAGGTGTTTCCTGAGGCTAAGTACCAGCGCTGCACGGTCCATTTCTACCGCAACGTGTTCTCCGTTGTCCCTCGTTCCAAAGTGAAACTGGTGGCTAAGATGCTCAAGGCGATCCATGCCCAGGAGAGCAAAAAGGCTGCCCGCGAAAAGGCAAAGACCGTTGTTGCTCAGCTGCGCGAAATGAAGCTGAAAGAGGCTGCCAAAAAGGGAGAGGACAGCGTTGAGGAAACTCTGACCTACTGTGACTTCCCGTCTGAGCACTGGACTCGAATCCGAACCAACAATGTTATTGAGCGACTTAACCGGGAGATCCGCCGGCGTACTCGTGTGGTGGGAACTTTTCCGGATGGCAACTCTGCTCTGATGTTGGTCTGTGCCCGGCTGCGCCATGTGGCCGGTACTCAGTGGGGCAACAAGAAATACATGAATATGAAGCATTTAGAGACGGCTTTTGTGGACGTCTCTATTGCCAGCTGACCTCATTTGGCCGGAGTCTGCAAACTATTTTGCGCATAAAGCTTGACAGTACCGGGCCTGATGCACAGAATCATTGGATTTGTCGACCTGATATCATTTGAACTCAAACTCCAGCCGTTCTTTGGGCTGGCCAGTGTACTGCCTGGACTCTTGGAGCCACCGCTCCATACCCGCAACTTCCTCCTGAAACTGCCGGTGGCTCTTCTTTCGCTTTATCTGCAGGAAGAGATAGTACCGCTTCTACAAGGTTTTCACTTTGAGTGGAAACTGAATAACCGCCTTATCGATCATTACCATCCAGTTCGTTCTGGCAGATTTCATCGCCCAGGATCGCCAAATAGAAAGTATATCGGGTAAACTCCTTGAGTGGTATCTGAATCATCTGCCAATAGAAGATGGCTGTGCCGACTCCCACTCTCATGCAGCCCATAAGGGCGGCTTTGACACCTGTTTTCATGTTATCTATATGCACTAAATTTTGAAAAGCCAACGGTATCCAGTTGTCACTCTCCATGCAGGCCGTGACAGCGGGCCGTTGGACCCAGTCAGGTACTTTCATCCAGAAGCCCCAGTGCCTCCACGATCTCCGCCTGACGGTGGAGTTTAGCGTCTCGCTCCCGCTCTTTTTCGATAGAGAGAGTATGGGGAATGAGTGTATAGTCCTCAAACATAAACCGGAGCTTGTTGACTTGCTTTTCTGTGTGGTAGTGTCCGCAGTACCACCGCTCGTAGTTGAGTCTGGATTCGATCCAGTCCAGCCACTCCTCCGTGGATTTGTCCACGGTACTCTGGTCCAGCCCTCGTAGGAATACCTCCAGCGGCTCATATTTCAGGGGACATGTGTGGGAGAGGACAATGTCGATCTGCCAGTTTCGCTGCTCCAATACCGACTCCACCTTCTCCCGGATTTCTTCTGATGGCTGTTCGTCCGGCCACCAATGCAGGCCCCGCTCCAGGTGGTACCACTTGTCCACGCTGTAAGCGCCACCAATCGCAAGACAACTGTAGCCGCAGAAGTCGTAGACCTCTCCGTCTATGGCAAAGACGATATTGGGGAATTGCGGCTCCACCCAGACCGCTCCGCCATGGTAGGTGCTGCACTGATACCCTATGGCCGGTGCGGGCCTCTGCTCATGGTTGCCGTGAATGCAGAAGAACGTGCAGGGCAATCGGGCCAACTGCGCCTTCTTTTGCTGATCCCGAAAGTCGCCGAAGTAGTTGAGCCCCACATCGCCCAGGATAATAAACGTATTCTCTTTCTCTACTTTCTGCCGGTAACAGAATGCCTCCACACGGTCGAATCGACCGTGGGTGTCTCCGGTCAGATAGACGATGCGCCGCGGCTCAAACACCTCGGCCATATGCTGCCGGACTTCTTCCGCTGTATAGTACCGGTCACACTGTGCACCCTCTTCCAACATTTGAATAAGTTCTTTTTCGGCCTGTTCCCTCGTCATGGCGTTACTCCTCTCAAGCGGAACTGCTCCTGTATTAGAGTGTATCATACATCCTTTTCCCACGCAATTTGAACTGCGCCGCCTCCCTGCCCAGCCACCATTTCTCTTATCATCTCATACCACTTGGCCACCGTATGTCGGTTCACTCCAGCCCCTTTGGCAATCGTGCTCAGGTTTGTTTCCTTGGGATGGAACTTCATATACCCCCAGATCTGCTTCTGCTTCTTGGTGAGCTTGTCCGGCGGGGTGATGCCGCGCATTTGGTCCAGGAGCAGTTTCCGCTCGGCCTGCATCTCCCGGATCATCACCTTCAGCTTCTCCTCGCACTCTTCACGGGTGTGGGCATAGACGCATTTGGAATGCTTGGTGCCGTCCGGCCATGTGGGGGAATAGCGCCCCTCAAACAGGTGGTCGTTGATCTCGGTAATGCACCCGGTGCCTGGTTTCCGAATCCGTCCCAGCACAGGCTGAAAGTCGGTTATCCGGAGCGGCTCAGGCTGGGCGGTATCCTCCTGCACCTCGTTTCCCAGCCCACGGTCAATCTTGGCCGCCGCCTCGCTTTGCATCTTCCCGGTGATGTGGGTGTAGATATCCAGGGTGGTGGCCGCCGACACATGGCCCAGCATGGCGGAGAGCGTTTTCACGTCCATTCCGTTCTCCAGGGCCAGGGTGGCGAAGGTATGGCGCAGATCGTGGAAGCGAACCTTCTTACACCCGGCCCGCTCCAGAATGATTTGAAGCCGCCTGCGCACCGCTCCGGGGGACATGGGCGTGTCATCTTTTTTCGCAGAAGGGAACATCCACCGGGAATCCGCCGTTTTTCGGTACTCCCGGAACACCTCCACCACTGCGGGCGGCAATACCAGCCTGCGGATGGAGGCTTTGGTCTTGGGCACGCTCAACTGAAGCTGCCCTTTCACTTCATAGACCTGCTTGTTCACCGTCAGCGTCCCGGTCTCAAAATCCAGGTCATCCCACTGGAGGGCCATCAGTTCGCCCCGCCGCAGACCGGTGCACAGGTCCAGCAGGAACAGTTCGTAGTAGCCCTCGGCCTGGGCCTGGATGAGGAACCGCTGGAGTTCTTCCCGTCCCAACACCTGCATCTCCCGGCCCCGCTTTGGCGGAAGCTTGCAGCCCACAGCCGGATTGGTCCGAATCAAGCCCTCCTGCACCGCTTTGTCCAATGCCGCGCGACAGGTGGCGTAGCAGCCCCGCACCATGGAGTCAGACAGCCCCTCGCCGAATTGCTTGGTGCGGATGAGCCGCCCGCCCTTCTTCAGCCAGGCGTAGAACTGCTGAAGGTCTTTCTGAGTCAGCTGATTCAGGGGGATCTTCCCCAGATCCGGGATGATATGCTGATAGATCTTCCCCTCGTAACATGCCTGAGTGGTGGGCCGGATCTTGGGCTTGATGTAGTTCTGATACCAGAAGTCCAGCCACTCCCCGAAGGACATATCCGGTTGGATCTTCTCTGACTTGGAGCCGACCACTGTTTTCATGAGCTGTTTCAGCTTTTCCTGGCACTCCCGTTTGGTTTTGGCTAGGACGTTTTTCGTCTTGGGCAGGCCCTTTTCATCGTAGCCGATGACCGCCCGGCCCTCCCAGCGGCCGTCCTTCCGCTGCCTTACGGTTCCGGTGACGTTTTTGCGTCTCTTTGCCACGGTTTCAGCTCCTTCCCAAAGATATTTTCCAGAAAGCCGCCCACGATATTGCTGGCAGTCTTCTGCATATCTGGCGTCACATGGGTGTAGGTGTCCAGGGTGAAGGAGGCGTTGGTGTGGCCCAGGATACCGGACAGCGTCTTTGCATCCACCCCACTGGTGAGAGCGTGGGTGGCGAAGGTATGCCGCAGATCGTGGAACCGGATACGGGGCAATCCGGCCTCTTTCAAGATCTGCTTCATCCAGTAGTAGGCAGCGCTGGGACGGACCGGCTTCTCCGGGGCCAGCGGTTCCGGGAAGATCCACTGGCTGACGGCGTGCTTCTTTCGTTCCTTCAGACGCTGAACAGTGCTGGGCGGCAGGCGGATGGTCCGCCTGCCCTGGCTGGTCTTGGTCTCGCCGATCTCCAGCACCCCTGCTTTGGGGGCGTTCACCGAGCGGACGATCTTCAGCGTCCCGGCGCTCTCGTCGAAGTCCTGCCACATGAGGCCGCAGATCTCACCCCGACGCAGGCCGGTGGTCAGCTCGGTGTAGAAGAAGTCCCGCCAGACTTTGTTCCCATCCACCGCCGCCAGGAAGGTGTCCATCTGTTCCCGTGTCAGGATCTGCTTCGGCTTATAGCTGGCCTTGGGCACGGTAGCTCCGTCGGCGGGGTTCTGGGGGATGACGTGGGCGGCCTCCGCATCCTTTAGACAGCGGTGGAGCATGGCGTGGATGCGGAGCACCATTGTGTCGGACAACTCGTAGCCGTGCTCCGGATGGTTATGGACACGGCCCTCTTTTTTCAGTTTTGTATACAGCTTCTGAATGTCCACCCGGGTAATGCGGGAGACCACCTTGTCCCCCAGATAGGGCTTGATGTAGCACCGGATGTACTGCTCATAGCTGCGCAGAGTGTTGGGCCGCAGGGTATCTGCGGCGTAGTCTTCCATCCAGCGGTCCAGCCACTCGCCCAGAGTCATGCGGCTGTCCTCGGTGAGCTCCGCATCCTGGTAGACCTCCATATCCCGGTGGAGTTTGTCCAGCAGTTCCTTCTGGGACCTGGCCAGTACATACCGGAAGATGGGCTCTCCGTTCTGCTTGTGGCCCACCACGATGCGGCCCTCCCAGCGGCCATCATCACGCTTTCGCACCATGCCATCGCCAGATGGCCTGCGCTTACTCATCGATCTCACACTCCTTCCTAAAGTGAATCTTTTATGAGATTTCGGGTGCTTCCATGATCCGCCGAGCCCGGTCCTCCTCGTCATCGTCGAAGGAGTAGGGCTCCAACTCCCCGGCGATACCCAGGGCCAGTTGGAATCCGGCGATGAAACTCTCCAGCGCGGTCCGCTCCTGCCACAGCGATTGGGCGTTGGCCAGCTTCAGCAGGAGCTTGCGCTGTTCCCGGTCCAGAGTGGCTTTCAGTGCCTGCTCTGCCTGTTCCATCTCCTGTTCTTCTTCCGTGTTTTCCGGCTCCCGGAAGAACCGCTGGTGCAGGGCCTTCATGTAGTCGTTCATGTGTGCCGCCTCCTTTTCCAGCAACACACAATACCCGAACCACATCCCAATAGCTACCCCCAATGAGAACTATTTTCAAAAAGTTATCATTTGCGGCCGGGTGCCTTTATCTTTGAATCTGCATCGCAGATTCTGATACGCCTACATCCCGCCCATGGTCATGTTCCAGTCGCCATGCTGCTGTTCCTCATGGTCATCCGGTTTGTGCCCCATGGCGATCTTCTTCTCCTGAATCCTTCTGCGCAGCTTGCGGTCCGCCTGCTGGCCCACTGGGGCGGCAGGCGGTACGGAGTTCTCACGAAAGATCTGTCCCATGTGGTGGAGCAGCTTTGTGGCCGCCAGGAAAACGCTGGGCCTGCGGATCTCGTCAAAGCGGTCTAGGAAGAATTGGGCGTACTCATTCCCATGTGCCGCCGCCTCGCAGAACCAGCGGTATGCCTGCTCCCGGTCCTGCTTCACATCGTCTCCCATGAGGTACAGCTTCCCCAGGGTGTACTGGGCGTACGGGTTTCCCAGTTGGGCAGAGGCAGTCAGGTATTCCAGCGCTCTGGGCACATCCTTTGGGACCTGTTCGCCTTGGAGATACAGCTTGCCCAGCCGATAGGCAGCATAGTGGCTGCCGCTCTGAGCGGCCTGCTTCAGCCAGTGGAGCCCCTCGTCCGGGTCCCGAATCTCTGGATCGTCGGAGAGGAGCAACTTGCCCAGCGCATACTGTGCCGCCTCTAATCCCTGCTCTGCTGCCAGCGTGAACCAGTACCGGGCGTTAAACCAGTCCGGCGTCAGCAGCGGGCCGTCACGCCACAGCTTTCCCATGAGATACTGCGCTTGCGTTTCGCCGTCCTCCGCCAGACGCTGCAGCCGCGCCACGGACTCGTCTCGCTCCGCCATAGGCAGATCATCATTCTGAACGACATCCCGCAGTGCCCAGAAGTCATAGGAGATACCCGCAGTTTCCTCCGGCTCATCTTCCATCGCAATACTCTCGTCCTCGAAGGTGACCACGCCCAGGCGGATGCGCTCTGCTTCCCGGATGACCGCGTTTTTGATCTGCCGAAACTCCTTCTGCTTGGACAGCGGCGGACGCTGACGTTCCCGCTCCGCATAGTAGTCATCCACCCGGCACTGGAGTGTCCACCATGCTTCATAGCATTCGTTAACCACCGGAAGCCGCTCCATCTGATCTACGATCTCGTCCACGGTTTTCTTGACAGACTTGGGCAGGTAGCCGTAGGACTTTTTTCCTTTGACCGTTTCCAGCTGCGCCGCCAGCTCCTGCATGAGTCGCTCCACATCCGGAAAATCGCAGATGCTGTTTTGCATCTGGCGTGCCAGCTCCCGCATGGCTTTGCGAGCCTGACGCACCAGTTCATCCCTTGATGATGACTTCTGTTCGTAGAGATGAAGCATCTCCATGTGGAAGATATCGTTGGTCAGCTCGGATTTGATCTTGCGGATGCCATCCTTGTTGAGATACGCCTGCCCTGGCTTTACCGACCATGCCATCATATGGACATGGGGATGCGCGCCCTCATTGTGGAATGCGGCGTACCAGCGGAAGTCCTTGGGCGGGATGTGCATCGCCGCGGCGATGTCGTTGCGGTGGGTGCGGAGGAGATTGCACCACTGTGGAGCATGATCGTATCCCAGGCGCTCCGCATCTTCACGTTTGAGCGAGATGATGTGCGTCCAGATGTTGCCTGGGTAGTTGTTCAGTTCCTCCATGGCAGCATCCAGATCTACACTGTCCTCGTCACCAAACAGTCCGTGGGACCGGGGACGCTCCGCCATGTACGCCATGTAGCCGGAGGGCAACAGTTCCACGCCGTCGCGGGTCCCGATGTACTTCAGGTAACCTCCTGCGCCCTTGCCCTGGATGTAGGGACTCTTCACAATCAGCCTTGCCACGGATCATCGTCCTCCCAGCTCTCACGCACCCGCTGCTCAAACGAGATGCGGCCATTGGTCCGCTTCACATTTTTGACGCTCACCGCACGCCGGCGGCGCAGGTCGTCTTCGCTGAACCGATAGCTGTCCGCAAGTATGCCGGAGAGCATATCCAGCTCCACCGCCTGTTTGAAGGACAGTGTTGCCAGCCGATCTTCCATCTTTCCGAGGCGGCCATCCACATAAGACTTGATGGAGGCTGGAAGGAACAGCCCCGCGTCGTTGGCGCTGAGGTAGTCCAGGTAGAAATCGACGGCCCGCTCAATAAATCCGGTAAGGCTCCGGCTGCCCTCCTCCTGACACCGCCGCTCCAGACGCGCCTTTTTCTCTGGCGTCAGGTAGAAGGCGATTTTCTCTTTTCTATTCAAAACTGGCTCCTTTCCGGGGTGTGACCCCTGCTTTTTTCTTGTGGGCGTGGGCTTTCGGGGATGATGACCCTACAAGTGCCAGCATGGCCCGGATTTTGACCCCATTTCCGATACCCGCGAAAACCCCCGTAACTGTCCGCACTGCGGGCAGATGTGACTGGCAAAGGAGGCACATTTGACTCCTTGCCTTTATCCTGCTATAATTTCGACCAGGGTAGAACTCCGCAAGAATATCCATTAGTTATGCACCGTCTGTTTCAGCAC
>NZ_CANRKH010000067.1 GCF_947631165.1 uncultured Dysosmobacter sp. | reverse complement strand
GTTTATCACAACAAGAATATTAGAGCCAGACGCTAAGACGCAGAGCCGATGATCCCCGAAGGGGATATGGCTCTGCGTCTTGTTTTTACATAAATACTGCACAATGGCATGATTGTTTTCAAAACGGTAACGCCTACAGAGAGAAACCTATACCAGAACATAATTTTTAACAGAACGGGAGAACACACCATGTTACTTGAGTTTGAAAGCTGTATCCGGCAAGAGGGCAATCGCTGCTTTGCGCCGATCCCCTTTAACGTGTGGGAGAAGGTAGGGCAGAAGGGAAATATCCCCTGCCGTGTGACGATAGGAGATACCACTTTTGAATGTAAGCTGCTACCCAAGGGGAAGGGCCTCTACTGGGTGCCGGTCCCGAAATCCATTGCAGGCTCTTTTCCGCCGGAAGCGGTCGTCTCCGTTGCCGTAGAGCCGATTCCCACGCTTTCCAGAATCAACCGCGACAGTCCGTATTCGCGGGAAAACCCCATTCGTAAAATCGACAGCATTACCTCCATACCCATTCGCCGCGGCTGCTGCGGTCATAGTTGCGTGGCTATGCTGGCCGGAGTGCCGCTGGACGATGTGATCGCCCTGATGGGCAAAGCCGAAGCATCCTGGTCGAAGATCACGGAGGCCCTTGACTACTATGGGATCGCCTATGCGGACAGACCTGTTTATCCCAGAGGAAAGCCCTGCATCCTGCCCCGGTGCGCCATTGTCAACAACGACAACACCTTTTTGCTGTGGTATCGAGGGGCCTATTACGGGATGGATGCGACAGACGAAAGGAAAACAGTGAGCTATCTTGAAATACTGACTGCATGAGGAAAGATGATTGAAATGAAAAAGCACAGAGGACTGAAAAGCGCGCTGATTGCCGTGGCCGTGGTGCTGGCGGCGGCGCTGATTGGCGGCTGGGCCATGTTCGGCACCCAGCTCACAGCGGCGAACACCATTCAAAAGCTGGATCTTCCATCAGCTTGCCTCAGCCATTTTTGAATCTGAGCAGGGCAGAGAAAGGAAAAAATAAATGCGCCGACACGGTTTGGACAATATCCGTTGGGCCACCGTTTTGCTTGTGGCGGTTTACCATGATCCCCGAAGGGGTTGTGGCTCTGCGTTTTTTGAGTTTGAAAAAGGAGGGCCATATGCCAAACCCTGTGAGCAATTCCAAAGAGGAAGGAAAACGGATGGAGCCAACGGTTGGAAAATCTGCCAGTAATGAAAAGACGATCATATAGCGATTTTTAGTGATAAATTAGCATTTGTGAGGGCGAGGCTATGAATATGAACCAAGAATTATACAATATGATTTTCAAAAGAAGATCCTTTCATTTGTTTAGAAATATTGGGAACAACAGCATATCTTCAAACGATATTGAAAGCATCATAGCAGCATATGAAACTTTCATTCCACTATGCCCTGATATAAAAACAGCAATTCGGATCGTTCCTGCGAGTGAAACCACCTGCAAACGGGGACAGCAGTTCTGCATATTACTATATAGCGAGAAGAAAGATCATTATTTACAGAACATCGGATATTTAGGTGAGCAGTTAGAATTGTATCTCGTTTCGCAAAATATCGGGACGCTTTGGTTCGGTATTGGAAAAACAGAGGAACCGTCATTCAGAGGACTCGATTTTGTAATTATGATTGCAATGTCAAAAATAGATGATGAGAAAAAATTTCGCAAAGATATGTTTAAGAGCAAACGAAAGCTGACGAGTGAAATTTGGTATGGAGAACCTATTATGGGAATCACTGATATTGTCAAATATGCTCCCAGTGCTTGCAATACACAGCCTTGGATCGTGGAACACACTGATTGCATTTTAAAGGTTTACAGATATAAAAAACAAGGTAAAAGAGGTATCATGCCTGTTGATAAAGTGTCTTTCTATAACCAAATTGACATTGGGATATTTTTATGCTTCCTTGACCTATGTTTACAGCATAAAGCGATTCCATATGAAGTGGAATTAAACACAGATAATGGCTTAGATGAAGAAAAAACATTAAATGCGATTTATAAAATATTATCATAAATTCCTGTTTGCCGGGAAGAACAGCATATCATAAAAGCCAGACGCTTAGACGCAGAGCTGATGATCCCCAAGGGGGATGGAGGGCTCTGCGTTTGCTTTTGGCCGTCAAGCGATATGGATTGGAAATGAGGGCAATTATGAAACCGAAAAGCCAAACGGCACCGTCCCAGTTTAACAAATTCCTCTTGCTCTGGACGGGGCAGCTGATCTCGGCCATCGGCGGGGGACTGACCAGCTTCGGCCTGGGCGTTTATGTGTTCAACCAGACCGGGAGCGCCGCCGGCATGGCGCTGGTGACCCTGCTGGCCTTTCTGCCCACACTGGTGCTGAGCGTCCCGGCGGGGGTGCTGGCGGACCGTTACGATAGGCGGCTTTTGATGATGCTGGGCGACGGCCTTTCCGCCATCGGCATTGGGTACATCCTGATCTGTATGCTCCGGGACGGGGCGGCCCTCTGGCAGATCTGCGTGGGGGTCTTCATCAGTTCCGTCTTTTCCTCCCTCCTGGAGCCGGCGTACCGGGCCACGGTGACCGACCTTCTGACCCAGGAGGAATACTCCAAGGCCGGCGGCATGGTCAGCCTGGCCGGGAGCGCCCGGTACCTGATCTCGCCCCTGCTGGCGGGGCTTCTGCTGGCGGTCAGCGACATCAAGCTACTGCTCGTCCTGGATATCTGCACCTTCTTTTTCACCGTCCTCACCACGGCGCTGGTCAGGCGGGGCCTGGCCGCGAAGGCGGCGCAGACCGGGGAGGGCTTTCTGGAGAGCCTGCGGGGAGGATGGCGGGCCGTGACCCGGAAACGGGGCGTGATCATCCTGATCCTGGTCTCCTCCGTCCTGACCTGCTTTATGGGGGCGTTTCAAATTTTGGCGGAGCCGTTGCTTCTGGACTTCACCAGCAGCACGGTGCTGGGAGTCGTGGAGACAGTCTGTGCCTGCGGGATGCTGGCCTCCAGTCTACTGCTGGGGGTCCGGGGGATCAAAAAGGGCTATGTGAAGACCCTGTGCCTGTCCCTTTTCCTGGCGGGTATCACAATGGCGGTGTTTGGCCTGAAGGAGAATATTTACCTGATCGCGGCGGCCGGATTTTGCTTTTTTGCCACCCTGCCCTTCGCCAACAACTGCCTGGACTACCTGGTGCGCACCAATATCCCGGGGGAGGCCCAGGGCAGGGCCTGGGGGCTGATCGGCTTCCTGTCCCAGATCGGGTATGTGGTGGCCTATGGCGCGGCGGGCCTTCTGGCGGACGGGATCGCGGCAGGGCTGCAGCTCGGCGTGGGCCGCGGAGCCGCGGCGGTCATTATCGGTTCGGGCGTCCTGCTGGCGGCAGTGGCGGCGATTTTGTACCGGGTCAGGACGGTGAGGGAGCTGGAGCGCGATGATGCCTATCTCCATCAGAAAACTTGAGCAAGGGGAGATCGAAAACGCCTTGCGCTTGGCCCGGTGCGTATTTCAGTCGCATAAGCCCCCAATTTCACAAAAGAAAGCGTAGCGGAAATCGACAACGTAACCGTAGATTGATAGACTTTAAAGCTTTAGGAAGGGGAATTGTAATGTTATTAACAATAATTAGAAAGAATCTAACGAGAAATAAAACAATTAATATTTCACTATCTTAATCTATGAGGAGGTGAATTATGCGCAGTTATGAATTAACTGGGAAGAAGTGCTATGACCATTTAGGCGGTAAATTGGGTGCGGCTCTATTTGATTTTCTGATTTTGCAGAAATGGATTGAGCTAAAAGACGGAACTACAGCAACGTATGTAGTTACAGAAGCAGGTTATGAAAATTTTGCAGAAATGGGATTGGCACTACCAAAAACAATAACCAAGTAAGGAGAAAAGGCAGTATGAAAAATGTCACAAACAGTTTTAGCTTATTTATGACTGAAACCCCGGAAACAGGAAAAGCATACATGGATATGGTTATGAAGCAATCAAAAGCGAGTGCATTAGACAGAAAGACACATGAACTGGCTTATATTTCCGTGCTTGCTGCGGTCAGAATGATTAGTGGTTTAGATTTTCATGTGAAATCAGCAAAAGAGTTAGGAGCTTCAAGAAATGAAGTGAAAAGTGCCGTATTAGTTGGTTTACCAGTTGCTGGAGTAACCTTAGTGGACGCTTTGGAAGCTGCATTAAATGCGTATGATGAAAATTAGAAAGAAAATGCAACCATAAACCATGCACTCCCCTATGTGGAAGAAAGGGGGAATTTCCCTATGGAGCATTGCATTGTTTAGTCTGTTGTTTATCATTTGACGACAGGAGACGTCCGCTTGTTTATTCATAGAGATACAAACAATATCACGGAAACAAAACTGGAAATGAATCATTATCTGTAATAAACTGCGTTATCACAATCGCGCTCATGATGTTTTTGTTACCCGCTGGTATTATGGACGGAATACTTGCTGGTAGTGCTTTGATTTTGATGTTGATGCAGTATTTTGGTGATAAGAAAATAATTGAATAGTCCATGAAAATTCAACTTGAGCGGATAGGGCAAAACCAACGTTCTTGTTTGAAAGGAGGCCAAGACCGCGATGAAGATCACCGCGCTGGTGGAAAATGAGAGCCGATGCGCGCTCAAGGCAAGGCACGGGCTGTCGCTCTACATAGAGACCCAAAGGCACAAGCTCCTGTTCGACGTGGGGCCGGACGGCACCCTCTTTCACAACGCCGGGAAGCTGGGGATCGACCTTTCGGAGATCGATACCGTCATCCTCTCCCATGGGCACATGGACCACGGCGGCGCGCTGGGGAGGTTTTTGAAGCTCAATGCCAAGGCGAAGGTATATGTCCAGCGAAACGCCTTTGAGCCCCATTCCTACAAGGCGCTTTTCCTGAAGCTCCCCGTTGGCCTGGACAGGGCGCTGGCGTCCCACCCCCAGGTCACACTGCTGGACGGCGACTGCGAAATCGACGAGGAGCTGTCCCTGTTCACAGTGACCGGCCCCGGCAAATGCCGCTCCCCGATCAACGACGTGTTGTACGGCCCGAGGGGGAGGGACGACTTCTCCCACGAGCAAAATCTGCTCATCACGCAGGACCGTTCCGCCCTTATCATGGGGTGCGGACACACAGGCGTGGTCAACATCATGGACCGGGTGAAAAGCCGTCCACCGACGGTATGCGTAGGCGGGTTCCATCTCTATGACCCCGCCACCAAGAAAGCCGCCCCGGCGGCCCTGCTGGATGAAATGGCGCACGCGCTGAAAGAGTATGGGAACACGCGGTTTTACACCTGCCACTGCACCGGCCAAAAGGCGTTTCAATACCTGGCGCGGCAAATGCCGAACCTGTCTTATCTCTCCTGCGGAGAGACCCTGGAGATCTGACGCTTGGCCGCGTTCGGGCCATTTCATTTGGACGAGACAAATGTGAGAGGGCAGATACAATGCCTTATAAGCAAACCAGACTACATTAACAACAAGGTGCTGGATTTTTTAACAACGTAGCAAAGGCACGATGTGGCCCCAAATTTGGAGGAAGAGGAACAACATGAAAAAGGAGCGTGTGGTCTGACCCTTTTACATGCGGTGGAGGTGGTCACGATGGCCCAAAGCGGAACGCTGACCCCACTGGCGGCGCTGGACTGCTACTCGGGCAGCCTCTTTGACCTGTTTTTCTGCGCGGGGCTGATCTGGGGTCTGGCTCTGATGGGCCGGCGGGTCCGCAAGGGGATCTGCGGTGTGAACCGCTATACACGGGTGCTGATGCCGTCCTTCCTCTTCCTGATCGGCGCCGACATCTTTATGCTCCTCTCCGCACTGTTTCGCGGCGCCCTGCCCCACAAACTATTTCGGAAGGATGAATAAATGAGAAAGCATTATCTTGACAACATCCGGTGGGCGACGGTCCTTTTGGTCCTGGCCTATCATGTATGTTATCTGTTCAACGGCGTAGGCGTCTTTGGCGCTGTTCCAGGCGCGAAAAACATTCCCCTATTTGATTACTTCGCCTGTGCTGTCTATCCTTGGTTCATGGTGCTGCTGTTCGTCATCGCAGGAATCAGCGCAAGGTACGCCCTGCGGGGACAGACGGGGAAAACGTTTTTGAAAAAACGGGCGGTCAAGCTGCTTGTCCCCTCAACGCTTGGCCCGTTTGTGTTTCACTGGGTCACCGGGTATTTGAATATCAAAATGGGCGGCGGGTTGGATGCCATCCCGGCGGCTCTGCTCTATCCTATCTCCGTTGTCAGCGGGTTCGGTCCGCTGTGGTTTATTCAAATGCTGTTCCTCTTTTCCTGCCTTCTTGTTTTGCTGCGGAAAATAGATAAGGCAGATCGGATATGGACCCTGTGTGGGAAGGTAAATCTGCCGGTCATTTTGCTGCTTTTCGTGCCGATTTTCGCCGGGGCGCAGGTCTTGAATATGCCCGTTTTGACTACATACCGCTTTGGGATCTATTTTGTCTCGTTCCTGATTGGTTACTACATTTTTTCCCACGACGAGGCGCAGGAGATCACAGGGAGGATCCACCTCCCGATGTTGTTCCTTGCCGCGCTTGGAGCGGTCGTCTACATGGCAATCTACGGCGGAACAGACTTTACCTCTCCCGTCTGCCTGCAAAGCCTCATGACGAATCTGTACCTCTGGATCGTCGTATTGGCGATCCTCGGCTGCGGAAAGAGATATTTCGATTGGGAGACGGCGTTTACCCGGTATATGACAAAGTCAAGTTTCGGGATCTATATTTTGCATTATCCCATCTTAACGGTCGTTTGCTACAGTCTCTCCGCTTTTTTCGACCTTCCGGCCATATGGAATTATGTAACCGCGCTTGTCCTTGTGCTCGTTCTGACTTTTACAGCATTTGAGATCCTAAAACGGATCCCTGTTGTACGGTTTCTTGTTCTTGGAATAAACCCGGAAAAATCGCCTGACAGGTCGTAAATCTCCCCAACGGCAAGTGAACACAAAAGTCAACCGCTGAGAGGACTGGGAAAAGCCCTATTCTCTGAAATTGAACGAAAGTCAGTGGCGTTGAAGAACTATCCTCGCCAGGACATTCCAAGGAGGAAAACAAAACGTGAAGATTATGGTTTTGAACGGCTCCCCCAAGGGGGACAGGAGCGACTGCATGCACATGACCCGGGCGTTTCTGGCGGGCATGGACAGCGTAGCGGGGCAGGAGGTACATACGCTCCATGTCATCGACCGGCACATTGAATACTGCAAAGGGTGCCTGAGCTGTATGCGTAACGGCGGGAACTGTGTGATCGAGGACGATATGAAGGACATTTTGGAGGAAATTCTGGGCTCCGATCTGCTGGTGTTCAGCTTCCCGCTATACGGCTTCGCCATGCCCGCGCCGCTGAAGGCCCTGCTGGACCGCACGCTGCCCCTGGGGAAGATGGATATGCGGAAGGTGGGGGAGCGCTATGAGCATGTGGAGCAGGCGGATTTCTCTCATTTGCGCTATGTGATGATCTGCGGCTGCGGCTTCCCCAACGCCAAGGGCAACTTTGAGGGAGTGCTCCAGCAGTGGCGGCTCATGTTTGGCCCGGACGCCCTTGCCATCACCGTGCCCGAGGCCCCCATGTTTAACGCCCCGGAGGCCGCCGGCGTGACCGGGCCCTTCCTGGAGCTGGTCACGCAGGCCGGGCGGGAGTATGCCCAAAGCGGTGCCGTCACGCCGGAGACCATGGAGAAGCTGTCCGTCCCCATGATCCCCGACGAGACGTACGCCGCCATTGTCAATGGCGGCGCGTCAGGCGCCTGAATTGGGCAAAAAACGCAAACATTTGAAACAGAAAAAGGAGGAACCTTTCATGAAAGACCTGATCGCCATCTGCGGCTTGGACTGCGAGACCTGCGACGCCCGGATCGCCACCCTGACGGACGACGACGCCCTGCGGGAAAAGACCGCAAAGGCGTGGAGCGAGATGAACCACGCGCCCATCACCCCGGAGATGATCAACTGCGAGGGCTGCCGGGTGGACGGGGTCAAGACCCCCTTCTGCGAAGCCATGTGCCCCATCCGCCAATGTGCGCTGAAGCGGGGCTTCGCCACCTGCGGCGACTGTCCGGACATGGAAACCTGCAAGACTGTGGGGATGCTCCACAGCAGCGACCCCGAGGCCAGGAAACGGCTGACCGGGCGGGAGTGAACGCTGTCCTGCGTAGGGGCCGGGGCGCTGTCGGTTGGAGAAGCATTGTGGGAGGAGACAAACAAATGAAAATAACAAAATTATTGGCCGTGACCCTTCTGCCCAGCGCGCTGGCCACCGCGCTCTACGCGGCGGTGGGCTGTCTTTGGCAGGGGCTGCCCTCCATTACCCTGTTCTTTCTCGTTATGACGCTCACCCTGTTTCCCTTTGAGGTGGGGGTCATACTCCGGGCAAACAAGTGGGAGCGGGGAAACTACGGCCTTCAGATCGCCTTTGCGGAGCAGGAAAAGCTGGCGTGGTGGAAGGTCCTCCTTTACGCCCTGGGGCTGTTTCTTCTGACGGGGCTCTTGTCCGCTGTCCTGACGCCGCTGGAAAGCGCGCTGACGGCAGGCCCGGCGGGATGGCTACGGAGCCTCATCCCGGCGTACTTTGACTGGACCGACTACGCCCTTGTGCGGCAGTACCCCAAGGGCGTCGTAGTGTTCACCTGCGTGTTTTACCTGGTCATGGACGCCTTCGTATGTCCCGCCATCGAGGAACTGTACTTCCGCGGATACTTGACCGCCCGGATGGAGCGGCTGGGCGTGGGCGCGACCATTCTGGTCACCGTGGTATTCTCCCTCTACCACTGGTGGTTGCCGTTCAATAATCTCTTCCGTACCTGCGCCTTCGGCGCGGCGGCGGCCGTGGCCTGGAGAAAGAAAAACATCTATATCTCCATGGCCTTCCACACCCTTTGCAACCTGCTCACCACCGTCAGCTTCATGGCGGCGGTGCTGAAATAGGCTGCCTTGTTCAGCGATAGCGAAAGGGACTGTCGGCAACCAAGGAGGCATGACAATGGAGATCAAAAAGGCATCTGTCGGGCCGGGGGAGCTGGCCTATTGCGTCTTCGGGACCGGGAAGGTCGACCTGGTGATCGAGATGGGCCTGGGGGCCGTGATGGGAGAGTGGTGGCAGTTGGCCCAGCGGCTGAGCGAGAAGCATACTGTCCTCCTGTATGAGCGCGCCGGCTATGGCTCCAGCGAGCCATCTCCGGCGGAGCGCATACCGAAAAACATCGCCCGGGAGTTGCACGAATTGTTGGAAGCCTTGGGCCATGAGAGCAAAGTTACCCTCCTGGCCCACTCCCAGGGTGGGCTGTACGCTCAGCAGTTTGCCCGCTCCTATCCCGAGCTGGTGGAGCGGCTTGTTTTGCTGGACCCGCTGTCTCCCAGGGACAACGAGTTCCGCGTCAGATTAACAAGGTCGGAGTTCCAAAAGAGCGGCGTGGACAAGACCGGCGGCCTTCGGCTTAACCTGCTCCTGGCCCGGCTCCATCTGGGATGGCTGCTCCGCAGGATCATGCGTACCGCCCCACCCTTTTACTACTACGACGGCTTCTCGGAGGAAGAAACGAAGTACATCCTGGCCGCCATCAGCAGGCCGCAGACCTATGAGACCGCCCTGCGAGAATATGCGGCGGCCCACGATGAGCGGCTTCTTGGCGAGCTGGCGTCGTCGGAGGGCTTCCCGCCCATCCCGGTCGTTCTCATCACCCATGATTCGGAAATCGAAAAGCAGGAGATTTGCCGGTTCGGCGGCGCTTCGGAGGAAGAGACGCAGAAGATCGAAAACGTCTGGCAGGAGCTGATGGGTGAGTATCTGTCCTATTCGCCGGACAGCACACACCTCCGGGCGGAGCACAGCAGCCACTACATCCACCTGACAGACCCGGAGCTGATCTGCGAAGTCCTTGCCGAGTGACAGAAAAAAAGGAGACGAAACGATGAACTGGACGGTTTATGGAATGGAGTGTGTTGGGACGCTGATCCTGTTTACCTGCCTCATTATGATCCCACTGTGCCGAAACCCGGTCTGGTGGATCCACGACTACCCCAAGGACATTCAGGAGAAATACTTTGAGACCCATGAGCGGATCCCTACCCAAGTGCTCAGCGCCCCGGTGTT
>NZ_CANRKH010000066.1 GCF_947631165.1 uncultured Dysosmobacter sp. | reverse complement strand
GTATAGACGTTCGTGCCGTCCGTGCCGATCACGATGCCCACATGGTCGGCATTGCCGCTGTTGTCCCAATCGAAGAAAATCGCGTCGCCGGGGGCGATGTCGCTGTACCCTCGGTTGGCCCATTGGCCGTGGGATTGGAACCATGCCATGCCGCCAGAGGTGCAGCCGGAAAATCTCGGCTCACTTAAACCGGCCTGATTGTAGCACCAGGACACAAAGCAGGCGCACCAGGCCACCCGGCTGTCAAAGCCGTACCAGCTCCAATAGGGCTGTCCGTTCACGTTGCCCACCTGCGACTTGGCGATGTCCACCACGGCAGTATTGCCGGGCCTCGTCCCATTGACGAAGTGAACGCCGCTGATGTCCTCGGACGGGCTGATGTCAGGGGAACCGCCGCCGAATACCAGCGGATTGTTGCCGCTCGTTTCCAGATAGACATTGAACATCTGTAACTGCTCCGGTGTCAGCAGTTCCGGGGCGACGGACACGATAGAACGGGCCGTCAGCTTGACGTTGAGGATGTAATAGTTATAAGGGACTTGGACAGTGTACGAATTGTCCTCGCTGTCCGTCCGGGTTTCCGTGCGGTAGCGGACTTCAACCGTCCGTGTGGTGGTAAGGGTGTACTGCTTATCAAAGACACGCTGTAACTCCGCCTGAACCTCGGCCAATGTGTAGCGTGGGAGAATGGCGGTCAGGTAGGAGGCCAATTCATGGGGGTTGTGGATGATCTCGTCCAGATCGTAGCGGTATTCGTCATAGCCAAGGTAGGTGCTGGGGATGTTGTCAATTTTCGTTTGCAGGGCGTTTTCCATCCCCACATAGGCGTTCTCCACGGCGATCAAATCCGCGTCGTCAGAGAGATAGGACGTGGCCGTAAAGCTGGAACCGAAGCCGCCCACCACGGAGGAACAGGACTGTAAGCCTCCCATGAGGAACGCCGTCATAATCAGCAGGGCCAGGGCCACCAGACAGCCTTTCCAGTGCTTGACGGCAAAGGAGGCCAGCCGTTCGCTCTCCGCGGCTACTTCCTTTGACGCCCTGCCGGTGGTCTTGGCCGCTTTCGCCGTCCCCTGGGCGGCTCCGGCCCCATGCGCCGCCGTCTGGCCCGCCGCCCTCGCCGTCTTGACATACTGCTGTTTGATCTGCCGCTTCTGCCAGAACCGGGAAATGGGGTTGCTGGCCTGGGGGTTGTCATGCAGGGCCTTTTGATAGAAATAGTCGATATTCGCTTTCTCCGCCAGGTGTTCGGCCTTTTGCAGTTCCCGATAGGGTTTCAGCCGGTGGCGGCGTATCGCGCCCCGGACGGCCCGGCCTGCCTGCCGCTCGGCCAATTCCTCGCCCTTGTGACCGCCCTCCACGCCCACGTTCTCTTGCTCCACCTCATGAATTTTGCCGTGGGTGAACAATAAGACTTCCTGAACGGGGCGGCTGGCCGGGTTGGGCTTCATAGCGGGCGGCGGCTTGTCCCGAACCTCACGCCGTACACGGGTCTTGGCTCTGCCGCTGGCCTCGTCAAAGACTTTTTCCTTGATTTTGACCGTTTCTTTAGGGATAGCGGCCCTTGCCGCGTCCAACCGGTCGGCCCGCTGGTCGGATTTTCGGATGTACTTCTTCAGCTCCGGCGTGGAGCGTTCTTCCTCGGAGAGTTGCAGACGGGAGGATGGGCGGGGGCCTGCGTCAGCCGCCGCCACCTGCCCGGCTTGCCGCACCGCCTTTTTCCCGGCCCGGCGCTCCTGCCCCCGGTCGGCCCGTTCCAGCGTCTTTTCAGCCGTGCCGCCCGCCTCCTGCGGGGAAAAGTCCTGCTCGGCCTCCCGGTCGGAAATATTAACTTCCTCGCCGGTGGTCTGATTTTCCAGCACCACGCCGTCGCGGGTCATGCGCTGCGTCACCTTGTCACGGGGTTTCAGATACTTCCGGCTCATGGGCCGCCACCTCCTTTCCGGCTGTGTAGGGGACGCCGATATAGTCCAGCACCGTGCCACAGCCTAATTTGTGGATGCAGTAGTCGTATTGCTTGGGGTGGGTCAGGGCCATCCGCTGGAAACGGTTCGGATTTTTCTCTAAATGTGCGCCGAACATACAGAACATACAGCCGGTACGCTGCGCCCCGGTGGTAATAAGTTTTTCGCCGTCCTCCACGATCTCGCCGTAGATAGAGGCGTAAGGGAGGCCGGTCAACCTCAAATATTCCAGCACATCCCGTTCCAGCCAGAAAGACATCGGCTGGGAAGTCGGCTCCCGCTTGTGAAAGGCGTTGCATCCGCTTTTTAGATAGGCATTTTGTCGGCGCACGCTCTCGCAGGCCATTGTCCCCACAATCTGCATTGTGCCGGTCGATTCGCTAAAGCGGTGGATGGGAGTTTTCTTCATTACTGTGCAGCAGAGAGCAGAAATAGGAAATGGCGCGTCCAGCAGGAAGCGCCACTTTAGGAACCGTTTATTAAATTCTGTCTGCTTTCCGTTTCCATCCAGACCGCACATATTCAGATTGGCCCATGTGCTGCCCCTGCGGGCGTAGTAGATGCGGTGGGCCACTTCCTTTGAGATTACAGGATAGCCGTAAGTTTCAATCACCTTGGGGAACGGAATTTCAGGCCGAAGCCAGGTCACGTTAGGGACAGATTTCACAAAGTCCCGTATCTCCGGGTATTCAAGCCCGGTATCAACGAACACTGCGGGGATGTCAGGGAACGCCCGCCGTGCCATGTCCAAAAGTACCGTGCTGTCCTTGCCCCCGGAGAATGAAACGGCCACCTTGCCGTCGTAGTGATAGTACCATTCCATGATTTTAGCTTGGGTCACTTGGATTTTTCGTGCCAGAGGCCACGCCTGCATGATACTCAAATCACGCCGGGTATAGACGGCCTCACTCATGCGCCGCCCTCCACGACCTCGGAAAGCCGGGTCGTCATAATCTTATACAGCTCGGTATTGCTGGGGATGGGGTTGGTAAAGGGCAAGATCACATTCTCAAAAATGAGAAGCCCGGCCCCCGGCTCGGAGTTGTCGATGTATTTCTGATGGTCGGGGGACAAATTCAGCCGTTCGGCCAAAATCTTGCGGTCGCCGCTGGCCTGATTGAGCAGACAGATAAAGTCGCTGTTTTCCAGAATGTTTTCGATCTCCGGGGAGGAAAGCAGGTCTTTCACATTCTGCGTGGCCCCGGTGGGGATGCCGCCCCACTTTCTGAACCGCTTCCAAATCTCGGCGGAATAAGCGGCGGTCTGTTCCTCTTTCAGAAGCAAATGGAACTCGTCGGCAAAGTACCAGGTGGCCTTGCCCTGTATGCGGTTGGCGGTGACGCGGCCCCATATCTGATCTTGGACAATGAGCATCCCCAGCTTTTTGAGCTGCTTGCCCAAATCCTTGATGTCGAAGCAGACAAGCCGGTTGCTGATGTCAACATTCGTCCTGTGGTTAAAGACGTTCAGGCTGCCGGACACATAGAGGTCAAGGGCCTGCGCCACCCGGTCGGCCTCCGGGATGTGCTGGGCGGTCAGGGCGGCGTGGAGGTCGGAGAGGACAGGCATTTTCTCCGGCGTGGGGTCTGCCAGGTAGGGCCGGTAGATCACCTGCACGGCCCGGTCGATCACCGTCTTTTCGATAGGCTCCAAGCCGTTCTTGCCGCCCATCACCAGCTCACAGAACGACAGCACGAAGTCGCTTTTCAGCGCCAGCGGATTTTCGTCCTCGCTGTAATTCAGGTTGATGTCCAGCGGATTTACATAGTCCCGGCTGGTGGGGGACAGCTTGATAACCTGCCCGTGAAGCCGCTGGACAAGGGGAAAATACTCCGCCTCCGGGTCGCAGATAAAGACATCATCCGGGGTGGTGAGGAACACGCTGACGATCTCGGACTTGCAGGACATGGACTTGCCGCTGCCCGGCGTCCCCAGCTTCAAGCCATTGGGACACCGCGCCCGCTTCCTGTCCAGCATAATCATGTTCTGGGTCTTGGCGTTGACGCCGTAATACATGGCCCCGCCGCCCTGAAAGAGCTCCTGCGTCACAAAGGGAACGAAGATAGCGGCGCTGGACGTGGTAAGCCCCCGCTGGATGCGGATGTGGTTCTCCCCCAGCGGGAGGGAGGACATTAGCCCCTGCTCCTGCTGGTCGTCCAGCCGCACCAGAGCGCAGTTATATTTCTGCGCCACGCCAGCGGCCCGGAATACGTCGTTGCTCAACTTCCGCTGGGTGTCAGCCACGTTCAGGATTAAGAACGTCACCATGAAAAGGCGTTCGTTTCGGGTCTGCAATTTGGACAAAAGCTGTTTGGCGTCCGTGCCGTAGGTGGCGAGATCAGAGGGCAAAATATCCATGTCGTAGCCGGAGCGTACCGCCTTTTTCTGCTCCTGTATCTTCATGGCATCCAGGTCGGTGATCTTCCGCTTGACCGTCTTAATGGCCTCGGTCTGGTCGATAGCCTGCACATGGAGGTTGACGACAATGCCGTTTTCCGTGTTCAGGAAGTCCGCCAGCATTTCGTCGGACAACTCCGGGGCCAGGATTTGCAGGAAGCTCACCGCTCCGTACTTGCCGCTCATGCCGAAAATACGGCTGTTCCCGAAGCGGAGGGAGGACGGGGCGATGAAGTCCTTGGTACACAGGCCGGAGGGAGGAAGCCAGCTCCAATCAAAGCGGAACACCTCACCGTCCGGGTGGAATACGCCGTGAAGCACTTCCAGCCGTTCCGCCCCATCCAGGACGCGGGCGGCGGCTCCCATCATCTTGAAGTAGCCCAGCAGGTCGGTTTCAATGCGTTCCAGCCTCGCCCGCGCCGCTTTCAGGTTGTCCGCCTCGATGGTGAACGTCAGATACTTGGTTTTGACAATGCCGTTGTTGCCCCGTGTCAACTGCCTTTGCAGGATGCCGGTGTACTCGGCCCGGATGTCGTCGAAGTCGTCCCCCTGCGGGGCGATCTCAAAGCTGCGGGCGTACTGCGCCGGGTCTGTTCTGCGGTTGACAAAGGAAAATTGGACATGGATAGAGGCGTCCACATAGTTATAGAGGTCGCAGAGGTATTCAAAGGTGGCCGTGCGGTCGTCAGGCTGGGCAAGCTGATAGTTCGTATCGGAGAACGCAATACACTTGGAGAAAGACAGCCGGTTCAGCCTGCAAACGCCGTCCTGATACATGACCTCATAGGGGATGCTGTCTTGGGCCGTATGGGGCTTGCCGTCGCCCTTGTACTTACGGATTACGGCGTCAATCTCCCGGCGTTGGGCGCGGGTCAGCTTTTGCGGTTTTTCGTTTATGATTTCCTTTTTGGACAATCGCTTTCACCTCCATTTCCATTCTGTGTTGCCGCTCCAATGCGGCGTAAAGGTTGTTGGTCTGATAGGGCCGGACTTTGGGCATGAGGAAGCGGTTTCGGACGATCTGCCCGATCACCACCTCCAACGGCTGGCCGTGCTTCTCGTACAGCCCGAACAGCAGACCGGGGAGCATGGCGAAGATCATCACCAGAGCGGCGGCGCTGGTAGGGACGCTGCCCCGCAAAAGGAAAAAGAGCGGCAAGCCCATTAGAAGCGCCGCCCCGAAGCATACGATCTGCCGTTTCGTCAGGCCGAACAGCACCTTGCTTTTTACATGGGTCAAGTCCTTGGGGACGGACACATAGGCCATAGGTCAATACCTCCTTTCCAACACTTGATAGATGCCCTGCATGATATAGGCCACGCAGGGGACGGCGATAGAATTTCCCAGCATTTGATAGCGGCTGGCATCGCTGACAGCCCGCCCGTCATGGCCGAACTCCGTCCAAAAATCTCCGAAGCCCTGCAATCTTTCACATTCAAGGGGCGTCAGACGGCGCACGATCAGGTCGGTGTAACGGGTGATGCAGAAGTCGGTTTCGCTCCCCATACCAGCGGGCCGGGAGAGGCCAGCGCCGGAGGCACACAGCGTCCCGGCGATCTGCGGATGCACCAAAAGGGGCTGTTCGTGGTTGCAGTTGAGGGTGGGGGCGATGTCGGCCAGCACTTCCGCGTTGGCCTGCCCCGTCGACATCGTCACCACATGGGGCTGTCCCGTCCCGCATAGGGTGGGCTGGACGGGTTTCAGGGTGGAACGGTTGGTCTTGCTGGTGATCTGCTGTAAGTCAACGCCAGCGGCCACCACAGGCAGATTACCGTGGGTCTGGCTGCGGAGGGTGGGA
The DNA here is from genome assembly GCF_947631165.1 of uncultured Dysosmobacter sp. Taxonomy (GTDB): domain Bacteria; phylum Bacillota; class Clostridia; order Oscillospirales; family Oscillospiraceae; genus Oscillibacter. The sequence continues at coordinate 4,160 of NZ_CANRKH010000066.1, read as the reverse complement.
GAAAGGCCGGAACGCTCCACCGTCAGAGAGGCCCCGCCCTGATCGTTCAAAATCTCCACCGTCTGCGGAGCGAACAGGTATTGATCGTTCCCCGTCGCCAGCGTCCCGCTTTTCTCCACTTGGAGCAGGGGGCCTTTGCCGCCGCCCTCACAGCCGCACCGAATACGCATCGTGACGGCTGGGGGCGTCACCAGTTGCCTGCCTGCTGTATCAGCGCCGCTTTCAGTAAAGGCGGCAAGTCCTTGCCTCGGCGTTCCGCCCGCCTCAAAATACCGGCGCAGGCTTTTGGGGACAAAGAGTATTTCTCCGGCACATCGTCCTGTAAAATCGCAGACAAGAAACAGACGCCTGCGCCGCTGTGCTGTGCCGAAATATTGGGCGTCGTACACGCACCAAGCGAGATCAACGCCTCCGCCTCGGACCATTCCGGCGTTTGCCCACTTTCCAGATCGAGGAATTGGAATTTGGGTCTTTGTGAACGATTGCAGTACAGCCGCAAAATCACGTCCTCCTGCGGACGACAGAGCGCCGGGGACGTTCTCGAACAGCGCGAACTTGGGGTATCTGCCATGTGTCGCCTCCCTCATTTCATCAATTATCCGTATGGCCTCCATGAAAAGGCCGCTCCGCTCGTCCGCCAGCCCCCGGCGCTGGCCCGCCAGCGACAGCCCTTGACACGGGCTGCCAAAGGTCACGATGTCCACAGGGGGAAGTTTCCCGCCGTGAAGCTGGGTGATGTCCCCGGCGTGGGCCATGTCGGGAAAGTGCTTTTTCGTCACCGACACGCAGGCCGGCATGATCTCGCTGGCCCACAGGGACGCTATGTTGTAAAAAGAAGCGGCGTAGGGAAAGCCCCCTATGCCGTCGAATAAGGATGCCAATGTAAACTGCCTCAATTATCAAGCCTCCTTTAGTGGGCGGCGAACACGGCCTTGGCGATGCTCCCGGTCTTGAACAGGCAGAAGCACAACAGCACCGTGTAGCCCATACAGCCCCATATGGCCCCAGACACGTCGGCGGAGAGGGCGATACCCTGCACCAGCACGGCGTAAATGCCCGTTACCACCATGATAAGGAACGCTTGAAAGCCCAGGGCAAACAGGGATTTCAGGTAGCCTTGGCCCATGCCCCGCCATTCGCTGTTGCCCATCGTGGCAAGGGGGATAGGGCCTAACGAGGTCACAAGGTATATTTCAATCATCCGGCCATAGACCACCAGCATGATACAGATGGACAGGATGTTCATGGTAAGCCCCACAAAGAGGGATTGGAACCACAGCCCCAGCAGACCGCCGATGTCCATAGCGGAAAGCCGGGTGTCCAGGTCGGTGACGACGGATGTAATGTCAATGCTGGTATTGCCGACAATCACCCCGGCGCTCTGATTGACAACGCTCTGCGTCACGTCAAACACGCCCATGACGATGTTCCAGGTGTTGGACACAAGGATGATAGCGGCGGCGGATTTGAATACCCAGCGGAACATCATCCAGCTATCCACATCATGCAGGTTATTCTTTTCTGCGATAAGCTGTATCAGCTCGTAGCACATGATAAGGGCAAGAATGGCCCCGGCGATGGGGACGATCACCGTTTCCGAGAGATTGTGGAGCATATTGAACACACCGCTGTTCCAGCCCTGCGGCGTGGCTCCCACGTCGGCGGCGATTTCCCCGACTTTGGTATTCACCGTGTCAAAGAGGCCGGTCAAGTTGCTGGTGATGCCGTCAATCAGCACACCCTTGAACCATTCTTCCAGCCAGTCCAGTATCAAGAGAAAGCACCTCCTTTCCCACGGCCCCCCGCAGGAGGCGGGAGGTCGTGAGAGGATTTAGCGAGAAGCATCAGGGAGTGGACAGCAGGCTAGCCAGCAGGGGAACCAGGGTAATGCCAATCAGGGCCACGCCGCCCCCGGCGACAAGCTGCTTGACACCCTGCGATTTGGCCCCAGGGTTGTCCTGCCCATAGCCCTCCAGGAGATTGATGCCGCCCCACACGCACAGTCCGCCGCCCAGGGCGACAACGAGGGTCTGCAAAACGTCGATAGCAGAAGTGAAAAATTCCATAAAATTACCTCCATAATTTCAAAAAATGTTGTTGTTGGATTGCCGCCTCATTCGTTGGCGGCTTCGCCGGGTTCTTCTTCGTCCGACAGGTCGATCTCGTAGAGGTCAAAGACTTCCTCCTGCGCCACCACCTGCTGCCGTCTGCGGCGCATGGCGGCAAGATACCTGTCCACGTCAAATGCGTTCTTCTTGTCGGCGTCGGAGAGGTATTTGTACTGCGGATGCCGGGTGATGTCGTATTTCTCGCTGAAAAAGGGACGCACACCACGCACCTGCAAAATACACTTTCCGCCGTCCATCACGGCGATTTCGTCCTGTGACATCAGCTCCTTTCCCAATTTTTGATAGTTCAGTCCGTGGGACGTTTGGCTGCCCTGGTTCTCCGACGTGTTGTAGCTGTCAATGGTTTCCCGGCCCAGCGCATCGGAGATTTCCTTGGCGTTCTTGCCCCTACCGCTCAAAAATAAAGTACAGTCGCAGTTGTCGCTGATGATGTCGGCGGCGTCCTTGTAGATGGTCTTTAACTGCGATTGACTTTGCAAAATAATAGAAGCCGAGATTTCCCGGCTTCGGATGGTGGCGATTAGCTTGTCAAAGTTGGGTATCTGCCCGATGTTGGCGAACTCGTCCAAGATCAGCCGCACATGGACGGGAAGCCTCCCGCCGTATACGTCGTCGGCCTGGTCGCACAGCAGATTGATAAGCTGGCTTTGCAGCATCGCCAGAATAAAGTTAAAGGTCGTGTCCGTGTCGCTCATAATCAGAAACAGCGCCGTTTTGCGGTCGCCCAGGGTGTCCAGCTCCATTTCGTCGGTTTCCATCAGCTCACGGACTTCCTGAATGTCGAACGGGGCTAATCTGGCCCCGCAGGAAATAAGGATGGAACTCCGGGTCTTGCCAGCCGAAAGCAGAAATTTCTTGTACTGCCGGACGGCGAAATGCTCCGGCTCCTTTTCTTCCAGCCGGGCGAACATTTCATCCACGGGGCTCTGGAACTCGGCGTCGTCCTCTCTGGCCTCGGAAGCGTTAATCATTTCAAGCAGAGTGGCGAAATTCTTTTCATCCTCCGGGGCCTCGTACCAGATGTAGCCAATCAGGGCGGTGTAAAAGAGCCGTTCGGACTTCACCCAAAAATCCTCTGCCGATTTTTCCCCGTCGCCCTTGGTGTTGGCGATGATGGTATTTACCAGCTTCAAAATGTCCTTTTCGCTGTGCAGGTAGGCGAACGGGTTGTACCGCATGGATTTGGAAAAGTTGATCGTATTTAATACCTTGATCTGATAGCCGCCCCGCCTCAAAAGCTGTCCAACCTCAATCAACAGGCTCCCTTTCGGGTCAGTGATGCAATACGAGCTGTGCATTTGCGTAAGGTTGGGCTTAACAAAAAATCTCGTCTTGCCGCTGCCGGAACCGCCAATCACCAGCACGTTCTTGTTCCGGGCGGTCTTGGGGTCTTTGGGCCTGCCGTTCATCGTCAGCCGTTCCGTCTGTGTGAGCAGGATGTTGTTTTCAAACACGGGGTCGATGTAAGGTGCTATGTCTTTGGCTCCGCCCCAACGGGCGCTGCCATACTCCATACCGTGGCGGTATTTCTTGGCGTTCTTGCCCTTGAAATAGACCACCAGCCGCACCAACACCGCCCCCGCCACACCGATACACAGGTCAAAGGGGTGGAAGCTAGGCAGGCCGTTGGAGAACGCCGCCGCCAGGCTGTCCGTGAAGTGGAGCAGCTTTTGGGTAAGGTCAGCCCCCGCCGCCAGCCGGTACGCCTCGCCTACCTTGCCGAACAAGTACACAAACAGCAGATAGGGCAGGTTGAGAATTACCAGCTTTTTCAGGTCAGGTTTCACAGCTCCATCCCCCTATCTCTGATTTTCTCCTTGGCTCTCTGGACACTCCGGCCCGCCGCTTCCCGCAGGACGGACAGCGCCTTGCGGATGGAGGGCTTGGCCTCCCGTGTCAGCTTCTTGGCCGTGAACTCCTTGAAAGCCTGTTCCAGATTGTCCGCGTCCCGTGACTTGAAAATCACGATGTAGTGGGGCGGCTGGGTGGTCTTGTCCTTTCGCAAGGTGAAGTCCACGCCGTATTTCTTGG
>NZ_CANRKH010000065.1 GCF_947631165.1 uncultured Dysosmobacter sp. | reverse complement strand
CTCAACTTTAACCGATGAGGCTTTATCCTTCATCCTTTTTTATTCAACTGTCTAATATGTATTGTAATCCTACATAAGTTGCAGTTTCAAATGCTTTTTGTCTGTTTCAACAAAGATGACTGCGCTTTTTGGGGATATCGCCGCCCATTTCTATGGATCGGATGCCGACAGCAGATGATTTCGCAAATGTTTGCGCTGGAAAAACGCCTGGCCGCGTCCCATGCCGGAGGCAGGGCTGGAAGGGCGCGGCGCCGGATTTCCCTTCCTGTGCGCATGAGCCGCCCGCTTTTCGCACAGACTATAGCAACATTCAAAAATACTGACAGCAGTTCGGCGGATACAGGCAGCACATAACTGCGTCTTCCTCCTTGGCGGGCGTCAGCCCGCCTGTGCCGTCCTCCTTGTTCTGTACCACCTCCACCAACCTCCCTTGCTGCCATTATTTCTGAAGGTTGCCATAGACACAAACGCACGGAAAGGAAGTCACATGCCATGCCTGAAAAACTTGTCATTGCCTTGGGCGGCAACGCGCTGCAGTCCAAGGATTCCGCCCCCACCGCCCAGGCCCAGCTGGAGGTGGTGCGGCAGACCGCCGCCCACATCGCTGAGATCAGCCGCCGGGGCTATGAAATGGCCATCGTCCACGGCAACGGTCCCCAGGTGGGCCGGATCCTGCTGGCCAGTGAGACCGCCAGGGACACGGTGCCGCCCATGCCCTTCGACGTCTGCGGCGCCATGAGCCAGGGCTATATCGGCTATCACATCCAGCAGGCGCTGAAATACGCCCTGGCGGCTCGGGACCGCAATTACCCGGTGGTGTCCCTCACGACCCAGGTGGTGGTGGACCGGCAGGACCCGGCCTTCCAGCAGCCAACCAAGCCCATCGGCGGCTTCTATACGGAAGAGGAGGCCAGAGCCTTGGAGCGGGAGAAGGGCTACGTTCTGCGGGAGGACGCGGGGCGGGGCTGGCGGCGGGTCGTGGCGTCGCCTCTCCCCAGGCGGATCGTGGAGATCGGCGCCGTCCGGCTGCTGTGGGACCACGCCATCGTCATCACCTGCGGCGGAGGCGGTATCCCGGTGGTGGAGAATCCCGACGGGACCCTGGAGGGGGTCGCGGCGGTCATTGACAAGGACTTCGCCGCAGAGCTGCTGGCGGAGCAGGTGGACGCCGACGCGCTGCTGATCCTGACGGAGGTGGAGAAGGTGGCCGTCAACTTTGGAAAGCCCGACCAACGGGACCTGGATCGCCTCAGCCTGGCCCAGGCCGCCCGCTATGTGGAGGAGGGCCAGTTCGGCGTGGGCAGCATGCTGCCCAAGGTGGAGGCGGCCATGAAATTTGTCCGGGCCAATCCCGGCAGGCGGGCCATTATCACCAGTCTGGACCGGGCGCTGGACGCTCTGGACGGAAAGACCGGCACCGTGGTGAGCTTCGCCTGAGCCCAAAAGGGGGACAGCCGTTCTGGACGGCTGTCCTGACTGTCGAAAAAGTGGCATAGCCACTTTTTCGAGGAAGCTGCGGCCTGCCGCAGCGCACTCGTTGTCCGCCCAAGCGGACAACTCGCACGTTTGCAGGCCGAGAGGTGTTTTTTCTGACGTACACGCCGCCGGAAAAAACAGATCAAATCCCTTTCGCGCCTGCGGGCGCGAACTCTGCGAGGCTTTTTCGACAGCCTGATGGTTCTGAACGGCTGTCCCTTCGCATATCCATGGGGATAAGCCCTCTACCGCCGTCTGGCCGACGAGGAGCTGATCCCCAGCTCGATGCGGTATTTGGCCACGGTCCGGCGGGCTACTGCCATGCCGCTCTCCGCCAGGAGCTGGCACAGGCGCTGGTCGCTGAGGGGATGGCTGGGGTCCTCCTCCCGTACCAGGGTCAGCAGCCGCTGCTTCACCGCCTGCCGGGAGCAGCCCGGCGCGCCCACCTCCCGGCTGAAGAAGTACCGCAGGGGATAGGTGCCCTGGCGGCATTGGAGATATTTCTCCCGGGTCGCCCGAGAGACGGTGGAGGGATGCAGCTCCAGGGACTCCGCCAGGGAGCTGAGGCTCATGGGGGCCAGCGCCCCGGTCTGGCCGGCGAAAAAGGGACGCTGGGCCTCCAGAATGGCATTGGCGCAGCGGCGGAGCGTCGTTCCCCGGCGCTCCAGGCTGTTCAGCAGCCATTTGGCCTGCTGCATCTTCTGCTGCAGATACGCGCGGGTCTCCTTTTCATCGGATTCCTTCAGCAGCTTTGCGTAGTAAGTACTGACGGATACCCGGGGCAGGTAATATTCGTTCAGAACCGCCTGCAATTTCCCGTCCAGCTCCACAATGAAGATGTCGGGCCGTACATACACGGTTGGTTCCGCCGGCTGGAAGGCCTGGCCGGGGTGGGGCTCCAGTCCGGCGATGACCCGCTCCGCCGCCTGGACCTCCTCCACGGCGACGCCCAGCTCCCGGGCAATGGCCCCGTAGTGCTTCCGGCCCAACTCTGGCAGGAACCGGGCGGCCACGTCCAGCACCGTGGGGGACACGTCCTTCCGGCGGGAGAGCTGCAGCAGCAGGCATTCCGACAGGCTCCGGGCGCCCACGCCGGCGGGCTCCAGCCCTTGGAGAGCTTCCAGCGCCTGGTCGATGAGGGGCTGGGGGATCTTCAGGTCCGTCAGGCTCTCCAGGTCCTCGGCAGTGAGATAGCCGTCCTCGTCCACCAGCTGGGCCATGTATTGGGACAGGGCCAGCAGGGGCTTGGGCAGCCGCTTCCGCTCCAGCTGGTCGCAGAGGAAGGCGGACAGGCTCTCAGTCTCCCGGTCCACGCGCCCCCGCTCCGGGAAGTCGCCGCCCTCGTGGGTGAAAGTGGCGCCGTATACGCCGCCATCGATCCAATTGGCCTTCTGCCGCAGCTCCTCGTAGGCGCTGCGGAGGTCATGGGCGTCCTCCTGCTCCAGCACGGGATTCTCCTCAGCAGCCCGGCCCAGGTATTCCAGCAGCTCCTGGGAGTTCATCTGCAAGATCTCCATGCTTTGCAGCAGCTGAGGGGTCAGCTTCAGCTCCTGCCGCAGGTCGGCTTTCAGAGAGATCAGACTCATGCTCTGCCACCGTCCTCTCTGGCCACATATTTGGCTACCTTCCGGGCCGCGGTGGCCTGGGAGATGCCCAGCTCCCGGGCCACCGCCACGGTGGTGCCGCAGCGGCGGTAGGCGTCCCGGATGATTTGCCCCTCGTAGGCGTCCATCCGTTCCGCCAGAGTCCCGCTCCGGGCCAGCAGCTCCGCCGGCGTCACCGCCTCGCCGGTGTACTCCACCGGCAGGTGGGTCACGTCGATGATGGGGTCCTGCACGGTGATGACCAGCCGTTCGATGAGGTTTTCCAGCTGGCGCACGTTGCCGGGCCAGTCGTATTGTTCCAAAAACGCCAGGAACCGGGGACTGAAGGTCAGCGCCTTGCCGTATTCCCCACAGAACCGGGCCAGGAACTGATGGGCCAGGGGGAAGATGTCCTCGACCCGCAGCCGCAGAGGCGGGATGTGGATGCGGATGACATTCAGCCGGTAAAAGAGGTCGGAGCGAAACAGGCCCCGCTGCACCGCTTCCTCCAGATTACGGTTGGTGGCCACGATCAGGCGGAAGTCCAGCTCAATCTTCCTGGTGCCGGACAGCCGCTCGATGGTCTTTTCCTGGATCAGCTGCAGCAGCTTGGACTGGATGTGGGGCGGCAGCTCGCCGATCTCGTCCAGGAACAATGTCCCGTGGTTGGCCAGCTCGATCTTGCCGATCTTGCCGGAGGAGGAGGCGCCGGTGAACGCGCCCTTCTCATAGCCGAACAGCTCCGACTCGATGAGATTTTCATGGAGCACGGCGCAGTTGACCTCGATGAAGGGGCCGTCGGCCCGGTTGCTCATGGCGTGGATGGCTTTGGCCACGGCGCTCTTGCCCACACCGGTCTCGCCGGTGATGAGGATATTGGCCTTGGTGTTGGCGGTGTTCTGCATCAGGGTCCACAGCCGCTGCATAGGCGCGCTGCGGAAGATCAGGCTGGTGGAGGTGGCCCGTGTCCGCAGCTCGGCGATCTCTTCGGAATACTGCTGTAAGGAATCCTGCAAGTGGCGGTAATTCTGCTGGATGGTGTTGATCTGCTCCATGGACACGGTGTTGAAGCACACAGCGTATTTCAGCTCCCCCTGGTTGTCGAACAGGGGGATGCCCACGGTCATCACGTTTTTGAAGTCGCGGTTGATGGTCTGGGTGGCGGTGATCTTCCGCTTCTGCCGGATGACCTCCGCTGTGATGCAGGGCGTGAAGGTGCCGTCTGCCTCCAGGTCAAAGGCGGACTTGCCCACGATGGAGTCGTGGGCGAAGCCGAAGTTCTTCTCATAGGTCTCGCTGACCCGCAGGATGATCCCCTGAGCGTCGGAGAGCATCATGTCGTCTGCCAGCACCAGGTTGTTCTCAGGATTGATGATGTCGAACAGGCCCTTGAGATTGATATCCTTGTCAAACAGATCGGAGAAATTCGTGGAATTTGACAAAGCGCTTCACCAGCTTTCTGACCCCGGCACCGCCGGGAACTATTCATTTATGAGTATACCATATTCAAAAATGAATAGGAAGGGGGAGGGACCAGAAAAAAACGGGCGAAACGTACAGAATTTTGTGGGAGATTTTATCTGCTCCGCACAAAAACCATCTCGTTTTTTCCTGGAGGAAACGCAAAAACGGTCTATTCAAAAGTGAATAGCCCCCCAAATGATTGGCAAATATCACGCAATGAATCCACAAAAAAAGCGGCGGGAGCCGGTCATATCGCACAAAAAATCCCCACTGGCGGGAAAAATTGCCCTTGCGAAGCTGGCACGGAATTTGCTATAATTTCAGTCAGGACCAAATGGGAGCCGCGCTGCCCGGCGGCGCGGCCCGCATCAAAATTAAAGGAGGAACCAAGTCATGTATCAGACCGTTCGTTACGAGAAGCAGGACAATATTGCCATTGTCACCATCAATCGTCCCGAAGCGCTGAACGCATTGAACTCCACCGTCATTTCCGAGCTGGAGCAGGTCATCACCGAGGTCGAGCAGGACGCCTCTCTGGGCGCCATGATCCTCACCGGCGAGGGCCGCTCCTTCGTGGCCGGCGCCGACATCGGCGAGCAGTATCCCCTGGATGTGGCCGGCGGCCGCAAGTGGGGCCAGCGGGGCAGCGCCCTGTTCCGCCGCATCGAGAAGCTGGAGATCCCCACCATCGCCGCGGTGAACGGCTTTGCCCTGGGCGGCGGCTGCGAGATCGCCATGAGCTGCGACATCATCCTGGCCGCCGGCCCCAACGCCGAAGGCAAGGGCGGCGCCAAGTTCGGCCAGCCTGAGGTGGGCCTGGGCATCACCCCCGGCTTCTCCGGCACCCAGCGTCTGCCCCGCCGTGTGGGTATCGCCAAGGCCAAGGAGCTGATCTTCTCCGGCAGGGTCATCGGCGCCGCCGAGGCCAAGGAGATCGGCCTGGTCAATGCCGTGTACGCTCCCGAGGAGCTGCTGAACGGTGCCATCGCCATGGCCAAGTCTTTCACCGCCAACGCCCCCATCGCTGTGAAGTACTCCAAGGCCTGCATCGACCGCGGCATGCAGATGGACATTGACGACGGCATTGCTCTGGAGAACGAGCTGTTCGCCATGTGCTTCGCCACCGCCGACCAGAAGGAGGGCATGAGCGCCTTCCTGGAAAAGCGCAAGGAAAAGCACTTCCAGAACAAGTGAGCGGCTGCTGCTAATTATCAATTATCCATTTTGATACTACATATATAAAGAGGGCATTTGATATGAAGAAAGTTCGAGTCATCACCGCAGAGGAAGCGGCGCTGATGGTCAACGACGGCGACACCGTCTCCACCGGCGGCTTTGTGAGCTGCGCCTGCCCCGAGGCGCTGACCAAGGCGCTGGAGCAGCGCTTTGTCGAGACCGGTCATCCCCGAGACCTGACGCTGTTCTTTGCGGCCGGTCAGGGCCACCGGGACGGCACCGGCGGCGACCACTTCGGCCACGAGGGTATGTGCAGGCGCGTGGTGGGCGGCCATTGGGACCGCGCCGCCAAGCTGGGCGAGCTGGCCCTCCAGAACAAGCTGGAGGCATATAACCTGCCCCAGGGCGTGATAACCCACATGTACCGTGACATTGCCGCCCACAACATCGGCACCATAACCCACGTGGGCCTTTATACCTTCGTGGATCCCCGCAACGGCGGCGGCAAGCTGAACGAGTGCACCAAGGAGGACCTGGTGAAGCTGGTGGAGATCGAAGGCGAGGAGCGGCTTTTGTACAAACCCATCCCCATCGATGTGTGCCTGGTCCGCGCCAGCTATGCCGACGAGTACGGCAACTGCACTGTTCACCGTGAGATCGGCCCTCTGGACGTCACCGCCCAGTGCCAGGCCACCAAGAACTCCGGCGGCAAGGTCATCGTCCAGGTGGAGAAGATCGTCCAGGGCGGATCTCTGGACCCCCGCCTGGTGAAGATCCCCGGCATCTATGTGGACGCCATCGTGGTGGGCTCCATCGAGGACAACCTCCAGTGCCTGGGCATGCCCTATGACGGCGCTCTCAGCGGTGAGTTCCGCATCCCTGTGGACGACATCCCCCCCATTCCCATGGACGCCAAGAAGATCATCGCCCGCCGGGCCGCCATGGAGCTGCCCCAGGACGCCATCGTGAACCTGGGTACCGGCGCACCGGAGAAGATCGCCAACGTGGCGGCTGAGGAGGGCATCTCCAACAAAATGACCCTGACGGTGGAGGCCGGCTCTATCGCCGGCGTGCCCTATGGCGGGACCCAGTTCGGCGGCGCTGCCAACTCCATGGCCATTCTGGACCACAACGTCCAGTTCGACTTCTACCAGGGCGGCGGCCTGGACGTGGCCTTCCTGGGCTTGGCCGAGACGGCCCCCAACGGCGACCTGAACGTCTCCAAATTCGGGACCCGTCTGGCGGGTGCCGGCGGCTTCATCGACATCACCCAGAACGCCAAGAAGGTGGTCTACTGCGGCACCTTCACTGCCAAGGGCCTCAAGACCGAGTGCGTGGACGGCAAGCTGGTCATCACCCAGGAGGGCGCCAAGAAGAAGTTCGTCAACCAGGTGGAGCACATCACTTTCTCCGGCACCTACGCCAACAAGGTGCATCAGCCGGTCCTGTACATCACTGAGCGCGCCGTGTTCGAGCTGCGCCCCGAGGGCGTGACCCTCATCGAGATCGCCCCGGGCATCGACCTCCAGACCCAGGTCCTGGACCAGATGGAATTCATGCCGAAGATCGCCGAGGATCTGAAGCTCATGGATGAGCGTATTTTCCGTGATGAACTGATGGGACTTGCTTAAGTCCAAGGGGGACTGCGTCCCCCTTAGACGCTCCGCCGTGCCTCCGGCCCGGCTCCGCTGAACCCCCTCACGTTCGCACGGCGAACGTGTCGCCGCGGCGGGCAGAGGTGTTTTGCCCGAAGTGAATTCGTGCAAAACGTATTCCATTGGACAGGACGTCCCTCCCCCCGCCTGATATAGACCTAAGGACCCCAATCTTTTGAGGAGGAAAACGAAATGGCATTAATGACCGCACAGGAGTATATCGAGAGCCTGCGCAAGCTGAACACCCGGGTGTATATGTTCGGCGAGAAGATCGAGAACTGGGTGGACCATCCCATGATCCGTCCCAGTATCAACTGCGTCGCCATGACCTACGCCCTGGCCCAGGATCCCCAGTACGCGGACCTGATGACCGTGAAGTCCAGCCTGACCGGCCACACCATCAACCGCTTCACCCACCTGCACCAGTCCACCGAGGACCTGATGAACAAGGTGAAGATGCAGCGCCTGCTGGGCCAGAAGACGGCCTCCTGCTTCCAGCGCTGCGTGGGCATGGATGCTTTCAACGCTGTATTCTCCACCACCTTTGAGATCGACGAGAAGTACGGCACGCACTATCACGAGAACTTCAAGAAGTTCCTGACCATGGTGCAGGACAACGACCTGACCGTGGACGGCGCCATGACCGATCCCAAGGGCGACCGCTCCAAGGCCCCCAGCCAGCAGGCTGATCCCGACATGTATGTCCATGTCGTGGAGCGCCGCCCCGACGGCATCGTGGTCTGCGGCGCCAAGTGCCACCAGACCGGCTCCATCAACAGCCACTGGCACATCTTCATGCCTACCATCTCCATGGGCGAGGCGGACAAGGATTGGGCCGTCTCCTTCGCCTGTCCCACCGACGCTGAGGGCATGTACATGATCTACGGCCGTCAGTCCTGCGACACCCGGAAGCTGGAGGAGGACGCCTCCATCGACGTGGGCAACGCCAAGTTCGGCGGCCAGGAGGCCCTGGTGGTGCTGGACCATGTGTTCATCCCCAATGAGTACATCTTCCTGAACGGCGAGTATGAGTTCGCCGGCATGATCGTGGAGCGCTTCGCCGGGTATCACCGCCAGTCCTACGGCGGCTGCAAGGTGGGCGTGGGCGACGTGGTCATCGGCGCCGCGGCTCTCGCCGCCGAGTACAACGGGGTGGAGAAGGCCAGCGCCGTGAAGGATAAGCTGATCGAGATGACCCACCTGAACGAGACATTGTTCTGCTGCGGCATCGCCTGCTCCGCCCAGGGCTTCAAGACCAAGGCGGGCAACTATCAGATCGACCTGCTGCTGGCCAACGTGTGCAAGCAGAACGTCACCCGGTTCCCCTATGAGATCGTCCGCCTGGCGGAGGATATCGCAGGCGGCCTGATGGTCACCATGCCCTCTCAGAAGGACTTCAACAGCGACACCGTGGTGGGCCGCAACGGCGAGACCATCGGCCAGATCTGCAACAAGTTCTTCGCTGCCCGGGAGGGCGTTTCCACCGAGGACCGCCAGCGCGTCATGCGGTTCCTGGAGAACATGTGCCTGGGCGCCGCCGCCGTGGGCTACCGCACCGAGTCCATGCACGGCGCCGGTTCTCCCCAGGCCCAGCGCATCATGATCGCCCGCCAGGGCAACATCCAGGGCAAGAAGCAGTTTGCCAAGGATATCGCCGGCATCAAGGACTGATCCACCGTCGTGCCGGCCGGTTTGAGGACCTCCATGAAGCCTTCAAACCGGGGCACTTCCCCGAAACCGGCTCGCTTCATCCGCAGCAGGCGGCGCTTTGCCGGTTTCTCCTCGCGCGGCGAGGGAGCCGCGCCCAGTGGCGCGGGCAGTGGAGTTGCGGGCAGGCAAAGCCCGCCCGCAACAGATCCTGCAGCGGCGGATTCTATCCGTCCGCCCCAATTAACTTGCGTTTCCAAATTTTGATATAAGGAGTAAACATCATGGATTTCAATCTGAGCCGTGAGCACCAGCTGATCCGGAAGATGATGGCGGATTTCACCGAGAATGAAGTGAAGCCCATCGCTGCTGAGACCGACGAAAAGACCCTGTATCCCCGGGAGAACATCGAGAAGCTGTTCGACCTGGGCGTCATGGGCATGTGCGTTCCCAAGGAATACGGCGGCGCCGGCGCCGACCCCCTGGCTTCCGCCATCTGCATCGAGGAGCTGAGCAAGCAGTGCGCCTCCACCGGCGACATCGTGGCCACCCACAACGGCCTGTGCTGCGACCCCATCCTGACCCATGGCACCGAGGAGCAGAAGGCCAAGTATCTGCCCATGCTGACCACCGGCCATAAGGTTGGCGCGTTCTGCCTGACCGAGCCCAACGCCGGTTCCGACGCATCCAAGGGCCAGACCGAGGCCAAGCTGGAGGGCGACCACTATGTGATGAACGGCTCCAAGATCTTCATCACCAACGGCTATGTGGCCGATGTGTTCGTGGTTTTCGCCATGACCGACAAGACCAAGGGCACCAAGGGCATCTCCGCCTTCATCGTGGAGAGCAGCTTCCCTGGCTTCTCTGTGGGCAAGCACGAGGTGAAGATGGGCCTGCACGGCTCTCCCACCGCTGAGATCGTGTTCACCGACTGCATCGTTCCCAAGGAGAACCTGCTGGGCCGCGAGGGCAAGGGTTTCTCCATCGCCATGCAGACTCTGGACGGCGGCCGGATCGGCATCGCCGCGCAGGCTCTGGGCATCGCCGAGGGCGCCATGGAGGAGGCCATCAACTACACCAAGGGCCGCGTCCAGTTTGGCAAGCCCATCAGCAAGTTCCAGAACACCCAGTTCACCTTCGCCGACATGAAGCTGGGCTGCGAGGCCGGCCGCCTGCTGACCTATCAGGCCGCCTCTCTGAAGGGGCAGGGCGTCCGCTACACCAAGGAGGCCGCCATGGCGAAGCTGTTCTGTTCTGAGCATGCCATGAAGACCACCACCAAGGCGCTGCAGATGTTCGGCGGCTACGGCTATACCAAGGACTATCCCATGGAGCGCATGATGCGCGACGCCAAGATCACCGAGATCTATGAGGGCACTTCCGAGGTCCAGCGCATCGTCATCTCCGCCAACATGGGTCTGTAAGAGGAGGAAAAACGACTATGAAGATCATTGTTTGTGTCAAGCAAGTACCCGATACCTCCGGCAAGGTGGCCGTGAATCCCGACGGTACTCTGAA
>NZ_CANRKH010000064.1 GCF_947631165.1 uncultured Dysosmobacter sp. | reverse complement strand
GCGCCGTTCATCATGAACTTCATGTTGCCGGTGCCGCTGGCCTCCTTGCCGGCGGTGGAGATCTGCTGGCTGACCTCGCTGGCGGGCATCAGACACTCGGCCAGGGACACCCGGTAGTTCTCCAGGAACACCACCTGCAGCTTATCCCTGCAGATGGGGTTGTGGTCGATCTCGTCCGCCAGGGAGTTGATGAGGCGGATGATACGCTTGGCCACGGCATAGCCGGGAGCCGCCTTGGCACCGAACAGGAAGGTGTGGGGCTGCGTGACGGCGTTGGGGTCATCCTGAAGCCGCTGGTACAGCGCAATGATGTGCAGCACATTCAGCAGCTGCCGCTTGTACTCGTGGAGCCGCTTCACCTGCACGTCGAAGATGGAGTCCGGGTTCAGGATGACGCCCCGGGTCTTTTTGGCGTAAACGGCAAAGTCCTCTTTGTTCTGCCGTTTGATGGCCGCCAAACGCTCCAGCACCGCCTTATCTCCGGCATAATCGTCCAGCTTCTGCAAAGTCAGGGGATGGAGCAGATACTCGTCGCCTCCGGTCAGCTCCCGGATCAATCCGTCCAGTCCGGGGTTGATCTCGCTGAGCCAGCGGCGGTGGTCGATGCCGTTGGTGACGTTCTGGAATTTCCACGGCTCCATGCCGTAGGCATCCTTGAACACGTCCTTTTTCAGGATGTCGGAGTGCAGGCCGCTGACGCCGTTCACCGCCATGCCGCCAGCGATGCACAGGTTGGCCATGCGGACCTCGCCGCCCCAGATGATGGCCATGGTCTGCGTCTTGCCGGGATCGTGGTAGAAATTCTCCACCTTCGCCTGCCAGCGGCGGGAGATCTCGGTGATGATCTGCCAGATGCGGGGCAGCAGGCTCTCCATCAGCTGCTGGGGCCAGCGCTCCAGTGCCTCCGCCAGAACGGTATGGTTGGTATAGGCCACGGACTTGGTGGTGATGTCCCATGCCTCGTCCCAGCTCATGCCGGCCTCGTCGATGAAAATGCGCATCAGCTCAGGCACCACCAGGGCGGGATGGGTATCGTTGATCTGGATCACGTTCTTCTCATGGAAGTTCTTCAATGTTCCAAAGGTCTCCAAGTGCTTCCGAGCGATGGACTGCACCGTGGCGGAGACGAAGAAGTACTGCTGCTTCAGCCGCAGGGATTTGCCTTCATAGTGGTTATCCTCGGGGTAGAGGACCTTGGCGATGGTCTCCGCCATGGCCTCCTCCTCGGCGGCCTTCAGATACTCGCCCTGGGAGAAGAGGGACATATCCACCGACTTGGTAGAGCGGGCATCCCACAGGCGCAGGGCGTTGACATGCTCGGTGCCGTATCCGGCCACCACCATGTCGCACGGCACAGCCAGGACCTTGGTGGCATTCTCATTGACGATGTGGAGATGGCCGTCGTTCCAGAATTCCCGGAGGGTCCCGCCGAAGTGGACCTCCTCGGCCTCCTCCATCTTGGGCAGCAGCCAGGCGGAGCCAAGGCCTTTCCAGTCGTCGGGCAGCTCCACCTGCTGGCCTTCCACGATCTTCTGCTTGAAAATGCCCAGCTCATAGCAGATGGAATAGCCGGCGGCGGGGATCTCCAGGGTCGTCAGGGAATCCAGATAGCAGGCGGCGAGGCGGCCCAGACCGCCGTTGCCCAGGCCTGCGTCCGGCTCGATCTCAAAGATGTCGGCGGCTTTGAAGCCCAGATGCTCCAGCGCCTCCTTCAGCTGTGGCAGGACCTCCAGGTTATAGGCGTTCTTCATCAGGCTGCGGCCCATCAGGAACTCCAGAGACATGTAGTGGACCTTTTTCTTCTGCTCGCGGCGGGTCACCTTGCGGGACTCCACGCCCCGGATCGCCATCACGTCCCGAAGGACCAAGGCGCTGGCCTTCATCATCTCCTGATCGGTGGCTTCCTCCGGTGTCTTGCTGAAGTTCAGCATCAGCTTGGCGGTAAGCGCCTCTTCCAGTGATTTTGTGGTAAATGGTGTCATGCGGCTCTTCCTTACTCTGCCGCTTTCTTCGCACGTTTGGCGGCAGGCCCTTTCTTAGCGGATTTTTCTTCTTTCTGAACAGCCGGTTTCCCAGCCGGTTCGGTCTTTTTTGCGGCCGCTTTCTTCACGGCTTTTTTTACGGGCTTCTTCGCGGCAGCCTTCCTGGCGGACTTTTTCGCGGGAGACGGCTTTTCGGCTTCCGCGGCAGGCGCGGACACCGCCTCCGCAGGCTCTTCGGCGGGCCTGGGCGGCTCTGTGTTTTCCACAGCGGACGCAGCCTCAGCCGCAGTCTCTACGGCAGGCGCAGTCTCAGCCTCCGCGGCAGGCGCGGCGCCGTCAAAAGGGTGGAAATCCTCCCGCTCCTGGACAGGCAAGACCTGGCCGGTGATACCGGCATAGATGCGCAGATAGTCCTTGGCGCTGCGGGCCCAGCTGAAGTCGCGCTCCATGGCCCGCTTCCGCAGGCGGCTGAAGGCGTCGGGATAATCCTTGTACAGATACACGGCCTCCCGGATCACGTGGAGCATGTCTGCGCTGGAATAGTTGGCAAAGGTAAAGCCGTTGCCCACATCCCGCCAGGCCTCGTAGGGCTGCACGGTGTCCTTCAGGCCGCCGGTTTCCCGAACGATGGGCAGCGTGCCATAGCGCATGGCGATCATCTGGCTCAGGCCGCAGGGCTCGCTCTTGGAGGGCATCAGGAACAGGTCCGCGCCGGCATAGATGGCCATGGACAGCTCCTCGTTGTAATCCAGCCGCACGGACATGCGGCCCTGATACTGCTGGCCCGCCCAGTGGAAGAACTCCTCGTACTTCTGGTCGCCCTTCCCCAGGATCACCAGCTGCATCGGAAGTTCCATCATATCATGAAGCACTTCACAAATCAAGTCCAAACCCTTGTGAGACACCAAGCGGCTGACGATGGCCACGATGGGGACGTAAGGTTCCTCCCGCAGGCCCATCAGCTTCTGGAGGTGCGCCTTGTCGGCCGCCTTGCCGGACATATCCTCCAGAGAGTAGTTGGCGGTGATGCGGGGATCGGAGGCGGGATCATACAGCTTCATGTCGATGCCGTTGAGTACGCCGGAGAGCTTATACTCACACTGGCGCATGATATTCTCCAGCCGGTGGGCGAAGTAGGCCATCTTCAGTTCGTTGGCATAGGTGGGGGACACGGCGTTGACGGCGTCGGCGCACAGGATCGCGCCCTTCAGCAGGTTCACGTCGCCATCCATCATGATGGTGCCGTCGGCGGCCCAGCCCGCGTCCAGGCCAAACAGGTCGCCCAGGACCTCCATGCCATAGCGGCCCTGATACTCGATGTTATGGATCGTCAGGGCGGTCTTGATGGAGCGATATTTGTCCTCCCGCACGCCGTCGTCCTTCAGGTAAATAGGCACCAGGGCAGTCTGCCAGTCGTTGCAGTGTATGACCTCCGGCCAGAACTTCAGATGATCCAGCATCCGCACAACGGCCCGGGAGAAGAAGCCGAACCGCTCGCCGTCGTCTATGTAGCCGTACAGGTCCGGGCGGTTGAAATACTGCTCATTATCCAGGAAGTACCAGGTCACGCCGTCCTTCTCCAGGGAGAAGAGGCCGCAGTAGCTGTGGCGCCATCCCAGATCCACATAATCGTAGCACTCAAAGGTCAGCTGCTCGCCGAATTTCTCCTTGACCCGCTGATACAGCGGCAGCACCACTGCCACTTCCGCGCCCTCCGCCGCCAGGGCGGCGGGAAGAGAGCCCGCCACATCCGCCAGGCCGCCGGTCTTGCAGAACGGCACTGCCTCGCTGGTCGCATACAAGATTTTCATAAGTAAACTCCTTTTCTACGTACTTGCCTCCCGGCCGCCAAAAACGGCCGGAGAAGGCACGCCGTCTCCATTCCCGTCAGCCGGAAACGGGGCGGCTGTTCCAAGCCTTCCAGTCTCACCCGCCTGCCGGAAGCTCCGGCAGGCAAACCACAAGGGGGAGCAAGCTCCCCCCTGCGGATCTTAAATCTGACTGCCCTTTGCCAGCACGATGGGATACGTGGCATGGCCCATCAGCGTCCGGCCCGGCAGAACTTCCACATCCTTGTCCGCAATCACATAGGCCAGCTGCGCGCCTGTCCGGACGATATCCTCCTTGAACAGCACGCTATTGCGGATCACGGCGCCGGCTTCCACCACCACGCCGGGGAAGAGGACAGAATTCTCCACCGTGCCCTCGATACGGCAGCCCTCAGCCACCAAGGAGTTGACGCAGCGGCCCTCGGCGCCCACATAGGTGGAGGATTTGTCATCGCCCTTGGCCCGGATGGGCCGCTCCTGGGTAAACAGCTCCGCCCGGATAGCGGGGTCCAGCAGCTGCATGCTGCGGTCATAGTACTCCTGCACGGAGCGGATCTGGGCAGCAAAGCCCGCCCAGATATAGCTGCGGAGATACAGGCTGTCCTTCTTGGCCTGCAGCACGTCCCGGCGCCAGCTGAACTGGTCTTTGCCCACGCACTCGTCCACCAGGGACTTCAAAAGCTGGGTCGAGAGGATGTATACCTCCAGGCCTCGGTAGCCCCGGGGATGGTTCAGACGGAACAGCACCTCCGTGATCCGGCCCTGATCGTTCATCTCGAAATAGGTACCGTCATCGGTGGCAAAGCTGTCGTTTCCGCAGACCACAGTGATGTCCGCACCGGACTCCACATGGCTCTCATAGATGTCGCTCAGGGGCAGGTTCACCACCAGATCGCCGTCCATCAGGGCCACGTAGTCCTGGCGGATGGTATCCAGATATGTGCGGACGCCCGCCAGGGCCTCGATCTTGCCTCGGAAGGGCATCACGCCCCAGTCCTTCTGATAGTTGAAGGGCGGCAGGACCCGCAGGCCGCCGCGCTTGCGGCTCAGATCCCACGCCTTGCCGGTGCCCAGGTGGTCCAGCATGCTCTGGTAGCGGCCGTGGAGCACCACGCCCACGTCGGTCACGCCGGCGTTCACCAGGTTGGACAGGGCAAAGTCCACCGCCCGATAGCGGCCGCCGAAGGGAATGGAGGACGCGGAGCGGATCTCGCCCAGCTCCCGCAGATCGTTGCGCCGTTCATAGGAAAAAATGATACCGTGCAGGCCTTTCATTTAGACACCTCCTCGCCGTTGCAATCCAGCATGCAGCCGGGCCGGACCATGCGGCCCTCTTCCACCTTGCAGCGGGGCGCCAGGACCGTCAGTCCCCAGGCCCCGTCGCCGGCGCTCTCCGGTGTGCCGCCCACGCGGCAGTCTCTGCCGATCCGGCACTCCTCGCCCAGGATGGCGTACTCCACCACCGCGCCAGGCTCCACCACGGTGCCGGGCAGCAGCACAGAATAACTGACACGGGCGCCCTCGCCCACCGTCACATTGGGTGAGAGAACGGAATTCTCCACCGTGCCGTTCACCTCGCAGCCACGGTTGAAAGCGCTGTGGGTCACATGGGAGTTCGTGCTCAAAAACGCCGGAGGCGCGTTGACGGAGCGGGCATAAATAGGCCAGGACTCGTCCAGCAGATCCAGGCCGGACTCAGGAGACAGCATATCCATGTTGGCGTCCCACAGGGACTCCAAAGTCCCCACATCCTTCCAGTAGCCGTCGAAGCGGTAGGCCGCCATCCGCTCTCCGTTGTTCAGCATGGCAGGGATCACATTCTTGCCAAAATCGTTCTCGGAATTGGGGTCCGCTTCGTCCTCCGTCAGGTACTTCCGCAGCGCCTTCCAGGAGAACACATAGATGCCCATGGACGCCAAATTGCTCTTCGGCTCCTTGGGTTTTTCGGCAAACTCGGTGATCATGTCGCTGCCGTCCACCGCCATGATGCCGAAGCGGGAAGCCTCGGCCCAGGGCACCTCCATGACGGAGATGGTGCAGGCGGCGCCCGCCTCCTTATGGCGCTTCACCATCTCGGAGTAGTCCATTTTGTAAATATGGTCGCCGGAAAGGATGACCACATACTCGGGATCATACAGGTCGATGAAGCCGATGTTCTGATAGATGGCGTTGGCGGTACCCTTGTACCAGGTGCCGCCCTTGCTGCCCTGATAGGGCGGCAGGATGTGGACGCCGCCGGTGGAGCCGTCCAGGTCCCAGGGCTGGCCGGAACCGATGTAGCTGTTCAGCTCCAGGGGTCGGTACTGGGTCAGCACGCCCACGGTGTCGATACCGGAATTGATGCAGTTGGACAGCGGGAAGTCAATGATGCGGTACTTGCCGCCGAAGGGAACGGCGGGCTTCGCCATATTGCTGGTGAGGACATACAGCCGGCTGCCCTGACCGCCTGCCAACAGCATGGCGACACAATCTTTTTTCATAATTTCTCCTGCTCCTTTGCCTGTTTTTTCTTCCTGGTTTTGGGGAACGCACCCTCTCCCCGCAGGAATACCGCGCCGAAGGCCGGGATCCGGATGGCGGCGGAGTAGTCCTTGCCGTGAGAGGGGATGGCCTCCACCATCACCGGCATGGTATCCCCAAAGCCGTCGCCGCCGTAAAAGTCTTCATCGGTATTGAACACAGGAATATACTTTCGGCGGGCTGGAACACCCATCCGATAGTTTTCATAGGTATTTGGCGAGAAGTTCACTGCGCACAGCAAGTCGCGGCCCTTCTTATCCTTCCTCAGAAACGCCACTACATTGTTGTGGTTATCATCCGGCACCAGCCACTCAAAGCCCTCCCAGGAAAAGTCGATTTCCCACAGGGCTGGCTCCTTTTTGTAAAAGGCGTTGGCATCTTTGAAGAATCGGTGGATCTGTTGGTTCTCCTCCCGCTCCAGCAGATACCAGTCGATGGATTCTTTAAAATTCCACTCATGCCACTGGCCCAGCTCCGCGCCCATGAATATCAGCTTCTTGCCGGGATGGGCCAGGAGATAGGCGTAAAATCCCCGGGTGCAGCGGAGCTGGTTGATATAGTCGCCGGGCATCTTGCCTACCACGGAGCCTTTCATGTGGACCACCTCGTCATGGGAGATGGGCAGCACGAAATTTTCGGAAAACGCATACATGAAGGAAAAGGTGATATCCTTGTGGTGGTCCTGGCGGAACCAGGGGTCCATTTTCAGATAGTGGCACATGTCGTTCATCCAGCCCATGTTCCACTTCAGGTTGAAGCCCAGCCCCCCCACGTCGGCGGGACGGCTGACCATGGGCCAGGCGGTGGACTCCTCCGCCACCATGAGAACGTCAGGGTCCACGCCAAAGGCCATGGCGTTCAGCTGGCGCAGAAAGTCGATGGCCTCCAGGTTCTCATGCCCGCCGTACTGGTTGGGCGTCCAGGCCTGCCCGCTCCGGCCATAGTCCAGATACAGCATGGACGCCACGGCATCGACCCGCAAACCGTCGATGTGGTACTCCTCCAGCCAGAAGCGGGCGGAGGACAGCAGAAAGCTCTTCACCTCCGGCCGCCCGTAGTCAAAGACCCGAGTCCCCCAGCCGGCGTGCTCCCACTTGTTGGGATCGCTGTACTCATAGCAGCAGGTGCCGTCGAATTCATAGAGGCCCTGCTCGTCCTTGCAGAAGTGGGCAGGTACCCAGTCCAGGATCACGGAGATGCCGTTTTTGTGCATATGGTTCACGAACCACATGAAATCCTTGGGCGTGCCGAACCGGGAGGTCGGGGCAAAGTAGCCGGTGCACTGGTAGCCCCAGGAGTCGTCCAGGGGGTGCTCTGTCACCGGCAGCAGCTCGATGGCTGTATAGCCCATCTCCTTGACATAGGCCGCCAGTTCTCTTCCCAAGGTGCGGTAATCCAGAAATTCATGCCCATCAATAGGCTTGCGCCAGGAACCGAGATGCACCTCGTAGATGTTCAGGGGGGAGTCATAGACCGGATGCCTGTGCTTCTTCTCTTTAAAAGTGCTGTCGCTCCACCGGAAGCCGCTGATGTCATACAGCTTGCTGGCGGTGGCGGGCCGGGTCTCGGTATGAAAGCCGTAGGGGTCCGCTTTCATATGTACCTGGCCGTCTCTCCCCAAAACCGCATATTTATAGGAGGCGTACTCCTCCAGGCCCGGGATAAAGCCCTCCCAGACCTCTCCCTTTTGGGTCAGGCGGTTCGCTGTCTGGTCCCAGCCGTTGAAGTCGCCCACAACGGATACCCCGGCGGCGTTCGGCGCCCAGACCCGAAAGCTCCAGCCCTGTTTTCCGCGCTTCTCCGCCGGATGGGCGCCAAACCAGTGCCAGCCGTCCGTCAGAGTCCCGGTATGAAATCGCTGGGCTTGTTCGTTTTTCGCCATGTAAACTCCTCTCCCCGCCGGTCTCCGCTCTGGGAGGCCGCGGGCATTTCACTGTCGGTCTTTTTTACAAGAGGTCAAGTTTATTATACTTCGTCAAAAAAACAGCGTCAAGAACACGCCTGTCGAAAAAGCCCTCAGCTTTTGGTTTAAATTGCTAATTGCTTCTCTGTTTTCACGATATTTTTTGTTGACCTTTGTAAAATCCTGCAAATTTCTTTGCTTTCCCCACACATTTTTACAGGTTATTTTTTCCAGTTCTTCTTGTCCTCCATATTGATTTTATCCGCCGCGTTTGTTAGAATAAGTAGAATTTTGCAGGACCGCTGTTTTTTGGGAGGCGTTTTTTCATGTCCATCCTCTCTTTTTTTACGGATGTCACCATCGACGGCTTTGCCCTCTGGGTCGTGCTGCTGATCTGCTGCGGCGTGTTCCTGGCCGCCTTCATGGACGCCATCGCCGGCGGCGGCGGGATTATCTCCGTCCCCACCTACCTGATCGCCTTTACCGGCCTGCCCACCTATTACGCCCTGGGTACCAATAAGCTCTCATCCGGCATCGGCACCGTGTTCTCCACCGCCCGATTCATCAAAAACGGCTATGTCCACTGGAAGCTGTTCGCCCCCTCCATCGTCCTGGCCCTGCTGGGCTCCATGGGCGGCACCTGGCTCCAGCACCACACGCCGGACACCGTTTTGAAATACCTGCTGCTGGTGGTGCTGCCTATCGTGGCCTTTGTGACCCTCCGTACCCGCAGCTGGCCTGACGAGCCTGGCGAGATCGAGCCCAGAAAGCAGGCGCTGATCGTGTGGGCCGCCGCCCTGGTTATCGGCGCTTACGACGGCTATTACGGCCCCGGTACCGGCACCTTCCTGATGATCATCTTCATCCGTCTGGCCAAGCTGGACACCCGCCACGCCGCGGGAGGCGTCAAGGTCATCAACCTGGCCTCCAACATCGGCAGCCTGCTTACCGCCCTGACCGCCGGATATGTATATATCGGCGTGGGACTGATCGCCGCCGCGGCGTCTATTGCGGGACACTATATCGGCGCGGGGCTTGCCATCAAAAACGGCAGCAGGATCGTCCGCCCCGCCGTCATTCTGGTGCTGATCCTGCTGACGGTCAAGGTGGGCAGCGAGCTGCTGTTCCCGGAATTCTGGAGCTGAGGTGAGCACTGTGAAACGATCCATCGGCATTTTGGGCGGCATGGGGCCGCTAGCCACGGCGGACCTGTTCCGCAAGATCGTCCTTCTGACCGACGCGTCCCGGGACAGCGACCACATTCGCATCTATATCGACGACAACGCCTCCATTCCCGACCGGACCGCCGCCATCCTGGCCGGCGGCCCGGACCCTCTGCCTGCCATGACCGACTCCCTGCGGAAGCTGGAGGCCTGTGGAGCAGACTGCATTATCATGCCCTGCAACACCGCCCACTACTTCCTGCCCCAGCTCCAGGCGCTGACGAAGCTCCCCTTCCTCAGCATGCTGGAGGCCACCGCCAGGGCCTGCCAGGCCCGGTTCCCCGGCGAGACCGCCGCCATCCTGGCCACCAAGGGGACCTTGGCCGCTGATCTGTACCAGCAGACTCTACTGGGCGCGGAAGTTCCCTTTCTGGTCCCCGGCCCGGAGGAACAGGACGCCCTGATGCGGGTCATCTATGAGGGTGTCAAGGCGGGCGCGCCGCCGGAGATGTATCGGTCAGATATGACCGCGGTGATGGAGCGCCTGACCGCCCAGGGCGCCGGATACTTTATTTTGGGCTGCACAGAGCTGCCTGTGGCCTATCAGGCCCTGGGTCTGACCGCCCCTGCCGTGGACCCCACGGCGGAGCTGGCCAAAGCCGCTATCCGCTTCTGCGGATATGCCGCGAAAGAATAATGACCCATCGCCTTCGGTTCAGCAAAATGCTGAGCCGGAGGCTTTTGTTTACATCTTCTTCACAAACTTTGCAGTTTTTTGCAATTCGCTTTACAACCGCGCCAACCTTTGGTATAATATGGATAATTTAAGGTGTGCTGTTTTGTGAAAAACATAAAACACCATTCTTTAAAGAGGAAGCGCGAGGAATTTTTTGTTTTATGAGGTGAGTGTATGAAGAAAAAAATCAGCCTTCCCATGCAGATCCTGATCGCCCTCATCGCCGGTATCATCGTAGGCTTTATTTTCTACGCCGCCGGTCTGAAGGACATCGCCACCAACTATCTCAAGCCCTTTGGCGATATCTTTGTCAATCTTCTGAAGTTTATCGTCGTGCCTGTGGTCCTGCTGTCCATGATCGACGGCATCATCTCCATGAACGACATGCGCAAGGTCGGCTCCGTGGGCATCAAGAC
>NZ_CANRKH010000063.1 GCF_947631165.1 uncultured Dysosmobacter sp. | reverse complement strand
AACTCCATGAACTGCCTCACCGAGGCCATCGGCATGGCTCTGCGGGGCAACGGAACCATCCCCGCCGTGTGGTCCGCCCGGCTTCGTCTGGCCAAGCACGCGGGCATGCAGATCATGGAGCTGGTGGAAAAGAACATCTGCCCCCGGGACATCATGACCGAGGCGGCCTTCCACAACGCCGAGACTATCGACATGGCTCTGGGCTGCTCTACCAACACCATGCTCCACCTGCCCGCCATTGCCCATGAGTGCGGCATTGAACTTTCCTTCGACATGGCCAATGAGATCAGCGACCGGACCCCCAACCTGTGCCATCTGGCCCCGGCGGGCTTTACCTACATGGAGGACCTGGAGCGGGCCGGCGGCGTGTACGCCGTCATGGCCGAGCTGGCCAAGGCCCGGCTGATCGACACCAGCCTGCTGACCTGTACCGGCAAGACCATCGCTGAGAATCTGGAGGGTGTGGTGAACCGGGATCATGAGATCATCCGCTCTGTG
Organism: uncultured Dysosmobacter sp.; assembly: GCF_947631165.1. Lineage (GTDB taxonomy): Bacteria > Bacillota > Clostridia > Oscillospirales > Oscillospiraceae > Oscillibacter. The sequence continues at coordinate 10,368 of NZ_CANRKH010000063.1, read as the reverse complement.
GAGGACCCCTTTACCAAGACCGGCGGCATCGCCGTGCTGAAGGGCAATCTGGCTCCCGACGGCTGCGTGGTGAAGCAGGCCGCCGTGGCCCCGGAGATGATGGTCCACTCCGGTCCCGCCCGGGTGTTCAACAGCGAGGAGGAGGCCATTGCCGCCATCTACGCCGGCAAGATCGTCGCCGGCGACGTGGTGGTCATCCGCTACGAAGGTCCCAAGGGCGGCCCCGGCATGCGGGAGATGCTGAACCCCACCTCCGCCATCGCGGGCATGGGCCTGGACAAAGAGGTGGCCCTCATCACCGACGGCCGCTTCTCCGGCGCGACCCGGGGCGCTTCCATTGGCCACGTCTCCCCGGAGGCGGCCTCCGGCGGCAGCATCGGCCTGGTGGAGGAAGGCGACATCATCTCCATCGACATCCCCAACCACGCCATTTCCGTCCAGGTCAGCGACGAGGAGCTGGCGGCCCGCCGGGCCAAATGGGTCTGCCTCGAGCCGAAGATCAAGACCGGCTACCTGTCCCGTTACGCCAAGCTGGTCTCCTCCGCCGACCGGGGCGCCGTGCTGGATTGACGGAGGGCTGCGCTATGTACCGTGAGATCGCCCACCTGCTGCTGTACAGCGACCTGGGGGAGGACAGCATCCTGGTCCGCCTGGCGGACATCCTCCGGGATTGGGAGCAGGGCGGCTGTGACCGGGACGCTTTGATCCGGCGGATCTACGCACAGATCAAGCGCATCCTGGACCTGAGCACAGACTGCGGCTTCGACGAAAACCTCTGGCAGTGCTATCTGACCTGGGTCCTGATGACCAACGAAAACTCCTTTACCCGCACCTGCGAGCGGCTCGGGGCCAGCGAGGGCAGCGTCAACGGCTTTGCCGTCAGCGACTTCGCCGTGTTCCACCGGCTGTTCCACTATGATTTCTCCAAGCTGGAGAAGGATCTGGGCATCGACTGCTTTTCCACCATCTGCGATTATCGCGCCATCCCCAAGCGGGAGCGGACCTACAACCACGACGTCAGCCGTCAGGTCCGGGAGCTGCGCCGGTCCCTGGCTGCCGCCTCCGGTGGGGAGGAGATGTTCCGCCTGCTGACGGACTACTACCGCCGGTACGGCTTCGGCGTGTTCGCCATGAACCGGGCCTTCCGTATCCGCCGCGGCGCGGACAAGGTGGAGTTCCTGCCTATCAGCAACATCGACGGCGTGGTGCTGGACGACCTGCTGGGCTATGAGCTGCAAAAGCGGGAGCTGCGCCGCAACACCGAGGCGTTCCTGGACGGCAGGCACGCCAACAACGTGCTGCTGTACGGCGACGCCGGCACCGGCAAGTCCACCAGCGTCAAGGCCCTTATCAACGAGTACTATGACCGTGGCCTGCGGATGATCGAGATCTACAAGCACCAGTTCGGGGATCTCTCCGCCATTTTGGGCCAGATCAAGAACCGGAACTACCGCTTCATCATCTTCATCGACGACCTCAGCTTTGAGGAGAACGAAGTGGAGTACAAATTCCTGAAAGCTGTCATCGAGGGCGGCGTGGAGACCCGGCCCGACAATGTGCTGATCTACGCCACCTCCAACCGCCGCCATCTGATCCGGGAGACCTGGAACGACCGCACGGACATGGAGCACAACGGCGACATCCACCGCTCCGACACCATGGAGGAAAAGCTCTCCCTGGCCAGCCGCTTCGGCGTCTCCATCAACTACAACGCCCCCACGCCCAAGGAGTATCAGGACATCGTCCGGATGCTGGCCCAGCGCCAGGGCATCGCCATGGACGAGAAGCGGCTCCTGGCCCTGGCCAACACCTGGGAGGTCCGCCACGGCGGCTTCTCCGGCCGTGCCGCCCAGCAGTTCGTCCACTACCTGGAGGGCCTGGACGGCTCCAACAGCCAGTAAGACACACAGCCCGCTCCGGCAGATAGCCGGGGCGGGCTGGCTGTTTTCACAAAAAACCAGACATTTGATCGAAAACGTTGATTGTGCTTTTGGCCGGACCGTGCTACAATATGAAATAATAAGTTCCTGCGGACTTGATGTTTTGAAATAAATAAGGAGGTTTCCCTATGAAGCTCAGCTTTTACGGCGCTGATCAATGCGTCACCGGCAGCTGCCATTGTATTGAGATCAACGGCAAGCGCATCTTGGTGGACTGCGGCTTGCAGCAGGGGCGGGACGAGGTGTCCAACGCCGAATTCCCCTTTGCGGCGGGTTCCATCGACTATGTGCTGGTGACTCATGCCCACATCGACCACTCCGGCCGCATCCCCATGCTCATCAAGCAGGGCTTCCAGGGCCGCATCCTGACGACCCGGCTGACGGCGGAGCTGCTGGACATCATGCTGCTGGATTCCGCCCACATCCAGGAATCCGACGCGGAGTGGAAAAACCGTAAAGCCGAGCGTTCCGGCGCGCCCAAGGTGGAGCCGCTGTACACCATCGAGGACGCCCAGCGGGTCCGGGAGTTCATGACTACCTGCGAATACGGCGAGATCGTCGATCTGTGCGAGGGCGTTGAGCTGGAGTTCGTGGACGCAGGCCATCTGCTTGGCTCGTCCAGCATCGCCATGGAGCTGACGGAGAACGGCGTGAAGAAGCGGGTCATTTTCTCCGGTGACCTGGGCAACGTCAAGCAGCCCATCATCCGGGACCCCGTCCACTTCCACGGCGCGGACTACGTGGTGATGGAATCTACCTACGGCGACCGCAACCACACCGAGGTGTGGAGCTACACTGACGATCTGGCGAAGATCATCGACGAAACCATCGCCAAGGGCGGCAACGTCATCATTCCCTCCTTCGCCGTGGGCCGCACCCAGGAGCTGCTGTACTTCATCCGGGAGATCAAGGACGCCCGTCTGGTAAAGTCCAACCCGGACTTCCCCGTGTACATCGACTCCCCCCTGGCCAAGCGGGCCACCACCATTTTCACCGGCGACCTCCGGGGCTATCTGGACGACGATGCCATGAAGCTGGTGAAGGATGGGACCCACATGTTCAACTTCACCAACCTCCGCATGACGGAGACCAGCGAGGAATCCAAGGCCCTCAACATGGACCCGACCCCCAAGGTCATCATCTCCGCCTCCGGCATGTGTGACGCGGGCCGTATCCGCCACCACCTGAAGCATAACCTGTGGCGGCCGGAGTGCAGCGTGGTGTTCGTGGGCTACCAGGGCGAGGGGACCCTGGGCCGCAACCTGCTGGAGGGCGCGGAGAGCGTCAAGCTCTTCGGCGAGGAGATCGCCGTCCACGCCAAGATCGTGAACTTCAAGGGCCTCAGCTCTCACGCCGACCGGGACCACCTGCTGAGCTGGATCGCCGATTTTCAGGACCCCAAGCCGGAGCATGTGTTCGTGGTCCACGGCGACCGGGAGGTGGCGCCCTTCTTCGCCCAGACTCTGGAGGGCATGGGCTTTGAGGCCCATGCGCCCCAGTATACCGAGGTCTATGACCTGGCTGCCAACAAGCAGCTGGCCCCCGGCTATCTGCCGGAGCGGAAGGCCAAGGCCGGCGGCGCCCGCACCAGCTCCGCTTACGAGCGTCTGGTGGCTGTGGGCCAGATGCTGATGGAGAGCATCCGGCGCAGCAAGGGGCGGGACAACAAGTCTCTGGCCCGCTTCGCCGACCAGCTGCGGCAGCTGCTGGAGAAGTGGGAGGCGTAAGCTGCTCGTATCCGCTGAGGGCCTATTTCAGCTCCCTGGCCAGGGAGAAAGCGGCCTGAAACATGGCGGCAAGATCCAGGTCCCGCTGCTCCGCCAGCGCGTCCTGATACGTTTCCAGGACCTCCTCTCCGCCGGCGGCGAGCTTTTGACGAAGCTCGCCGTCCAGGCGGTCCAGCAGGGCGTTCAGGGAGCGGTACGCGTCGGTGCAGAGCAGGCCGGTGAAGCTGGTGTTCAGCGTGTAGCTGTATAGAGTCTCCATCAGATCAGTCATGAAAACACCTCCATAAGCGAATGATTTATTCGTATCAATAATACACGAATGATTTATTCGTGTCAAGAGGGCGGGAGATATTTTATGGTTAAAATTGCGGAGAGGCTACAGACTCTGAGAAAAGAAAATAAGATCACACAGAAAAGCGTAGCGAACTATTTGGGAATCAAACTCCGCACATATCAGTATTACGAGGGAAATGATCACCGGCCGGATTACGAAACGCTGATCGCATTGGCAGATTACTTCCATGTGACCACGGACTATCTGCTGGGCCGCACGGACCAGCGGTAACGGTCCGCAGAACTTTTTCCGGGAGAGAGGTGCGCTCCCTGCCGTTTCAAAACAACGCCGAGAGGTATCTATGGAAGCATTGCGAAAAGATCAGATCTATACCGGCACGGTGGAGGGCTACTCCAGCGAGGGGCTGGGAATCGTCCGGCTGGACGGCGCGGTGGTGTTCGTCCCCCGGGCCGTCCGGGGCGAGACCGTCGACCTGCGGATCACCAAAGTCATGAAGACCGCCGCGACGGGGGAGATCGTCAGGATCCACAAGCCCTCGCCGGAGCGAGCGGAGCCGGAGTGCCCCTATTTCGGCCGGTGCGGCGGCTGTGATTTCCAGCACCTCAGCTATCCGGAGGAGCTGTGGGCCAAACGCCGGCGGGTCCAGGACGCCTTGGCCCGCCTGGGCGGCTCGGAGGTGGAGGTGGAGGCTATCCTGGGCGCGAAAGACCCGACCCACTACCGCAACAAGAGCCAGTATCCCGTGGGGGCCGATGGCAGCATCGGCTTCTATCAGGCCCGGACCCACAGGGTCGTCCCTGTTGCCCGCTGTCTGATCCAGTCGGAGATCTCCGACAGGACCGCCAAGGCCGTGGGGGACTGGATGAAGCGCTACAAGGTCTCCGCCTATGACGAGACCACCGGCAAGGGGCTGGTGCGCCACATCTATGTGCGGGTCAACCGGAAAGGGGAGAGCCTCTGCTGTGTGGCGGCCAACGGCAGGCAGGTCCCCCGGGAGCCGGAGCTGGCGGCCATGGTGCTGTCCGCCGCCCCCGGCACCGTGGGCGTGGTGCTGAACACCAACACGAAAAAGGGCAATGTGATCCTGGGGGGCAAATACCGGACCCTCTGGGGGCGGGACTTCCTGATGGACACCCTCTGCGGCCTGGAATTCAAGCTGTCGGTGCCGTCCTTCTACCAGGTGAACCGGGACCAGGCGGAGGCGCTGTACGGCAAGGCACTGGAATATGCCGCCCTGACGGGGCGGGAGACGGTGCTGGACCTGTACTGCGGCACCGGTACGATAACCCTGTGCCTGGCCCGGCGGGCGGGCCGTGCCATCGGCGCGGAGATCGTCCCTCCGGCCATTGCGGACGCGAGAGAGAACGCCGCCCGCAACGGCATTGAAAACGCGGAGTTTTTCTGCGGCGACGCGGCGGACGTGGCCGCCAAGCTGGAAGGGGAGGGGCTGCGGCCCGACGTGGTCACCGTGGACCCGCCCCGGAAGGGCCTCAGTCCGGAGGTCATCGCGTCCATCGCGGCCATGGGACCGGAGCGGATCGTGTACGTCTCCTGCGATCCCGCAACCCTGGGCCGGGACGTCAGGATCTTCACGGGCTTCGGCTATCAGGCGGTCCGGGCCTGCGCTGTGGACATGTTCCCCGGCACGCGGCACGTGGAGACGGTGTGCCTGCTGGAAAAGGCGGAGCGAAAAATAGTTGTAAAATCCAAAGAATAGGTGTATGCTATCCTCAGCGGCATATTTGGAAATTCCGAAACAGGAGGATTTTTACGATGAGCAAAACCGCGAGCATGGTCATGAAGATCATCGGCGCCAGTCTGGCGTTCGCCGCGTTTGTCTGCCTGCTGATCGGCGGCTGGCACGACCTGAGCGTTGGGTACTGCGGCATGAAGAAGCGGCTGAAGCAGAAGTTCGGCACGGAGTATGACGATTACAACGACGAAGAACTGTACGAGTGAGGAAGGACCTGGCTCCACAGCCGCTGGATGCTGTCCGGGCGGGGCTTTGCCCATCCGGCGTCCCGGCTGTGGATACAGGACCTGAAAAAGCGGAAAAGCGGGCGGAAGCATCCGCCCGCTTTTTATTGGCCCTGAGACGGTTGGCCCCCGGCGGAGGATCTCCTCCGCCGGGGGCCAGCTGCAAAAAAAATAACCGGGCAAACGCCCGGACACGCCAAAAAATCCCTTGACAGAAAAGGGATCACGTGGTAAAATAAATCGCTTATATGATAAAGAGGGATAAATACCCATCTTTACTACTGTGTTGATTGTAGCATATTTCCCATGACAATGCAAGAGTGAAGTGAAAGGATTTTAACAACGCGTCCGCGTGTGCCCTCTGCCGCTTTCCAAAACAAACGACCCGCCTCCGCCGCCGGACAGGGCGGCGGGAGCAGAAGAAAGGTGAATGAAAAGATGGCCAAAGACAAGTATTACGGAAAGACCCTTCGTAAGAACTTTGCCCGGTATGAGGAAGTCGTTCCCATGCCGAACCTTCTGGAAATCCAGAAGACGTCTTACCAGGAGTTTTTGGACACCGGCCTGCGTGAGGTATTCAACGACGTAGGCGCGATCACGGACTACCAGGGCAACCTGGAGCTGACGTTCATCGACTATAAGATGGATGAGGACCCCAAGTACGACGTGGAGGAGTGCAAGGCCCGGGACGCCACTTACGCCGCCCCCCTGAAGGTGAAGGTCCGCCTGCGGAACAAGGAGACCGAGGAGATCAAGGAGCAGGAGATCTTCATGGGCGACTTCCCCCTGATGACCCACTCCGGCACCTTCGTCATCAACGGCGCGGAGCGCGTTGTCGTCTCCCAGATCGTCCGTTCCCCCGGCGTGTATTACGGCAAAGAGATCGACATCAAGACCGACCTGCCCATCCTCACCGCCACGGTGATCCCCTACCGGGGCGCCTGGCTGGAGTATGAGACCGACACCAACGAGGTGTTCTGGGTCCGCATCGACAAGAACCGGAAGATCCCCATCACCTGCCTGATCCGCGCCCTGGGCCTCAAGACCGACGCGGAGATCCTGGACCGCTTCGGAGACGATCCCCGCATCGCCGTGACGTTGGAGAAGGACCCCTGCAAGAACTACGAGGACGCCATGCTGGAGATCTACCGCAAGCTGCGCCCCGGCGAGCCTCCCACGGTGGAAGCTGCGGAGACTCTGATGCACAACCTGTTCTTCGATCCCCGGCGCTACGATCTGTCCACCGTGGGCCGGTACAAGTTCAATAAGAAGCTGTCTTTGTGGCAGCGGGTCACCGGCTGGAAGCTGGTCTATCCCGTGGCGGACCCCGCCACCGGCGAGATCCTGTTCGACGAAGGCCACCTGCTGAGCAAGGAGGACGCCCGCCTGCTGGATACCGTGGGCGTGGCCGAGGTCACCATCGATATCGAGGGTGAGCCTCTGCGGGTCTGCTCCAACAAAATGTGCGACCTGAGCCACTATGTGGACTTTGATCCTCTGGCGGAGTGCGGCATCAAGGAGCGGGTCCGCTTCGATGTGCTCCAGGAACTGCTGGGCCAGTACCAGGGCGAGGATCTGATCGAACAGATCAAGCTCCACAAGGACGACCTGGTGCCCAAGCACATCATCATCGACGATATCCTCACCTCCATCAACTATATGAACGGCCTGGCCCGGGGCATCTCCGCCAAGGACGATATCGACCACCTGGGCAACCGCCGCCTGCGCTGCGTGGGCGAGCTGCTGCAGAACCAGTTCCGCATCGGCTTCAGCCGGATGGAGCGGGTCATCCGGGAGCGCATGACCATCCAGGACCTGGACATCGTGACGCCTCAGAGCCTCATCAACATCCGGCCCGTCACCGCCGCCATCAAGGAGTTCTTCGGCTCCAGTCCCCTGAGCCAGTTCATGGACCAGACCAACCCCCTGGCGGAGCTGACCCACAAGCGCCGTCTCAGCGCCCTGGGCCCCGGCGGCCTGAGCCGCGAGCGGGCCAATATGGAGGTCCGTGACGTGCATTACAGCCACTACGGCCGCATGTGCCCCATCGAGACCCCTGAAGGCCCCAACATCGGCCTGATCTCCTATCTGGCCACCTACGCCCGCATCAACGAGTACGGCTTCATCGAGGCCCCCTACCGGGCCGTGGACAAGGCCACCGGCAGAGTATCGGACACCATCACCTACATGACCGCCGACGAGGAGGACAACTACATCGTCGGCCAGGCTGTGGAGCCGGTGGACGAGAACGGCTGCCTGGTCAATGCCCGTATCACCGCCCGCCACCGGGACGAGATCGTGGAGGTGGACCGGGAGCGGGTGGATTATATCGACGTCTCTCCCCGCATGATGGTCTCCATCGCCACCGCCATGATCCCCTTCCTGCCCAACGACGACGCCAACCGCGCCCTGATGGGCGCCAACATGCAGCGGCAGGCCGTGCCTCTGCTGCGCCCCCATGCCCCCATCGTGGGCACCGGCATGGAGCACAAGATCTGCATCGACTCCGAGATCGTGGTGCTGGCCGAGGGCGACGGCGTGGTCACCTCTGTGGACGCCCGCCACGTCACCGTCAAGTACGACAGCGGCGAGACAAAGGACTATAAGCTGACCAAGTTCCTCCGCTCCAACCACACCACCTGCATCAACCAGCGCCCCATCGTGGACGTGGGCGAGCGGGTCCATGGCGGCGACGATCCCACCGTCCTGGCGGACGGCCCCGCCACCGAGCAGGGCGAGATCGCCCTGGGCCAGAACATCCTGGTGGGCTTCATGACATGGGAGGGCTACAACTACGAGGACGCCGTTCTGCTGAACGAGCGCCTGGTGCGGGAGGATCTGTATACCTCCATCCATATCGAGGAATTCGAGATCGATGCCCGGGACACCAAGCTGGGTCCCGAGGAGATCACCCGGGATATCCCCAACGTGGGCGAGGACGCCCTGAAGGACCTGGACGAGAACGGCATCATCCGCGTGGGCGCCGAGGTCAAGTCCGGCGACATCCTGGTGGGCAAGGTGACCCCCAAGGGCGAGACCGACCTGACTGCCGAGGAGCGCCTGCTGCGGGCCATTTTCGGCGAGAAGGCCCGGGAGGTGCGGGACACCTCCCTGAAGGTCCCCCACGGCGAGAGCGGCATCGTGCTGGACACCAAGGTGTTCACCCGCGAGGGCGGCGACGAGCTTGGCCCCGGCGTGAACATGGTGGTCCGGGTGTATATCGCCCAGCGCCGCAAGATCCAGGTGGGCGACAAGATGGCCGGCCGCCACGGCAACAAGGGCGTGGTCTCTCGGGTCCTGCCCCAGGAGGATATGCCCTTCCTGCCCGACGGCACGCCGCTGGACATCGTGCTGAATCCCCTGGGCGTGCCCTCCCGTATGAACATCGGCCAGGTGCTGGAGGTCCATCTGGGCTATGCCGCCCAGAAGCTGGGCATCAAGGTGGCGACCCCCATCTTCGACGGCGCTACCTACAGCGATATCCAGGACCTGCTGAAGGAGGCGGGCCTGGACGCCGAGGGCAAGAGCGTGCTGTATGACGGCCGCACAGGCGAGCCCTTCGACAACAAGGTCACCGTGGGCTATGTGTACTTCCTGAAGCTGCACCACCTGGTGGACGATAAGATCCACGCCCGTTCCACCGGCCCCTACTCCCTGGTGACCCAGCAGCCCCTGGGCGGCAAGGCCCAGTTCGGCGGCCAGCGCTTCGGCGAGATGGAGGTGTGGGCCTTGGAGGCCTACGGCGCGGCTTACACCCTGCAGGAGATCCTGACCGTCAAGTCCGACGACGTGACGGGCCGTGTCCGCACCTACGAGGCCATTGTCAAGGGCCACAACGTGCCCCAGCCCGGCGTGCCGGAGTCCTTCAAGGTGCTGGTGAAGGAGCTGCAGTCCCTGTGCCTGGATATCCAGGTGCTGGATGCCAACGGCAACACCATCGAGCTGAAGGAGGACGAGGACGCCATGGACACCTTCAACCTGGCCCGGATGGACGCTGACGACGACCGCAACCGCGCTTTTGCCGACGAGGCTGACTTCCAGGAGTCCGGCTTTGATATCGAGGACGCCCCGGAGGACGCCGGCGCGGACATCGATGTGGACTTCGACGACGAATGATCCAGAACACGTTCCATTCGTCACATTATTAATTCTGGATCATTGAAGGAGGATATCGCAATATGATGGATAATAACACAGGCAACAACATTGCCTTTGACGCGATCAAGATCGGCATGGCTTCCCCGGAGCAGATCCTCGCCTGGTCCTACGGCGAGGTGAAGAAGCCGGAGACCATCAACTACCGCACTCTGAAGCCCGAGCGGGACGGATTGTTCTGCGAAAAGATCTTTGGACCCACCAAGGACTGGGAGTGCCACTGCGGCAAGTACAAGAAGATCCGCTACAAGGGCAAGATCTGCGACCGCTGCGG
>NZ_CANRKH010000062.1 GCF_947631165.1 uncultured Dysosmobacter sp. | reverse complement strand
TATTCGTCGCGCCGGTTTAACCTGCATGGCCGTATCTGCTTGGAAGGCGCATTTGTTTTTGGACTGCTGTCTGTGTTGGTCGTTCAGTTCCTTCACCCGTTTGTCCGAGAAATGACGGCTTTGATCCCTGCACCAATCCGATACGGACTTGCCGGGACGATAGCAGCCGCCATGCTCTGTGATTTGTGGGTAACGGTACGGGCTATGGCGGATTTCCAAAAAAAGCTGGACGCCGCCGCACAGAAGATTGCCGAGAAGAAAACAATCGCCTTGGAAAAGCTACAGGAAAGCGAAAGGATACAGTCGCTTCATACCCATTATGAGGATCTGGCAAGCAAAATCAGCCGTCAGCAACATCGGATTCTGCTTGCTTTTCCAAAATATCGACCACATCGCCACGGGGAACTGCTCTCCGAACTTCGTAATACACTGAACACAAAGAGAAAAAAGGGAGGCGTGTAATCTATAAATTGGTAAGAAATTTACCGATTCAAATAAAAGACAAAATGAAAGGAAGTTTCACAAATGGAAAATGTCTTAACTGTTTTGTTCCATGTAGAAAGCGAGGGCTATCAAGCCTACATGGAAATCAAGAAACAGCCGATCATGCCGCAATATACCGTGCTACAAGGTGCGCTTGTAAAGAAAAGCGGTAATACAATTTCCACCATAGACTCATTCACAAGCGGCGTGGACAGCAGCGACGATGCCCTTACGGGCGGTCTGATCGGCGGTCTGATTGGAATTCTCGGCGGCCCTCTCGGCATTCTTTTGGGCGGTATGACAGGCCATCTAATTGGAAGCGCCAAAGATGTTGATGATGTGGATCGGAACAACACAATGCTGGAAGCGGTGGGATCAAAGCTGGCAGACGGCGAGGTTGCGGTTCTTCTTCTTGCACAGGAGGAAACAGATCATGCATTGGACTCTCGGTTTGATAAGTTTCAAACGACAATTCTTCGGCGCGACGCCGCATTGGTGCAGGATGAGGTAGAAGAAGCCGAGCGCGTAGAAAAAGAACTTGCCGACGAAGCTCGCCGCAAGATGCACGCCGAGCGTAGCGCTGAGCGTAAGCAGAAAATGGAAGCCGAGCGTGCCAAGTTGAAAGCAAACTTTGAGGCACTTAAAACGAAATTCAAAAAATCGTAGAAATCAAAATGCACGGCACAAACGCAAACACGAAACATTGATTGATGAGGACCGCCTAAAGACCGAAATTGTAAAAGAGTCAGACGCTTGAGACGCAGAGCCGATGATTATGTGAGAAATCTCACAGATCATCGGCTCTTTTTGTCTGAAAAGCAAAAATCAGCCTTGTGGCTACTTCTTCGTTGCGGTATCCAAAAGCGCTTTGGCGGTTGCTTTGACGACTTCCAAAGAACGATCGCAGATCCTCCTCCACCTCTTTTGGCAGCTGCTTTGGTGGACGGCCTGTGTTTTTGCGTCCCCGCCGTTCGATGGCAAAGCATTCCTGGGGCCTTCTTCAAGATAGATTCGTTCCCATGACTTGATCAGGGCTCTGCTGTTTATCTCAAATCGACGACGAGTTTCGCTATAGCTGAGCCGCTCCTGCCGCATCGTCTCGATCACCAGCTTCTTAAATTCCGGTGTGTAACGTTTATTAAGTACTCCTTTTGGCATTATTAATCACCCCACTTGTTAGACATTATATCACATCGTCTAACAAATGGGGTGCAGTTCATTCGCCGGTGGCTGTGTTTTCTATAAGCGCTATCAGCGGTTCCAAGGCAAATAGATCCCACGGAAGGCAACTCAGATTGTGTCTTGGCGTTTGTTCCGGCACAATTATTGTGCCTGTCAGGTACTGGCACAGAACAGAACGGCATCACGCAGCATATCCTCCGTCAGTTTGAGTACATCAGAGATACCGGCTGGGTCGAGGCAATCATAATGGATACCTGCCGCAACTGTTGCGGGGAGAATGTGAGCATTCGACAGAGCCTCGAGCCATTGTTGACACAAGATTCCCTCCCTGTGGCCAGGGAACTCGGTAACGGTGAGCCGATTCTCCGGGGTTAGGATGCCCACCGCACCGATGTGTGGGTAGTCGCCGCCATAGAGTAGGATCTCTACGCCACCATCAAGGGTTGTAATCCGTGCGGTTATCTCGCGCTTTCGGTATGTTCTGCGAAGCTCAAGGGTTTTCATCCACACCCTCCCACTCGTACTTCTCCCTATCTAAGCCAAACTGGGAGAGGATACGAGACGCACATCTGCGAGTCATCTCCTCTACACTGACCGGGTGGTTATAGTAGGTCAGCATGGGCGGGACGATCACTGCACCGAGGTTACTGGCTTCGTATAGGTTGCGCAGGTGCACCGTGGACAATGGCGACTCACGGGCGACGAGCACTAGCTTTCTCCGTTCCTTCAGACACACGTCGGCGGCCCGAAGGAGCAGGTTATCTGAGTAGCCGGAGACGATACCGGCCACACTTTTCATACTGCATGGCACGATGACCATACCCATGGTATGAAAGCTTCCGGAGGCGATTGAGGAACCGATGGAGGCATTATCGTGGCAGATAGAAGCGAGTGATTTGAGCTGTTCGAGCTCCAACCCTGTTTCCTGCATGAGCGTCAGCTCCCCGCCTCTCGTTACTATAAGGTGCGTTTCGATTTCCGGGAAATAGTCGTGGAGCTGTCGCAATAATTCTACCGCCAGAGGAGCTCCAGACGCTCCGCTTATGCCAACAATGAGCCGCTTAACCATGGAGCCACCTCTCTGGGTCCAGTTCCATGAACGTGGCGCGGGCAAAGCGGTCCTTCATGTGGAACGGCACAGTGCAGTCGAAGATGGTCTTGCAAGAAATGCCCACATCGGAGATGGACGGGGAATAGTCCGGTTTGGAGCTGGGATCTAGCGGATGACACCGTACACCCGGAATGGTGATGATGTCCTGGTCTCCCTGGAAACGGGTATTCATAGCCCATAGGACATCGTCGGTGTCGAAAATATCCACATCCTCGTCCACCAAAATTACATGCTTGAGCTCCGGGAAAGCGGAGAAAGCGAGTAACGCCGCCTGCCGCTGCTTGCCCTCGTCGGTGTGGACCGTCTTGCGGCACTGGAGGACGACCATGTATTTTCCGCCGCCGGCACGGTGACTGTAACAATTTAACACCTTCCCCGGCAGGGCCTTGTCCAGCATAGTGAGGATACTGGCCTCTGTTGGGATGCCCGCCATATTGACGTGCTCCTCGCTGGGGCCGATGCAGGTCTGCATGATGGGGTCCTTCCGATGGGTGACAGCTTTGACCTTCAAAAGCCAGCACTCGTGGCTGGCGGGGCCGTTATAGCCGGGAAACTCCGGCATGGCGAAGCCTGTGTGGGAGTTCTGATCCTCCACCACATGATTACTGCCGGGTAATATCTCTCCCTCAATGACGTACTCCGCATTGGCAATAGCGTGTTCGTTGATAGAAACGCATTTCGTCAATTCCACAGGCCGTTTGCGCAACGCCCCGGCGATGGACAGCTCGTTGAAACCCAGAGGCGTTGTGGGCGGCTCAAAGCACGAAAGCACCTCAACAGCCGGGTCCACGCCGATGGAGATGGAGATCGGCAGGGGCTGGTTCAGCTCCGTCGCCCGCTCCGCCATAGCTCCGATGTGCCTGGAGCCGGGCTGGAGGAAAATGGACAGTTCATCTTTTGACTGGATGCACATTCTGTGTATGGTCACGTCACTGCGCCCGGTGTCCGGGTGGGTGGCATAGCACATGCCAAGGGTTATGTAGGGGCCGGCATCCAACGGGGTGTTGGTGGGAGCGGGGATCAAGCGATTTAAGTCAAAATCCGGATCTGTGGCTAGGTGGACAATTTCCCGCGCCGGGGCGGGACCGTCCACGATGATGGGCTCAATGGGTTGTTCGGCACAGGACTTCACAAGCCAGCCCAACTCCTCCTTTTTACACCCGAAGAGATTCGCCACGCGCTCACGGCTTGCCAGCACCCCAATGGCAACGGATGCGCCAGGGTGGCCTTTTATGTTATGGAACAGCATGGCGGGCCCGTTCACATGCGTTGGCCGTCTAACGGTGCCGCCTGCTCCGACATAGCGGTAAACCCCTGATAGCTCCGCCGTCGGGTCAACCTTCACATTCGTCTCCACAAGCTGTCCCGGCGTGTTCCGCAGGACGGAAAGGGCCGTGCGCAGGTCGAGGATCTCGGTGCGGTAATCCATATTAACACCTCATTTCAAAATTTGACGAATCTCCGACAGGACTGTCAAATTACAGCCCCGCCCCGGCAAAGGACGCGTCGCCCACACAGGCGATCCTGAAACCGCCGGCATGTCCCACTTGAGCACCGACTATGGAGTTCTCGATGACAATGCCTTTTTCAGGAGACAGCTTAAGAAATTCCTATGCTTTCAAAAAATACGTTCCTTATTGTAGATGACGTTTCCAACGCCGCCGTCACGGCGAACATCCCGTTCGATCTCCGCTTTGGCGAGAAATCCGGCGGAGTCCTTAAATCCGAAAGGTACGTCATCCGTTTTCCCGATGATGATATCCCGACAGACCTCAATAACGCCGTCGATGAGCCGGATGTCGCCATCTCCTGGACCGTGAGAGAGCCAGACCTTGTCGTATTTGCCCTCCACCAGCGGCTTTAGAGCCAGCAGGTTCTTTTCGTACTCCGCGATGGTGGTGGAATAGGGTTCGTGCATGAAGGTGAGATAGTTACAGGCGTCGCCTAAAAGCAATGCCCGTTCCTCCCGGATGAGCATGACCACAGATCCTTTTGTATGACCGGGGCAGTCGTAGATGTCAATGTGCAATCCGCCAAGGTCAAAGCTGTCGCCGCCGCGCATGTCCTTTATTCTCTCCAAAGGCAAGGCGGGGATAAAGTCTGACTCCTCGATGGAATCCTTTTGGGGGCAGAGGAAGAAGCCATCCCTGCGGAACTGCTCCCGGGCATGTTGGATGTAGATGTAGTCGTCAACATGGTTCATATAGACGTTTTCAAATTCACCCGCACCCATGGCATGATCCACATGGCCGTGGGTGAGAAGTACCGTGACTGGTTTATCCGTTAAGCTCTCCACCACCTGTCGCAGATGGCCGATACCTGAGCCGGTGTCGATGAGCGCCGAGCGGTCGCGGCCCTCCACAAGGTACATGAGTTCTAATCCGGGGGCCCGTATGCGGGTGGTCATAGGGGATATTTTTGCGTATTCAAAGGTCACCATATCAGCTACCTCAAAGTTTTGTATCGGGAAGTCCACAGAAGGCATCCACAGGGCTGGAGCCGGTAAAAGTGCTTTTTCCCATCAGCTTGTCTATGGAAAGCTCGATGGTGTCCCGTGTGGCGGTGTAGGCGTTTATGTATGTCTGCACTCTCGGCACGTCCTGGAGGCAGTAGGGGTTTGCCAGAGAGACGAATATGCTTGTCTCATCATGGACAAACCTGGGCATATCCAAGGCGTGCTTGGGGCACCAGTTTATCCGTACCACTGTCTGGTTACTTGCCTGCTCGTAGTTGGCAAGATACAGCGTCAGACGGTTTTGCGGAAGCTCTGCTGTGCCGTGGAGGTTGTCAGTAAAGGGGTCGTAGCGCTCCACGGTAAAGCCCTGCTTTATGAGGTACGACCTGGTGATTTCCCCTATGGAGCCATCTAGGATGTTGTCTTTCCCAAGAGTGATGAGGCGAATATTGGGATAGCGTTCCGGCGTCATAGGGAGGGCGCTGGGATAAGTGGACTTGACTAGGGTGATTGCTTTATCCGCACAGGCCCGGTGCAGGGCGGGGCCGTCTACCGGCTCTATGTGATGCTTTTCAAAGCATACCTTCGCTTTCAACGCTAGAATGCGCGCTACGGCCTCGTCCAAACGCTCATGGGTCAGTCTCCCGTCTGCCAGGGCTTTGAGAATATATCCGTAGTCCTCCACAAGGTCGGTGGTGAACACCAGCATATCGCATCCGGCCATGACGGAGGCGGGGATGGCCTCGCACCGGCGCTGTGGCTGGGTGTAGCCGCCCATGATGGTAGCGTCGGTGGTGATAAGACCATTGAAGCCAAGTCTCTCTCGCAGAACGCCGGTGAGAAGCGTGCGGCTCAGACTGCCGGGGAGCAGGGCTTCCTCCGTGGATAGTCCGGGGCATATATCCCTGGCAACATTGGGCTGTGCTATGTGGCCCACCATGACGCTCATAAGGCCCGCTGCGATGAGGTTTTTATAGACCTCTCCGTAGGTGGAGTACCACTTCTCGGCAGGGAGGGAGTTGACGGTAGGGTGCAGGTGATGATCCCGGTAGTCCACGCCGTCCCCGGGGAAGTGCTTTGCGCAGGCGGCAATTCCACGGGACTGAACAGCCCGGACATAAGCAGCCGTCATGGCCTTTACCCGTTTCAAATCCGAGCCGAATGTTCGGACGTTGGTGATGGGGTTTAAGTAGTTGAGGTCCAGGTCGCTGACAGGGGAGAAGGTCCAGTTGATACCTGCCATGGTGCCTTCACTGGCGCAGAGGGCGCCAAAGGTCTCTGCCCAGGCGGGGTCGTCCGTAGCGGCGGTGAGCATGGGCCAACCGAAGAGAGTCCCGTCGGAGGCCCCGCCGGAGCCGCCCTCCTCCAAATTGGCCGCATGGAGCAGGGGAATCTTTGAAACGCTGTCAAGGATCTCGAAGTCTGCCTGTATTTCGGATGCTGGACGCACAGGGCGGTAGAGCACACCGCCCACAAGGCCACGCTCCGTCATGCGCTTCAAATCCTCAATGGGATAGTCCCCGCCCATGACGCAAAAGAGCTGTCCGGCCTTTTCCTCATCTGTCATCGCCGCCAGCGTGTCCGTTACCCATTGACACTGGGCGTCTGTCAGTTCAAAGGGGGTGGCGCTCAAATCGAGAGCGCTCATGCCAGTACCCCGTCAAGCCATGTGAGGACAGCGTTCAGATTCTCCTGGGTATAGAAAGCATCGTCCTCGTGGTCCGCACCGGGGATTAACCCGAACTCCACGTTCTCCTCGCCGATTTTTTCCGCCAGACGCTTGGCGAAGTTCTCCGACTGCGTACACGGTACCCGTTGATCCGCGTCGCCTGCCTGGACCCAGGCGCACATATTCTCAGGGATTCCGTCGGCGTATGTCTCCCAATATGTCGCGTAGGTGGCATCGGCGTCGGCGCTTATATCCTGCCCTAAAAACTTCGACTCGAAGGAATCGGCGGCAGCTTCGGGCTTTCCGGCCTCCTCATACAGGGTATAGAACTCAACGGGGGCGTAGAAGGACACCAGAGCGCGGACCTCGCTGGAGACGCCGGCATTGTCTGTGACATCGCCATCAAGGGAAGTCACGCCCGGAGTCAGTGCGGTCATAAGGCTCAGGTATGCCCCGGCGGACTCGCCCCAAATAACGATCTTATTTTCATCAAATCCATATTTCTCCGCGTTGGCGCGGACAAACCGCACGGCAGCCTTCACATCTGAGAGCGCAGCGGGGAAAACGGCCTCGGAGCTCTTGCGGTAATCAACGCTGACCACAGCGTAGCCGTGGGCGACAGCGGCTTCGATTACGGGCTTAATAATATCCATACCCTGATCACCGAACATAAACCCACCGCCGTGGACAAGAACAATCACCGGTGCCTTGTCTGTGCCCTCGGGGGTATAGATGTCACACACCTGCGCAGAGGAATTGGAGGCGTAAGCCACCGTCTCGGCTTTGGTATCCTGGCCGCCGCCCTCGTTTCCCCCGGGAAGACCGGGAAGGCCGCCCAGATCCGGCGTGGCGTTGGGATCATAATTCACAGGTACGCATTTATCGCCGTCAAGCGTCCATTTACAGGACTTGTCGCTCTCAAAAAATGTTGCGACGGGTGCGGCACCTTCAAAGGGGCCGGTGATGACCACGCCATCCTCCACCGTGTAGGTTCCTTCGTAGGTGTTCGTTCCCATAAAGGGATTCTCCTCCGTGATGGTATAGGTGCCATCGTCCCGGAGTTCCAGTTTCCAGGGGACGGTAAACTGTCCCCCCATTGCCGCCTCTTCAAAGGTGTATGTACCGGCTACGGAAGTGATCTCAGTATTGCTGCTGGGGTCCTCACTGTCCGTCGTTCCTCCACTTGGATTCTTACTGTCGGAGGTTTCCTCATTGACGCCGCCTGTTCCAGGATTTTCAGTCGTCCCGGTACTGCCGCAGGCTGCGAGGGTCAGAATAAGGGCCAACGTCAGAAGTATGCTAATCAAACTATTTTTCATGGTAGTTCCTCCTTAGATTTCATTGAGCAGCGCGGCAATCTCCCGGGCTGCGGCCTCGGACTGGGGCAGGATGCCCAGAGCGTCGAAGAAGCCGTGACAAACGCCACAATACCTGAGCATCCGCACGGGCACGCCGGCCTTTTGGAGTTTTTTCGCGTAATATTCCCCCTCTAAGCGCAGACCATCGTACTCGGCTTGAATAAAGAGCGTCCTGGGGAGCCTCACGCAGCCGTCGAAGGCGGGGCTTATATAGGGCGTTTCAAGGGGGTATCTGCCCTGAACATAGGCGTCCGCATCGCCGCGGTTGGCCTCATCGGAGCCGATGCGGAGCATACCTATTTTGAAGGGCTCGTCCTCCGGAGCAATGTCGTAGACGCTCAAATCCCGCTTATAGCCGGGGAGCGTGTGGTTTGAAAAGGTGAGCTTGGCGTAAATGAGAACCTGAGCGGCGGCAATGCCGGTCTTGTTGTTTCTGTCCATCAAAACCGCCGAGGCCACCATGTTGCCGCCCGCGGAATCTCCGGCCAGCACGATCTTTCCGGGGTCCATGCCGAACTCGCCGGCGTGGTCTCGCAGATATTTTGCCACCTCATAGACCTGGGTGCAGGGAACGGGGTAGGGGTGCTCCGGGGAAAGGGAGTAGTCCACGTTCCACACAACGGCGTCCGCCACGTCCGCGATGTACCGGCAGGGATTTTCCACGGTGAAGGGTGTGCCGCCGATAAATGCGCCGCCGTGGACGTAGATGAGGGCGGGACGAGCCTTCCTGCCATGGCGGGGGTAGTAGCCCCACACGGGAACCCGGCCTGCGCTGGTCTCCACCTCAATGTACCTCGTCCAGATCTCCTGGCGGCACAGGTTGTAATTAAAACCGCCCATGCTCTCCCGGACCTCTTCGAGGGTTGGCGGCGTCGGTGGAAGCCCAGACATTCTCTCCTGCATCTCCCGCTCCATTTTTCGGGCGCGGGGATCTAGTCCTCTGCCTTCCTCCGGAAGGGGTTTTATCTCTATTTTTAGTCCGTCCTGCTCCAGAACTTCCGATGTCTCCATGAGCTTTTCGGTGAGCGATGCGTCATATTCCATTGTCAAACGCTCCTTATACGGGCTTCGGCGGCGGGCTTTATGCCGCGCCGCCGACAGCTTGTCATTTCATATGCTTTTTTATGAAGCTAAAGACTAGGTCAAGATTTTCATCGGTGGTGAACATCTTGTCTTCATGGTCTGCGCCTTCCAGGGGCGTGAAGGTCACATCACACCCCTTCGCCTCCAACGCTTTTACAAATTCCACACTCTGGGCAAACGGAACCAGATGGTCCATGGTGCCGTGTTGGACCAGCATGGGAGCAGTGTCAGGTCCAGCGTAGGTGGCGGGGTTTGCCGCGTCCACAAGCTCCTTCGGCGCTTTGTCAATGGGGACGCCTATGTACTGAGATTCCGGCATATCTGCGGCGTTTTCATGGATCTCACTGATGCCGTTGGCTTTGGCCTGTTCGTTCATGGTTCCGAAGGACATGGGGCCGAACTGGGGGACGGCGACCCTGACAAAGGGCGTCTCGGTGTAGGCGTCTGTGGCCTTTTCACCCATAAACGCGCCGTTTGGTACGTTCATGCCCATCATAGCCGCCAGGTTCCCACCGGCGGAGCCGCCAATGACACCGATGCGGTTTTTATCCACCTTGTATTCCCTAGCGTGGGCCTTTATGTACCTTATGGCCTCCCGGCAATCGTTGACAGCCGCGGGGAATTTGGCCTCGCCGGACACCCGGTACTCGATGGACGCCACGGCAAAGCCGCGCTTCAAGCCCTTGAGATAGGCGTCCATGTGGTCATCCCGCTTGTCCCCGAAGGCGAAACCGCCGCCGTGAATGTGGATGACCAGCGGGAAGGGACCATCGCCCTCGTCGGGGAGGTAGAGGTCGAACCGTTGGGCGGGGCTGTCCTTCGCATAGGTCACGTCCAAAAACTTACGCTTTACCCAGCTTATGTCCGCCATGGGCGGAACAAAGCCGTGTGGGGGACCGCCGGGACCGCCGACAGGGGGCTTTCCGCCCAGAGGCGGGATGCCGAAGGGTCGTTCGCCCTTCGGGGGCATACCGGGTACGGCGCCCAGAGCGGGCATCTGCATTCTCTCCATACTTCACCTCACGCCTTCTGCGCCGGCGCTTCCTTGCGGATTCGCACCATGGGACGGGGCCGGTTCTTCAAAGCGTCAAAGGCGATGGCGGCAATGAGGATGATGCCCTTGACGGTGTATTGGGCGTAGGTGCCCCAGTGAGCGAGCTGCATGCCGTTGGCGATGATCTGCATCACGAAGATGCCGGCGACCATACCCACCACATTGCCCTTGCCGCCCTTCATGCTGATACCGCCGATGATGGCCGCGGTGAGGCAGGTGATCTCGGTGCCCGGTCCGGTGGTAGCGGAGGTCTGGTTCTGCTGGGCCAGCATATCCAGCGTGGCGATGGCGAAGATGGCGCCCGTTATGGCAAAGCAGAGGGTCTGGACGAGGTCGGACTTGATGCCCGAGAGCCGTGCGCACTCCTTGTTGCCGCCGATGGCCAACACGTCACGGCCAAAGTGGGTCTTGTTGAGTACGAGCCAGGTGAGCAGGACCACTATAATGGCCAGATATACGTCCAGTGGGAGGCCCAGGAACTTTACCAGATAGAGAGCTCGGAAGCCGCTGGGCATCCCTGAATAGGACTTGGAGGAGGTCATGGTGTAGGCGATTCCCTTAAAGACTTCGCTTGTGGCGATCGTGACCACCAGGGGGAAGAGCTTGAGCTTGGCGGAAATGACACCGTTTATGGAGCCCATCAGAAAGCCGATGGCTATGCAGATGGGCCAGACGATGAAGAAGGGCAGGTCCGTTTCCAGCATGATGATGGCTGCCACGCATCCGGAGACAGCCATCTGGTTGCCTACGGACAGGTCAATGCCGCCGGAGATCATCACGAAGCAGATGCCCATGCCTGCAATGATGATATAGGTGGATTGGGTGATGAGATTGTAGATGTTCCTCTGAACTATAGTCAATAAAGTGGACAAGCGAAATTCTGGAAGAAAAAGGCTTCAGCCTGGTTTGGGGGCAGGCCATGG
>NZ_CANRKH010000061.1 GCF_947631165.1 uncultured Dysosmobacter sp. | reverse complement strand
GAGGGCCTGCCCCTCTGCCGGGAGACGGATTGGGATTTTACCGCCAATCAGCCGGTCTGGCGGGACGGCTCGCCGGTTTTTGTGACCGGGCAGCGGGCGGTCCTGATCTGGGCCTGGAACGCACTGCATACGGAGCGATTTGCCCACGACGTTTACAGCTCCGACTATGGGCCGGACTTTTCTGCCCTGCTGGGCCAGTCTTACGCTGAGGAAGTCCGGCAGTCTGAGGCTATCCGGATCGTCCGGGAGACGCTGCTGGTGAATCCATACATCACCGGCGTCTCGCAGGTCAGCGTGGCCTTTGAGGATTCCCTGCTGCGCCTGCATTTCAAAATGACAACGATTTATGGGGAGGTGAGCATCGATGGCTGCGACATCGCCTTATGACGAGCTGACGCCGGAGCGCATCAAAGCCAATATGCTGTCAGACCTGGAGGTCAAGGGGGCCCATATCGACTCCCGGGAGGGCTCTTACGCCAACACCCTGGTCAGCGTGGCAGCCTATCAGATCTACAAGCTCTACCAGCAGTTCCCGAGCCTTCTGAGTATGGTGTTTCCCGATGAGACTGCCGGAGAGTATATCGACAAAAACGCGGCTCAGGTGGGTATGGTCCGGGCGCCTGGAAAAAAGGCCACTGTGCCCGTCACATTCACTGGCGCCAACGGCACTTATATCCCGGCTGGGACGGCCCTGTACGCCCCGGAGAGCGGCCTGCAGTATATCACCACCCAGGATGCCACCATTGCCGATGGCACGGCCACGGCGCAGGCTGAGGCGGCGGAGATCGGCGCCGACTACAATCTGCCCGCCGGCTATATCACGTCCATGTACATTAATGTGGCCGGTGTACTGTCGGTGCGGAACGATGTGGCGGCCACCGGCGGCGTCAATGAGGAAAGCGACGCCGACCTCTATGCCCGGTATCATGCCCGGCGGACTCTGCCCATCACCAGCGGCAATAAAAACCATTATATCACTTGGGCCACAGAGGTCACCGGCGTGGCTTACGCCAACTGCATCCCGTTGTGGAACGGCAACGGCACGGTGAAGGTGGTCATCGCCGGGGCAGATCGCGGGCCGGTGGATGAGACCATCCGCAGCGCCTGTGCCGCGTACATCGAGGAAAACCGGCCCATCGGCGCTACGGTCACGGTCGTCAGCGTGGCGGAGCGGGAGATCCCGCTGACCGCATCTGTGACCCTGGTGGAGGGCTATTCCACCGACCAGGTCGGGGATCAGCTGGAAGCAGCAGTCAACGAACTGCTGTCCAGTCAGCCATTCGGAACGACCGTCACGATTCCCTTCAGCCGTTTTCTGGCCTGCCTGCTGCAGTGTCCAGGCGTAGCGGATTACAGCGCCTATACCGTAGACGGGGCCTCTGCCGCCGTGACCATCAACGCCGGGGATGCTCCTGTGGTGGGAACCATCACCATTACCTGAGGAGGCGAGAGCATGAGAGAGACCCTGCCGGAGCGGGAACGTGTACCCGCCTACCATTACGCCTGCGAGCAGAGCAAGGCAATCATCGAAACGCTGGCGGACGCCAGCCTGGAGGCCAAGGCCGCTCTGGAAGACGTCATCGACCAGTTTTTTGTGGATACGGCGACCTGGGGCCTGCGCCTATGGGAACAGCAGGTAGGCATCCAGACAGACGCCTCTCTTTCCCAGGCTGCCCGCCGGGCGGCCATCAAGCAGAAGCTGGTAGCCAGCGGCAACACCACGGCGGAGATGGTGCGGGGACTGGCGGAATCCATCACCGGCTATGAGGCACGGGTCATCGTCAACGGTGACTACAGCTTTTCCCTGGAATTTCTGGGAGAGGCAAACACCCTGGCAGACATCAATGTGGAAGAGGTCCGCTCTATTGTAGAGCAGATCAAACCAGCCCACCTGCGTTTTGTCATTTCCGGCCTCACCTGGGCCGATGTGGAGAGCGTTGGGCTGATCTGGCAGTGGTTTGAGGACAATCCAACAACGTGGGCGGAATTCGATGCGAAATTCTGTGTCCACGCCAAGAATTGAGGAGGTATTTATGGGATTTTTCGGCAAGCACTGGAAAATCGACGGTGTGATGGCAGCATTCGTTCGCCGGAGCTTTGAGAATGGGCAGTATCAGATCCTGTTTGAACGGGAAAACGCTTCTTTGGAGCAGATCGAGGCTATCAACTGGGAGAGGCCGGTCATTGAGAAGCTGACAAATCGGGACAATGAAGCGGGGCTTCCCGAGGGCTATGGCTTCGATCTGGTCAAGATCACCTATGACAGCAATACCCGGAGCTACACCGCAACGGTCCAGACGGCGCGGCAATATTTGGGCGATGTCACCGAGTACCAGGCACAGGTAGAAACACTTCAGCGGGAGGCGGCCCAGAAGGATGCCGCTATCCTGGAAAAGGAGCATACCATCCAGCAGCAGGCCGCCGCGATCAGCGCCATGGAGCAGGCCGGGACCGCGGAACAGGTGGCTGTCCGGCTGGAGACCGCTTACACGGAAGGAGTGGAAAGCAATGGATAACAACATCATCAACTTGGCAGAGGAAACCATGCGGGAACGGGGCAGGGCCGACGCCGCCAATATCGCGGCTCAGGCTGTTGCTGGCACGATCTCCAACGAGGAACTGCTGGATAAGCGGTCCATGATCCCTACCTGGCGGCCCAGGGATTATTCCAACGTTCCCATTGGCACTCCTTACAAGCAGGGAGATATGATCTATAAGCTGAGGCAGCAGCACGATGCCACCGGCAACGATGCGTGGACTCCTGAAGCAACTCCCGCGCTATGGTCCGCTGTGTCCAAGGAGGGGGAAAGCGGCACGCTGGAAAGCCCCATCACCGCCGCCCGGGGCATGGAGTACATCTATGGCCAGTATTACCTGGACACGGAGAATAACAAAGTCTATCTGTGTCAGCGCATTGGCGAGGCTGAGGGCGGCACCATTGTGCTGCAGTTCCTGCCGCATGAGCTGGTCGGGCAGTATTTTGAGGAGGTGCAGTGATGCAGAACGAAAACAACCTGTTGCATATCAAGGCCCTCGTCGCCGGCGTCCTGGGCACGCTGACAGCTATCTGGGGCTGGTTTGGCTGGCTGGTGATCGCCTGGGTGCTGCTGATGCTGGCAGACTGGCTGGTGGGCAGCGCAGCGGCGGTTAAGCGGGGCGACTGGTCCAGCGCCAAACTCCGGGAGGGTGCCTGGCACAAAGGCGGCATGGTCATCATTGTCATCGTGGCCTTGGTGGCAGACTGGCTGATCGGCACCATGCTGGCAAACCTCCCTGGTATCACGCTGCCGTTTGAATACTCAGTCCTGCTGGCACCCCTGGTAATCGTCTGGTATATCATCGGGGAGTTAGGCAGCCTGGCAGAACACGCCATTTCCATGGGGGCCCCGGTCCCCTCCTGGCTGCTCCGTGTTTTGGCCGCCGGTAAGAACGCCGTGGACGCCGCTGGCGACAAAATCACCGGCGATGACAATAAATGATCCTGGCTCATGCATCCCGCCGCAAGGCGTTTATATCAATCTGAAAAGGAGACCATATCATGAAGAACATCACTGAGATCATCGGAAAGTACACTGCTGGAGAGAAGACCCTGGAGGAGACCAACGCCGCCCTGAAGGAGGCTGGTGCTGGCCTGCATCTGGATCCGGAAAAGAATGTGCTGACTGAAGCGGACAAGCGGACCACTACCATTGGCTATTATCCCGACCAGGCCAACGGCTGGGGCTTGCTGGATACCGGTACCGGCACCATGGACAAGGTGGAGGTCCGGGGCGGCCAGCTGGTGAACTGCGACATGGGCGAGAGCTACGCCCTGGTGTTCATTGCCGGCCGGATGTACCATGTCAAGGGCCGCCTGCTGGTTGACTGAGCGTGTACGTCCTGAAGGAACTGCTGGCGGCACCCGGGAACTATGGCGGTGCCCGGGCCGCCAGCCAAATCAAGTACCTGGTCTATCACTACACCGGTAATGACGGAGACCTCTCAAAAAACAACGCCGCCTATTTTCTGACGCATGTAGTAGAGGCCAGCGCCCACTATTTTGTCGACGATGACACGATATACCGCTCTGTGCCGGACCTGCGGGTGGCCTGGTCCGTTGGCGGCATGAAGTATTCCAATGCGGATCTGACCGGCGGAGGGACGCTGTACGGCGTTGTGACCAATACCAACAGCATCAGCATCGAGATGTGCGACACCATCCGGAACGGTGTGTACCAGGCCAGTGAGGCCACCATGGCCAACGCTGCGGCACTGGGCCGGGAGCTGATGGCCAAGTACAACATCCCACTGGCGAATGTAGTCCGGCATTTTGATGTAACCGGCAAGCACTGTCCCAGCTATCTCATCGGTGCACAGAAGTGGGCGGCATTCAAGCAGCGGCTGGAATTGGAGGCAGAAACTGTGACCTACAAATATCTGAAGGAGATCCCGGCCAAGTTCCGGCCCGTCATCGAGGCTCTGATGACCGCCGGGATCATCCAGGGCGACGGCAGTGATCCGGAGGGCAACGGTGACGTGATCGACCTGACCCACGAGCAGGTTCGGACGCTGGTATTCGTCTATCGGGGCGGCGGCTTTGATAAGAAACTGCAATCTGTCGGCATGAACATGGCAGTACAGTAAAATCTGTCAGGCATTATCTACGTAATAGTAAAATAATGGTATGGGGTGAGTACCCACTTTAGTACCCACTATGATTCAATGATGTCTTGCATACTTCTTTATAAAGTTGCAATTTCTGTGCAATTCTACCTGTAATTGCAACAATTCCACCCTATATTTCAGGGGATATTGATTCGAGTCCAGTAGTCTCCGTCAAAAAGATCATGATTTCATAAGAAATCATGATCTTTTCTGTATTTTCTTTCGCAAAAAGTCGAATTTAGCTTTTGCTTTTTTGTGCTGACCAACACACTTACCAATATGATATGCTCCCCATAGAGTAGACAAACAGAGGATAGCAACTCTGAAAACTACACTATGGGGAGCAATCATATATGGCGATCAGTAATCAAGTGGAACCAGCTTTAAAGCTGAGTGCGGTAAGGGAGTATCTTGCTGGAACAGGCAGTCTCAATAAGATCGCAGCAAAGTATAGCATAAATCGCAGTACGCTTCAAAAATGGCTGCTGAACTATGAAATGTTTGAGAAGCCGGATCGCAGCATCGCACTCAAATCCGGTACTATCCAGAAACAGTAAAGCGGCAGGCGGTAGAATCGTACTTATCGGGGCAGTCGAGTATTGAGACTGTCTGTAAAAATATCAACTGCGGTCAAGAACACAACTGGAGCAATGGATTTTGTCGTATAATGGTCAGAAAGAATTCCAATCCCCCGGCGGGAAACGAAAAGGGGGCCGGATGGCCATGACAAGTTACCAGAAACGAAAAGCGGCGGTAGAGTACTGCATCGATCACGGCAAAGACTACAAAGCAACAGCGGCCAGCTTCGGCTGCACTTATCAGCAGATTTACGGCTGGGTAAGAGCATGCCATGCGGGTGGACTGGAGAGATTATCCTGCACGCATAAAAAGGCTCAAAAGAAACTTCCTGAGGTCATGGTGGAAAACAGGAGACTGAAAGCCAAGGAAACCGCCATGGAACTGAAATTAGCCGTCCGCCGCAGACTTCAGCAATGCAAGCTCCAAAGACTGGGAGAGGCAGATTTCAGCGGCGTGCGGAACCTGTTGGAATATCAGGTAGTCCAGCAGCTGCACCAAGAACAGGGGTGGCCTGTGGGACAGCTCTGCGAAGCGGTTGGAGCCAGTCGGTCCGCCTATTATAAATGGCAAAATCGGACAGTCAGCAAAAAACAGTCTGACGATGAGCAGTTTATCTCTGAGATATACCAGAGCCAACACGGCATCCCCGGCTATCGACAGATGAAACTGATCCTGGAACGGCGGTATGGAATCCAGTGTAATCTCAAGCGGGTTTACATGATGTGTGTTCTCAACCTGCACTCTGTACGCAGGCGGAAAAAGCACAATAGGCGCAAAAAGAAAGCAACTGCCGACTATATCGCTGAAAATATCCTGAACAGGGAGTTTACAGCTTGCCGGCAGAACGAAAAATGGCTGACAGATGTGACGGAATTTAAATATGGGGCGGACCACAAAGCGTATCTGAGTGCCATTCTGGATCTATATGGCCGGAACATCGTTTCTTTTTCTTTGAGCCGAAAAAACGACACCGCTCTGATTCTCGATACTTTTGAACGGGCATTTCGGCAATGCCCTGACAGCAGACCTTTGGTCCATAGTGACAGGGGGCACTTCACCTCTGGGGAGCAGAAAAAGGTACCTGCAAAAAACAGGTACCTTTTTCAAGGGGCGATCAGTAGGCGCGCTTGATGATCTGCTCCATGTGGACGCGGGCGTCGTACATCACCTGCTCCTCGTCCATGGTCAACACTTCGCGATCCTTCATGACCAGCTTGCCGTCAATGATGGAGTCGGTCACATCCCGGCCGCAGCCGGAATCCACCAGGGTGTTGACCAGCACCTGGGAGGGGAGGAAATGGGGCTGGTCAAGGTTGATTAGGATGACGTCGGCTTTCTTGCCGGCCTCCACAGTACCCAGGATGTCACCGTGTCCCAGCGCGTTGGCGCCGCCCTGCGTGGCCATCTTCAGCAGCGTTTTGCACGTCATGACTACAGGGTCAA
The DNA here is from genome assembly GCF_947631165.1 of uncultured Dysosmobacter sp. GTDB lineage: Bacteria > Bacillota > Clostridia > Oscillospirales > Oscillospiraceae > Oscillibacter. The sequence continues at coordinate 4,814 of NZ_CANRKH010000061.1, read as the reverse complement.
AGTAGGACAGGCCCCAGAAACAGAGCATGGCGTACCGCAGCACCTTTATCTCATCGAAGAGATCGACACCGGAGAAGGAGCTGCCGTCCGAGGCGAGGCCGACGCTGCAGCCGGCCTGTAGGATGGTCGGGACCTTCGGGAAACCGTGGCTGCAAAGGTTGGCCCGGGGGCAGTGGACGAGTTTCACTTGGTTGTCGGCCAGCAGCTGGATGTCATGATCTGAGAGCATGACATTGTGCGCCGTCAGCAGGCGGGGACCGAGGACCCCCAGATCTGCCAGCACCTCGGCAGGGCGCTTCTGGTAGTTTTGCAGGCAGAAGCTGACCTCGTCCCGGTGCTCGCACAGATGCATATGGATGCCGGTAGACCGCTCTGCGGCGTTTTCCGCCACCATGCGCATCAGCTTTTCCGAGCAGGTCATGATCTGCCGGATGGCGAAAAAGATGTCGATACGACCGTCTCCGGCACCCTGATAGGTGTCATACAGCTCAATCGTGCGGGCGATGGCCTCCTCCGCGGTCTCCTTCATGGCGCCGGTTATGGCGTTGCCCATATCCATGGTGGACTTGGCGATGGCGGCGCGCATGCCGCTTTCGATCACGGCGTCTGCGACACGGTGCATGTGCACGCCGCCGGAGTCGGCGAAGGAGGTGGTGCCGTTTTTGATCATCTCAAGGCAGGCCATCTTCGCGCTGACATAGGAGTCCTCCGGCAGCAGATTGCTCTCAAAGGGCACCAGAAAACGGGTCCAAACCATGGGGTATTCGTCCGCGGTGCGCCCGCGGAGCAGCTGCTGGCAGGTGTGCATGTGGGCATCCACGAAGCCAGGCATCATGAGCTTGTTTTTTCCGTCCAGGACCGTGGCGGCCGTATAGGCGGCCTCCAGATCGGCGGTGGGACCGACCTCCTTGATCCAGGACTGGTCGATGACCACGGAACAGTCCTCAGAGATGCTCATATCCGGCTGCAGCACCCGGCAGTTTTTCACAAAAATGTCACAAGTTTTCACGAGAGCGCTCCTATCCTTAAATTTGTCCGGTGGCCGCCAGGACCAGGTGTGCCACCAGAGCGGAGAAGAAGAAGGTGCCGGCGATGACAAAGATCGTGATGATGATATACTTCCATCCGGCCTTGGTGAAGTCCTTGAAATCCTTGCCGATGGCGATGCCGGCGTAAGCGCCCAAGGCGGCCGTGGGGGCCATGAAGCTGGAGTAATTGGCCAGCGTCATGACCGTGTCACGGACAGGGGAGATGGGGCAGGCCAGCAACAGGCCGGTCAGCGCCACGAAGATCATCGAGGGCAGCTTGACCCAGCGGCTGAGGAACTTGTTCAGCAGCAGGCCGAACAGGCCGATGGCGCACAGCAGGGCGGAACCGGCTGCCGCCTGGCCGAAGGAAACGCCGTAGCCGACCATGTTGCCAATGATGACCATGACCCATGCCAGCAGCATCAGCCCCAGGCGGTTCACAAAAAATTCCTTGAAAGTCATTTCACTTCCTCCTTTGCCTGCTTCTTTTCGCGTCCCAGGATCGGCTGCAGCTTCTTGTACAGCCAGGTCGTCAGGGGGATCCCGATAAACGTACCCATATAAACGCCGTCCACGCCGGTGAGCGTGTCGCTGGTGCTGGCGTAGAGCAGGATCTCCTCCGCGTATTCGGGATAGATCTCGCCCAGGGTCGCGGCGGCCGCCGCCATCATGGAGCCGCTGCCGACACCGCTGGCCATGCCCAGGGCATAGGGGTGGAACAGGTTCAGCGAGGCCACAAGACTGGCGAAGAGGCCGATAAAAATGGTACCGATGATAGAGCCGACGATGTACACGGAGAAGGTGCCTTTGGTCTGGGGAGAATCAGGACCCCAGTAGTCGGTAGACAGCGCCAGGTTGCCGTCACGGTTGATGGAGTAGGTGGCGCCGATGGATTCCAGACCCAGACCGAGCAGCAGCGCCAGCGGCAGGGACAGGAACACAGTGCCGAGGTTGCCCAGCTCCTGCAGGATCAGGGCGGGGCCCACGTCCACAAGCTTGCTCAGATTGCCTCCGGCGGAGATGCCCATGCGCGCCATGAAGGGAGCGATGACCACCAGGACCATATCACCGGCGTCCCTGCATTCAGACTCTGTAAAGACCTTCAGCAGATCGGGGCCGAGAATGCCGCCGATGATCGTGGCAATGACCAGTGGGAAGATGACCAGGTTGCCGATGCCGATGTTGATGTTGATGGTACCAATCAGATCGGCGGCGACTGCGATGACAATGGCGATGACGATCAGTTTTCCGTACCGCTTGATGGGGCTACTCTTGACTTCCATGTTTTTCTCCACGTCCTTTCTTTTTTCCGGAATTAGATATTACTGATTATAGCGGATGTGGTTTTTTGTAAGAAGAGGTCAAAAATCGTTAGAAATCCATTGGAATTTCAGATAGGCAAAAAACGATGGAAGTCCATCGGATTTTCGATGGACTCCCACCGGGGTGCGGAGGATCAAAAACGGGGCAGCAGATCAATGAAATGCTGTGCGATCTCGCTGGGCTTGTAGTGCTCGCGGGCGACCCAGACCAGGTGGATAAGGTAGCTGTTCTGGATAGGGCGGGCCACAATGTTTTGATTACGTTCCTCAGGGGAGCAGTAGCTGCTCCCGGTGAGAAAAGCGTCCAGATTGCAGAGCAGGCTGTACGCCACGGCCCGGTCCGTGGTGCCGATTTTCCGGGGACAGGAGGCGATCGCCTCGCCGCTGAGAGGATTGGAGCGCAGGATGTGGTCATAGGTGATACAGGGATAGGACATCAGATCGCTGATGGAGATGGATGTTTTTTCGGCCAGTGGGTGGTCCTTGCGCAGGTGCGCATGGAGCATCTCCGTTCCAAGACTGTGATATTGCAGGCTGTGGTTCCGGATCTCCTGCAACACCTGCTTGGATATGGGATCGGCGAAAAAGAAGATCCCGATATCCGCATACCCGCGCTCAACATTTTCCAGGATATCAGATGTGCAGCTCTCCAGAAAACAGAGCTTGTATTTTTTGGATGTGATCTCCCTGGCGACGGATATAAATGGCTCCAGCCCGAAAATGTGGTGCTGCGCCGCAACAGAGAAAGTGATGCTCTTCGTCCCGCGCTCATGGTACTTGTGCTGCAAAAAGTCCATCTTCTTGACAACGACGCGCAGCTCGATCAGCAGCTCTTCGCCGGCCCCGGTCAGGGCCACACCCTTGGCGTTGCGGTGGAACAGCTGGACACCGTAAAAACGCTCCAACTCCTTGATGGCGCTGGAGACACTGGACTGTGCGACATACATGCGCCTGGCGGTCTCACTGATGGAGCCGGACTCCGCCGCGTCAATAAAATACTTGATTTGCTGCAATGTCATTTGAATCACCACCGGAAATTTTTCTTTAAAATATTATCCGGCGTTAGGGCAATCTTGTCAAGAGGGGTTCGAAACTGTCGGCCTCGGGCCCGGCGCGAATGATAAAGATCAGATAGAGTCTTCAATCACATCCAAAAGATGAATGGGATCAAGCTGCTTGCGTGTAAAAATATCCGCAAGATGCAATACAAAGGAAAAGTCTGTGGAGACATCCGGCAGAAGCATGACCTCCTCATCCTGACCATTTTCCACGCGTAGGACGCGAAGCCCAAATGTGCGGCCGCAGTCAAAATAGGGAGAATGCAGCGCCATCTCAACGGGAAGATACTGGAACATGAAAGCCCACCTCCTTTGCAAGAGTTGCCACGTCAAGCTCAAAAAGCGCCATCAGCAAAATAGTATCCTGCCAGCTGGGTCTGGCCATCCCTGCCTCAATTTTTTGGTACCAGCGCCTGGAGCAGCAAAGATGATCCGCTACCTCCTGCTGGGTCATCCCGCGGTCACTCCTGGCAGTGCAAAGAATACTGGCAAAGATGTGGATCGGCTTTCTCTTTCTATCAGCCATGGTATCCCTCCTCAACAAGAGGAAGAATATTCCAGCGTTTAGCACATGTCGACGAACGCCGTGTTCACATTGTGGAATCTGCTGAATTTTGTTGATTCGGCTTGGGTGGAATCACTTCATATAGCCCGTTTTCATTGCTATTGGAAAATGAGATGCTGTCCAACAGGGCTTTCCCGGCTTCGTCTATGACGGTAGCCTCATGCTTGTATTTGGCGATATCAAGTCCGTAGTAGTACATGGCGAAACCTCCTGTCTCAAATTTTCAGGCAGAGTTTCCTCACGCTTCTTTGCAGGGACAACCTCGTTAGATATACAGCGCACATTTGCCATCCAGCTCATTCATGTCACTCCGCAAAGACAGCGGCGCAATCCTTTCTTTGAAATCATTTCTTCATGGAGCAGTCCTGCGCCCTCTACCTGCTGACTTTATTATCCCACAGGGCTTGTGGAACAACAAGTGGGTTTTATGCGGTTTACCACCTCATCCAAACCGCGACTTTATTATACGAGATTATACGAGGAGCCTTTCTGGCCTCCTCTCCAAGGCCACGCGGACCACATGTGCCGGCGGAAATAGTACACCGCCAACAGGCGCCTCGTTTGTCTGCCTCCATGAGATATGGCCCTATCTTCTCCTGTGGTAAAGTCTTCATTTCCTTTTTCTCCATCTTGGGAAGCCTGCAGCCTTTTGCCGGGTTGGTTAGGATGAGCCTTACGGCCGCCGCTTGTCCCAGACAGTTGTTCAGCAGGGTATGAATGCCATGCACCACACGGATGCTCAAGCCCTTGTTCTTCAGTTCGACGTGCTTATAACGCTGCACTCTGCCGTTCTTTTGCAGGTCGTTGTAGAATTTCCGGATCTAGATGGTGGTCAGTTTTT
>NZ_CANRKH010000060.1 GCF_947631165.1 uncultured Dysosmobacter sp. | reverse complement strand
GTCTCCCTCCACGCCCACGGCCAGCTCCGGGGCTGCATCGGCACCACCGGTCCCACCACTGAAAGCGTCGCCTGGGAAATCGTCCAAAACGCAGTGTCCGCCTGCTCCAGGGATCCTCGGTTCGTTCCAGTGGGCATAACGGAATTGGACAGTCTGGAGTACAGGTGCTGGGGGAGCCGGAGCCAATATCCTCCTCAGAATTTGTATTCATAAGCGTTTGAGCAGGGTATGGATATGGGAGATTTTAACCATAGCTTCAGCCGAGAGGATAGTAATTTCATAGTCTTTACTGAGACGTCTGGAATGATTAAACCATGAAAGGGTGCGCTCTACAATCCAACGCCAAGGAAGTTTTTCCCATTCATGGGGTTTGATTTTTTCTGAAATATCAACGTCAAGCCCAAGCTGTTGTTTCAAATCGGAGACAAAAGTTCCTCTATATCCAGCATCCGCACAGAACTTTTGAATAGACGGATATCGTTTAAAGGCAGGTTTTGCCGTAAATATCCCTGCTTTGGTATCATGAATATTGGCAGCATGTACAACAACAGACAGTAAACATCCCAGCACATCCACTACGATGTGCCGTTTTCTGCCTTTCGTTTTTTCCCCCATCTATCCCACGTTCTTCGCTGGCAGCAACTGTTTTGACGCTTTGGGAATCAATGACTGCGTAGCTCGGAGTCTCCTTGCGTCCGGCATTTGTTCGCGTCTTTTTTACAAGATGCTCTAGAATTTTATCCCAAAGCCCGCTGATTCGGGCGCGGCGATAAAAGCTATGTACTGTTGAATACGGTGGAAAATCATGGGGTAATTGTCTCCATTTACACCCTGAATCTACCAAGTACAGTACTGCATCTGTCAATTCCCGCTTGCTCCACGTACAGATCCGCATTCCCGTATACAATGGTGCAATTTCTTCCCATTGCTCGTCTGTCAAGTCGCTCGGGTACAACTTCCGCCTTTTTTCTTCCATTTCTGTATCTTACCACATTCTCTCGCCCTTGTGAATACAGCTTCTCAGATCAGGTAGACCTGTCCCCGGAAGTGCTGGTTGACAAGGCGCTGGAGCTGCGGCCCTACGGCAACATCGGGGGGACCACGAGCGGGGGATGGTCAACGTTTTGGTCACTAACGGCACCATTGAGGAGGTCCCCTGGCGGGCGCTGCTTCCTCTCATCGACGCCGCCAACATTGACTTGAAGGGATTCACCCTGGAATGGTATCAGAGAGTTCCTGGTGGGAATGACTGCGTGGAGGAGGTCAGGGCTTTGGCACGTTGGATGGCGTCAGTGGACCGGGAGATCCTTCTGCATCTGTCCAGGTTCTTCCCTCGGTATCGGATGTCAAACCGGCCGCCAACACCGGTCGAGCAGGTCTATCGCTTTGCCGATGAGACAAAAGCTTATATTGTTTGTTCACACGGGGAATTGCTGATTGCTTCAAGGGTCAGCGGCACAGTTTGAGGGTGGAGAACTGACGAATGGGTAGCTAAGGCAAAAGCTGGCATAGTTGTGAAAACAAGACAGAGCCAAGATACTGGATCAGGGGCTTATCTGCTCCTGGCCCAATATCTTTTGCGTACAATTTATGCTAAAATTATTGACATAGAAGCAAAACTCATGTATAAATATGTGAACGCAAAATTATATTTTCCGGTTTCATTTCAGAGTTTTGTATATGCAAAGCGAGAGGAGTAGGGAATGTCTACTATCAGTTATAAAAAGCTTTGGAAGCTCCTGATTGATAAAGATATGAAAAGAAAAGACCTGCGAAAAGCAACGGGAATAAGTACAGCTTCTATGGCGAAGCTATCAAAAAACGAGAATCTAACGACCGATGTTCTCTTAAGAATATGTGATGCTCTCAAATGCGACATTTCAGACATAATGGAGGTTTCGCTTGATGACGAAGACTAATCTGACAACGACGACGAAAAGGTGTAATTGAAAATGGGAAAGAAACGGACGCTAAATACGTTTAAAAATAAATTTATATGTGGTGATTGTGAGACCATTCTAAAGGCCATGCCCAATTCAAGTATAGACTTAGTACTCACATCCCCTCCATATGCTGATAAAAGAGACTATGGCGATGTTGATGGGACAATTCCTCCGGACGAATATGTTGACTGGTTCATTCCAAAAGCAAGGGAAATTTACCGCGTTCTTAAGGAAGACGGCAGCTTTATTTTGAATATCAGCGACAAAGTTGTGGATAACTATCAGCATTTATATGTTTTCGTTCTCTTGCTGAAGTTGTGTAAGGATGTCGGCTTTCATCTTGTGCGAGACTATATATGGTACAATCCCGCAACGCCCCCTAATGTGTACTCAAGAGGAGGCTACGGTCGAACAAAGAAATCACATGAGTATTGTTTTTGGTTAGCAAAAGGCGATTCTTGGGAATTTAATATGGACCCTATTAGAAAGCCATATAGTAAAGATATGCAGAAATATCTTCAGGGTAAAGGCAAGGGAGATAGGAATCAGAACACTCGACCCAGCACCCATAACTTTGACTGCGAAAAGACTTGGGCAGATAATGGCGGTTCCGATCCTGGTTCCGTTATTGAAATCGCAAACACGAGCAGTAATGACTATTTTATGAAGTTATGCAAAGAACACGGAATTGGACACCCAGCTCGATTCCCTGAAAAGCTTGCAGAATTTTTTATTCTTTCGGGAAGCTGTAAGGGAGATGTTGTTCTTGATCCTTTCTCTGGCTCTGGCACGACAGCTGCAGTGGCACAGCGGCTTAATCGCATATGGATTGGTATAGATGCCAACCCAGACTATTGTCGGCTTGCCACCCTTAGATTGGAGTATGAACAAGACTTACACGAAGAGGTAGACACAGATGTTGCAGGAGATAAATAAAAACAAATACTGCGTCCGGCAGATGGATGGTGCCGAAGGGATTCTTTTGCTCCCGGACAAATCCATAAAGCTTATCTATGGTTCTCCGCCATATCCGAACGCAGAACGCGAATATGGTGTATGGCGTTCGTCTGAATACATTCAGAAAATGACGCCTTTTTTAGATGCCGCTTGTGCAAAGCTGCGTGATGATGGTTTTATCGTCATAAATGTTAAGGCCAATAGAGAGAAATCCACAGCCAAAGTAGCATCAAAACGTTCTTTGATTATAGAAAAGCTTGCAATAGAGATGGAAGAGACTTGGGGACTTCATTGTGTTGACATTGAAATATGGATAAAGGAAAACCCGGCTCCGACAGGGCTTCGTGTTGCGTGTCAAGATGCATATGAGCAGAATTTGTGGTTTTCAAAATCTCCAAAATGGAGTATTAACCTTGATGCTATACGCAGACCATATGAATCTCACAGCGTACAGACATATGAGTCATATGAATATAAGCCACGATTAAACGGAAATACATACGTTCGCAAAAACAAAAGAATAACTCCCAATCCACTGGGAGCATTGCCAAAAAATGTTTTAAGTGGCGGAGTTTCGGCTCGAATTGACGACCACCCTGCAGCGCAGCCGTTGTATCTGCCAGAGAAATATATAAAAGCAACGACAGACCAGAATGATTTGGTTGTTGATCCTTGGATGGGGAGCGGAACAACGGGATATGCTGCTCTTTCCCTCGGGCGACATTTTGCCGGGTTTGATGTCGTAGAAGAATATGTTGCGCAGGCGAACATCCGACTGCTCTCTATTGCTGGAGGAGTAGGTAATGGCGAAGGGCAAAAGACTTAGTAAACAAGCACTGAATACCATTTTCGTTGAGGGACTCGGTGATCATGTCATTTGGCATAGTGATATATCATCATCTCCTCTTCTTGTGGATTTGCAGCCCAGAAAATTACGCTTGCGTGTGTACCTATGGAACTGCACAAATCCACCTGGTGGTCGTGCGTTAGATGAATATAAAATACAGGTAATCCTCCCTGGTCAACAGCGCGGGGAACGTGGGCAACTTGGCTATTCCGATGGACGGCTACCCATTATAGGTGCATTAGTACGGGACGGAGAAGACATTTCCTTTGCATTTTGGGATGCAGATAAACACAGTGATTTTGCATATAGCGGCAATATGCAGGTAAAGGCGGATGTGATTGTTGAGTCTCTTTATACAAAAGTTTCTGAGACGATTAGGAATAACAACGAACGGATTGTCTGCGCCCGTCCCCGATATCTGTATGATGCCTTAATTCGCCGCATGGATATAATGCACGAAGAGTTACTTGGAGGTTAATTATGGGACTTAAGGAACAAACCTACTTGACTTCTTATAATAAAGCCGAGCATGACATAGCAGATATGTTTTATCTTCCAAGCATGAGACACTCAAACCATTATGACAGAATCTCAGGGTATTTTGGAAGCACCATCTACATTATTGCTTGGGATGCCCTTCGTGAATTTATTGAGAACGGCGGTAAGATGCGCTTGATATGCTCACCGTATGTTTCTGACGAAGATGCCACTGCATTAGCTAACGGTTATTCTGCTAAAAATGATGAACTGCTGGCGGAGTCGCTTGCAAAAGAAGTGCAGGTTTTGTTTGATGACCCGTTTTTAACTGCTCCTGCAAAGCTGCTGGCATATATGATTTCAAAAGGTATCATAGATGTTAAAATCGCTGTTCCAACCGGCAACGAGTCTCCGAACGCAAGGAGGTTGTTTCACGACAAGGTCGGAATTTTCTCAGACGCCGAAGGTAGTAAAGTGGGCTTCCGTGGCTCAATGAACGAAACATATAAAGGACTTTCCTCAGACGGGAATATGGAATCTATTGATGTGTTTCCAAACTGGCTTGATAGCCGCGATGCTGAACGAGTTGATGACGCATCAACATTTTTTGAAAAATTATGGTCAAAATCTGTTCCTGGGATTATTGTATATCAATTCCCAAATGCGTCTAAGGAGATATTACGAACTAAAGCAGAAGGAGTAAAATGGCACGAATTACTGGATGAAATCCATGTGGAAGAGAGCAAGGCTAAAAAATGGAAGCCCAGTAATCATACAGGTAGCCGTACTCCCCGTCCACATCAAGTAAATGCGCTTGAAGCATGGGTGAAAAATAGTCGCCGCGGCATTTTTGAACACGCTACAGGCAGCGGAAAGACCTTCACTGCCATGTGTGCGATTCATGATGCTTTCAAGCGAAATGAAGTCGTGCTTATTTTGGTCCCATCAAGAGATCTATTAAAACAATGGGATCGAGAATTGAGAGAAACCTTGCTCGAAGATAAGATATGCTATCTGCTTTGCGGAGATAACAATAGTGAGTGGAAAAAATCTGGTGCTTTGGCATCTTGGACAAGTGATGGCGGTTCTACTCACCGAATTATCCTTGCCACTATGGATACTGCTTGCTCAGATGATTTTGTGAAAAACGTATCGCAAGGTGAGCATCTTTTTGTCGTAGCTGACGAGGTGCATCGATTAGGAAGCCCGCATAGACGAAACGCTCTGAATATCTGTGCAGGTGCAAGATTAGGGCTGTCTGCCACTCCTCGTAGATATGGCGATCCTGAGGGCACCGCAGCACTCTTTGAGTATTTTGGTGGTCTTGTGCCGCCGCCTTATACATTGGATGATGCAATAAAAAGCGGTGTTCTAACAAAGTATTTTTATAACCCCTTAACCATAACTCTCACGCAAAAGGAGCAGGAAGCCTGGAACGAGGTAACAAAACAGATAAATCAACTCATGGCGCGAATGAAGACCAATGGGAGTTCTGATGCAAATATTTCTTCAAATACACGACTGAAGCAATTATTGATTAACCGAGCGCGTATTGTTAAAAATGCGTCCGGCAAAGTACCATTGGCTATTAACCTTTTGCTTAGGGAGTACGTGGGAGGTCAGAGTTGGATTGTATATTGCGACAATATCACACAGCTGAAGGATGTATTGAACGGTGCAATTGATGCTGGTTTTGATGCATTTGAATACTATGCAGATATGGAAGGTGATCGAGACGAGACGCTCCGATACTTTTCTAAGAACGGTGGTGTCCTGGTTTCGATTAAGTGCTTGGATGAAGGTGTCGATATCCCTTCTACCACACACGCTTTGATACTTGCGTCTTCACAGAATCCTAGAGAATTCATTCAGCGCAGAGGTAGAATCCTAAGAAATTCACCAGGTAAGCTCTTTGCCCATCTTTATGATGCGATTACAGTTCCCGTGGTTGAATCTGAAGAAACTCCAAAGTCCATGTCGATTATTATCGGTGAATTATCAAGAGCGATTCAGTTTGGCTTAGGTGCGGAAAACCCTGCTTGCGTTACTGATTTGAAAAATATAGCCATTGATTACCAGATTGACTATAATAGTTTACAAAACACAGGAATGGAGGATGATGACAATGACTAACATCGAAATCAATGAACTGATTTCCGTATTAGAAAAAATCAGAGTCGAGCAGCATCCCGAAATCCCCGCGTCTTTGATTCAAGAGATTGTTAATGCGGAATTCTCGTCTCAAGACGATAGGACTAAGGCAAGGCACGATACCCAGAAAGTCATAGATGATTTTCTGAAAACAATAACCATTTGATGAGGAGGGCTGTTTGTTATGTTGAAGTTTACGAGTATGACCATCAATAATTTTGGCCCTTATGAAGGTGAACAGACGATTGACTTTGGAGATGGAGATGGAGTTACTCTGATTTGGGGCGACAACGGACATGGTAAAACCACACTTCTAAATCTCTTCCGCTATGCTTTGTTTGGCCGATTCCAGTACCGTCATGAAACGGTAGATGATATTCTGAAGTTGGTAAACAGGGAAGGAATGAAGGCGGGCAAATATGACTTTAAAGTCCTTCTGAAAATGCTTCATGATGGTAAGAGATATGAACTCACCCGTCAATACAGCGTCCGCCCTGGAGTATCGGTTCCTACCAGGAATGATGACTATGTTCAAGATGTCTTTCTCAAGGTGGATGGACATTTTCCTCCTAACAAAGAGCACGAGCTTGCAATGATAATGCCAGAGGAAGTGTCTCGTTTTTTCCTGTTTGATGGTGAACTGCTCCAAGAATATGAGGAGCTTGTAAAAGATGAAACCTCTGTCGGTGATAAAATCAAGAAATCCATTGAGTCCATTTTGGGAGTGCCTATCCTGACGAATGCAGCAGGTGATACCAATTTCGTTCTTGGCGAATACCGTAAGGAACAAACTAAAGCCGCACAGGCAAATAAACAGACTGAAAAATATGCTGCACAGATTGAATCTGAGGCAGCGAAAAAAGAAGAACAAACAAAAGAACTGGAACGGCTCCAAACGGCCTATGATGAGGCACAAGATTTGAGGGCAAAATTCGAAGATGAGGGAAAGCAGAACGAGCATCTAAGAGAGCTAATTCAAAATATGGAACACCTCGAAAGTGATATTGCTGCAAAGGAGGCTACACGAGACGGTCTTTTACAATCTATCGTTGTTGCAACAAGAGATGTTTGGAGATATGTTATCGGAAAACGCACAACTGAAATCTTGGCAGATGTCAAATCCGAACTATCAACACTCCAAGAAAGGCATAACACTCACGAATCAGCTACTCGACTTATGTCGTACATTCAGCACATTGTTGATACTCACCATTGCGAATGCTGTAATCAAGATGTAGATGAAGCTCATGTATCTGCCTTAAAAAAGCGCCTCGATGAAGAACCCGGAGAATTTGGAGGTCTTTCGGTCGAAGAAAAGGAGCGCATGAAGCATCTTCAAATCCGTCAGGCATCTTTAGAAAGTATGTCGAGTGCTTCAGATACTCAGGTTCTCAAGATATATGAGGATCAGTTGGCTGACCTTTTAGTCCAGATTGACGATGCCAAAGGTCAACTCAAGGATTTGCGTGATGAAATAAGCCGTTATGGAAATGTTAGCGACCTCACTGCAGCCGCTAAAGAAAATGCTCAGAATTTGGCTAAGTGTTATGCCAAAATCGAAAACCTTAAGGAAGGCATTCAGGCTACTAAAGACAAAATCAAAGAAGCAGACATCGCATTAGCAAGCCTTGAAGAAAAAGTGCGGAAGGCCGGTACCTCTGACGCAGATTTGAATCTGGCAGTAAAAAAGGTTGAAATCTGTGCGGCGCTCCATCAGCTGTTTACCGATGGCATCGCCGCATATCGTGATAAGTTAAAAACGGAAGTCGAACGAGATGCTACAGAGCTTTTCTGTAATATTAGTAGCGATTCTGATTATACGGCATTGAAAATTAACGATAATTATGGTCTCTCCATTCAGCACCGCTCTGGCGAAATAATTCCATTCCGTTCTGCGGGCTTTGAGCATATTGTTGCATTATCCTTGATTGGTGCTTTACACAAGAATGCCCCTCTAAGTGGACCCATCATTATGGATTCGCCATTCGGGCGTCTTGATCCAACCCATAAGAAAAACATTACAAAGGCTCTTCCGTTAATGTCTGACCAGATAATTCTTCTGGCATATACTGATGAAATTGACGCTCAAACCGCCAGACAGGTTTTAGGAAACACGCTCAAAAAAGAGTATCGTCTGAGAAAGTATGGTTCTTTCCACACAGCGATTGAACTGCAATAATTGGAGGTGATAGATATGAACGATATAACAAATTTCCGCTTGTCAAAAGCCGCCAACGATGTCGCTGACAGGCTGGTTGCTACAGGAAAATTTGATCATGGCACTTCCGCTGCAAAATTCGCTTTTGCATACGCAGTAAAAAACTTCTATGGGAAATTTGATCCTGCAACATATGCTGTCTCCGATAGCAATGGCAGCAACTATAGTGTCGGCTCTTTTGATGATCTCGCACCCTATGTGAAGGTTTTATATCCTGATACGGACACTCCGTACATCTATGTTCGGGCTTTGATTGTTTTTGGGCTTATCGAAATTGGCAAGGTCATAGACGCTGGTGGTATGCCGAAAATCTATTTACTCTGTGAGTAAGTAGAACTAATTGGGAAAAATCGGGAGCAGTGCAAAGACGAAGCATTCAAATTGTTTTCCAAGTGGTTTTTCCATCTATGGAACCAATAGCTTATTCTTTGTAGACACAGGTGCAATTTACGAGGAGCGATGTGCCTTGGCCGTACCGACTAACATCAAGACCTTGCGGGCCGGAAACGCCGTCGAGTGGGCAAGGATCGAGTTTAAGGAGACTTGGGATGCCAAGGCGTCACTTAAGACAATTTGTGCTTTTGCCAACGATATTGATGACTGAGGCGGCGGCTACCTCGTCATCGGCATCAAGGAAAAGGACGGAAGGCCGGCTTATCCCTTAAAAGGCATTCCGGCGGAAAAAGTAGATGCCTACCTGAAGGGACATACTCAACAAATGCAAGCACATACAGCCGGAGTACCTGCCCATTGTTGAAGTGGTGGACTACTAAGAGAAGAAATTCATCGTCGTATGGGCGCCCGGCGGCTATCTGCGCCCATAACTCTTCTCCAAAGTCGATGGCCAAGGACGAAAAGGAGCATATCTACTATATTCGCAAAATGTCCAGCACCATCATGCCATCTGAGACAGAAAAGCGGGATCTCTATAATCTGACCAACAATGTTCCCTTTGACGACCGGGTCAATCATGAGGCAGATATCGTTGACCTGAACCTCACGCTGATCCAAGCGTATCTCAAAGAGGTGGAGAGTTCTCTGTATGAGGAATCCAAACACATGGATTTTCTCGATCTGTGCCAGAGCATGAATATCGTAAACAGCCTACCGGAATACACCAAACCGAAAAATGTTGGGCTGATGTTCTTCAGCTTGGAGCTGGACTGTTTCTTCCCGTATGCCCACATTGATGTCGTCCAGTTCCCGGAGGATTTGGGCGGAAACCAGATCTTTGAGAAGACCTTCAAGAGGCCGCTTTATCAGCAACTGCTGGAGGCACTTCAATATATACGGAATAGCGTCATCCGGGAGCAGGTGATAAAGCTACCGGACAGATCCGAGGCCAATCGTTTTTTTAACACCCCTATGCCGCCATTGAAGAAAGCCTCTGTAATGCGGTTACCATAAGGGGTATGATACACGGGAACCTATCGAGGTCCACATTCTCCTTGACCGCATCGAGATCGTCAGCCATCCAGAGGCGGACCGTTCTATTTCGGAGGAGGGCCTGCGGACCTACCGGATCTTTAATCGGAGATACCGTAATCGCTGCATCGGGGATCTCTTGAAGGAAATACGCCTGACAGAAGGGCGGAACACAGGATTTTGGAAAATCCTCAACGTGCTGGAGCGCAATAGCTCGCCAAAACCCATCTTTGAAACAGACCCTGAGCGCCTGTACTTGAAGGAGGCAGAGAGTGTTGGAGCGAACTTTCAAACATGGCATATTCAAAGCGGAGCTCAAAAATAGGTTCTTGTGCCTTGTAGAGGTCGATGGTGAAGATAATCTCTGCTATATTCCGGCATCCTGTAGACTTAGCAACTTTATTGATCTGACCGGAAGAGAGGTGCTGCTTTCACCGGTTATATCGCCTAACGCAAGGACTAAGTATTCAGTATATGCTCTGGAGGGAAACGATGGTTTCATTCTTTTGAATTTATCAAAAGCCAATGAAGCTGTAGCGAATAATCTTTGTAGCAGACGCTTTTCGTTTCTTGGGAAGAGAGAACATATTAGGAAGGAGCACAATGTCGACGGCTATAAGAGCGATTTATATATTGAAGATACATGTACAATATTAGAGATTAAGAGCATATTATCTTTTGCAAGAGATAAAAATGCAGTATTTCCTTCCGTTTATTCACAGCGAGCAATTGACCAATTGTTTAGACTAAACAGTCTGCTGGATGCGGGGTACAGTGCTTGTTACATCTTTGTTTCCCTTAATCCCAAAATTAAACAACTAGCCATAAACATAGAGTTCAAGGAATACTGGGAAGCTTTTAATCACTGTGTTAAAAAAGGGATGAATGTTAAAGGGGTGTCCATAAAGCTGATAAATGGAGAGCCACTCATCCATTCGAGCTTACCTGTTATTGTGTGAGATACGGCTTAATCTTTTAACGATAATGATGAATGGTCTGGCCTTTACCCAAGAGGAACTAGCGGAACTGGAGAGAGCCAAGTCTATGCCCATAACCTTTGGCGAGAATTGTCCGGAAACCACGCCAGAGCGAGCTATGAAATTCAAGCGGGTCAACCCGGTGAGACGTGTTGCCAATTAAAGTGATGGTTTTCATACCGTCATGGTTTTCAATATAAATCAAGTCGGTATGGCTTTTTCTTTAGTAACACAGGTGTAATCTATCACAGGGGGATTTCAACAAATCGCCCGCGCACAAAACTCATAGACCGCAGCTCTGACCACAGAACCGACCACAGACGCGCTCGGAAGCAGTGGAAACTCCGCTTTTAAAAAGTGCCAAATAGTAAGTCCTCTGGAGTGAAAACGACGATAAACAAGCAAAAATCATTACAAAAAACTTCAAATAGCCGTTGACGTGCAGGGGGTCACAGGTTCGAGTCCTGTATCGTCCACCAGAAAATTCCCTTAGAGCCGCAAGGCTTTGAGGGA
>NZ_CANRKH010000059.1 GCF_947631165.1 uncultured Dysosmobacter sp. | reverse complement strand
CCGCAGAATGTTCGGTTTTTACTGCTCCGAGTACCTATTCCGGGAGCAGGTCATGGCCCTGCTGGCCCACTGAAAAATTTTTTTCGCATTTTTTCGCATTTAGTCTTGACAAGGGCGAAATTTGGTTTTTTTCGTACTTTCTTGTTGACAAGGCGGGACTGTCCTGCTATAATACCAACTGTTCCGGCAAACACGGGGGTATAGCTCAGCTGGGAGAGCGCTTGACTGGCAGTCAAGAGGTCAGCGGTTCGATCCCGCTTATCTCCACCATCGGAAAGCTCGTTTTGATGAGAGTCAAAACGGGCTTTTATTTTTTTGAAAAGCAAAGGCAGACCGGCATGTCCACGCAAACACCAATCAACATACTTTTCTCAAAGGTGTCCTAATGGTGCTGTGCCATGGGGACTGGTGCCGTCCACCACGGCGCAGCGAAGCTCCGGCAGCACCACGCCGTCCAGAGAATCCGGATCGCCGGAGCACCACAGATACTCCACCGCCGTTCCTGCCTGCTCCATGGCGCGGCCGATCTCCCGCATGAAGGTATTCTTGCCCACACCGGGGCCTCCCTTCAGCACCATGAGGTCATATGTATCTTCCAGGTCCACCATCTCCGGAAACAGATTTTGGAAGCCGTCACCACTGTTGGCGCCCACGAAAAAATTTGTCACTTGAGCCATGCTGCCATCTCCTTCAAATCCGATTTCACTTTCAAGCTATGCGGAAACACCTTGGTTTGACAGTGATCTGCGAGAAAGTGCCGGCAAAGAAACAGGAATTTTCGCCCAAGGAAAAATTTGTGGTGAAATCCCTGGGTCTTTCTGGTATAATAAGAAAAATGTCGTTTCAAACAAGGAGCTATCCATGGACGAGCAATACACACCCATCATCAGCGAAGAGGAACGGGCCGCGCGCCGTGCGCAGCGGGCAGCGGCTAGACGGCGGAAGCAGCAGGCTCTGCGCCGCAGGCGGCTATTGCAGCTTCTCCCCCTGGCGGCTGTGCTTTTGATCCTTTTATCCGCGCTTTTAGTACGGGGCTGCAAGGCGGAGCCAAAGGGTACGGAAGATCCGCCTCCGGAATCTCTTCCCGCCGCCGCGGTACCCGACCAGCCGGCGGAGCCGGAGGCCCCCTACGCTGCCGCCCGGACCGCTGGGACTATCCAGCTAGGTGAGGACCTTTACAGCTCCTATGCGGTGGTCATCGACCTACAGACTGACGCCATTCTGGCGGAAAAGGGAGCCGATACCGTTATCAGCCCCGCCTCCATGACCAAGATCATGACGCTGCTGGTAGCGGCGGAAAACCTGAAAAGCCTGGAGGACACCGTCACCATCCCCATTGAGATCACCGATTACTGCTTTGTCAATGACTGCAGCGTTGTGGGATACAAGATCGGTGAAACGCCCACAGTGCGAGAGCTGCTGTACGGCACCATCCTCCCCTCCGGAGCCGACGCTTCCCTGGCCCTGGCCAGTTATGTGTCCGGCTCTCATGAGGCGTTTGTGGAGTTGATGAACCAGAAAGCGGAGGAGCTGGGCCTGTCAGCCACCGCCCACTTTACCAACTGTGTGGGGATTTATGATGCGGAGCACCATTGCACCGTGTATGACATGGCCATGATCCTGAAGGCCGCCATGGACAACGACCTGTGCCGGGAAGTCCTGTCCGCCCACACCTATCAGACCGCACCTATGGAGGAATGGCCCGAAGGGCAGACCCTCTCCAACTGGTTCCTGCGGCGGATCGAGGACCATGACCAGGACCAAGCCGTCCGGGCGGTGGGCGCTAAGACCGGCTATGTGGTCCAGTCCGGCTCCTGCGCCGCCAGCTGGGGCGAGAACAGCGGCGGAGACCGCTACATCTGCGTCACCGGCGACGCCGGCAGCTCCTGGCAGGCCATTTTTGACCACGTGGCACTGTATAAGACGTATTGCGGATAAAAAGTGCAAAGAAAAACCGTTCCCTGATAGGGAACGGTTTTTTTAGAGCCTATCTGGAATTAGACCCTTAGTATCCTCGCTGTTTCAGACTGGCTGCCAGGCTGACGTAGAATTCCCGCACATCAAAGCCCTGAATGTTCTCCCGATTCAGATCCACCACATCGCCATGAGAGATGCCCCGCCTGCCAGACGGTTCCAGCAGCGTGAAACGCTCCCCCCACTTGGCAGAACTCACAGATACCAAGCCATCGTTGAGGCCGTCGAAATGCTTCACAATGGGATAGGTCATGTTCAGCGGAAATTTTCCGTGCCGCGCCTTCCGGCAGTAGGACATGACGCTTTCATAGAGGACGCCGGGATCGTCCGGGGTCGTCTCATTTCGGGAAAGACATGCGCTCTCTGTCAGATCCGTCACCGCCGCCAGAAAGTCAGGCTCCTCATCCCCCACTCGTCTCATAGTGCCGTTATAGGCGGCGGCGATCCTCTGCCGGGTGGTCTCCGGCACCTTGCCCAGCAAGTACTCCGCAAAAATGCAGCCCCGGTGGGGCGTGTTGATGGTGGTCAAAGTGGCCACATAAGGGGCGCACCCGGCGTGGGCAATAGCTGCGCGGCTGTCCAGGCCGCCCTTGGAGTGGGCGATGATGTTCACCTTCCCGCAGCCGGTCTCCTCCACGATCTGCCGGATGCGGGCGGCCAGCTCCTTTCCGCTGTCCTCCACCGACGCGGCGGACTGCTGCTGGCCATAATAGACCGTAGCGCCGTTGCGGATCAGCTCCCTGGGGATGCGGCCCCAGTAGTTGACATAACGATAGTCCCGAAAGAACACGCCGTGGACCATCAGCAGCGGATATTTGGTCTTGCAGACCTCGTTCTCCGCCCGGACTGCGTCCAGCTCCCACTTCTCCGTCTCGAACTCCGCCTCGTCGGAGGTGATGCGGATGATCTTCGTTAAGTACCAGATGTTGAGGAATGGTATCCAGCCGCACAGGGCCGCCAAAACACGGTGCTTGAGGCCGAGCTGCACAGAAGTTATGTAAACTCTTATCATGCCGTTCCAGAAGAGGATGGCCTCCACGACTATCGCCCAGAGGATGCTGAGAAGGACTTCCACCGGTGTCAGCGCAGAGAACATCAGTACATGCGCCATGACCGTGGCTGTGCATGAGATCAGGAACAGACGCAGCAGCTCACAGCCGCTGCTCAAATTCCAGATACGTCCGGTGGGCGCTGAGCCTTTTTCGATGGGCCGCAGATTGAAGTAAATAAACTCCCCCAACAGCACCAGACTCAACAGCCAGCTCACAGGGCCAAAGGTGCTGCCCAGAAGAAACCCGTTGGCGACCACCGTCATCAAAAACGCGAGGACCGGCCGCCTCATAAGAACACCTCGTTCTCCTTCGGCTCCTGGAAGTTAGCCTCCAGCATGGCTACATGGGAAAGAAACGCTGGGTCGTCGAAGTACTTTGCCCCCTTGGTGCATTTGCGGACGCACCGCTGGCACTTGATGCAGGTACCGGGGACGCTGACCACGTTTTTCGGGTCGATGGCCCCCATGGGGCACAGCCGGGCGCAGGCGCCGCAGTTGGTGCA
Organism: uncultured Dysosmobacter sp.; assembly: GCF_947631165.1. Lineage (GTDB taxonomy): Bacteria > Bacillota > Clostridia > Oscillospirales > Oscillospiraceae > Oscillibacter. The sequence goes on along the minus strand of NZ_CANRKH010000059.1, from coordinate 8,178 downwards.
CTTGGACAGATCCGTCTTGGGTTTGACCTTCAGGAAGTTCACAGGCTGACCGTCCACCCCCTTTGGTATGTAGTAGGGCGCGTCGGAGTCGCCAGGGACCTTCACTGGCGCGGGGATATCTGACAAGCGTTTCACCTTGTCAGATATTTGTTTGGCAAAGTTTTTGGCTTCAAACAGGTCGCTCCATCCAGGGCGGCCATAGGCCAGCTCATCTGTAAACGCATGACGGCCCACAAAAGCGCCGGCTGCCACAGTATGAAAGCCGCCGGCCTCCAAAACCGCAGAAAGCTCCGCCAGGGAATTGTCAAAACTGCGATTGCCGAACATCACCACCGGCACCGCCAGGGCGCCGCCGCCCCGCAGCTTTTCCCGGAAATCCGGCAATATCTTGTTGGGCAGCTTCCCGGCATAGGTGGGTGAGCCGACCACTACCAGGTCTTTCTCTGTAAAGCAATATTCCTTTTTACGCTCTGCCAAGCTGGTAAAGCCCAAGCGTCCCACGGGCAGGTTCAGCTCGGCAGCCAACACATCCGCGATGGTATTCACCATCTTGTCCGTAGTGCCGGTGGCACTGTAATATACCGCCCAGACCTTGCACAACTGCATGAAATTTCCCTCCTGTTGGGGCAAGCTTCCGCACCTTGCTAACGCCTGCCGTAATGTTTTACAAGGAAAAATCCGATTCCTTCAGCTTGTCAGTGTCCAGCACTGCCGGACGGGGCGGGACCCGTTTCAGCGGATCATATTTGAAGCTCCGGCAGTGGTGCTCCACTGGAACGATACCCCGCTTTACGCAGGCCACGTCCCGTTCATTGATCTGCTGCCCATGCTGGCAGTATGCGCATCGGGGGTCCATTTTTCGGAACATCATCGTGATCCCTCATTTCAGAGTGGAGAGAGCCTGTACTCTCTGGTTTTTTCTCAAAGCGTATACAGCTTGATGGCCCCCTCCTCCACCGTGGCGCGCACCTGCGTGATGGGGTTTTCATAGCTGTCAATGATCCGGGACGCCAAAGCGTCCTCCAGCTCCTTCTGGATGGTCCGCCGCAGGTTCCGGGCGCCATAGGTACGGGAATATGACTGATGGGTCAGATGGGCCGTCAGGGCGTCGTCATAGGTAAAGGTGATGCCCTTCTCCTTCAGGGAGGCCGCCAGTTCGTCCAGCATGATGCGGGCGATGCTCTGGAAGTGCTTCTCCGTGAGACGGTTGAAGGTGATGACCGCATCGACCCGGTTGATGAACTCCGGCCGCAGGAACTGCTGAAGGGCCTTCATGGCCCGGTCGGCGTCCTGCTCCTGCTGGGTGCGGCCAAAGCCCACGGTCCCCTCCTTGGTGGCGCTGCCGGCGTTGGAGGTCATGACGATAATGGTATTCTCAAAGTTCACCTTCCGGCCATGAGCGTCGGTGATCTCGCCGTCATCCAGGATCTGAAGCAGCACGTTCAGCACGTCGGGATGGGCCTTTTCGATCTCGTCGAACAGGATGACCGCGTAAGGTTTGCGGCGGATCTTCTCCGTCAGCTGGCCCGCTTCGTCATAGCCCACATAGCCCGGCGGGGAGCCGACGATGCGGGAGACGGAGTGCTTTTCCATAAATTCAGACATATCCAGCCGGATCAGGGCCTCCGGGGTATTGAACATATCGGTGGCAAGCTGCTTCACCAGCTCGGTCTTGCCCACGCCGGTGGGTCCGACGAAAATAAAGCTGACAGGCTTGTGCTTGGGACTGATGCCGACCCGGTTCCGGCGCACGGCGGCGGACACGGCGCTGATGGCTTCATCCTGGCCGATGATGTGCCGCTTCAGGCGGTCCTCCAGCTGGCTGAGCCGCTGGAACTCCTGCTCCCGGATCTTGGAAGCGGGAATCTTGGTCCACAGCTCGATCACATGGGCCAGATTCTCCATGGAAAGCTGCGGATCGCCCTTTTCCGTCAGAGTATCCTGTTCCGTGTGGAGCTGCAGCTCCCGGCTCTTCAGCTCCGCCATGCGGGCGTAGTCGTCCTCCGCCTTTTCCTCCTTCTCCTCCAGCATCGTCCGCTCTTTTTCGTAATCGTCCAGCTCCCGCTGGATCTGCATCCGCCGGGAGATATCCGGGTCCTTCAGATTCAGATCGGAGCAGGCCTCGTCGATGAGGTCGATGGCCTTGTCCGGCAGAAAACGGTCGGTGATATACCGCTCGCTGAGCACCACCGCCTGTCGGATGATGCCGTCGGAGATCTTCACGCCGTGGAACTTCTCATAGTTGGGGGCCAGGCCCTTCAGGATCTGGATAGAGTCCTCGATGGAAGGCTCGTTGACCGTCACCGGCTGGAAGCGGCGCTCCAGAGCTGTGTCCTTCTCGATGGACTTGCGGTACTCGTTGAAGGTAGTGGCGCCGATGACCTGGATCTCGCCCCGGCTGAGGGCGGGCTTCAGGATATTGGCAGCGTTCATGCTGCCCTCGGCGTCGCCGGCGCCCACGATGCTGTGGACCTCGTCGATCATCAGCACGATGTTGCCCAGCCGCTTCACCTCGTCGATCAGGCCCTTCATCCGGCTCTCGAACTGGCCCCGGAATTGGGTCCCCGCCACCAGAGCGGTCAGATCCAGCAAATAGACCTCCTTTTCCCGCAGCTTGAAGGGCACCTGCCCGTTCACGATCCGCTGGGCCAATCCCTCGGCAATGGCGGTCTTGCCCACGCCCGGCTCACCGATGAGGCAGGGGTTGTTCTTCTGCCGGCGGTTGAGGATCTGGATGACCCGCTCGATCTCCTCTGTCCGGCCGATGACCGGGTCCAGCTTGCCATCCTTGGCCTTCTGGGTCAGGGAGATGCAGTAGTTTTCCAGATACTTCCGCTTGCCGTTTTTGGGCTCTTTCTTCTCCCGGCGTTCCCGCTGGCCCCCCTCGTCGGCGGGTTGTTCGCTCTTGGGACCTTCTCCGCCGGAGAACAGGCGGTTCAGGAAGGGGAAGGTGGCGGTCTTGCCGTCCTCCTCATCCTCGTCCTCCCCGCCGCCGGGCAGATCCTCGATATTCTCCACGCCGTTCATGGCCTGCATCATCTCGCTGTTGAGCGTGTCCAGGTCCTCGTCGGAGATGCCCATGCGCTTCATCATGTCATCCACCTGCGGAAGCCCCAGGTCCTTAGCGCACTTCAGGCACAGGCCCTCGTTGATGGTCCGTTCGCCGTCCATTTTGGAAATGAACACCACGGCCACATTCTTTTTACATCTTGAACAAAGTGTAGGCTGCATCGTATAACCTCCAGAAACTCAAACGGCCTCCGCCGCGCTATTGAAGAAACGACAGCACGCTCAGCGGCGTATACGTCGTGAATAAACGGAAAATGTGGGCCTCCGTCCAGGGCGGCTCCGCAAAGGACACCCCCAGCTTCCGGGCCGCCCAGACCGCCAGAAACAGCAGCAGCGCCCCCTGGATCAATCCCAGCAGACCACCGCCCAGCACGTTCAATCCGTGAAGCCCCGGCAGCTTGAACAGCAGGTCCATGGCCTTCGCCAGCACATGAAGCAGCGCCAGGAGCGCCAGAAAGGACAGGATGTACAGAGCGCCGTAAATGATGGACTGCGCAATGCTCTCCACTACCGCGGCGGCAATGGAGGCGCCGGTATCCCGGATGCTCTCCTTCGCCCGCTCCGCCAGGGAATCCCTTACGGCCTCGTCCAGGCCCAGCAGAGCCAGCAGTTCCTCCACTTGGGAGTCTCCGCTCTCCTCCGGTCCCGGGGCCTGCTCCGTCTGAACGGTCAAAACGTCGTCCACCTGCCGGGCGATCCGCTGGCTGACGGCAGGAGCCACCAGCTTGGCCGCCGGACCGGAGAAGGCCGAAGCGATCATCCCCGCTCCCACCAGAGCCACCACTGCGATCACCAGCCCCGCCAGTGCCCGCAGCAAGCCCCGTCTGGCGCCGTATATGGCGGCCGCCACCAGCAGGATGACCACAATTGCATCTATTATAACAGGTGTTGTCAAAGTTGCCTACCTTTCCGTGTGTAAACGTTTTGTGAACTCCCGGCAAATTTCTGCCGCTTATGGTAAAAACAGCCCCGCGGACCCAGAGGACAGCAGCAGCGCCGATCCGTCCGCCCGCACCAGGACCTCCTTGGCGGAGCCGATCCCCTTCAGGGAAGCATACGCCTGCATGTCCTGATTATATACCACGACCCGGTCTGTGTACAGCACCGCGATATACCGCCCTGCGGCGGATATGCTGAGGACCTCCTCATTCACGTCCAGGCTGCCCAGCTCCGCCCCCTGGGGATCCACGGTCACCAGGCGGCCCACACTGCCGGAGCGGTAACGGTTCAGCAGCAGCACGGCAAAGCCGTCGCCCGACAGGTCGTAGTCCCGCAGATAGGCGCCGTTATACTGGTAGGAGGCCGTGATCTCCCCTGCGCCGTCGGCAAAGGTCAGGCAGGTGTCGGCCACCGTCACCAGTTTTCCGTCCTGCTGACCGATCCAGGCCACCAGGCCGTCGGAGACGTCGTAATCCGCCGCCGGCTCCACCTCCCCCGCCTGGGTCAGGTCATACAGCACCACATTGCTGACAAACACGCTGTTCTCCTGGCCCAGCGTCACTGCCGCCAGGGTCTCGCAGTCGTCTGTCACACAGGCGTCCACCACAAAGCGGCTGGAGGAGTCGAACTCCGCGATCACCTGGTCGATCTCCCGGTCATAGACCCGTACCGTCCCCTTGAAGTTCCGCTTCTCCGCCGTCACCGCCAGCCAGCCCTTGCTGTTCAGCGCCGCCGCAATGAACGGCTCCTCCTCACCGGCGGTCAGCGCCGCCACCAGGCCCTTCTCATCCACCACATACAGGCTCCCGCCGCCGATATCATAGGCCGCGGCCCGGCCGCCGCCCTGGGTCAGGGCGGGATTTTCCATGCTGACATTGGTGGACCAGATCTGGCCGCCGTCTTGATCCAGCACCTGCAGGCTGGTCTCAGACAGCACCACCAGGGCGTCTCCCAGCACCGCGAATCGGTTTTGAGCGGCAGTATCGTACTCATACAGAATATCGCCGCTGGCGTGCTCCACGCTGCCATAATTGAAATAGCGGCGCAGCACGTCAAAGCCGGTGCCGTCCCGGTAGGCCGCCAGCAGCACCACCGCCAGCACAGCTGCCAGCGTCAGGAAAAACACCAGGAAGCCCCGGGCTTTCCGCCGCTTCCGGGGCCGCTCCTCGCCGTCGTCGTCATTCCAGATGTCGTGTGTTCTCTCAGCCATTCAGTCGTTCATCCTCATACCAAAGTCTTGTCAGGTACAGCCCTCCCGGCGGCACCGTGGGACCTGCCAGGGTCCGGTCACCGCTCTCCAGGATGGCGGGGATATCCTCCGGCCGGAACTTGCCCTCCGCCGCGTACAGCACTGTGCCGGTGATGGCCCGCACCATGTTGTACAAAAAGCCGTTGGCACAGACCTTCAGCTCCAACAGGTCGCCGTTTCGGGCCACATCGCAGTAATAGATGGTGCGGACGGTGGACTTGGTCTCCGTCCCCACGCTGCGGACCGCCCGGAAATCGTGGGTACCCACGAACTGGTGGGCCGCCCGGTTCAAAAAGTCCTCGTCCAGGCGTTTGGGATAGAAATAAGCTCGATCCACATAAAATGGATTCTTGAACCGGGAGTTATAGATGCGGTAGGTATACTCCTTTTTCAGGCAGGAGCCGATGGCGTTGAAGTCCTCTCCCACCTCAAAGGCCCGCTCCACCGCGATGTCCTCCGGCGTGTGGGTATTGACAGCAAAGGGCAGGCGGTCCACAGGGATACGGCTCTCCGTGCGAAAGTTGGCGATATACCGCTCCGCGTGGACGCCGGCGTCGGTCCGGCCGCAGCCGGTGAGATGCACCGGCACGCCGGTGATCTTCTCCAGGGCTTTTTGCAGCGTCTCGCAGACGGTGACGGCGTTTTTCTGCACCTGCCAGCCGTGATAGGCGGTACCGTTGTACATCAGTTTCAAGGCGATGTTGCGCATAGTGGATAAACTCCTTACTCAGGCCAAATGACCGTGGGACTGGTGGACATCGGGTATGTGACCGCATCATCCCACCGCTGGGCGACCCACTCCTTCATAGGAAATTCGTAGCGCAGGCCAAATGCGTCCGTACAGGCATAGTTGATCCGCATGTGGTCGCCGGGGGCACAGGGGACCGAAAAGATGGGATCCTCCTCCCGGTTCTCCGCGACCAGTTTCCCATTCCGGTACAGCCGACACACACCGTCCGTAACCCGTACCTCCTGGCCCTGCAGGTCCGTCAGTGTCGGGATACAGTCCAGCAGGGAGAACTGCTGAAGCGAGAAGCTATAATGCCAGGACCCGCCGCCGTATTGCAGCTGGACCGGCAGCAACGTTTTCATGGTGCCGCTGCTGTACAGCACCGTATTATCCTCCAGGCGCATCTCGATCCCCTCGTCCAGATCCAAACAGAACGTGACCGTATTGGCATAGCTGCCGTCCTCCTGGCGATTCAGATAAAATACATTCCAAGCCCTCCCGTAAGGCTCCCCCACGTGGCAGAGACCGATATTCACACTATACGCCTCTATGTTCGGGAGCTCCAGACGGACGTCCACGGTCAGCATTCGGTCCCGTGTGTTCAGCGACGCGTTTGAAAAATGAATCGAGGGATTCGGCTCATCCAGAACGGCCTGTGCCGTTTCCAGCAATGCCTCCGTCTCCGCCAAGCGTTCTTCCAGTGCATCAGCCTCCTGACGGCTCTCCGCCAGCTCCGTCCGCAGGCCGCTCAGTGCATTCCCCTGCACGATCGCGGCGATCAGCAGTACAACACTCAGCGCCAGGGACAAGCCCTGCATCCAATTCTTTTTCATGTCGAACGCTCCTCTCTTCCACTCACGCAGGTACGGTGTCCACGATCAACAGCTCCGAAAGGTCAAAATATAGGGCGCCTGTAAATTCCTAACTCCTTATTCCGGCCAAGTCAACGATAGGATGCCGGATCCAGACGTGGCGCCGCTGCCGGCCTGATTATCCGGCGTCGCCCCTTCTATTGTCCACTCCATGAAGGGGAACTCATATCCGAGTCCAAAGCCGTCCTGGCAGCAAAACGTGATCCTGATCTGATCGCCAGTCTCACAGGCCATGCTCCAGGTCCGGTCAGGCAGCGCGGGCGCATAGCAAACCATAACGCCGCTGTCGGCGCAGATATCTTCCCGCAGCTCCGCTGGCACCTCCTGAGCCAGTTCGCCGTTTAAGTAAACGCGGAAACGCGGCTCGACGATTTTTGTCCCGCAGGTATTCTCCAGGTCGATGCTGAAATCGCTTGCCGTCTTTCCATCCCGGTATTCGGGGCCGCCCCAGCTGCCGCCTTTGGTCTGCAAGGGCAGCAGCATGGAGAGATCTCCCCAGCCGCCCAATTTCTCCCGGTAACGGGTCCCGTCATTTTGGATCAGCACATCCAGGCTGATCCCATCAGAAGGCTCTGCCGCAGGAAGCTCCAGGACCCCTGTAAAGGTCCCGGTCCCGTCTCCTGCCAATAGAACGCTCCCTTCGCCATCGCTGTTCAGATTCGTCCAGCACAGCTCGGCCTCGGTATCCTCCCGCCACTCCTTTATCATCATCGAAACGTCTATCAGAAGACAGCGCTTCTCCACGTCCACAGAGGTAGTATAATCCCAATCCTGGACCAAGCGGTCCGTCCTCTCCAAGTCTCCCAACCGGGAGGACAGGCTGGAACGCATATTCCTGATATCGTCCATGACGCTGTTTTGGGCGCTCCAGACAGCCCGCTCCAGTTCCGAGAGCCGTTTTCCCTGCCAGAGGTTCACGGCCAGCAGAGCCGCACAGAGAACCAGGATTGCCGTTTTCATCCAATTTTGCTTTCCATCCATCTTCCGTTCTCCTCACAGTCCAAAGGCCCGCAGCGAAATGACCAGGGCCAATATCAACATTCCAAGCGCCAGCGCCACATAGTCCCGCCGGGCATATTGCAGCACGTGCAGCTTCGTCCGCCCCTCGCCGCCGTGATAGCAGCGGCACTCCATGGCGGTGGCCAGCTCGTCTGCCCGCCGGAAGGCACTGATGAACAGCGGCACCAGGATGGGGATCAGGGCCTTGGCCTTCTGGATCAGGTTCCCACTCTCAAAGTCCGCGCCCCGGGCCTTCTGGGCGGACATGATCTTGTCCGTCTCCTCGATCAGGGTCGGGATGAACCGCAGGGCGATGGACA
>NZ_CANRKH010000058.1 GCF_947631165.1 uncultured Dysosmobacter sp. | reverse complement strand
TTGAGCTGGTAGTACTGGCCCAGGGTGATGCCGTCCTCGATGGCTTGCACGGCCTTGTTGACGGAGTTGGTGCTTGCCTCGGCGTTGATGTTGTGGGTGTCGAAATAGTTCTGCTTGGCCTGGTTCCCGGCGTAGCTCTTGAGGTCGGAGGCGATGTCCACAAGCTCCTCGGGGGTGATGGTGCCCTGGCTGTTTAGCATCCGGTCGTAGAGGTCTATCAGGATATTGCCGTATGTGGTTTTGTACTGCCGCTTGTCCTCCGCTGTCAGCTCGAATTTCTCCGCTTTGCCGTCGCCGTCGGTGTCCTTGCTGATGGAGTTGGGCGGGTTCTTGTCGGGGTACATGGTCACGGAGCCGGTGGCGCTGTAGAGGTCGTCAAGCCAATTCTCTATGACCTCGTTCCGGGGTTGGTACTGGACGATGGAGCCGGGGAGGATGTTGTTATTGAGGGCGTTCAGGATTCGGTTGCCGCTGTCCATCTCCTGGCCGAAGCTGTCCTGTTTCACGGGGAGCTTTTGCCGAAGGAAGGGGAGACTGCTCATAAGGCTGTCCTGCGTCTGACGGCCCAGAGTTTCCCCGCTGTACAGGTCTCTTTTCCTGCTGTCAAAGCCCTGGGCGACGCCCTTCACGAGGTTGGGGACAAGGCTGGTGACCTGTCCGGCGGCGTACTGCTTGGCGGCGTCCATCCACCGGCCGCCCTCGGTGTCGGCTTTGGAATACTGGTAGGCCTGAGCGGCCTCGGCCAGCGGGGACATCATGGGGAGGTCCATCAGGGACTGTGTGACGCCGGAGGCGGCGTCGCTGAAGATCTCGCCCAAGGCGACCCCGTTCTCCTCGCCCTCGTGTTCCGCCAGATAATCGTCGGCGATGAGGCCGCCCATGTTCAGAAGCGCGTTCAGCGGGTCCATGAAGCCAATGGACATCAGCGTATCTCCGGGCTGGAGCTTTGCGCTCCCGCCGGTGAGGAATCGCTTTATCCCGGACAGATTGACTTGCGTTCCGGAAAGATTCGCCTGGCTCTCAAGGGCCGCCTTGTCCTTGTCCTCGTCCCGCCCGTCGTCGGAAATGATGAGGGCGCCTGCCATTTTGGCGATTACGGCGAGGGCAAGAATGCCGGTGCCTGTGAGGGAGCGGCCCACGGTCTGGACGGCCCGGGCCTGCTGGGCGGCGGTCATGGTGCCACGGCGGGCGTCAATGAGCGTGTCGGTCAGCCGGTAGATGCCCCGGGCAATTCCCAGCGGGGAGTAGTCCACCGTGATGTCCACCAGATTCGCGGGGACCTGCACGAAGGGCATGAGGATATCCCCCAAACCCATCTCCCCCACATGGGCGATGCTGTTGAGACCCCGGCGCACGGCTGAGAGGCCGCTTGCCAGAGCGCTGTCCTCCTGGAAGGTGCGGAAGGTGGCCTCCTGCTCTCCGGCGTTCCGGAGGGACTCGTCGGTGATGAGGCCCCGGTCATAGAGCCGGTCGATGCCGCGCTGGATCTCCGACTGGATGCCGCCCTTCTGCCACTGGTCGGTGCTGTACATGGCGTAGTTGGAAATTTTCTCCCACTGGGACATGAACCGCTGGAACACGTTGCCGGTGGTCCTGAAGGTCCTGTTCCCCGCCTGTCCGTACCGGCTTTCGGCGCCCTCGGCGCTGATGTCCAACGCGCATTCCAGGAAAGCCCTGGCCGCTCCGTAGTTGGCGCCCTGCCGCTTGGCCGCGGAGAACCAGGAGGCGTCAAGGGCCGTGGAGCGCGTGTGTGTCAGCCGGGAAAGCGCGATGTCCAGAGGGACGGAGATGTCCCGGGCGATACTGTCGATGGGGTCGAACACGTTGTTGGAAACCACGTTGCGGGCCCATGTGGAGATTTTGGAGAGCATGGCGTCCCGGCGGAAGGCCTGAACCTGGGCAGACAGGCTCCGGGGCACGTAGTCCTGCGCCATTGCGACGATGCTGGCGCGGGCGGCGCTTCTGGCAAATTCCATGTCATTGTGGGCCTTTATCTGTTTCATGGCCCACTCGGCGGTGCGCTTGATCTGCTCGTTGGTGCCACGGGAGGTGCGCCGGGTGAGGGCGGCCTCGCGGGTGATGCTGAAATAGTCGTCGATGTTCCCAGCCTCCCCGGCGTCGTCGAACCTCTGGGACAGGTCCCCCACCTGCTCCATGACCCGCCTCGCGGCGTTGGGGTCGATGCGGGGGTCGTCCAGGATGTGCATGGTCTCGGAGACGATGCCATCGCCGCTGTCCACCCATTTCTGCCGGGCCTGCAAGCTGCGCCCGGCCTCGGTGCCGCCGATCTCCTCGATGGCGCGGGAGAGGGCCTGGAAGCTGTTGTACTGCTCGGGCGTCAGGTCGCGAAGCCGGTCCTTCATCTGCCGGAAGGCCATCTGGGCCGCGTCCTGCTCCACGCCCGTCCAGGCGTCCTTTTCCAGAAGGCCGTTTACGGTGTCCTCCACGTTGACCACATTGCCGTTCTCGTCCTCATAGAAAAGGCCCTCGGCCCGCTCACGGGACATTTGGGCGGTGACCCGCTCATGGACGCCGGGGGTGTAGCGCTCCCGCTCCTCCTCGGTCAGGTCCACGCCGTGGGACATGGTTTCGTTCTGCGTGTAGACGATATTTCCGTGAGTGGGGGTGGTGAAGCCCTGCTGAGCGGCGCCGATGTTGTGAAATTCGGGAGAGGCGGAGGACTGATTCTCGGAATCGGGGTTGACATTGGGGGCGGTCTGTGGTACAGTAGAAGTAATGAGAGTATCGTCAGCCATCGCCTCAGGCAATTGCAGCCTGCTGGAAAGAAGCTGATTGATATTCTCATTATTTCTTGTGTAGATCACATTGGCGTTATTTGTACCAAGAATTGCTCTTAGATCTCTTCCGTATGCGCTTGCAATTCGATTTTCGGGTGTTAAAGCGCCCTGTTTGTTTAGGTGAATGGGTATAATGACAGAATTTCCGTGCTCATCGGTCCAATCAGTGAGAATTACCAAACTGTCTTTTTGGGTATTTGACCTTGTAATCGCTAAGGGGTCGGCGATTTGATACGGTATATTTTTGACCGCTGATATTCCCAGGTTGTGTTTACCACCGAAATAGTTTTCGGGGTAAGCTATTTTCATAGCCCCGCTTTGGGACATTGTAAGCGGTATAGTATTTGCCCCATGAGCAAGTAATACCGTTGGGGTTTCGCCTACCAAGATCATGCGGCCGCTGGGCAGAGACCCGTCGAAAACTCCGTCGATCTCCTTCCGGTAACGGGCCATGTTTTCCGCAGAAACGAGACTTTCCGCCCCTGCACTGAGGGCGGTATTATTTTGCCCTTCCGCATTTTCCACAACTGCGGGCGCGGATTGACCGACCGCCGGGTTGGTCTGCGCGGGGGCGGTTGGTGTATCGGTTGGTGTATCGCCCTGAATCCGCGTTCCCGCCTGCGCTGCGGCCTGATTCCGGGCGCGGTCGTAGGTCTCTATGAGCGGATTGTAGATGTTCCGTACCCCGTTCATTGCATTGACCGCGCCGCCCATGAGGCCGCCGGAGAGGGCGCCTCCGAGGCCCGCGAGGGCCACCTCTTTCACGCTGTCCAGATACGCGCGGCGCTTGGCCTGGTCGGGGGTCAGGCCCTGGGCGGTGTAGTCGTTTATCTTTCTCCGGAAGTCGGAGTTTTCGCCCATGATGGCGGCGTCGCTGAGGATGTTGGCGATCTCGGTGAAGGTCTCCTCGCTGGCCTCTACGCCCATCTGCTTGGCGGTCTCGGCAAGCCAGGAACGAAGGCCGGTGACGGACTTCTGGGCCAGGAGGTTGTCGATGCTGACCTTCTCGAAGAGGGCCTCCGCAGCGCCCGCCGCCGCGCCGGAGAGGATGGCCTGGCGGTTGGTGCCGCCGCGTTGGAGCACGTCGCGCATCTGGTTCGCGGCGGAGGAACCGGCCATGACGAACACGGAGGCGGGACCCAGGGCGGCGATCTGGGCGGTGCTGTCGGCGATGCTCATGCCGGTTTGGTAGAGGAAGGACAGAACACGGTTGTCTATGTTCTGCGCGGTGGCGTCGCGGATTCCGCTGACCGTGTCCGTCAGGGGCATGGCGTTCGCGTCCAGGGGGCGGTAATTGCGCAGGTCGCTTGTGTCGTTGTGCCCGATGTTCCCCAAAGACTGGGAAACATACTCGGCGCCTTGCAGGGGGGAGAGCAGGACACTGGTGAGGTTCATGCCCCACGGGTCGCGCTTCGTCTCCTCGGCGATGTACGTCTGGCGCTCCCGGGCCTTTTGCGCGGTCTCCTGCCGCTCCCGGGCCTCCTTCAGGAGGTCCGGGTCGAGACCGCTGTCCCGTACCGTCTGCTCGTCGGCGCTTCTGCGTGCGTCCAGCGTGCCGCCGGAGAGGGCGGTTTGGAGGCGGGCGCGGTATGCGTCCATCCCGCCGGAGTTTTCCACCGTGATGTTCAGCGCGTCGGCGATGATCCGCGCGTCCTCCTGCCAGTTGTCCTGCCCCCGGCTCGTCTTTTCCAAAAGGCGGATCATGGCGTCCTCGGCCTCATCCACCTTGTAAAGGTCCTCAAAGGCGCGGCTGGCCCGGCTGTCGGCGGCGAGGCGGGTCTGCTCGTCGGTCACTCTGGCGTTGTAGTACTCCCCGGCGAGGGATGCGCGGACGTTCCCCCGGTTGTTGGCGGCGTTCAGCAGGCAGTCGGCCCGGGCCTTGCCCGCCTGCATATCGGCCTGCGCCCGGTCGACGCCTCGGGAAATGAGGTCGTTGAAGGTGGTGTTATAGAGGCTTTGCGCCTGGGCCCGGACCTCCGCCGGGTAACCGTTCTTCCAGGCGTCCTCGCTCTCTTCAATTTTCTGCCCGACGGCGCGGGCGGCGGGCGTCTCGGCGAGGCCGGGGGAATAAATGTGCGTGTCGGGGGTGGGGACGGCGGGGCTGCCCTGCCGGACTGCGGCCTCCCGCGCCTCCTGCCCCGCTGTGAGGGCGGTGACGGCGCGGGCGTTTTTGTCATACTCCTCCTGTTGCTTTTGAAGCTCCTCCATTCTCCGGCTCTGGCCCGGGAACAGGGACATGAGGCCGGAGGTGCTTTTCTCCAGCGTGCCGATGGTGCGGGAGAGGTCGGCGTTCCGGTTTTGCAGCTCTTCCACCTGTTGGGAAACGCGCTGGCCCATCTCCGGGACGGTCTGGGATACCGGAGAGAGCCACGGGGCGGCCTGATAGGGCATGAGGGACAGGGGATCTATCGAGGGGGCGGCGGTGGCGGTCTGGGAGATGGCGCGGTCGTAGGTTTCGATCAGGGGGTTGACGGAGGTGCTCCCCTGCACCTTGCCGCCGGAGGCCGTGCCCTGGACATACTGAGTAACTTTGACGCTGCCCGAAAAGCGATGGATGACATGGCCTCAAGCGCAGGAAGCGCGGAGCAGGAAATGGAAACTATCATGGGTAAACAAACCTACCCATGCGTACAGAAATGTGCGCAACAGAACACATTTAATTGCAGGTAAAACGTAAAGTCCTACACCACAACAGGCGGGAAACCAGTTTGTGAAGGTGCGAAAGCGGAAAAAACGTAGGAATGGCGCACGGTCAAAAGCCTAAACGCCGGAACAATCGTAGTTCTGCAACGAAGCTCCCTAACGTAAAGCCGAGGGAGAACGCTCATCGACTATCCCCATATCGGGGTTCGGACTTGAGAATAAATATCCGAGCCAACAGGAGTACGGCCCAATCGCAAACGGGGTCGGTGAAAAACCGTTAAATGGAAAAAGTGTGGCCTCTGCCGCGAGGCGTGGTTAAGAAATAGTCAATTCCCGCGTGAAAGCACGGGATTATTTGCGCAAAGCGAATAATGGTCTGGTATTGCGAACCGGGCCAAATACAAAGAGCCTTGAATACAAAATCAATGCGTTCAAAGAGACTGGTACAGGAATCTGGCAGAATCTCTTAGACCGTGGAGACATTGGAACTGTAATCGACATGGGGACGCAAGTCCTGGAGCTTTTCGATAAACTCACTGAGAAAATCGGATTGTTTGGGACATTGACGATTTCCGGCGGTGCTCTTGCCGGAATCATGAAGATATCTTGACCCGAAATATAGGGTACTGCGGAGGATAGCGCGGGTAAGGAAGTGCGGAAATGGCGGCACGACAAGCCCGTGAGCATAATCTTCATCAAAAAATTATGAGGGGTAAATGCTGGGAAACCGGTAAAACCGATTGTGCTACAACGTGACCGGAAACGGTGAGCGTGACAGCGGCGAAAGCGGAAAGAAACAATCGGCTGGCACAGGGGAATACATAAGCCTAAATGCCGCGCCTTTTGGCGGATGGGATAACATCAGCAGGACGGCGCAGAAATGCGCAATCCCCAGAGACTACCCACCCTCCGAGTTGTCACCGCCTGAGTGTGACGGCTTGTAATGTATAGTCCAAATAAAGAAGTGAAAATCCGCTTTTCACTCTAATTGTGGTACGTGACTGCGCACGTTAGCGGATTCGCAGAAAATACTTGAAATTGTATTGCAACATTTGTATAATAGGGTAAATCTTTGAAATTGGAGGCCCTATTATGGCAGATTATGAGGAAGAAAAACACGTTGTTGAGTTATCTCAACGCGACTCGCGATTCAATTCGGAGAAACATTCAAATTCCGCGCCTTTGAAGGTTGATAAATTGGCTGGGCGTGTTCCCGAAAATAAGGAAAAGCAAGGAGAAAAGAAATAAGAAGTTATGGGAATTATTGAAATAATCGATAATGTGCCGCGCCTGCTTCAATATTTTGTGCCAGGATATGTTACAGTGTTCATTTTTGAATATTTGACTATCAGGCAGTATTCATCAAGCGGGAAAGTTGTGGCTGGGTGTGTCTTGAGTTATATCCTTACCAGCGCCTGTCAATTATTGTCAGAGCGTTGCGGCAAATGCGCCATTTTACAAATCTGGCAATTTCAGACTTTAATATCTTGCTTTGCAGGATTAATTATTGGTATTCTTGGCGCAATAATCGTGAAATCTGAACGGTTCATGAATCTGCTTATCTCGCTGTTTCGCATATCGCCAAAAAGAGACTCCCTTGATGAAGTGCTTGACGGCGCTATTCAGAGGGATGTCAGAATCTTTTTCAAAAACGGGCAGGACAGTATATGCGGTCATTATTGCGGGAGAGATTCAAAGGGCGATGACAGATGGATTATCGTGACTGGCTTTGTCGTTATGGGAGATGACGGAGAAGTTTTGCGTAAATTTGATGATGACGTGATTTTTATGTGCAGAGTGCAGGATATAGATCATATCATCGTTACTTCATGAGAAAACAAAAGAGGCGCGTTGCCGCGCCCCTGATAGGAGAAAAAACATTATTTATTCAAGGTTTCCATGTGTAACCGCATTTTGCGCAACGGTTGACGGTTTTGCTTGCGCCGATGAAGCCCATAGTCCAGTTGACGCCTCTGGGTCCTGCGGTGACGTTTGTTGACCCGCATCTTGGACAATGGACCTCAGATGTTCTAAAGTTATCAGATGTTTTAAAGTTAGATAAAATATCCTCATCGCTTTTGGATGAATCATATGGAAGAATTGTTACAGAAACACCGGGGCAATCTATCGCGGTTTTAATTCTTACGGCTTCATCATGTGTAATATTTCTTGTTAAGATTGTTGGAGAATTGTCTGCCACTAATTTTGCCGTATAAAGGTCTGTATCAAATGCCTCTTTAATTGCCTTTGTAGCGTCAACAATAGCATTTCTATACACTTTGTTTAATATTAAAATATAATTTGAGGATTCTACAGCATTTTGAATATCGGATTGTACATCCTGATTAGATAGTGGATACCCGCAATTTGGACATGAAATCGCTCTATCGGAAATCTGCTTTCCACATTCCGGGCAATTGATTAATGCCAAAATTATCAACTCCTTAAAGTTTAACTTTTATTGATTGGAATTATACCACATAATAACAATTTGTCAAGTCCGCATTTAAAAGCTTAAAAAAGGATAGTAATTTTGACGATTTGTCATTTGGAGAAAAATTTTCCAAAACTATATCAACGGCTTCCCCAAAAATAATACAAAAAGTAAAAGAAACCTTTCAATTGATGAAATATGGTTTTGAAGATGCTTTTACAAAATCTGATAAGGGTTTTGGCGGTTCACTTTGGGAAGGAATTAAAGGTGGATTTGAAGGTCTTGCTGTGTCAATTGGGCTTTCTTCCAAAGCATTATTGGCGTTTGGCGTTGCTGGCGGTGTGGCTGCGGCTGCAATTACCGCTATCGCATTGAAAGCTACAGAGGCTAAACGCGCCAATGAGCAGATGGAGAAGTCATTCTCTGAATTTCAAGATGCGCAGAGCAAGGCCAATGAATTAAATGGAGAACTTGAAACCACCAAACAAAAGATTGCGGAATTAGAGGGAAAAAGCAGTCTCACATTCATTGAACAATCAGAGTTAAATAAACTCAGAGAAACAAACCGTTTATTAGAAATACAAGCCGATTTAGCGGAAAAAGGAGCGCATAGAGAGGCAAAAGAATCAGCGGAAGATTCTGCCGATGCGTTTTGGAAAAATTACAAGGATGAAATATCTCAAGATAGAATTGATGAGATAGTAAATCATAACACAGCCAACGGCCTTGGCCTTAATGGTTCTCTTGACAATGCGAAAGATATCTCCGCGATGATTGCCGGTGTTGAAATCGCAAAGCAAATGAGGGACGCTTCAAAAGAGGGAAGCGAAGACTGGCTTTATTTCAATCAACTGGCAAGAGACGCGGAAGATGAGATTTGGGCGCAAACTGACGCGCTGGCTGAATATAAAGAAAAGCTTGAAGCGGTTCCTTTTGAGGATTTGGGGACAGACGGTAAGAACGCGCTCAAGGAAATTGATGCCGCCATCGACCTGATTTACAAGAATCTGGATTCCTCCAAATGGAAGAATATGCACTGGGATGATATCATCAGCAGCGGCAATTTTGAGGATGATATTTCCGCTTTAAAGAAGCTTGCGGAACAGTCCGAGCTTACAACGGATGCGTTGGAGAAACAGGCTCCGCGTTTGTCTCAGGCGCTTATTAACGGCGGGTTTACGCTTGATGAGGCGGTTGACCAAATCAACGCGAGTGTAAAGACCGTCAGCGACAAGACGCTTGAAAAGGTAAACGAAAACCGCGCCCAGATGGAAAACGAGATCTTAAAGGCTCTTAATCCAAAAGGCATTATGGATTCAAAATATATGGCGGACAAGGCTGGACTGTCAAAAATGTCAGACTCAGAACTTGCGCTGGCATATCATTTTGTTATCGAGGCGGACGTAGACGCTGGTTCTCTCGATGTTGTCAAGGAGAAGATACAGGAATTTGTCGCCTCCGGCAAAAAGCTCATTCCAGAGGATGAGAAGTTAAGCTTTGAGGCGTTGATTGCCGACGATTCAGAGGGTTCTTTCAAAAAGACCACGGATGATTATGTCAGCAAAATCCAGACGTTGGGCGAGGCAATCAAGAAAATTCACAGCGGCGAAATGACGCCGAGTGACCTTCACAAACTGCAAGCGGCGTTCCCGGAGCTTGCCGACGATGCCGACAATCTTGAGCAGGGAATCAAAGAACTGATGTCCTCTATGGATGTCGGATTGATGAAGAGTTTCTTGGACAAGTCCATGTATATGGCGTCGGATGAAGATTTGGCGAAATTGCAGGGCTACATGAAGACCATCCAGGAAATGCGTGATCTGCTTTCCCAGGACTATACTCTTAATATAGATGTAGAAGCCTCCGGCATTGAATCCTTCATGTCGGCAATCAAGGAATCCGTTTCCTCTACCGGTTTAAGCGAAGCGTCCATCAAATCTCTGACGGCGCGGTATAAGGATTTAGAGACTGTAAACTTTGATTCCGCGAAGCTCTTTGAGAAAACGGCGAACGGCATCCATCTGAATACAAAGGCCGTGCGTGAACTGGAATCGGCCTATGAATCCGAAAGAAAACAGCAGAACGTCGAGGAATTAAAGCGGCTTACCGACAGTTACAACGACCTGACGGCGAAAATCAACGAAGCGTATGCCAGCGGGAAAACAGCAGACATTTCCGGGCTTTACAGTCAGAGAGATATAATCAGTCAGCAGATTCAGGACACGACCACCCTTATCGCGCAATATGAGGGCCTGACCTCCGCTTATCACAAGTGGGAGCAGGCGCAGAGTATGGGCGAAGAGGGCGATATGTATGACAGCCTTACTGGCTCTCTCGGCAATATCAAAGAGCTTTACGATGACGGCCTGATTGGCACCAACAAATTCCGGGCCGCTGTCCAGCTCATGAGCTATGACGATGTTTCGGACCTTGCTCCGGAAAAACTCGTAGAGATTTTTGATGACAGTTACCCGAGGATGAAGGAATACTTTACCGAGGGGCAAAAGGGCTGTAAAGCGTTCCTTAAAGATGTCAACAAACTCAATAAAGATTGGGCGCATCTTAACGAGGACGGCAAGTGGGAGATCGACTTCGGCGTTGGCGGTGATGAGCAAGTTGCGCATGATTTAGGTATCAGCGTCGATGCCGTTCAGTCTATCCTGCGCAAGCTCTCGGATTTCGGATTCAACGTCAATCTGGATTCTCTTCTGTCCATATTCGACACTATGGACGACGGTGTTGAAAAGCTCAATGACAAGCTTATCGAGCTTGGCAAGACGGATATTAAATTCAACTTTGAAACGGACGGCGACGAGCTGGATGATGAGATAGAAAAGGCGAAACAGCTTTTAGCCAATTTGAAGGGCGATGTCAACGTTGACACGTCAGAGGTGGAGGCAGCCGAAAAGATCCTTGAGGCGCTGATCAACCGGAAAAACGCCTTATCCACCCCGTCCATTATGGCGGTGGACACCACACAGCTTTCAAAGACCAATGAGGAACTTGCGAAAGCGATTGACCTGTTGCAGAGATTCCATGAGCTTTCCGGCAAAACGAATCTGTCCACGCCGGAATCCGCCGAGTTTAAGCAGACCATCAGTGAACTTGAAAAACTCACGCCGGAGGTTATTCCGTGGCGAAAGATTTCGGTATATCGGATGTCGATTTGTTTAGTTACAACAGGTACCTTCACGGCGGGCTTGTGGATTACACAGGACTCGCCCAGTTGGACGGTTCTCCGGGGAAACCGGAGCTTGTTCTTAACGCGACCGACACCAGGAATTTCATAGAGTTGAAGGATGTTCTGCGGAAGATGTCAAGCCAGAATCTTACGGCCAGAAACGGCGGTTTTGGGATGATGCCCGCGTCGCTGAGCGGTCTGACGGACGTTTCAAGTATCCTCGGCGGGTTTTCAAAGAATTACATCAACGAAAGCTCAAGCGCCGGAGATATCAACATGAACATTTCCATTGACCACGTTGAAGATTACAACGATTTTGTGGAGAAACTGCAAAAGGACAGACAATTTGAGAAGCTTGTTCGTTCTATGACCACCGACCGTCTCACAGGCGGGAGCGCGTTGGCTAAGAACAAGTACCGCATGGGCGCGGGAAAATGAATAAAAGCGGAGGGGCGTAATACCGTCTCTCCCTTTTTTATTGGAGGAAGTTTGAAACATCGTTCTCCACGAGCCAGCCCTAAAAAGGGCATAAGGAATCAGCCGCAGATACTGCGGCGAAAAAAAGTAAAAAAGATTCAGCCGGGTTGAGGCTCTAACTCATCCTTGAAGATATACCCTCTCATCCGAAGAAGCGCAAGGCCCTGAGATTTTGTGATGACGACAGAGTGTTCAGTGACCTTCTCAGTGAGAAAACC
>NZ_CANRKH010000057.1 GCF_947631165.1 uncultured Dysosmobacter sp. | reverse complement strand
ACCAAGGCGTCCCTGGCCACCGATTCCTTCCTGTCCGCCGCCTCCTTCCAGGAGACCACCAAGGTCCTGACCGAGGCTGCCATCAAGGGCAAGGCGGACCGGCTCCAGGGGCTGAAGGAGAACGTCATCATCGGCAAGCTGATCCCCGCCGGCACCGGCCTCCAGGCGTACCACTCCGTGGCCGAGGAGATGATCCCCGCCGCGGTCTCCGCCGGAGAGGAAGCTTACGAGGACGGAACGCTTTGATATCGTCAACACAGCTGAAAAGGAGCGTTGCTCCTTTTCAGCTGTGCCGGCTATAGGACCCGCGAAAGAGACGGCCCAAAGGCCGTCTCTTTTTTGACCGCCGTTTTGCGGGACATATGAAAATTTTGAGAGTTCGATCAGGGGAAAATGCTTGACGGCAGGGGGGAAGTATGCTATAATTCTCATCTGCGTGGGTTGTCCCGCGAATTTTGCCATGCGGCCAGGAGGAATTTCCCGTGATTTCGGAGCTTGCTTCCCAGAACAAGGTCATCGGCGTGAAGCAGTCCCGCAAGGCGATCCGGGATGGACGGGCCGCACGGGTCTATCTGGCCTGCGACGCTGACCCCGCCGTTACAGCGCCGGTGGCGGAGAGCTGCGCCGCTGCGGGCATCCCGGTGGAGAAGGGCTACACCCTGCTCCAGCTGGGGCAGGCCTGCCGCATCGCCGTGGGCGCCGCCGTGGTGGCGGTCCTGCGGGACTGATCGGTTTTTTCGGAATAGCTTGACCGCTTTCCGCAAAAAATAGAGGCGTCCGCCCTTGGGCGGCTGCCAAAAATATGTAAGAAAGGAGAAATTCAATGCCTACTTTTAACCAACTGGTCCGTAAAGGAAGAGAACAGGCTACCTACAAGTCCACTTCTCCCGCTCTGCAGTTCGGTCTGAACACCCTCAAGACCAAGACCACCGATCTGCCTTCTCCCCAGAAGAGAGGCGTCTGCACCGCCGTGAGAACCGCGACTCCCAAGAAGCCCAACTCCGCTCTGCGTAAGATCGCCCGTGTGCGTCTGACCAACGGCTACGAGGTCACCGCCTATATCCCCGGCGTGGGCCATTCCCTGCAGGAGCACTCCGTAGTCATGATCCGCGGCGGCCGTGTCAAGGACCTCCCCGGCGTCCGTTATCACATCATCCGCGGCACGCTGGATACCCAGGGCGTCCAGGGCCGTATGCAGAGCCGTTCCAAGTACGGCGCCAAGCGTCCCAAGCAGAAGTAAGATCTGCGAAACACTGAAAGCTTTGCCGAAAAGGTTTATATATATGATTGTATTACCTCTTTGGCAGGCATACACGGAGGGCTGTGAAACGCCTTTCGAGTACCTATGAGATCATAAAATATTATGAAGGAGGGAAGCATAGTGCCCAGAAGAGGTAATGTTCCCAAGAGAGAAGTTCTGCCCGATCCTATCTACGGCTCCATCCTGGTGACTAAGCTGGTCAACAGCGTCATGCTGGATGGCAAGAAGGGTGTGGCGCAGAAGGTGGTCTACGCGGCCTTCGACCAGATCAAGGAGAAGACTGAGAAGGACCCCGTTGAAGTGTTTACCCAGGCGATGGAAAACATCATGCCCAGCCTGGAGGTCAAGGCCCGCCGTGTGGGCGGCGCCAACTACCAGGTCCCCATGGAGGTCCGTCCCGCCCGCCGTCAGACTCTGGCTCTGCGCTGGCTGACCGCGTATTCCCGCGCCCGCAGCGAGCGCACCATGGCTGAGCGCCTGGCCGGCGAGATCATGGACGCCGCCAATAATACCGGCGCCGCTGTGAAGAAGCGTGAGGAAGTCCACAAGCAGGCCGAGGCCAACAAGGCCTTCGCGCACTTCCGCTGGTAAGTTAGGAGAAACAGTATGCCGAGAAAAACAGCTCTTGAAAATACCAGAAATATCGGCATTATGGCTCACATCGATGCAGGCAAGACCACGACGACCGAACGTATCCTGTTCTACACCGGCGTGAACTATAAGATCGGTGAGACCCATGATGGCACCGCCACCATGGACTGGATGGCCCAGGAGCAGGAGCGTGGTATCACCATCACCTCCGCCGCCACCACTTGTTTCTGGTCTGGTTCCAAGAACCAGTACAAGCCGACCCGGATCAACATCATCGACACGCCGGGCCACGTGGACTTCACTGTTGAGGTCCAGCGCTCCCTGCGCGTGCTGGATGGTTCCGTGACCGTGCTGTGTGCCAAGGGCGGTGTGGAACCCCAGTCCGAAACTGTGTGGCGTCAGGCCGACAACTACCATGTCCCCCGCATGATCTACGTCAATAAGATGGACATCATGGGCGCGGACTTTTACAATGTGCTCCGCATGGTGGACGAGCGTCTCAAGTGCAACGCCGTGCCCATCCAGCTCCCTATCGGTTCCGAGGATACCTTCAAGGGCATCATCGACCTGGTGGAGATGGACGCCGACATCTACTATGATGACCTGGGCAAGGATATGCGCGTGGAGCCGATCCCCGAGGACATGATGGACCTGGCCAACGAATACCACGAGAAGCTGATGGACGCCGTGTCCATGGTGGACGACGAGATCATGGAGATGTACCTGAGCGGCGAGGAAGTCCCCCAGGCCAAGATCCGCGCCGCCATCCGCAAGGCCACCATCGCCAACGACATGGTGCCCGTGGTCTGCGGCACGTCCTACAAGAACAAGGGCGTGCAGAAGATGCTGGACGCCATCGTGGATTATATGCCCTCTCCCCTGGATATCCCCCCCATCAAGGGCGTCAATCCCAAGACCGACGAGGAGGAGGAGCGTCCCTCCGACGACAACGCCCCCTTCGCGGCCCTGGCCTTTAAGATCATGACCGACCCCTATGTGGGCCGTCTGAGCTTTTTCCGCGTGTACTCCGGTCATCTGACCACTGGTTCCACCGTGCTGAACAGCGTGAAGAACCAGAAGGAGCGCATGGGCCGCATCCTGCAGATGCACGCCAACCACCGGGAGGATATCGAGGAGGTGTTCTCCGGCGATATCGAAGCCGCCGTGGGCCTGAAGAACACCACTACCGGCGACACCCTGTGCGATGAGAAGCATCCCATTATCCTGGAGTCCATGGAGTTCCCCGAGCCGGTCATCCGCGTGGCTATCGAGCCCAAGACGAAAGCTGGTCAGGAGAAGATGACCATCGGCCTCATCAAGCTGGCGGAGGAGGACCCCACCTTCAAGACCTACACCGACGAGGAGACGGGCCAGACCATCATCGCCGGCATGGGCGAGCTGCACCTGGAGATCATCGTGGACCGCCTGCTGCGGGAGTTCAAGGTGGAGGCCAATGTAGGCGCGCCTCAGGTCGCTTATAAAGAGACCATCAAGAAAGCCGTGGATCAGGAGACCAAGTACAAGCGCCAGAGCGGCGGTTCCGGCCAGTACGGTCATGTCAAGATCAAGGTGGAGCCCAACGAGTCCGGCAAGGGCTATGAGTTTATCAACGCCGTTGTGGGCGGCTCCATCCCCAAGGAGTTTATTCCCGCTGTCGACGCCGGTATCAAGGGCGCCCTGCAGGCCGGCGTGGTGGCCGGATTCCCTGTGGTGGACGTCAAGGTCACGCTGTACGACGGCTCCTACCACGAGGTGGACTCCTCTGAAATGGCGTTCAAGATCGCCGGCTCCATGGCCTTCAAGGAGGCCATGCGCAAGGCGGACCCCGTCCTGCTGGAACCCATCATGAAGGTCAGCGTCATCGCGCCCGACGATTATCTGGGCACCGTGATCGGCGACCTGACTGCCCGCCGCGGTCAGATCCTGGGCCAGGAGGCCCGTCCCGGCGCCCAGCAGGTGGACGCGTTGGTGCCTCTGGCCAACATGTTTGGCTACGCCACCGACCTGCGTTCTTCGACCCAGGGCCGCGGCCAGTACACCATGGAGCCCCACAGCTACAGTGAACTGCCCAAGAGCCTGCGGGACAAGATCGTGGAGGACCGCGCCAGACCCCAGAACTGATGAGATGATCCCGCGGGCGTGCCCCGCGGGTCCGCTCCGGCCCGGGTGCGAGCCGCCCGGGCGGAGCGAGATG
This sequence comes from uncultured Dysosmobacter sp., assembly GCF_947631165.1. Lineage (GTDB taxonomy): Bacteria > Bacillota > Clostridia > Oscillospirales > Oscillospiraceae > Oscillibacter. The sequence goes on along the minus strand of NZ_CANRKH010000057.1, from coordinate 7,774 downwards.
GTCCGGAAAGGCCAAATTGGCGAAATTCGGATATTTCCTTATTGATTTTCCGGACGATATACTGTAAAATAAGCAGTGCTGATTACATTTGCATTGCGGGAAAGCTCATTTTGTAAATTGATAGGAGGATTTTCAAATGGCTAAGCAGAAATTTGAAAGAACCAAGCCCCATGTTAACATTGGCACCATCGGTCACGTTGACCATGGCAAGACCACTCTGACCGCCGCTATCACCAAGTGGCTGGCCTTCCAGGGCAAGGCCCAGTTCGAAGCATATGACTCCATCGACAAGGCCCCCGAGGAAAAGGCCCGTGGTATCACGATTAACACCGCCCACGTGGAGTATGAGACCGACAAGCGCCACTACGCGCATGTTGACTGCCCGGGCCATGCCGACTATATCAAGAACATGATCACCGGCGCCGCGCAGATGGATGGCGCCATCCTGGTCATCGCCGCTACCGACGGCCCCATGGCCCAGACCCGTGAGCATATCCTCCTGGCCCGTCAGGTGGGCGTGCCCGCCATCGTGGTGTTCCTGAACAAGTGCGATCAGATGGACGACCCCGACCTGCTGGAGCTGGTGGAGATGGAAGTCCGCGAGCTGTTGAGCAAGTACGAGTTCCCCGGCGACGACATCCCCATCATCAAAGGCTCCGCTCTGGAGGCCCTGGTGAGCGAGTCTACCGATCCCAACGCTCCCGAGTATGCCTGCATCAAGGAACTCATGGACGCTGTGGACGATTATATCCCCGATCCTCCGCGGGATGACACCCTGCCCTTCCTGATGCCCGTCGAGGACGTGTTCACCATTTCCGGCCGCGGCACCGTCGCTACCGGTCGTGTGGAGCGCGGCCAGCTGAAGCTGGGCGAGGAAGTCGAGATCGTCGGCCTGATGGACGAGAAGAAGAAGACCGTCGTTACCGGCATCGAGATGTTCCACAAGCTGCTGGACTACGCTGAGGCCGGCGACAACATCGGCGCCCTGCTGCGCGGCATCGACCGTACTGGCATCGAGCGCGGCCAGGTCCTGGCCAAGCCCGGCTCCATCCATCCCCACACCAAGTTCAAGGGCCAGGTCTACGTCCTGTCCAAGGACGAGGGCGGCCGTCACACCCCCTTCTTCAACAACTATCGTCCTCAGTTCTATTTCCGCACCACCGACGTTACCGGCGTCATCACCCTGCCCGAGGGCACCGAGATGTGCATGCCCGGCGATAACGTTGAGATGAGCGTTGAGCTGATCACCCCCATCGCCATTGAGAAGGGCCTGCGTTTCGCTATCCGTGAGGGTGGCCGTACCGTGGGTTCCGGCGCTGTCACCGAAGTCGGCGACTGATCTATAACCACAAAAAAGGACCGGCCAGATGGCCGGTCCTTTTTCCTGACCTGGGAAGAGCTCTTATGCTTCTGCCTCCTGGGGAAAGGCCAGCCCCGCCTGGAAGCCGTCCGCCCCGGCGCAGAAAACGTCTCCCGCCACCGGCCTCTCCTCGCAGACATACAGGTTCACCTGCACGCCCTCGCTCCGGCCGGGGTAGTTGCTCACGGCATAGGTGAACCGGGACACCTGCTTTCCGCAGCAGGCGGACAGGTCGAAGCCCTGGTCCTTTTGCAGCGTATTGTAGGTGAGATACGGCTCCGCCAGGGGATCGGGCAGCAGGAATTGCAGCGTCTCCAGCGGCTCCGGTTCCACCTCCCAGCCCAGCGACTGCAAATAGGCGACCCGCTGGCCGTTGTCGGCCAGCTGAGGCAGAGCGGCTTCCTCCTCCCCAGGCCCACGGCCCAGCAGAAGGATGAGCGCCGCCATCACGGCGCCCAGGGCGATCACGGCCAGCGCGGCCTTTTTCCGGGAAAATCGGGCAGTCCAAATCAACATATTCATCCCTCCTGCCGATTACTATTCATTTTTGGACGGGATTATGTTATGATATATAGAAAAAACACGATGTCCCGCGGCGTTTTGAGCGGCTGGCGCACCGCAAAAAAACAAAAGGAGAGGGAGCCATGGAAAAACAGCGGCTGGATAAGCTCATCGCCTCCACAGGCCGGTGGTCCCGGCGGGAGGTAAAGGCCCTGATCCGCCAGGGCCGGGTCCTGGTGGACGGCGTTCCCGCCCGTTCCGCCGAGGAAAAGGCGGACCCGGGATCGGCGGAGATCACCGTCAACGGCCGGCCGGTGGAATACCGGCGCTGGACCTGGCTCATGCTGAACAAGCCGGCAGGATATCTCTCCGCCACGGAGGATGGCCGGGGGGCCACTGTGCTGGACCTGCTGCCCCCGGAGCTGCGAAAGCGGGATCTGTTCCCTGTGGGGCGGCTGGACAAGGACACGGAGGGCCTGCTGCTGCTGACCAACGAGGGCCTGCTGGCCCACCGGCTGCTGTCTCCCAAATACCATGTGGAGAAGGTCTACTATGCCCGGGTCGCCGGGCGGCTGACGGAGGCGGATTGCCGGGCCTTTGCCGCCGGGATGACGCTGGCCGACGGCCTGGCCTGCCAGCCCGCCGGCCTGGAGATCCTGGCGGCGGGGGAGGAGGAGAGCCAGGCCCACGTGACCCTGCGGGAGGGAAAATTCCATCAGGTGAAGCGGATGCTGGCCCACCTGGGCAAGCCGGTGCTGTATCTGGAGCGGATACGGATGGGCAATTTGCCGTTAGATCCGGCGCTATCCAGAGGTGAATACCGGTTTTTGACAGACAAAGAGGTGGAAGGACTGCGAAAAATCTGATTTCTCCAAGGGAAAAAACAAAAGTTCCACAAAAAGCCCGCAGTTTTTTTGTTGAAAAAAGAAAAAACATCTTGCATTTTGACAAAACTGTCGATATAATATAGTCGTTGACAAATTGCACAAAGAATTTTGGCGCGATTTCAGGTGAGGAGGACGACCATGTCTGGGAGAATTTTTCAAAATGTGGTACTGCAGCTGAAGGAGAATACGGACCGCACCATTGGCGTCATTGATGGGGAAGGCATCGTGATCGCCTGCAGCGAGCTGTCTATGATCGGGCAGCGCTGGGCGGAGTATGCGCCGGTGGTGAACAGCGCGGCCGGCAGCATGGTCACCTCCGACAGCAAGACCTTCAAGGCGCTGAACGGCTGGGGCAATCAGTTCGATTACGCGGCCTTTGCCTTCGGCGACAATGAGGTCAGCAAGACCGTGTGCGCCATGGCCACTGTGGCGCTGAACGCCGCCAAGTCCTATTACGAGGAAAAGCACGACCGGGGGTCCTTCATCAAGGACATCATCTCCGACAACATCATGCTGGGCGACATCTATATGCGGGCCAAGGAGCTGCGGGTCACCGCTGACGTGGCCCGGGGCGTATTCGTGGTCCGCGCCCTGAAGAAGGGGGAGTCCGTCCCCACCGACGTGGTCCAGGCCATGTTCCCCGACCGGCAGAACGACTTCGTCCTCAGCGTGGGCGAGGGCGACGTGGTCCTGATCCGCCAGATGCCCGACGGTGCGGGCATCAAGGAGCTGAACCGCATCGCCGCCTCTGTGGAGGAGGCCCTCCGCGCTGGCGGCGACAGCACCGTGGTGGTGGGCATCGGCACCATCGCGACCCATCTGCGGGACCTGGCCAAGAGCTATAAGGAGGCCCAGATCGCCATCGAAGTGGGCAAGGTGTTCGACACCGAGAAGTACGTTATCAACTATGAGAACCTGGGCATCGGCCGCCTGATCTATCAGCTGCCCACGACATTGTGCGAGATGTTCCTCCAGGAGGTCTTTAAGAAGAACCCCATCGACGCCCTGGACAAGGAGACCCTGTTCACCATCCATAAATTCTTCGAGAACAACCTGAACGTGTCCGAGACCGCCCGGAAGCTCTTCGTCCACCGCAACACCCTGGTGTACCGGCTGGAGAAGATCAAGAAGCTGACGGGCCTGGACCTGCGGGAGTTCGACGACGCCATCACCTTCAAGGTGGCCCTGATGGTCAAGAAGTACCTGACCAGCCGGGGCATCGACTCCTGAGCGAGCATATGGAAAAAAGGCCCCCGGCTGGAGTTCCAGCCGGGGACCTGCTGCGTTTGGCACGGTAATATACCTGTTCACGATGGGATCGAGCGGTACGCGGCGATCAGCAGGAGCAGAAAAAGCAACGCGGCCAGCTGCCGGACCCTGAAATAGGCGTTGCTCGGCATTTCTTTGGCCTTCCAGGATTCAAACAGCTTCCAGAGCGCCTTTGGAAAAAAGATCTCGGCAAGAAGGGCGATCACGATCAGGACCAGGATAATGATAAAAGCCACATGGCAGGAATCTCCTTTTGCCGGAAGAATTTGTTGGATGGGCGGGCGGTTCGCCTGTCCCGTCGGGGGCTTACGCCGAGAAATGCCGGTGAAAGAAATACAGGAACGTGAAGAGCGAAAAGACCGTGCAGACGGCAAGGATGGACGCCAGAATGGCTTGCCGCTTCCAGTCCTGCTCAGAGCAGTCCTGCCTTTCAATGCGGCGGAGCTTCTCAAAATGGTAGAACAGAAGACCGGAGCACAGCAGCAGGGGCAGCATCGGCAGTACGCCTAGAGGAAGCCAGGTGTTAAAAAACACTTTGATATGCAGCAGGATATAGTACATTTGGAAAATCTCCTAAAACAGATATATCATACTCGGTAGGTAGCGCCTACAGTAAACGGATATCGCAGATATTCAGTCGTGCCGATCGACTGGCCGTAAGAGATGATCTCTGCGCTGAGCCCCATATCTTTTGCATGGCTTAATGTGATCTCTGCGTTCCCGGTGGCGGAGAGGACGACAGACTGCTTGTTAGAAGGAACGGAGACATTGCAAGAGGCATCCAGCGTATAATAGCCGCTGCTTCCAGGGAACACTTCTGGAGTGTCCACTTCTGCAATATATCGGCCCGGAGGGGCAGAAATGATGGTGGTATATACGGACATAAGAACGGTCATGTAGGAATCTGTTCTTGGAACCGGTTTTTCATACTCAATGTATCCATAGGTGGTACTGACACCATATTCATCTGTCCAACCGCCTACTGGTGTGAAGCCGTCTGTTGCCATTGGTATCATGGCAAGCGTGTTTTCAATGTTTTCATCAACAAGTGCTTCAGCTTTTTCATATGAAATCCCAAGCCGATCCGCCTTATGAGAAATGTATTCTTCCCGCGTCAAAGGAACAAATTCAGCGGGATTGCTGTCAGAGCTTGCCGCAAGGGCGGGAACGGAAAAAAGCATGCACATGACCAGCGCCAGAAATATACTGATGTTTTTTTTCATAGATTGCCTCGCTTTCTTTTTTGTGTAATTATAATTTCAGATTGATAAGCACAGTGGGATTTGCAGTGACGATACGCTGTCAGAACATTTCTACCCCCAGCAAATTGCGGAAGTTGAAAGCTTGGGATAGATCTTGCCCGCGATGGAATAGCTGACAGTCATGGTGTAGGCACAGGCCAGGGGAGGAAAATAGCGCCGCCCTTTATTTGGCAAGTGTTCTGTACGTCAGGAGAATGGTCAGCAGCCGGATGCCTCCAATGACGATCACCGCGTATTTTTGAAATCTTTTTTGCTCCGCCGTCAGCTTTGGATATTTTTTCCGCAGAAGGTACAGAGCAATAAGAAACGCCACGATTTGAAGCGTAGAGACAAATCTGGAAAACGATGGGATACCTACAACAAAAAAGATAAGCAGGTCGAAGAGCAGCAGGTCCAAATACTTCATCATAAGCTTTATTTACTTATATGGAACAGTTACTGTTGCGTTATAAGTTTTAACGCCATTGTATCCCATATCACGGAATAAAACAAAGAAATCGCTTGCGGTAGACTCATCTTTGTTTTTAAGAAATTGCGGATAATAACCAGATGAAAACGTTTCATTTAACCGCGAGCCTGCCGTACATTTCATGAAAGTACCTTCAACTTCAACGGACCTGTTACCGAATGGATCTGTGGCCTTTACATCATAATTCATACCAGTAGCCATAATTGTCGGAGATGCAATGGCTGTAATGACTCCGTTGACCACTACAATCACTGCTGTAGCAATAAGAGAGTCAACAATCACATCGACGACAAGTACCGAAGCAGCACCTAAGTTCATTACCCACTCTATAAGTTGCTGAACGAGAAACTGAAGAGCTTTTCCTTGTGATTCATTGAGTTGCATTTTGCAATTAGAAAAATTCCCCTGTTCTTTCGCTTGAATATTTAATTTCAGTTCCTCTCCTGTATAACCATTTGCCTTATATGTTACAGAACCAATATTTGTATAATTTTTGTTCCATATATAGTCAGAGGTGTTCTGTATTGCGAATGCATTGAGGGATACTGGGCTTAGTTCACTTTTTTCGCTAATAATTTTACCAGCACGAACAGTTTGCGTTGTCATGATATTTGTTGCAAGATCGGTCGCCATAATTGTAATAGTCCCATCTTCTTCTATATGGCGAGTTTGAATGATCCCATTTTTTACATCTACCTTTACCACATATCCATCTATACTTCCATCATCAATGACAAAGGTATCGTGATATTCGAGTGAACTTTGTTCAGTGGAATAAGAGGGCCGATATGCCGCCGCTGCATTTTGCGTAAGCGGCAAAATTAGCAAGAGACATGCGCAAAATAAACTCATGATTCTTTTCATTATATAATTCTCCTTAGTTGACACAAGATTTGATGTGGAAGAAATAAATGAATTGTCCCGGTTACTTTGAAATGTTGTATGTATTCCATTTCTTCATAGATCAGCCCATTGGAATCACCTGTCCTTTCTATCATAAAATCATGGCATGTGTATTTATTATCCCCAGCAGATTGCGGAAGTGGAAAGCTTGGGATAGATCTTGCCCGCGATGGAATAGCTGACAGTCATGGTGTAGGATTTGCCCGCTGAGATGCCCCGGCTGTGGGTCTCGGAGAAGGACAGAGCGCCGGTCCCGGTATCCGTCCAGGTCTTGAGACAGGTGTCGCCGTCCCACAGCTGGACGGTCAGGCCGATGATATCCGAGTCGGAATCGGCCCAAATTTCAACGTCACAGGTCGCCGTGGTGCCGTTGAAGTTCAGCGAATACTTGGGACGGGAGGCCCGGGGTTCCGTGGCGCTGACGGATATGGACAGGAGCATGAGGAAAACTGCGGTCAGGGCACAAAAACGTTTTTTCATAACATTCACCTCCTTTCGTCGTTCTGCCAATGGTAACGTCGAAAGGAGGTGAATTTGTCTCGCTTCTTTTTGAAATTTTTTTATTTTGTAGATTCTTCCAAATAAACGCTCTCCGCCATGTGCAGCATGTCGGATTCATCCAGAAAACCGGTAATTCCAAAGTGCATACCGCATTCTTCATCCAGCCATATCAGCACGTTGGAAAGCGCCGGGTCCGTGGAAAGATACAATTCTCCGGGGATTCCGGCGATATCCACCTGCTTTACGATGGTTTTATCCGTATCGGTCACAGCGAATCCGGCTCCCTCCTGCATAGGGCCGTAGGAAAAGGATAAAATATCGCCGTTTTGATTGGTATAACCGATCGAGGAATCCAGGACCTTCCACACCGTATAGCCCTCCGGGACCCAGCCGGCCCGGTATACGCCGCCCTCCGCCGCCTCGCCGGTGAAGCGGAACACGATCTGGGTCTCATAGACCTGCCGGGCCCACCGGAGGAAGGAGGCCCGGGCCTGGCCGTCCGCGCCCAGCCAGCCGCCGCCCAGCACCAGCGCCGCCAGCAGGCAGGCCGCCGCAGCCGGGGGGAGCAGTCCGCCGGGCAGTCCTCCGGCTCCGGGAGGGAGGCCAGCATGGCGTCCCGGGC
>NZ_CANRKH010000056.1 GCF_947631165.1 uncultured Dysosmobacter sp. | reverse complement strand
ATGCCTCATGTGGGCGCCGGCACCAAGGAGGCTCAGAAGCGCATCGGCGCCGAGCTGGTGGATATCGTGGAGCATTTCCAGGTGTGAGCCGTTGAAAATAACATAAGAACCTGTATCGATAGGCGAGGAATTTTCCCGCAGATCAAGGCGTTTTGACGCAGGAATCCTTCGTGTATTTCAAGGAGAAACAACGCGGGGCGGCGGGAAACGGCCCGCCCGAACGGTGTGCAGCGCCTATTGATACAGGTTCTAAGAAGGTCCCTCCGCGCGGCAGCGCGGAGGGACCTTTGTTATCCTTTCGCCCGCTTCCACCGGCGGGCGCAGTCACAGCAGCGGAACGATCACATTCGTCCACAGGGCGCTGAGGGGCATGACCAAAACCATGGCTGGCAGCATATCTGCAATGGGGAAATCCTGCATCTTGGCGATGCGGCAGCCGGTGGCCACCAGCAAAAAGCCGCCGCAGGCCTTGAAATCCGCGATCATGGCTGGAGTCGTCAGGGGATAGATGGCCTTGGCCGCCAAAAACAGCGCGGTGAAGATCACAAACTGCGGCACTGCCACAATGGACACCACCGCCCCCAGGTTGCAGGCAAAGACCATGGCGGTGAACAGGTCCAGAATGGACTTGGAGATCAGGATGGTGGTGCTGCCCGTCATCCCCGCGTCCAGGCTGCCGTAGATCCCGGTGCCGCTGGAGCAGAACAGCACGATGGTGGTCACCAGCAGAGACAGGTACTCCTCCCTTGGCAGGGTACTGCTGCTGCGGTCCCCCAGCAGCTTGCTGACCGGCTTTTGCAGGCACTCGCCCCCCCGGCTGATGAGCCGCCCCAATTTGCAGGCCAGCCCAATGGCGGACCCCAGCACTACGGCCAGAATGACAGGGGGCATGTTCTCCATCAGAACGATGGAGCTGATCCCCATTCCCATGGCGCACACGCCGAAAACCGTATTCAGCTTCGCCGTAAACTCCTGTGACAGCCGCTTTCCAAAAATCATGCCCAAAAGGCCGCCGGCGACGACGGCCAGACAGTTGATGATGATCCCGATCAAAACGCTTTCCTCCCGTTCATTCGTTGATTTTCATGGAGCCGGAAAATACCGGATGACTCCATCCATCTCCCGGCGGACGGCCCGTCCCCGGACCTCCAGATAGTCCAGATGCGCCAGGGTCTCCCCCACCGCGAAGAATTTCTGCGTCAGCGGAAATTCCGCCCAGTTGCGGCTGCGGATGCTCCAGGCCATTCGGCCTGCGGCCTCATAGGCGGTCAGCCCCGGCTCCCGCTCTACGATCTCCAGCGCGTTGCGGATGCGCCGGTCGTGATGCGCCCGCAGTTCCATGACCCGCTGGCGCAGGTCGCCCCGTTCCTGCCGGTGAGCCGGGAATAACTGCGTCACTGGCAGGCCGGCTACTTTTTCCAGACTCTCCAGATAGCTGCCCAGGGCGTCCGGCATAGTCTCCCAGCGGCAGATATTGGGCGTGATGTGGAACAGCACATGGTCGCCGGAAAAGAGCCACCGGCTGTCCTCGCCATACAGGCACATATGGCCCGGCGTGTGTCCCGGTGTCAGAACACACCGCAGCGTCTGGCCGCCGTATTCCAGCCGGTCGCCGTCCCGCAGATAGGTAAAGCCGCCGTCCCACTGCTTCGGCGCGGCGCACTGGGCGGGATTGTTCTCCCACAGGTGGGAGACCTCCTCCCAGGAAAAGCCGTTCTGCACATAGGAGCGGTACACGCCCTGCCAGTATTCGTCCGACAGTCCCTGCTTCAGCAGGGGACCGTCGATCTCGCTGATGTATACCCGGGGACAAGCCCCGTGTGGTCGCTGTGCAGATGCGTCAGGAAAATATCCATGCGGCTCCGGTCCACGCCGATCTGCCGCAGCTGGGCGTCCATAGCCTCCCAGCAGGGAGCCTGGTCAAAGCCCGTGTCGATCAGCAGACTCCGCTGGCCGCCGGTCAGCAGATAGCTGTTCAATGTTTTCAGCGGATTCCCCACCAGCGGGATCTCCAGCCTCCAAAGTTGTTCCTCCAAGTGTTCTGCCATAGATGCTCTCTTTCCGTCTCCCTTCCCATGGGCCTGCCGGCCCGCGCGTCTTCTCTATAGTCGACACACTTGAAAAGAAGTAAAAACTTTTTTTCAAACCATCGGCGCATGCGCCGATGGTGGCCGCAAAGCGGCCTAAGTGTCTTCTTCATAGTCAACGCCCACGGGCTTTGCCCGTCCAGCGGGTATGCCCGCTGGTTGAAAATCTGCTTTTGCTGATTTTCAAGTGCGTTGACTATATCACATATATCACAAATGGGCATGGCTGGTAAAGGGGTGTTTTACGGAATACTGGCTTCTCAGTGCCTTTTTGTCGATTTTTCCCGTGGGATTGCGGGGCACCTTGCCGAAAAACAGCTTTCTGGGCCGCTGGAACCGGGGCAGCTTCTGGCAAAAGCCCATCAGCTCCCCCTCCGTGCAGGTCTGGCCGTCCTTCAGTTCGATCTGGGCCACCACTGCCTCGCCCAGGCGGCAGTCGCAGATGCCGAACACCGCTGCGTCCTGCACAGCTGGGTGGGTCCGCAGGAACTCCTCCACCTGTACGGGGTAGACGTTCTCGCCGCCGCTGATGATCACATCCTTCAGCCGGCCGACAATGTAGTAAAAGCCGTCCCGGTCCCGCTTCGCCAGGTCGCCGGTATGGAGCCAGCCGCCCCGCAGGGCGGCAGCCGTCTGTTCCGGCGCTTTGTAGTAGCCCTGCATCACGCCTGGTCCCCGCAGCAGCAGCTCGCCGGTCTGCTCCGCTTCCGCCGGAGCATCGTGTCCGTCAACGATCCGGGCCTGCCAGCCCTTGGCGGGAACGCCCACGGAACCTAGCTTGTCCAGCCGGTCTGCCGGAAGGTTCAGACAGCCGGGTCCGCCGGACTCCGTCAATCCATAGCTGACCTCATAAGCCAGCTCCGGAAAATACCGCTGCATCTGCTGGACGACAGAGGGCGGGATAGGCTGGGCCCCCATGTGCAGCATCCGCCAGCTGGGAACGTCCTCCGGCGCCAGCTTCAGACGGCCGGAATCCAGTTGGAACAGGATGTCCTGGACCCAGGGCAGCAGCAAAAAAGAGATGGTGACCCGCTCCCGCCGCATCACCTCAAAAAAGGCGTCCACCTGAAAACCCAGCAGCAGAACGCACCTGGCGCCCACCAGCAGATTGCCCATCCAGTGGAGCTTGCCGCCCACATGATAGAGCGGCGGGATCAGGATGAAGTTATCCTCGTGGACCTGCTTGTGATTGCCGTGCTCCAATTCGCAGGCCCGCTCCAGCGTCTCATGGGTATAGACCACCGCCTTCGGCGTTCCGGTGGTGCCGGAGGAGAAATAGATGGCGGCCATGTCCTCCCCTGCCAGCTTCACTCCCGGATCTCCCGGGTCCGCCAGGGCAAAGCTGTCTTTCCAAGGCTTGGCAAAGGATGGGCAGTCCGTGTCCGTGCCCACATAGACGAAGGAGCGGACCTCCGGGATCTCCGGCAGGCATTTTTCTGTCTCGCCCCGGCAATAGCTGTCCAGCACCATGGCGTCGATCTCCGCGAAGCGGACGCTGCGGATGATATCCTCCGCATGATACCGGAAATTCAGCGGCACCGCCGCCGCGCCGGAGCGCAGGATACCGAAATAGACTGGCAGCCACTCGATGCAATTCATCATCATGATGGCGACCTTGTTCCCAGGACCGATCCCTATGGAGCGGTAATAATTGGCAATCCGGTTGGCGGTCTGATCGAATTCCGCCCAGGTGTATGCCCGGCGGCAGGCGGTATAGGACGCCTCTCCCAATGGCACGATATCCTTGGAGCACACCGCCGCCAGGGCTTCCTGCCCCGGGTAGCGCGCCGCGTTCTGCTTCAGCAGCTCTGTCACAAGCATGAGACCTGCTCCTCCTTATGCAATGATGATCTGCAGGGTTAAAGAAGCAAAAAGCGTGCCATATGTCAAATATGTGGTTTGGGCAGCAGCCTTGGCATAATCCGTCAGAGCCGCGGCTTTTTGGCAGGGCTCATCCGATCTGCGTTGTGTCACAAACGGGAACATCACAAACTGTGTCACCAGTTTCTCTTGATGACACAGTTTGACGCGTTTCAGGCAAAACCGACAAAAAACGCCTGCCACTGTCCTCCCGTCTTTTTCACAATGTCATAATGGGGAAAAAATTTTTTCCCATAACGAACAGGCTTTGAGGCTGGTCCCACCGTTCAATATTTTACAAAATAAGGATATTCGCAGATTTTGGCATGATTCTTGCATGTTATTCTGTCAGATACATTGTTAAGAAAAATACAATTTTATGAAAGGATGGTTTCATGTATCAGGAGATTCTCTTTGAAGTCAAGGAGGGCTACGCCGTCCTGACCTTCAACAAGCCTGAAAAACTGAACGCGCTCAGCACCAAAATGAAAGAGGAGCTGGAAGACGCCATCGCCGCTGTGGAAGCGGACAGCAGCATCCGCGGCCTCATCATCACCGGCTCCGGCCGGGCCTTCATGGCCGGCACCGACCTCTCCGAGCTGACCACCGACCGCACTGGCGCGGAGACCAAGCAGATGTCCCTCCACGGCCAGGCGCTGATGAACCGCCTGGAGAGCCTCCCCAAGCCGGTGATTGCCGCGGTAAACGGCTACGCCCTGGGCGGAGGCACCGAGCTGGCCCTGGCCTGCGACATGCGCGTCGCCGGTGAAAAGGCGGTCTTCGGCGTGCCTGAGAGCGATCTGGGCGTGGCGCCCTGCTACGGCGGGACCCAGCGGCTGGCCCGGCTCTGCGGTCCCGCCGTCGCCAAGGACCTGCTGTTCACCGCCCGCAAGGTCCGGGCTGAGGAGGCCTACCGCATCGGTCTGGCCGACCGCCTGGTCCCCCAGGAGTCCCTGCTGGAAGAGACCGAGACCCTGATGAAGAGCATCATCAAAAACGGCCCGGTGGCCATCGCCGCCTGCAAGTCCCTGGTGGATCAGGGGCTGGACATGAGCTTTGCCGCCGGCCTGCGCTATGAGGCCGAGCTGAATGGCCTGCTGGCCGACACAAAGGACGCCAAGGAGGGTCTGCGCTCCTTCTTTGAAAAGCGCCCTCCGGTGTTCCAGGGCAAGTGATCCCTGCGCCTTTTCCATAAGCTGAACATATTTTTAAGGAGGTATTCAACAATGACTCACACTCCCCTGAAAGGCATCCGCGTGGTGGATTTCACCGTGGCCGGAGCCGGTCCCGCCGCTGGCAAAATGCTGGCTGACTGGGGCGCCGACGTCATCAAGATCGAGCCGCTGGACGGCGAAAACGGCCGCTACACCGGCCTGACCCTGGGTCTGCGGGCCGACGAGGAGCAGAACCCCCACGAGGAGGTCAAGGACGGCAACAAGCGCGGCATCCCCCTGAACCTGAAGGACCCCCGGGGCATGGAGATCATGGACAAGCTGCTGGCCACCGCCAACATCTTCATCTCCAACTACCGTCTGCGGGCGCTGACCAAGCTGGGCCTGGACTACGAGGCCATGTCCGCCCGCCATCCCCACATCATCTGGGGCATCCTCACCGGCTTCGGCACCGAAGGTCCCATCGCCAACAATCCCGGCTTTGACACCGTGGCCTTCTGGGCCCGCTCCGGCGCCATGCTGGACCTGTGCGAAAACGGCGAGGTCCCTCTGACGCCTCCCTTCGCCCTGGGCGATTTCGGCACCGCCGGTACTCTGGCCGGCGCCTGCGCCGCCTGCCTCTATCAGCAGGCCAAGACAGGCAAAGGCGAAAAGGTCATGGTCTCCCTGTATGGACAGGCGATGTGGGACAACGCCTGCATCATGCAGGCCGAGTACCACGGCAACCACTGGCCCAAGACCCGCCTTCAGCCCGACAGCCCCCTGCGCAACACCTATCAGTGCAAGGACGGCACCTGGATGATGATCTCCGTGCTGAACTACGAGCGCTATTACGCCCCCTTCTGCAAGGTGATCGGCCGGGAGGATCTGGTGAATGACGAGCGCTTCAGCACCGAAGTCAACATGCGCAGCCACAAGGCGGAGCTGATGGAGATCCTGGACCCCATTTTCCTGTCCAAGGACTATGCCGAGTGGGATCAGCTGCTGATCGAGGGCGATATCGCCCATGACCGCATCAACCATATCCGGGACACCATCACCGACGAGCAGGCCATTGCCAACGGCTACGTCTATGAGTACGAAAACCGGGACGGCACCAAGGACCTGATGGTCTCCACCCCCGTCAAATTCGGCGAGGCGGCTCCCATCTCCCACCGCAGCGCGCCTCTGCTGGGCGAGCACTCCGCCGAGCTGATGCGTGAGCTGGGCTATACCGACGACGTGATCGCCGCCTGGGCCGCAGAAGGCGTGGTCCGCACCCGCTGAGCCTCGTTCCCCACATGTTCCGGCATGTGTTCCCAACGGGATAAAAAGAAAGAGAAAGAAGGGCAATTATGGAAATCGTAAGTATTATTGGTATGATCGCAGCGCTTGCTTTGTTGTCTTTCCTGGTCATGAAGGGCGTCAACATCTTTATCGCGGCCATCGCCAGCTCCCTGCTGGTGGCCATCACCGGCCAGATCGGCCTGTACGACGCACTGCAGACCAACTACATGGGCGGCTTCACCGGCTTCTTCGGCGGCAACTTCCTGATCTTCGTGGCCGGTGCCCTGATGGGCCAGGTCTATGAAAAGACCAACGGCGCCAAGGCCATCGCCCGCCTCATCATCAAGGGCCTGGGCAAAGGCGCCGCCATCATCGCCGTCCCCCTGGCCATCGGCATCCTGACCTACGGCGGCATCGCCGGCTTCGTGGTCTGCTTGCCGTGTTCCCCATCGCTCTGGAGATCTACCGTGAGGCTGACATCCCCAGAAGATTCATCCCCGGCATCATCGTGTTCGCCTGCTGCACCTTCTCCGCCATCGGCCCCGGCAATCCCCAGGTGGGCAACGTGGTGCTGCAGAACGCGCTGGGCACCACTCTGATGGCCGGCGCCACCGTGGGCTTCATCTGCACCGCCGTCACTCTGGTAGTGGGCGTCGTGATGCTGCAGTTCATGGTGAAAAAGGCCCAGGCCAACGGCGAGCACTTTGTCGCCAAAGCCACCGATAAGTTCGACGACGACGCCGTCTGCCCCAACGGCTGGCTGGCTCTGGTGCCTCTGGCGCTGACCCTGATCCTGATCAACATCAAGATCGACGGCGCGCAGCTGGTCCCCACCGCCTTCGGCGTGGTGCTGGGCGCCGCCCTGGCTTACATCATGCTCCGCAAGTACAAGACGCCTGACGCCAAGGTCCTGGAGCTGACCGGCAACGGCATCAAGAACGCCGTCTCCGCCGCCGCCAACACCTCCGCAGTGGTGGGCTTCGGCTCTGTCGTCAAGGCGGCTGTGGGCTTCCCTGTGCTGTGCGAGGCCATCGAGAACATCCCCGGACCTCCGCTGGTGGCTGTGGCGCTGGCCACAACTTTGATCGCCGGTATCTGCGGCTCCGGCTCCGGCGGCCTGGGCATCGCCGCTCCCATCCTGAAGCCCATCTTCGTGGATGGTCTGGGCGTCAACGTCAATGTCCTGCACCGCATGATGATGATCGCCTCCTCCGGTCTGGACTCCATGCCCCACAACGGCTTCGTGGTCACCGTCATCAACGGTGTCTGCGGCGAGACCCACAAGGACGCCTACATGCCCGTGTTCTGGCTGACTGTGGTGACCCCGCTGATCGCCACCGCCGTAGGCGTGGTCCTGTTTACTCTGTTCCCCAATCTGCCCTGAGGGTTTCCGCAAAACGCCCCGGCAGAAAAGCGGGCGGCCTTTGGCCGCCCGCTTTGTATATGACATACTGCCCTTCACAGCTCGATCTGCAGCTCCTCCAGCTTCCGGTAGAAGGTCTTGCGGGAGATCCCCAGGGTATACGCTGCCAGCGTGCGGTTGTACTTACATTCCTCCAGCGCCCGCAGGATCTCTTCCCGGGTCACGGAGGTCCTCCGGTGGCTGGACGGCTCGGCCCGGGGCGGCACCTCCGCCTCCGGCGGAAGCAGCTCATCCCGCGACACGGTGAAATCCAGACACTGCTCCAGATCCCGGGGCGTGATGACCTGATGGGGGACCAGCTGAACGACCCGCTCGATCACATTTTGCAGTTCCCGGACATTGCCGCTCCAGGGCAGGCGGAGCATCAGCTCCTTGGTCTCGTCTGCAAGGATCTTCCGCTCCGGCATCTGCAGCCGCGCAGTGATGGCGTCGATGAAATGCTCGCCCAGCAGAATGATATCCTGTCCCCGCTCCCGCAGCGGCGGCAGCCGCAGATTCAGCGTACACAGACGGAAATACAGGTCCGGCCGGAAGGTCCGCTTCTCCACCATGTCCTGCAGATCCGCGTTGGTGGCGGAAATGATCTTCACATTCACGCTGCGGACCACATTGCTGCCGATCCTGCTGAAGGTCTTTTGCTCGATGACCCGCAGCAGCATGACCTGCAGGTCCAGGGGCATGTCGCCGATCTCATCCAAAAAGATCGTGCCGGTGTCCGCCAGCTCAAATTTGCCCAGGTTGCCGTTCTTTTTCGCCCCGGTATAGGCGCCGCCGTCGTAGCCGAACAGCTCGCTTGCCAGCAGGTCTCTGGGATACGCCGCGCAGTTCAGCACGATGAAGGGGCTGTCCTTCCGGCGGCTGGCGTTGTGGATGGCCTGTGCGAAAATATCCTTGCCCACGCCGCTCTCGCCGGTGATCATCACGTTGCTGTCGCTGCGGGCGATGGACTTTGCCCGGGCGATGCACCGCTGCATGGCGGGGCTTTGCCCGATGATCCGGGGGAAGGAATACACGGCGTTGTTGCCGATGTGCCGGGCCACATGATTCGAGACCACCTGCGGCGAGGAGACGAAGAACCGGATGCCCGCGACCCCCAGCTTCGACTGCTGGTAAAGGGCGTTGGAGATCTGATAGGTAGCCTCTCTGCCCCGCACGCTGAGGGGAATGATCTCATCCTCCACGATCCGCTGATTCTGGATGATGTCCCAGAACCGCTGGTTTTTGGGCAGGGGGTCGAACAGGGTCTCCGCCTTTTGAAAATACAGGTTCTCATAGGGGATGCCCAGCGTCCGGAAAAGCTGGTCGTTGTGGTAGAGGATGTGGTATTTCCCGGTGATGCGGTTGATGTCGATGTTGACCAGGCCCTTGGGCTCCTGGAAATAGAGGTCATACAGCTCCCCGGCCATGAAAATGTGCAGGATGATGTCGTTGGCCAGCGAATCCAGGATCAGCGCTCCCTCCTCCACCGGCGCGCTGGCGGGGGCGAAAAGCGCCAGCCCGCCCAGGGTATTGAAGCGGCCCTTCTCCCTGCTCTCCAGCAGCAGCGGCGCGAAATGGATCTCCACGTCTCCCAGGCTGGGGTCGTCGTGCTCCGGACCACAGGTCCTGGCCTCCGCCTGATCCCGCAGGCCGATGGACACGGCGGAATGCCCCATGGACTTCATGTCCCACCGGCTCCCCAGGCAGATCCCCCGGGCGGCGCACCACTCCGGAAAGCCCTCTGGCCCATACAGCTTCAGCAGCCAGCCGTTTTTGTCGAAAAGCGCGTATCCAAAGTCCTGCCGCCGCTGCTCCTCACAGGCCTTCCGCATGATACGGTTGGCATAGGCGTATATCTTCACGGACTCCGCTTTGATCCGCGCGAATTCCTCCTTGGGGATCAGCGGCGTACCGACGTCCGCTCCGCAGGGCTGCAGTCCCTTCCTGGCGGACGCTGGGGTGTGGCTTTTCATGGATGCTCCTCCTTCCACGCAATGTGTCACATTTTTCACATTGATACAAATTGTATCACATCTGAGAGCGCAATGCAATCTCTGCGGAGCGGTTCTTTTCTGAAATCCCGGAAAAATGCTGAAACTCCGCCCTCCCCATTCCGCCGCCGGAAAAAAACATCCCCGGACATGTTGGCACAAAGATTGCTTTATAATTTGAGCAAATCCCAATGACAGCTGTTTTGCAAGAAAGGATGATACGATGGATTTTAGTTTGACCAAGGAACAGGAATTACTGCGCAAAATGGCGGCGCAATTCGCGGCGCAGTACTGTGAGCCGGAAGCGGCAGAATTGGATGAGACCCATGAGTTTCTCCACGACACCTGGAAAAAAATGTGTGAAGTGGGCCTGCTGCGGGTCAATCACAGTGAAAAATACGGCGGCACCGGCCACGACGCCATCGGCGAGATGATCGTCATCGAGGAGCTGGCCAAGGCCAGTCTGACCCACGGCTCTACCTACGCCCTGCTGGCCAACGGCTTCCCCACCTTCATCGAAAAATTCGGCACCGAGGAGCAGAAAATGGAGTTCATCCCCCAGGTGCTGAACGACGGTGTCATCGGCACCTTCTGCCTCACCGAACCGGATGCCGGTTCTGACGCCACCGGCATCCACACCACCTCCGTCAAGGACGGCGACGACTATATCCTCAACGGCTCCAAATGCTTCATCACCGCCGGCAACATCGCCAAATACCATCTGGTGGTGGCCATCGCCGACCTGAAGGGCGGTGAAAAGGGCTTCAACGGCTTCATCGTGGACGCCGACGCCCCCGGCGTCAGTGTCGGCAAGATCGAGAACAAAATGGGCCTGCGGGGCCTGCCCACCACCGAGCTGGTCTTTGAGGACGTCCGCGTCCCCGCCTCCCGGATGCTGGGCGGCAAAGCCGGCTGCGGCAAAATGATGAAATTCGCTCTGGGTACGCTGGACGCCGCCCGGATCGGTACCGGTGCGCAGGCTCTGGGCGTGGCCACCGCGGCCTTTGAAAAGGCCCTGGCCTACACCGGCGAGCGCAAGCAGTTCGGCAAGCCGCTGAACGCCAACCAGGGCGTGGCCTGGGAACTGGCTGAAATGGCCTCTAAGCTGGATATGTCCCGCCTGCTGGTCTACCGCGCCGCCTGGATGGAGCAGCAGGGCCTGCCCTTCAGCAAGGAGGCGTCCATGGCCAAGCTGTACGCCACCAAATTCGGCCGTGAGGTCGTCAACTCCGCGCTGCAGCTCCACGGCGGCTACGGCTACATGCATGATTATCCCCTGGAACGAATGTACCGGGACATCAAGATCACCGAGATCTACGAAGGCTCCTCCGAGATCCAGAAGGTGGTCATCGCCAACAACCTGATCCCCAGACGCCCCAAAAACAAGGACAAGAAGAAATAAGGAGGTATCGTCCATATGAAAATCATTGTCAGTATCAAGCAGGTACCCGATACCTCCGGCAAGGTGGCCGTGAATCCCGACGGTACCCTGAACCGCGCGTCCATGCAGACCATCACCAATCCCGACGACATGAATGCCCTGGAGGCCGCCCTGAAGATCAAGGACGCCGCCAACTGCAAGGTCATTGTTGTCACCATGGGTCCCCCGCCCGCGGCCGGCATGCTGCGGGAAGCCCTGGCCATGGGCGCGGATGAGGCCGTACTGGTCTCCGCCCGTGAGTTCGGCGGCTCCGACACTTACGCCACCTCCCAGATCCTGGCCGCCGCTATCAACAAGATCGGCGTGGAAAAGGACGACATCGTGCTGTGCGGCCGTCAGGCTATCGACGGCGACACCGCCCAGGTCGGTCCCCAGATCGCCGAGAAGCTGCATCTGCCCCAGATCACCTACGCCGGCGACATCGTCAAGGAGGGGAACACCGTCACCGTCCAGCGGATGCTGGAAGACGGCTATATGACCATCAAGACCCAGACCCCCTGTCTGATCACCTGCATCAAGGAGCTGAACGAACCCCGCCTGATGAATGTGGTCGGTATTTACAGCGCCTACAGCAAGCCTCTGACCACCTTTGACTACAACGCGCTGAAGGACGATCCCCTGATCGACGCCACCACCATCGGCCTGAAGGGCTCTCCCACCAACATCTTCAAGAGCTTC
>NZ_CANRKH010000055.1 GCF_947631165.1 uncultured Dysosmobacter sp. | reverse complement strand
TGAAAGAGTACGGCATCATCAAGCAGAATGTGGACGGCATTTTGCGGGTAACGCCCCGGCAACAGGAAAGGAAGCAAGAACTATGAGCATACCGAGGATGAACTACCCACAGTACCGCAAGGCCCGGAGGCTGACGCGGGAGTGCTGCAACAATATGGGCGGAAACTGCCTCCTGCTGGATAACGGCGAGGAATGTATCTGCGTCCAAAGCATTTCCAATTCCCTGCTGTGCCGCTGGTTCCGGGCGGCTGTCCTCCCGTTGGATGCTGTGCTGTGCGCCGAAGTCCTAAAGGAGCATGACAAAGTAAAGCGGTGCTGCGAGTGCGGGACAGCGTTCACGCCCAAGTCCAACCGGGCGAAATATTGTCCCGCCTGCTCCAAGAGGATACGCCGCCGCCAGGAGGCCGAACGGCAGAGGAAAAGATACCATCGGCCTACGCATTTAGAGGGCTAAAAGCCCACTGTTTTCAGGGCTTCCAGCGGCAGGTCGGCGGGGTGGTGGAATGATTTATCAAATACTCTCTAAAACGACGTTCTAACTGCGTACAAAATAAGCGCAAAAAACCGGGGCGCGAGGGCCGCAATCACGGCTCCCGTACCCCGGTTTCTTGATAACAGAAACTTGATATTGACGTCTATATATGGTATAATTTAATAAAATATAGTCAAGTAAGGAGGCCGCATCCTATGAGTGAACCCGTTTGTAAGCATGGAGAAGTAATAGGGAAAGATATTAGGTCTACCATATCAACAAGGTATCGAACTGTGACAAGGGCCATAAATCGTGAATTTTGGAATGCTACAAGTGATACACAGCACAGTTTTTATGTTGGCTCCTATGGACGCGGAACAGCTATAGATACGAGTGATCTTGATATTTTAATTGAATTACCAGAACAGGAATATCGCCGTTATGATGTTGCAAAGGGAAATGGTCAATCACGTCTATTACAGACTGTCAGAAATGCTATATTAACCACTTATCCCCGTAGCGACATTCGCGCAGATGGTCAGGTTGTAAAGATAAATTTCAGTGATGGTATACGGTTTGAAGTACTTCCAGCATTTAGGAATTGGGATGGAACATATAAATACCCCGATACAAACATGGGTGGAAACTGGCGTGCTACAAACCCAAAAGCCGAACAAAATGCGATGAAAGAGAAAAATGATAGCAGTGGTGGCCTTTTGTACGACACTTGCAAGCACATTAGGCGTATTCGGGACGAGCATTTCAGGAGTTACCATTTGTCTGGGATTGTGATAGATAGTTTTGTTTATGTGGCAATGGGTAATTGGAGATGGCTTCCAGATGGGGAAAGCTCGACATCTGAATGGGGAGATTATGAAAGGACATTGCTTAATTACTTAAATCAACATTCCTACCAGTTTTCACCGATTTATTTAACTGCTCCAGGAAGTGGACAAGAAATTGATACGGCTGATAGTGTGGAGTGTTTACGGAAAGTGTTACAATACATGATAGAGTAACTTGAAGTAATAGGGGGATATATTCTAAGTGGAAAAAACGCACAAGGAAAAGTTGGAAATTCAAATCCGAGAGGCATACGGTAGACTTGTCTATACTTATACAACGCAGCTTAAACAGGCGGAACAACTCACAAACAAAAATCAGAATGTTAAGCACTGGCAGATTGGGCTTTCTGCGGTAACTACTGGCGGAATTTTGACGGCAGTAATTTCAAATCAAACAGTATTGACATGGATAAGTGCTATTGTTTCAACCGCCCTGCTTGGGTTGAACCTTTATATTAAAGACTTTAATTTGGCCGAAGATATTAGGCGACATCGCTCAACCGCAGATGCCCTTTGGGTTATACGAGAAAAATATGTTTCCTTATTAACGGATTTTGATACGTTGAGCGAACAGGAGATTACCAATATACGAGATGCGTTACAGGAGCAAACGGCAAAAATCTACCAATCCGCTCCATCGACCAATGCTAAAAGCTATGCTGCGGCACAAAAAGCTCTTAAAGAAAACGAAGAACAATTTTTTAGATCATCAGAAATTGACCAAATGCTACCAGAACATTTACGGAAAAATAATTCTCAAAATTAAAATATTAAATAGGGGCGCAGGGGCCTAATTATGACCTCCTGCGCCCCTATTTTACCGTACTGTATCCCACCTTCTACCGTTTACACAAACGGCCCGCAGGCCGTTTGTGGCACCTGCGGAGCAGGTACACCCGCGTTGCGTCTGTACCTGTTCCGCAGGTCGTATTTCCCCCTCCTGCTGGCTGTCCTATGCTTTCAGACAGGCGGCTCCCCTGTTACTCGTCCGTAAAGAGAAAGCGCATATCCTCGAAATCAGCGTCGGACATCGCCTCCAACTTCCTGACTGTCCGCTGGGCCAGTTCCCGCATATCCCCGCCCAGGTCAGGGAGGGCGGCGGTCATGCGTCCCATCGTCCTGTGCCGGTCGGCCTTGTAGTAGACACAGACCAGGTTTTCTTCCTCAACCGTGAAATGTACCATCATCCTACCTCCAATTCGTGATTTTTCGTTTTGGCCGGGGCCTTTTTCGGAGCGGCGGCACTCTTGGCATCGGCAAGCTGCTTTCGGATAGAGGGCTTGCGGCCAATTTTGATCTTGAACGTGGCCGCACGGTTCTTCTGCCTGCTCTGGCGGGCGGCGTTCAACAGGCCCCGCAAGGCGTCCTCGCTCTCCGGCTCATAGTGCTTGCTCACCACCTTGCCATGCTCGGCTATCATCCCATAGATGCCGTGATTGTACTGCTCATAGGGATAGCGGCCCTCGGTTCCGTCCTCAAATTTCAAGCTGACTTCCTGAATGGGAAGCGCCTGCTGTTCCAGCTTGGCGGCGTGCTGGCGATAGTCCAGCTCATAGAGATTGCCCATCACCCTGCCGTCCTGCAAGCCGGTGATCTCCACGGCGTAGGCCAAAATGCTATCCCCGGTGGTGGCGTGGAACGCCCAGGTATGGCTTGCCTGGCTCTCTTTCAAATAGGCGTCACGCTCCCGGAAGCACTCGGTTCCACAGTGACGGGACAGCCACAGCAAATGGGTGTTTTCCTCAGTAGGATGCTGTGCCGCCTCCATGAACATTTCCATGTCATAGCGGAAATCGCTCTTGTAATGCTCGGTGTTCAGCTCCATCACCGCCCCCAGAGAAGCGATGATGTCCACGTTTTCATATTTTCGCAATCGTCACACCTCCAAATCCTGCGATTTTTCTTTTGCGGGCGGCTTCTGCTGCTGGCCCTCCTTGGCCGCTTTCAACTGCGCCCGGATAGAGGGCTTTTCCTCCCGCTGTGCTTTCCGGGCCTTGGCCTGCAATTCGCTGGGCTTCTCACCGGAGAGGGGCCGCAGGAACGAAATGCGGTCAACGACCCAGATCGTGTTATCGTTCAACTGCCGCTGCCACGCCTCGGCCTTGGGCGACCAGCGAAACCCGTTTTCTTTCAGTGCGTTCCGGGTGGTCTCGTCGGGCTTGCCGTCAAAGAAAATTTGCAGGCGGTTGGCCTCCCGGTTGATCTCCACTGTGCCGCCGTCGAACTCCCAGCCCACAAAGGCGTTCTCCCGCTGGCGGGTCAACTGCTCAATGCGGCTCCGTACCTGCCGGATGTTGGCGTTGTTGTTGGACAACTGCCAGGGCAAAAAGGGAGCGCCACCGCCGCCCTCGGCCATGCCGGACTGAAACGCCCCTATGCTCTTTTGGGAGAGGTGGGGACAGCCCTCCAACGACTTGTGCTTGCGGTAATAGGCGTTCACCGCTTTCATCATTTCCTGCTTGGCTTCCAGCTTTTCCAACTTGGCCTGCAACTTTTCTAAGGCGTTGGGGTCGTCGGCGCTGATGCCGCCCATGCCGGTACTGCGGATTTTGTCAAGCAAGCCCTGAATGTGCTGCCATTCCTCCATATTCTTATCATCGGCGGCAAGCTGTTTCTGCTTTTTCTTCACAGGGAAATTCGCAGGCCCGGCGATCATCACGGAGGGGACACGGGCGGCGATCTCATAGCCCTTGTTCATGTTTTGGGCCAGCAGGCGGGCGTAAGTATCAAGAAGCTGGTCTATCTTTTCGTGGAACTCCGGGTCAACCCGCTTCTTCTGCCGCTGGGCGATCTCCACCGCCTTGTCCACCATACTGCGGTACTCCGCCGTGGCGCTGCCGGGCTTGTAGTCGTAAAAGCTGTTGGCTTCCTTGGCACGGCGGGCGGCGTCCTCGTTGATGGTGTAGTAGTGAACGGGGGCCTGCGGCGGCTCCGCTGGCGGGGCGGCAACCGGCTCCCCGGCCTCCGGCTGTTCCGGCGGGGGCGTGTTGTTGATAATACCGTCGATCATGTTCTCGTTCTGCTCGGTGGACAGCTCGGCGGTACGCAGGGGATTTTCCCGCAAGAACTCCGGCACTTCCTGAAAGCCCACATCATCGCAATAATGGGCCTCCTGCCGGTCGCCGTGGCGAAGCACCACCACGTCGGAAACGGAAAGGCTGTGGCCCTTGAAGTCGGCGGGCCGGTCGATGTTGAAACGGGTAAAAATATCTTCCAGCGACATACCCGGCGTAAGGGGCGCGGTATAGATCAGGTCATAATTTGCCGGGTCAACGGCAAGGCCCGCCGCCTGCAAGCGGTCGTAAGGCTCAAAACGCAAATCCCGCGTTTCGTCGCCCCGCTTGATCTGATAGATGGAAAAGGTGTCCTGCTCCTGTTCCACGGCGCTCCGCTCCACCAGCGTCTTTTCGGCACGTTCCCGCACATCGTCATGGAGAGGAAGCGAGTCAGCCCGGAAGCAGAGGAAAAGCCCACGGTGTCAAACACATAGTCAACATCGGCATCTGTCAGCGCCCCAGCCGGATAATACGGCCTTGTCGTGGGCGTATCGCTCACTTTTCCGCCCATGATGTCGTAATGCAGGCCGGTTTCGATGTGGGTACAGATTTTGCCGTCAACAGCCAGCGTCGCATAGTACCAGCCAATGTACCCGCTGCTCTGATCGTCCGTGCCGTCGTACAGCTCCACATTCAGGACAGTATAGGGCTTCAAGCCCTTTTCGGCGGCGACAGCGTTATCCTTTTCCGCCCGCTTCATCAAGGCATCAAGGGAGGCTTCCTTTGTGGCCTGTACGATCTCCGGGTTATACTGCACCAGAACGGAATTGATACACTCGCTCCGCACTTTCACCGTCTTGGCTTTCGGCGTCCTGAAATTGCCGATGAACAGGGATGTACCGTTGTCAAAGCGGATGGACATATCGCTTGTGCCTCGCCACTTGCCACGGCAAGGAGAAGTTTCGATTTGGCCCGTCGTACAGCCGAATGTTTGGGCGATAATATTTATCCTATCCTGCAAGGGCAGATTTTCATATCCCTTGGCGATCTCAACAGCCTTTTTCTGTAAGTCCGTCAGAACAGGGGCGGGCGGCGTGGTCTGCTCCGGCGTGGTGGGCGGTACTGCTTCCGGCTCCGGCTGGGCGGGGGCTTCATAGCCAGCGGCGGCGTATTCCTCCACGGTCATACCGGCTGCGGCGGCTTCCTGCGCGATCTCGTCCTCCACCTGCTGCCGGTACTCCTGCAAGTCCACGTCGAAGTCGGCCAGACGGGGCGGCTCCGGCAACTGATACTGGCCCTGATTGAGAAGCGGGCGGCACTCCCGAACATAGTCCAGAACAGCGTTGAAATAGGCGGTCTGCTCCGGCGTCAGCGTTTCCCCGGACTGCAAGGGCCGCTGGGCCTCCCGTTCCATAGCGGACAGATTACAGTGCAGTTTCAGATAGGGAACGAACTCGCCCAAAATCATATCCCGTTCGGCCTTGTCCTGCTCCCAGCCCCCTATCCCGCTGGCCTCGATCACGCTCTTTTTCCAGCTTTCAGACTGTGCGTAATATTCGTGGTAACTCTGGATATGGGCGATCAGGGAACCGTCCCCGTCGCCAAAGTCCTGCCGTCCCTCGTAATTGTCCGGCTGGCCGTTCATGGTGAAGTCAATGCGGAACTTGGTCTTGTCATAGCCCGGTTCGTCCCGCATGGCGTCGTCCAGGGCCTTGAAAACAGCGTCCGCTTGGGAAAGGGGCAACTGCTCCCCATCCCGCAGACCAGGGCTTTCACTCCAAATCACCGTCACAAGCGGCTCCGCGTCCGGGTCAAGGAGAAGCGGGGGTGCTTCCTCAATCTCACGCTCCACACGCATCTGCACCGAAGCGTCCACGTTGCCATGCTGTATCTCATAGCCCTGTTCGCACAGTTCATTGATAAGGTCAGCAACCTTGTGATAGTCCCGCACGACGTTGGCGTAGTCCACGATCAACCGGCGTTCCCCGTTGCCCAACCGCTGGCCGTCACGCTCGGCAAAGTCGATCAGGGCGTTGGCCTGCTGCTTCGGGGTAGCTCCCGGCATGAAAGGCTTGTCGTTGATAAGACCATCCAGCCCGTTCCAGATGGACGGGGCCTGCTCCTGCCGGGCCTCCCGTTCCTGCTGAAGCTGGGCAAGGTGGCCGTCAATCTTGGTTATCAGCTCATTGGCCGTGGCCCGGATGGTTTCAAGGGAGGCTTTCAACTCGGACAGCTCCTTGCCGCCGCTCCACCCGGCCACATAGCCGAACGAGTAGTCCAACGTGTCCAGGCCGTAGTGCTGGCAGACGGTATAGGCCACGCTCTCGGCCTGCACCTCACGGGTACGGCGGTCGGGCCGCTGGGCCAATTCCTCCGGCGTGGCGTCCTTGTCAATGGCGTGGAGGGTGGCGTGGGCGATCTCATGGATAGCCGTTTTCAAGGTCTGCAATTCGCTCATACCCTCTTGGACGGCGATGCGCCTGTCCTCCAGGTGGTAATAGCCGTGCGCCCCGCTGGGGATGTCCTCAAAGGCGATAGGGACGGGGGAAGTCCGCTCCAAAGCGGTGAAGAAGTCCTGATACTGCTCCACGCTGCCAGTCAGCTCGTCCACGGCGATGTCTGGTATCTCCCGGCCCTCGGTCTGCGACACGTCGAACACGGACACCACCTTGAACGCCGGTATGGTGATCTCCTTTTCCTCGATCAGCGGCTTCCCGTCCGGGCCGGGGATGGTCTTGCCGCTGGCGTCCAGCTTTTCCACCTGCCGCCGCACCTTGTAGGGGGCCGGGGCCAAAATCTTGATTGCCTTTTCGCCCCGCTTCACATGGCGTTCAAAGTCGTCTTTCCACTTGTTGTAGCCCGCCACCAGGGAGGCGTCCGGCTTCTGCATGGCGATCAAAAGCGTGTTGTTGAAGCTGTAATTGTGGAACTTGGACATGGCGGTGAGGTAGTTTTTGTACCGCTCACTCTCAAAAAGGGCCTGAATACCGGCTTCCAGCTTGTCCGTGATCTCTTTCATGCGCTCGGTGTTGTTTTTGCCGGTCAGCACGATAGGGATAACCGGCTGGGAGGCCGGGGCGGTCTGCTCCGGCTCCTGCCGGGGGCGGCTGGCCTCGTCCCGTTCCACCTGCGGGGGCGGAAAGGACAGGACGCAGTATTCCTTTGGAATGGGCTGGCCCTCATGGACACGCTGCCACTGGTCGCCGCTTTTGAGGATATAGCCGTACTCGGTAAAGGCCCCCTGTTCCTGCTGGGCGATGTACTGGCCGAACGTCCGGGTGTCAATGGCCGGTTTCCATTCCTCCGGCATATCCACCATTTTAGAGCGGTACAGATAGTATTCACCCAACTGCGCCGCCGTGCGGACATCCGGCAAATTGACGTAGTAATCCAGGTTGTCGGCATAGTCGATGATACGGCCCATCGTCCGCAGCTCACTTTTCGGCTCCTGCAAGGCGGCGTTCAGCGTGGCGATCTCGTAGGCGTCCAGCTTTTCCAGCCGGGCAGCAAGGAAATTCAATTCGTTAATGCCGGAGGCCATCGCCATATCATAGGGAATAGCCAGGTGGCGGCTCTCCGGGGTGGAAAAGCCGCTAACGGTATAATCCCAGGGATTGTCCTGTGTGACGCCGATCTGTCCCATCGCCGCCTGTACCTGCTCCGGCGTGGCGGGGAGGGCCAGCCAAACGTGCCGGCCAGTCCCGTGCTTGCTGATCTGTATTGAAAATACTTCGCTCACTTGGTCGCTCCTTTCTGTTCAAAAAAATATTCCCCCGCCCTCTGCTGGACGGGGGAACGCCGGTTGTTACTTCTTCCACTCCATGCGGAAATTGACGTACTTGCCGCCGGTATCAGCCAGAAGCACCGTGCCGTCGTAGGTCTTGCCGGTCTTGGGGGAGAATAGGCCCTTGATCTTCACTTTGCCGTGTTTCAGCAGAGCGGCGGCGATCTTCGGGGTGAACGTCTTTTTCCGTTCCTCAAAGAAGCGGTCATTCTTCCACATGACGAACTGACAGGCCCGGTTGCCGCAGTAGTAGTTTTTCTTCCCCTCGTAGACGGTTTCGCCGCACCGGGGACACGTCCCCACGGCCACACGGTCGGACTGAAACAGCTTTTGCTTGTCCTCGCTGATGCAGGAGTAGGCTTTTACCAGGTCGCGGGCCTGCGCCTCGATACCGGCCATGAACTCGTCCGGGTCGCCCTCACCCTTGGCAATCTCGGTCAGGCGGCTTTCCCATTCGGCGGTCAGGGCCGGAGAGGTCAGCGTTTCCGGCAGTACCGCCGCTAGGTTGATGCCGTCCTTGGTAGGAAGAAGCTGCTTGCCCTTGCGCTGGATGAAGCCCGTCTGCACCAGCTTTTCCAGTACGGCGGCACGGGTGGCGGGCGTCCCCAGCCCCTTGCGCTCGGCGTCGTCGGGGATGTCCCCAGCTCCGGCCCGCTCCATAGCGGACAGCAGGGTATCTTCGGTGTAGGGCTTGGGGGGCGACGTGAAATGCTCGGTGATGGAAGCGGCCACGCTGTCAAAGGTCTGGCCCTCGGTCATGGCGGGCAGTTCCACCACGGCCTCGGCGTCCTCGTCGGCGTCGGTTTTCAGGGAGGCCCGGAAACGGCGGTCGATGTCTTTCCAGCCGGGAGAGAGGACAGTTTTGCCCTTGGCGGTGAAGTCCTGTCCGGCACAGGTGAACATAGCGGTGACAGCCTTATACTCATGGGCCGGGGCCACAGCGCACAGCAGCTTACAGCAGATCAGGGACAGCAGTTTCCTTTCACTGTCCGCCAGCCCCGCAAAGCCCTGTTTCACAAACTCCGCCGTGGGGATAATGGCGTGGTGGTCGCTCACCTTGGCGCTGTTCAGAACGCGACAGATCTCCGGCGAGAACGCCGCGCCCTCCATGAACGCCAGCATGGGGACGATACCGGCCACGATGCCCGCCGCCGTCTGCTCCATGTCGTCGGAGAGAAAGCGGCTGTCCGTGCGGGGATAGGTCAGCAGACGCTTTTCATACAGAGCTTGGACGTAGTCAAGGGTCTGCTTCGCCGTGAAGCCAAAGAGCCGGTTGGCCTCCCGCTGTAAGGCGGTGAGGTCGTACAGCTTGGGCGGCTGTTCGGTCTTTTCCTCCCGCTGGATGGAAACACAAACGGCCTGCGATCCCTCGCAGGCCGTCTTGACGTTCTCCGCCTCGCCGGGGATGGTGAAGCGGTCGCTTGCCGCCTCCATGCCGTCAGCGGCGATGTGGACGATGTGATATTTCTCTTTTTTGAAGCCGGAAATTTTGGCGTCCCTGTCCACCAGCATTTTCAGGGTGGGGGTCTGGACGCGGCCCACGGTCAGGGTCTTGTGGTACAGCACAGAGAAAAGCCGGGTGGCGTTAATGCCGATCAGCCAGTCCGCCTTGGCCCGGCACAGCGCCGATTGATGCAGCGGGTCATAATCCCGGCCCGGTTTCAGGTTGGCAAAGCCCTCCCGGATGGCGCTGTCCTCCATGCTGGAAATCCACAGCCGCTTCATGGGCTTGGTACAGCCCGCCAGGTGGTAGACTGTGCGGAAGATCAATTCGCCCTCCCGCCCGGCATCGCAGGCGTTGACAACCTCGGCCACGTCC
The DNA here is from genome assembly GCF_947631165.1 of uncultured Dysosmobacter sp. Classification (GTDB taxonomy): domain Bacteria; phylum Bacillota; class Clostridia; order Oscillospirales; family Oscillospiraceae; genus Oscillibacter. The sequence goes on along the minus strand of NZ_CANRKH010000055.1, from coordinate 2,031 downwards.
TCGGAGCGCATCAACATCCGCAGGGTATCGAACCGCTCCCGCTTGTTCTCGGAGATGGTAAAACGCCAGCTCTCCGGGATGATGGGCAAGTCCTCATAGCGCCACTTCTTGAAACGCTCGTCATACAGGCCAGCGTCCGCCAGCCCCGCCAGGTGGCCGACGCACCAAGTCACGATGTAGCCGTTGCCCTGAAAGTAGCCCTCCTGCCGGTCGGACGCACCGATTACGGCGGCGATGCTCCGGGCCACGCTGGGCTTTTCTGCAATTACTAATTTCATTTAAGATACCTCCTGTTGCAGTATGTCGAAATTTATTGTATAATACTAAAACAATTTGAAAGTATGAGAGGTGAGAGATATGCTGTCCTTTTTACAAAATCCATGGGTTGTAGGTATCGGCGGAGGCATTATCAGCGGAATTATTGTGTTTTTTATCACTAATTGGATTTATAAAAGGAAAGATGCCTCAAAATATTTAGAGCAAATAAGTCGCGCAAATACAGATATTATCCAAACTCTCAAACCGTATGTTGCGGAGCAAGGATTACCCGAAAAGGAAATTGTTGATGCTATTATTGTGTCTACTGCCAGAAAATACAATGTAAAGAGCGATGAATTGTATTCCATTCGGATTATTTGCGAAGAATTGATTAGAGAAATTGTTGAAAATGTTTATGTTGCAAGCGATAAAAAGCGGGAATACTCGCTTCAATTAAAAGAATACTTACAAGCTCCCAGTTCAGAACAGCATAAGCAGTTGTTGATTTCCGACATCAAAAAGGAAATTGATAATGCAGACACAATAATGGAAACCAATTACAGACGAAAAACCGCAACTATGATAAGTATGTTGCTATCTCTTTTTGCGGGATGCTTAACAGTAATACTTTCGGTGTTTTCGACAACTTTTTTTGATACACCATTTCCATTTTGGAACACCGACGAATTAGAACTTATTCTTTTAATTTTCCTTGCATTTAGCGTGTTAATGGTAGCATATACACTTGTTTTTGTCACAACAAAAAGGAAGAGCAGGGATAATATAACACATTCAAAAAAAGCAGATGCAGATAATGAAAAGCAGTAAACGATGCTTCCTCGCCATTTATGATAATGGCGAGGAAGCTCTTTTTAGTTCATACTATCATCTTTTTCAATTACATCATCTTCATCAAAATCATATTCCGACAAGTCGGTGCTGCCGGACACGTCAACCTTGGGTTTGCGGAACTTGAAGTAATACAGCGCCCCGCCGCCGCCCGCCAGGGCCACGATCAGAAACACCAACAGACCGCCCATGCCGCCCTTGCTCTCCTTGACAGGCGTTTCGGGTTCCTCTGGCTCCTGTGGCTCCGGCGCGTTCCCCAGGCAGGCGCTCATATTGGACGCACAGACGGCGCAGGCGGTATTGACGGCCCCAGCCTCGCATTTATCCGTACAGGTGCAGACGGCGGGCGCTTCTTCCTCCACTTCCATCAAGGCCAGCAAATCGGCCTCGTCCACCTGATTGAGAAAATGCACCGTGTTTTCGCCGTCCCCGGCCCGGTCGATGATGATGTAAAAGTAGTTGCCATTCTTGGAAACGACGGTGATAAACTGCTTGTCCTCGGACGCCTCGCCGTCGATGTCATCCACCAGGCTCATGTTCCCCTCCGGGGTCAGGGGCTTGGGGGTCACGTCAGACGGCACTTCCCCGGTCGGCTCCACTGGCAAGACATCCCCGGCCTCGTCGCCGCCTCCGGCAAAGGCGGTCGTGGTGAACAGGGAGAGGGATAGCCCCACAGCCAGTAGGGCGGAGATCAGACGGGCAAACCGCTTATTCCTCATGGCCGCTGCCCTCCTTTTCGTGATAGGGGGTCAGGGTGGGGGCGCTCTGCAAGGCCCCGCCCCGCAGGAACGCCGCAAATTCCTCCCTCGTCATGTTCATGCCCCGGACAAGCTGGATGATCTGCAAATTCTCCTGCTCGGTTTTCTGCCCCTCCAGCTCCCGAAGCTGCTTGTTGTACTCCGCAATCTTGGACTTCACTTTCTG
>NZ_CANRKH010000054.1 GCF_947631165.1 uncultured Dysosmobacter sp. | reverse complement strand
GGTGACAAACTGGGTGAAGCTTAAGTTTGCTGCTATGAATCTGAAAAAGCTGGCCACATGGAAATGGAAGGAGCGTTTTCACGCTTTCTTTTCCCTAGTTTCAATCCTATATTTGCCAGAAACCCGGTTGCCCTGATGGCACAACCGGGTTTCTCGACAAGCTGAAAGGACCCCTTTCGGGGTCCTTTTTCGTGTCTGTCACGTGTGGGAAGGGCGTGGGCTTTACACCGGCTTTGGGATCGACTGTTATCAGATTTGGGCACGGATTTGCAGACAATTTTTCATGGGGTACCCGTGGGTGGAAACTTCTTGCTCGGGCCTTTGCCCCATGTAGTTCATGGGGATTTCGTGTATGGGGGAATGCAGGAAGGAGGCGTGACGACCACTGAACTGGTGCGGTCGGCGGGCGTGGGTTGGTGCTTGGGATGTGGGACTGGACTTGGACTGTCCGCAATATTTTCACGTCGTCTTGAGCAATATACGGATTATGCCACCCTTTTCCCCCGTACCAGCATACGGAATTCACTGCTGCCGTGAGGGTGGCACGTAACTAAAGTACAGTAATCCTGCCCGGGTTCGATGGCCAAATCTTCCACGTCTTGCGGGCGCACCACGGTGACTTGATCCACTGCATAAGTGACAGTCTCATCCAGCACCGTGAGCGTGAAGGTATCGCCCATCTCCAACTTGTCCAGATCGTGGAACAGATAGGCAGTCGGCAGATCGCGGTGTGCGCACAGGACCGTATGGCAAGTAACGCCACCCACAGGTAACGACGAGCCTGGAATATGCCCCACCGCTTCTTCCATAACTTCCTCGCTGGTGGTATGATAGATTGGGAGTTTGACTTTGAGTTTAGGAATCTGGATATACCCCATCATGCCAGTGCCAGTAAAATCCAGCTGGGCGCTGTATTCATCCAATTCCTTCTGTGTCGGTTGAAAATGCGTTCCCAGTTCCAGGCGACTGTTATACGCCAAAGCAGCTTCCCTTATTGCACTCAGCTCTTCATCGGAGAGTTCGGCAGCCTTTTGATCGTAATCAGCAATGATCTCTGCCATACGTATGGAGTGAAACCAGTTGTGGATCGGCGTATAGGCAAGCAAATAGAGACTTACCAAAATAGATATCCCAAAAAGTAGATAGGCGATGATTCCCACCCTTTTGTCTCTTTTTTCGCGTTTTTCAGAAGAAACACATGGTTTTTCATCTTCCTCTATTCTTTCCCGAACAGCTTCCATAGTCACCACTTTTTCTTTTTTTGATATGAAATGCGTGTGAAGAGGGCCGGAGACATGGTATCTGCCTCCGGCCTTTCACAATTCATGTATCAGCCTTTATTGTGCCCGGCGGCGTCTCTTGACAGTTAACATCACCACGCTGCAAGCGACCAGCATGAGCCCAGTCAACAGATAGAACAGCGTTCCGGGACTGCCGGATTCGGGGAGGCGATAGGTAGCATAACAGGTATTCGTTACCGTGACAGTCGTTTCAGCGTTGCCGCTGCTCGCCGATTCTTCAACGTCGGCCCCTCCGGGACTGTACTCATAACTCGGCTCGAACTCCATCGTACCCAGCGCTTCTGTCTGAATCCAGGCTTTAGAGCCTTGTTCCATCGGTTTGCCATCCTCATCCAACTCCAGAATATAATACTGGACTGGAGGTTCGGACTGGTAAGGTACGTAGAATGTCAGCACCTCGCCTTTATCGTCAGGGTACGTCAGAGACTGCCGTCCACCAAACTCCTCCGATACCTCTGTATAGCCTCCTTCCCCGTGCGTGAACAGACCAAAGGTATACGTCCCTGTTACGCCATCGACCAATTCGTTCCCGTCAGCATTTACGAATTTCTTCGTCACCGTGATCTTAGCTTTCTCGTTTCCAATCACCACATCGATCGTGCCGTTGTATATTTCTTTGATCTCCGGCGCTGGCGTACCGTCCAACCCCGCCTCGTTGGCAGTTGGCGCATCAAGCGATCCCTTCCCTATCCAGTAGTATCTGGGCGTATCGTCGGGAACATAGCCCTCCGGCGCTTGAGTCTCTACAATTTTATAGAGCCCGCCTTCCTTGGGAGTAAAAGATTCGCTGATACCGTCCGCATCTGTCGTGAGCGTTTGTTTCTCTGTTTCGCCTTCGCTCTTCACAAATATGCCGTTCTCATCAGTGACACCCAGTAGAGTGACCTCAAATTCCGCGCCGGGCAGAGGTGTTCCGCTCACACTGTCCACTTTCCTGATCTGCATCTTTTTGTTGCCCGAAATACCGCCGCCAGGTTCATAGCTGACCGTCTGCTTCCAGGTTTCGTCATCGTCACTCGGCTGACGACCTTCAAAGTAGACGATGTTTTCTGCATCCACTTCCGTATTTTCAGGTGCGTTGATCTCGCACTCGTACTGGATGTACACCGCTTGCCCGTTCGGGATCGTGAAGGTAATGATATTATCCTCCAGGGGCGGCGTAAAGCTCACACCATCATCCTTTGTGAGCTCATCCGTGAAGTCCGGATCACTGTAGAATTTCACAGAATCCGTAACAAGGGCCAGGTTGCCACTCATCTTATCCTTGAGGGTCAATTTTTCCAGGCCCTCGACCACCATTTCCTCTGTGTTGACCTCGAGCGTGAACTTGATGGTCTGCTTCTTCTCTCCCTGCTCCGTCACTACCTGGTGGCCATCCTTAGTCACCACCGGATTGCAGGGCACGGTCACCTGTGCATCATCACTGGCGACGGTGGTGTTGCTACTATCTTTCACATACACATGGTTGTTGAATTTCTTCTGCGGATCGCCTTGCGTTACGCCCAGCAGCACATCCGGATCCGTCACACGGCATACCACCAGATAATCCACCTCGTAGGCATAGGCAGCCTCCTGATGAGTGGTACCATCGTTAGCGTTACACAGCCCATCTTCGATATGAAGCCCCCAACTGACAGTGCTGCGATCCTCGCTCGGATAATACTTCCAGTTTTCCGCGTTCCACGGTTTCCAATCTCCACTTTTTTCCCAGTTAGCTCTATTAGAAGGATTTATATAGTTCTCGCTATTATGTGCGCCGCCGACCCTCAAACCTGGCTCGCTGTCGCCCATCTTCTCGGACAGGGGGATAGGCCAGGGCGGGGTGCAGCCGGTTGTAGGGAACGTAATATTCTGCGAATTTGCTATAGCCACAAAGGACAGCTCCATACCCGCCGGTATCTCGTCGGTGATCGTATAGTCGCCCTGCATGGTGCCCGTCCTGTTCACGGACACACTCCAGGCGGCATACCGTCCGTTCTTTAAGCCGGTCATATTACTCGCATCGAGCTTATAGTCGGTCGTATTCGCATTATTAAGGAACTCAATTGTTTTGCCATTCCAATCGAAGACCTGCATCCCTGCCTTTTCTACGCTGGCCACGTCGGGCAGATGGTTGGTGTCTTTATCCTCAAGCTGGTCAAATTTTTGGTCAGGTATGTTGCCCTCGTTGCTGTATACGTCGTTTTCGTAAGGCTCCGGCTGACGATCCGTTACATAGGTTTTGAAGAACAGGTACACATACTGACCCTCACTCGGCTTATACTCGCCAGTGAATTTGACCGTCCACCTCTTATTCTCTAACTCGCTGGAATATTGCTCTCCCTCGACAAATTTTGTAAATTCTTCAGTCGATGCAGAGTTCAGGAAATCGTCCCAATCCGTGTTCTCATCGAATGTATACTCCGGGCCGACATACACGCCCAGCAGGGAGTCACCACGAAGTTCATGCTTATCACCCGTTACATCCTGCAGCGCATAGCCGTTCGGGATATAGTTGGTGTCTACCTTCACGACCCAGTAGAAGGCGCCTAAACCGTTCTCGTCGGATTCATAGTACCAGGCATTCTTCGACACATCTCGATGGTTCGAAGTCTCCGCCCTGTTGCTGGTGCTGTCCTGTACGCTTACATTGATAACCTTTCCATCGCCTTCAATTTTTCCTTTCAAGGAGAAATCGTTCCCCATAACGATCTGGACATTGGGGTAATCCTCATCAATGGTCGTGTAATACGTGAGCTCGTAGGACGTTCCTGCACCGAACTGGTCGCCCTCAAATCCAATCTTATCTCCCTCGAAGTATAACTCTTTCAGTTCATCTACCTTTACCCAGACGGTCTTAAGCGTCTCTCCTTCTGAATCCTTTGCCTCGACTTTGACATAGCCACTGTAATGCAATCCATTGCTAAGATGGTCACCCATTGTGGCAGAAGACACGTCCCAGATGGTATTGCCGTTCACCGTAACCGTGTACATAAAGCTGTGTTCACCAAGCACGAACGATCCCGGACTTTCTTCCACTTTTGTCACTGTCTTAGTAGTGTCATCATACTCGTACACCTCTTCGTCCGTGGGAATGTTGACCATCGTTCCCGGATCGACAGCATCTCCATAATTCTTTGCAGCCCACGAGTCCTGTTCGACAGTGTTTTGCTGCTGGTATCGCTCCATCCAGTGTGGATAAGTTTCATTAACTTTATCCTGGCTCTCAAACAGTGAAATAATGCCGTTGTTTACAACCACGGGTCCAGCTGCCAGTTCCTCAGCGGATACTTTGATCCGATAGGTAAAGGTGATCTCCTCATCAGGATCCAGCCAGCCGATATGCGCGGTGAAACTGGTATACTTGTCTCCCGCTTCACTAAATTCAAGCCATGGAGTATCGCCCGCTTTGGTCTGTTCTGGACTGAATTTGAAGCTCTCTTCAACATACGACAGACCTTTTGCATTTTGTATACCGGTTGTATTGGTATGCGGGTCATCCAAGGAGTCATAGACCTTCACTTCGACCGGATAGTCCCTATCGTTCCGAACCGTGACTTCATACTCGATATAGCCCCCACCCTCGCCGTCTGGCACAAACACGCCTCCGGTTTCAGGGTGATTTTGAGTGTACTTGCTTACATACACATACGTCTGGAGCGACAACTGAGCGTGTGCGTCGTTCCTCGAATGATACCGGGAGAAAACTTCTGCATTGTTGGGCAGGATCGTGCCGCCCTTAGTAAAATCGGTCTCCTCCATCTTTTCCGTATTCAGCTTGACGCGATAATGCAGGGTACGGCTCTCCTCCTTCTTCATATCGCCAAGATACCAGTTGAGCTGGGGCACGCCGTTCTTGTCGGTCTGATATACAGAATCCTTCTCAGTTGACGATGCGCTGCCTACTGTTTTACTGAGAGGTTCATCGTTCACCGAATACAGAACATATCCCTCGATCAGGCCTTTCAGCTTGTCGCTGCCGCTGAGCTTGAACACATCCTCCACCCTGACCTCGGGCATATCGAAATCCGGTGAAGTTACGGTAAGTTTATAATCCAAATACCAATTGCCGTCTGCATCTCTATACGGCGCATCTGAACTGCATGTCTTCTCTAGCTGCAGCGTGCCATACTGCGAATGCGCTTCGTTCTTATCCGTGGGAAGCACCAAATTGAATCCGGGATATTTGGGATCCCCCGAATCTCCTTCATACGCCTTATCCAAGTCTACCTGACCAGACAGGGTGAAATGCAAATCCTTGGCGCTGCTATTTTTTTCGATAAAATCCTCATTCAGTTTGACGGTAACCTTACCGTTATCGTCTACGGTCACGGTACCGGCCTCTTTGCCGTTCTGGTCAAGCAGCTTACCGCTCTGCCCCGCACTGAATCCCGTCAGGTACGGCGGGAGCTGATATGTGAGTGTTCCATCAGCATTGCGAAGTTCCTCCTGCGAAAATTCTTTATTGAAGTTGAAAGTGATGCTGATGTCCGTATTTAAGTGGTCAAAAATATTTTCTCCGTTCGGATCATTCGGGAGTACCTTCCATTCACCGCTCTCCTTATACCGGAAGGTAAGGCCAACTTCACTATCTTCAAGCTCATTCAGATCAATAGCCCCTTCAGAAGTGGCCGTGGGTTCATCGAAACTGGGCTCTTCGAAGCCCCCGTCCTGCAAGGCGATTCCCGTCCATCTGCGGCCATTGCCGACGATTCCATTGCTCTCCATGCTGGGCACATCATCCGGCTGATCGTCGCCGGTTGGAAATATAAATATAAAGTCAGAAAATCCATCCGTCGTAAAGGAAATCGAGCCGGCATCGTCTACCGTAGTGTCTGCGATAACTTCCGCGCCATCTTCTTTGAGATGTACCACCTTAATGGGAGCACCGACCGCGAGCCCATCATGCAGGATCTGCACATTTACGTTTACAGGTGCCGCCGGCTCGATCTCCTGATCGCCGACATAAAAACCTATATGGTAAAACGCGCTTTCTGGAACAGTTTCTCCCGCTTGACCCACTGCGGCCATGGCGGCAGACAAGTTCTGTGCATATCGATCCGGCTCATTCTTCGACGTTACCAAGTGAGCCCGCAACTCCGCATTACTTGGGATCTGAGCCTCTTTACCATAGGATGCTTCAACATACACTGTGCTGTCCCTGTATGTTGCAGTGAGTAGGCTGCTCGCATGTTGAAAATGCTTCCACAGCCCAAATGACAAAAGAAGCACGCCCAGCGCCAGAGACACCCATCCTATGATGCCCAACAGAATATTTATCCTGTTTCGTTTATCAAACAACTTTTTTGCGGCATCATTCATCTTCATGGTTTCCATCATGCCACCTCCAAAAGATTCTTTTCCCTGTCGTGCGGAAACATAATCCGCATTATGTTGTAGTTGGAAACCGGCGGGAGGCAAAATCAAGCACCCACGGGATAAACCGGGGCGCGCTACAATCAACAAAAGACACCACAAGCAGGCCTTCTCATTGATTTCCAATGCCAAGGCCGCTTTGCGGCGCCTTCCTGCGAATTTTTTCTGCAAAACCTCTTGCAAACGACCGAGGAGGGCGATATACTCTATATGTAAAAAAGTCTTTTCCCGGCGGGCTTTCGTCCGCGAAAACAACATAATGTGGATTATGTCGCTGGCCTCTGGCTGGCGGCTTTTTTTACAGGATGAGGTGCATCCTTTCCATCCGCCGCCGGTGCTCCTGCCCTGTGGAGATGATGTAGAGACGGGTCGTTTCAATGCTGCTGTGCCCGAGGATGTCGGCCAGCTTTGCGATGTCCTTGTCGATTCCGTAAAACACCCGGGCGAACAGATGCCGCAGATTGTGAGGGAACACCTTCTTGGGATCGACATTGGCGGCACGACACAGTCCTTTCATCTCCCGCCAGATATTGGTGCGATCCATGGGCTTGCCGGATCGGGTGACAAACACCGGGCCTGATTTTAGATTCTGCTCCGTGATATAGCGGAGCAGCTTCTTTTGCAGGGATTTCACCAGGAACACCGCCCTCGTCTTGCCCTTCAGCGACACGACCGCCTCCCCGGCCCGGACGGCCTCCGCCGTGATGAACTGTAACTCGCTGACCCGAATGCCTGTGCCGCAGATCGTCTGCAAGATGAGATTCAGTCGGCGGTTGTGATTGTTCTGCGCCGCCCTACAAAGGCGCTCATATTCTGCTTTCGTTAGTTCCTTTTCTTCAGGACAAAAAACTTGGCGTTGGAGTTTGAGGGCCTTCACCCGGCAATCCTGCCAACCCAAAAACGCGAACAAACTATTGAGGCTTGCCAGCGCGGAGTTGACGCTTCGGGCGGCGTATCCTTGCTCCAGCAACTTCTGCTTGTATGCGATCACCGTCTCCCGGGTGACGGGCGCTCCTTCTTGATAAGCGGCAAAGGCCACCACGTCCCGCGTGTATTTGCGGATGGTATTCGGGCTCTTCTCCCCTGCCTCGAGCCACGCGGCGAAGCGGTGGAGGATCTTTGATGTGAGAAATCTTTCCATCGAACTCTCCTTTTCTTGGATCGATTTCTACTAGTATACCCGAAATTGTTCATCAAGATATTGCCTTTTTTGATTTGATAGATGCCATACGAGAGTATAGCGAACCCCCGGCCCAATGGACCGGGGGTCTATATGCGCTTTCAAAATCATTTTGAAGTCCGAAGTGAACGTGCTGGGGCTCATGGGGAGCTCGCTGTCCTGTCGGCGGAAAAGATAGGTGGTGTGGGTTATTGGGCGATCTTCAGCGCAGTGCTCCTTGTACCTCTTGAGGAGATCTTCCATCTCTTGGGAAAAGTACACATACCTGTCCCCTGCCGTGGTCTTCGGCGACTTCACAAACAGCTCCTCACCCGTGACCTTCACCACGTTCTTGCAGATGTGGATACTCCGCTCGCTCCAGTCGATATCGCCCCACTGGATACCGCAGCATTCCCCACGCCGGATGCCAGTGAGTAAGATCAGCTTGAAGTAGACTTCGTACTTCATGTCCTCTTGCTCCAGTGCTGAAAGCAACTTTTTGGCAGTTTCCTCATCGGCAACGGTCTTCTTCTGCTTCTTGGCGATGGGCTTGTAGGTACGCCATGCAGGATTGGACTGAATGTATCCGGCGGCCATTGCGTCACTGAGAATCCCGCACAGCGCGGAGTGCACGCCCTCGATGGTGTGTTCTGAGAAGGGCTTGCCTGTTCGCTCACTCACTTGCTTCCGCAAGTCTGCATAAAGATTGCGGAAATGATCCGGCCGCAACTGCGTCAGCTTGATGTTTCCCAGGGCTGGCATGAATCGCTCGATGTCCTGCTGTGTTCTGTACAGCGTCGTCTTCGCCAGCTTGTTGGGCGCGATCTCTCGCAGCCAAATTTCCACGTACTCTCTCAGCTTGATGTCTTTCTGAATCGGCAGCGGCGTGTGCTTTACCTGTCGTTCAAAGAGTGCAGCTTCTTCTTGCAGCCACTTCTCTTTGGCCTTTGGCGTCAAGTCGGTGGGCGGATGAACCATCTTCTCTTTTGGCGACCGGCGCTTGCCGTATCCGTCCGTGCCCATAGAGACTACCAGCAGATAACTATTCTCTCCGCGTTTTCTTATGCTTGCCAATTTGCCTCTCCCCTTTCTCAGCTCACAACACTACCACACCTTTTCCCAGAAGTCCAGCGGTTTTTGTTTTGTTCTCTGCTGGCAGGGCGGACTGATTTACCGTTGGCTGTGCGGCCCGACGGTGCGGCTTCGTTTCTCGGTGTGCACGGATGCCATCTTTCGGCTTGAGAGGGCTTCTCGGGCCGCACAGGGGCTCACATCCGCATCCCCATGTCCATCTTCTTCCGCGCGATCTCCAGCCACAGCTTTCGATCCACCTGCGGCGGCTTGCCGATGGGCTCCGGGCCGATCTCCACTTCCAGATCTCGAGCCAGTTGCAGGAACAGGCCGAGCGCAGCTTCCGCCAGCAAGTCGCCCGTGGCAGGGGTTTCAGAACAAATTCCAACCTCTTTGCCCTCGGCAATTGTTTCCCCCAACTTCACCGCCTCACGGAAGACTGCATTGCGCAGGGATTTGAACTCGGAATTCTCATGGAGCGGGATGCGCTGGGGTATCTCGTTTCTGTACACACGAATCGTGAATTTCTTCTGGATGTACCAGAGATCGTACAGCTCTCGAATGCTCGGGTCGTCCTCTATGATCTTCACCACCTCATTCACCACGTCTCGGAGATCGGAACGCAGATATCCGTACACCTTTTTTCCCTTGGCCCTGCGCAGTCGCCAAGCCAGTGTCAACAGGAGCTGTTCCACCTCCGGGTTTACATAGCCGTCCCGATGAACGCTCTCCACAAGATTTTCCAACTGCTTCTTGCCCTCGGCCCGCAGCTCGTCCCGGAGGGCAGTCTCCTGCTGATAGATTTCCAGCAGGTCGTGGGCGAAGATATCCCGGGCCAGCGCAGAGCGAAACTGCATGACCCCTTTGCGGGAGAGGTAGCCCTCGCCCGGGTCAGTCGACCAGGCGATCATATGCACGTGGGGATGATGCCCCTCGTTGTGAAAGGCCGCATACCACTTGAGATGTGCGAGATCGATCTTGAGATCCTCCGCCAACTCACACACGTGACTGCGCAGCAACGTCCGCCAGCGCTCGCCGGAATCGAACCCCAGCCGCTCCGCATCCTCCCGCCGCAGGGAGATGATCCCGGTCCACACATTTCCAGGATGATCATTGAGTTCCTTGGAAACTTTTTCCAGGATAACTTCTTCCCCTGCGTTGGTGAAGAGCCCGTGCCGACCCGTCCGCTCCGCACCGGGACGCAGGGCGATATAGTCCGCGTAGGCATGGAGAGACGCACCTTGGATCTTCTCCACGCCCTCCCGGGTGGCGATATATTTCGCGTACCCGCCTCGACCGCCCCGAGCGTCCGGCTTTAAGAATTTGAACTTGGTTGCCAGTTGTCCTGTCATATCTCACTCCTGCCACTCCACAGCGTCCTCAAAGGAGAAAGTGCCGTGGGTGCGTTTCACTTCTTTCACGCACTCGCCCCGCAATCGACTGAGCGTGTCCTTGTCCACTTCATTGGTGGCGGCGATCACGTTCTCCAGAACCGCCAGTTCCACCGCGATTTTGAACAGCATCCTGTCACGCTTCGCGTCACTCTCCTGCATCATGCTGCGGAGCATGGAGCTCACCACGTTGGGCAGATAGCCGTTCCCAAAATCCGAAGCCAGGTACCCGCAATAGAACTGGATCGCCTTTTCGATAAACTCACTCTTCGTTTTGCAGTTGTCTGCCTCATAGTTTTGCTCGACCTGATCCATCACAGCCCTCCGAATCCAGAGAGCAAACCTGGTTTTGTCTACTTCCTGCGCGCTCTGTACTTTCTTCTCGTTATCCATAAAATCACCCTCCTGACACACTGAAATTGCCCGGAATACCGGGATTTTTTGATTCTCCAACCCACTGATGACGAATCATCCAGGCTTTCTGACACACCGGCCTGATTTCGGAGAATCCCTCAACGGCGGGCGTTGCACGCCGATGGGAAGGAGAATGGGGCGCTCCACGACCCATTCTCTTTCCCCTGCTTAAAAATCGGACGCGGTAAAATCGCCTCAAAACCCGACCAGCCAGTGCTTTAGTGCCCGGCCGCGCAAGAGCAGAGTTTCTCCTCTGCTCTCACTGCGGGCAAGTCCAGTCAACTGATGATGTGGCCCTCCCTACCCTGTCACTCTTAAAAGCCGTTGTGGTACTTCAGCGCCTGATCGAACGGCAAGAGATGATACCTGAGATTGCCATTGTACTTTTTTCCGTCAGCATGGATAACGCTGGTGCGCTCCGTCTCGATGAGCTGCTTGGCTTCCAATTCGCGGACGCACCTCGCCACCGTATTGTCGCTGAGACGAACGTGCTCCCCAATCGTTTTATAGCTTGGGTAGCAATGGTAGCTATCGTCCATGCATCGAATAAGATAGATGTATACTGACAGCGCTCCAGGCGACAACTGCAACTCATGCACTGGGGCTGGGACAGGAAGATACCGCATGTGGGCGGACGAAGCAGATCGACGATTCATAAGAATCCCTCCCGAGAATAAGATTGCCGAGGATTCCTATGTAGGTCGATGCTCCCTCCACGCACACTTATCGCTGACTGTGCTTCTATTTTAACACTCGAATTTTAGTTTGTCAACCGTTTGTTCGAGCTCTGCTTTCGTTCTTTGCCGATGCTCTGTATCTTTTCTCGGAATAAGTACTCTAAAGAGTACTTATTCCGGCGCAAATTTTGAGGGGCCAGTTGTCGTACTGAAATGTCATTCTTTGCCCTATCGCTGCAAATTCTTTCACTATTTTGCATCTCCCCAAAAATCTCCTTTTTTTACTTTACTGCGGCCCAAATTTTGTGTGACGGGAAATTCATAATCTTCCATGTTTGCTGCATAAATCCAACTGCAATCTTTCCTTTCCTCATTTCTTCTTCTCAAAGTGTAATGTTCCTTCCTAGAGAGAACAATTAGCGCGTTAGTGATTTAGCCCTTAATGTGAATGTTTATCCGTCCTAAATGCAACTTTCCAGGCAACTAATGTCATGGCTTACCCAATTTTAATCTTAGTTTTCGTCCTATTTGGACTATCGATCTGTTTCCATTTTTGGACTCAGACTATCTTCAGACTACTTTTTTCCAGACCTTCCAAAATCGTCGTCCGAAAAGTTTTTGATAACCTGTTTGAATCCTTGTATTATAGAGTAGTAGTTTTTGATGACCCTCTCCAAGGTCATGTGCTACAATGTAAGGGATGCTGTGGATT
>NZ_CANRKH010000053.1 GCF_947631165.1 uncultured Dysosmobacter sp. | reverse complement strand
TCCGGGCCGTCAAGACCGTGGCCCAGACCGCCGTTGCCACCATCGGCACCGCCGCGGTGCTGGGGGAGGTCAACTGGCTCATGGTGGCCTCCGCGTCGGCCCTGGCGGGCGTGCTGTCCATGCTGACCAGCGTGGCGGGCCTGCCGGAGGTGGAGGGGTAAATGGCCTGTGTATCTGAGCTGCTGGCCCTGGCCCGGGCAGAGCTGGGATACCGGGAATCCCCTGCAGGCTCCAACAGGACCAAATACGGGGCATGGTATGGCCTGAACGGGTATCCCTGGTGCATGATGTTCGTGCAGTGGGTATTTGCCCAGGCGGGCGTACCGCTGCCTGTCAGGACCGCCTCCTGCGGCCAGTTCCTGGGGGCGGCCCGGGCGGCGGGACAGTGGGTGACGGGCGGATACCGGCCAGGGGACGTGGTGATCTACGATTTTCCCGGCGGCGCAGCCACGGACCACTGCGGCCTTGTGACAGCGGCGCTGCCGTCCGGCGTGCGGGCCATTGAGGGCAACACGTCCGGCAAGAGCGATTCCAACGGCGGCGAGGTCATGGAGCGCATCCGCTCCAACAAATACATCCTGGGCGCGTGGAGGCCCAAATTTGACGGGGAGGAGACCATGGTTTACAAATATCTGAAGGACATCCCGGAGAAGTTCCGGCCGGTCATCGGGCAGCTGATGACCGCCGGGATCATCCAGGGCGACGGCAGCGACCCGGAGGGCAACGGCGACGTCATCGACCTGACCCATGAGCAGGTGCGGACGCTGGTGTTCGTCTACCGGGGCGGCGGCTTCGACCGGAAGCTCCAGGCCGCGGGAATGGAAACGGTGGTGCAATGAATCGTGCCCGAATCGGGCACACGGGCCTTCTGCGTGTGAAGATGCGTATGAGGCTCCAAATCATGCTTTCGGACATTTTCTGGCCTTGTTAGGCGTGGCTGTGGTTTCCCGTTGACACGTTACGCTCCATTGCCTCCGCTCACGTTTTTCTGTTCTGGGTCAGGTTATGGGTCGGGACTGTAAAATGCGCTCATAGACTAGTTCTAATGCCGGAATATCGCGGTTCAGCATATCCCATACCGAGAGAATATCAATGGAACCATAGGCATGAACATAAAAATTTCTGGTGCCTTTGATGATTCGACAAGGAATGGCAGTATCTTGCTGCTTTACCTTGTTCGGAAGTCGGGATACCAACTCTTCAATTTACACGAAAACATAGATAGGAGGTATTCTGAAATAGATAGGCGCTCTCAAAAATAGAAAAATTTTGATAGTATCGCTTACGGTACAGATTCTGCACTGTAATAGGCAAAATACATATGTGAGTTAAAATATAAAAGAGCAACTTATGGAATCAGACTGAACAAATTGAGCGGGTTGAGTCTTTTTCGAAAAGTTTATCAATTCTTCGTTTAAGACAGGAAAATCCAATCACATAAATGGAGTATTTCCTCTGGGGCGTTCCAAATAGGAAAAGTAACATGTTTAGGATGAAGCTGCTGGGGTCTATATGACCAAGAGCGAGTTTATCTGCATTACCGCTATGGATATGGAGCCTGTATGGCTATGACGACTAATTCCATTGCCCAAATATTCCCAATGCTTTCTTAATATTTTTCTATATTTCTATGTGTGGATCAAGCGGTTGCCCCACACAAAACTATGCACAAACATAAAAATGGTATTTCTAAAGCTGTTGTCAAGGGAAAATGTGAGATTGATTTGTCCCATGGATTAAATCAGTGGTTCCATAGCTCTACGGTCTTTGTTGCAATCTTCTCCTGAAACACTTGGTCATGTTCCACAAAAAGGAGGGTGGGCCGGTACTCCATCAAAAGCTCTTCGATCTGTATCCTGGAAAACAGGCCGATATAGTTCAGTGGCTCGTCCCCCACATATAGATGGGCGCTTTGACACAGGCTGGTGGCAAGCAGTACCTTTTTCCGCTGCCCGGCGCTGTACCCGGCCATATCCTGCACGAAGAGTTCCTGAGAGAAGTCCAGCTTGCGCAGGATAGTGAGGAATTGGGTCAAATCAATGTTCTGCGCCTCCGCCCAAGTCACAGGGGCGTCCTGGAGATGCGCCGCCTTCTGGGGGACATAGGAAATCACCATACCTGACGCCTGCCGGAGGAACCTAGTGTGAGGCACCTCCTCTCCCAGAACCAGCCGGAGCAGGCTGGATTTTCCGAAACCGTTGCCGCCGTCCAGGCATAGGCGGTCTCCCTGATCAAGTGAGAAGCTAGCGGGCCTTCCGGACATCCCAGGGTAGGCGATGGACAGGTCCCGCCCCTCCAGCAGTAGGTCACTATGATAAGTTAAGGACGTCAGCCTGAGGCTGTCAGCCCGCTCCACATCCTTGAGCAGATCAGATTTTTCCTCAACAGCCTTCTGCTGCGATACTCCAGATGTTTTGCTCGCCGCATCATCTAGGCCGACTTGTGGCCGATAAAGCCCCTTTCTGGGCGCAAGCTGGAATTTCTGGTGCTGTGTTTGATTTTCTCTACCATGTCAGACCAAACGGAAGTCTGATTAGCGGCCTGTTCCAGGCGGCGGATATCCCCTTTAAGCTTCTCGTTTTTGGCTTGCTCTCCCCGGTCCCGGTCTTCTTTATCCCGAAACCAGGTGGAAAAAGTCCCACGCACCAGCTCCGGCCCGGTTTGGTTCAGAGCCAGGATGTGGTGGTCTACACAGCCGTCCAGAAAGGCTCGGTCGTGGGATACCAGGAGAAAGCCGCGATCCAGCTTCCGAAGGTAGTTGGCCACCAGCGCTCAGACTGGGCCATCCAGATGGTTGGTGGTCTCGTCGAGCATAGGGTACGCCCCCTCGCCAAAAAAGAGGACTGCCAGCAGGGTCCGAGTCTGTTCGCCGCCGCTGAGAGTGGCAAAGGGACAATCCAGCACCTCCTTCCTCATGTCCAGGTTGGACAACTCTCAGATCAGCCGCCACTCCTTCCCAGGCGGTACATTTTCCAGCAGGATATCCAAGGTCCGACGTTCCGAATGCGCCACCGGCCCGGGCAAGCGCGGGCAAGGCTGGCGGTTGGAAATTCTCCCGATTCCCTTTAGTTCCCCCCGCTAGGAAGCGGAGGAGGGTGCTCTTTCCCCGGCCGTTCCGGCCCACCAAGCCCATCTTCCAGTTGATGTCTATCTGGAGATCCAGCCCCTCAAAAACCGGGGTGTAATCTCCATCATAGGTAAAATACGGGTTTTGAATCGTAATTTGGGATGCCATTAAGTTAGCGCCCCATATCGACACAGAGCATCTGCACTCCCATTTCATCGTGAATTCCGTCCATCCGGACACAGGGCAGAAGCTCCACTTCACGCCGAAAATCTTAGAACAGATGCGGCGGCGAGCAGCACAACAGCGCATTAACCAGTTTGGAACAGCGAGCACAGATGCCCCCGACACTGATGGACCAGCAGCCCAGCGTCCTTTACACAATACCCATGCAGACAGTGGAACGGCTGGAGGAGGTGCTGCGGAGAACGCTGGCATTGCAGGAGCACATCCGAATATCTATGGTGGAATTGGCGACCAAAGAGAGCCTGAACTTGCTGGCAACGGCAGAGGAGCTAACGAATTGGATAGACCAAGTGCAGGAGTACAACCGGCAGATGTATCGGTCCATGGGAGAAGTCTTGAAAGCGATGAAGGAGGAGAACCAACAGGCTGGGAAGATGCGCGACGAGTTTATGAGGAAACTCTCCGATATGGAGCGGCAGCGGTATCCACGGTGTTCACCATCCTGATGCGGATCCTGGTGCGGTAACGGAGGAGATCATCCACCTGCTGTCCAAACTGGAGGGTGAAACCGAGGATCAGGTGATGGACAGCACTACGCAACGTCAGCGAGGTGACAGAAAGGCACTTGCCAAAGAGCGGGAAAAGAAGATCGCCATGGGACACAAAGCAGATGACCATGAGAAAGGACAGAAAATGATGTAAGAGAGGTGCGGACATAGGTCTGCACCTCAAATTTTGCGCCGCAATAAATAATGAAAAGGACGTATCTCCACCAAATGCGGAGGGAATAAGCAAACAATATGAAGGGTATGTCCGCGCCACGCCGGAGACCATCAGAAATGTTATAGTGCGGTGATGTAAAAACAAAACGGACGGATGCGCCATAGCACATTCGTCCGTTTTGTTTTTGCATCGAAATATTCAGAACATGTACGGTTATTCACGCAACTCCAAAAGCGAAATGTTGTGGAAGCAGGGGAGTATGCCACCAGACTTTTGGAAAGTAACCAGGGACGCCCCGAAAATAATCTCCAGGGTGTCCATAGTTGCTTATATACCGTGTTTTGCTTACTTCATAAAGGAATCGTCGGCCATCTGAGACAAATAGCCCTGATACTTTTCGGCAATCTCAGCGGGCACCAGCTCGCTGATGGCGCCGGCGGACAGAACACCATTCTGCAGGGTTCCGTAGATGGTCTCACCGCCGAAAGTACCGTTTTCCACGGCCTCCATGCTCAGACCTACCAGGCCGGAGTTGTCGGTCACCTGGCTGCAGATGATGCACTCGTTCTGGCCCAAAGAGTCGGAGGGCTGGGCAATGTCGTAAACCTTCACGGAGCCGGCAGCGGCGTTGACTTCGTCAATGGCTTGACGGGCGCCGGAGTCGACGGCGGAGGCGTCGCCGAAGAATACATCGGCACCCTGGTCCATCATGGCCTTGGCAAACTCGATGCCCTTATCGGAGGCGGAGAAGGAGTTGGAGTACACGATATCCAGAGTTTTGACTTCCTTGCCTTCCTGGGCACCTACATAAGCGGCAGCTTCCTTGTAGCCCTCGTACTTGCCTTTGGTGGTATCCAGCTCCATGCCGCCGATGAAGGCAATGGTGTTGCTCTCAGTCATCAAACCAGCCAGGGCACCGGCGATCCAGCCGATCTGGGTGGCGTTGGGCAGCAGAGAAGTGACATTGCCGTTGACAGCCTCGGCGGGGGTGGAGTCGGCGCCGTTCAGCAGGGCGAAGGCCACATCGGGATACTCCTCGGCGGCCTGGAGCACCGCATCGGTGTACTGGTTGCCTGGGGCGTAAATCAGGTCATAGCCCAGGTCGCAGTAGGAGACGATGTTGTCATAGTAAGCGGACTGGTCGATGCTGTCGGAATAGGTGGTTTCCCAGCCGTGCTTCTCGGCGGCGTCCATCATGGCGTTGTAGCAGGCCATGCCCCAGCCGCCGTCGGAGATGCTGGAGTCGCAGATCATGGCGACCTTGTAGGTTTTGCCGGAGTCAGCGGGCTTCTCGGTTTCCGTGGAGGGCGTCTTATCATCGTCAGCGGGGGCTTCGGTCTTGCCGCCGCAGGCGGCCAGAGACAGGACCATTGCCATGGTCAAGAGCAGTGCAAACAGTTTTTTCATCTTTTCATTCCTCCGATTCCAATTTTGATTGATAGTGAATGTATCCATAACAGCCGCATCTGCAGCGGTTATCCCGGTTTACCGCTCCTCGCGGAGATAGGGCTTGCCGACGCCCTTGGGACCGGCCTTTTTCATGCCGATGAGCGCCAGCACCACCACGGTGGCAATGTAGGGGATCATCTGGAAGAACTGGTAGGGGATGCCATAGCTGCCCACTTGGAGGCGGATCTGCAGTGCGTCACAGAAACCAAAAAACAGGCAGGCCAGCAGCACACCGCCGGCACTCCAACGGCCGAAGATAACGGCGGCCAAGGCGATGAAGCCGCGGCCGGCCACATTGCCGTCGGTGTAGGTGGTGGCATAACAGGTGGTGAGGTAGGCGCCGCCGATGCCAGCCAGTGCGCCGCAAATGACACTGGCGGCGTATTTGACGCCGATCACATTGATGCCCAGGGTGGCGGACGCCTTGGGATACTCACCAACGGCCTTGAAGTTCAGGCCGGATTTGGTTCTGTTGAAATAGACGGCAGTGAAGAGCACCAGCGCATAGGCCAGATACACCATGGGAGGCTGATCCAGCAGCAGCTTCAGCAGGAAGCTCTGCGGCGTGACGCCCAGGATGGCGGCCAGGGAACGCATCAACGCCACCTGCACCAGTTCGCTGCCAGCGCCGAAGTAGACCCGATAGATGAAAGACGCCAGCGCCGGAGCGAAAATGTTGATGGCCATGCCGTAGACGATCTGTTCGGCGCAGAGATTGATGGTGGCGTAGGCGTAGATCATGTTTACCAGGATGCCCACTGCCGCACCGGCCGCCACGCCCAGCAGGGGACTTCCGGTGATGAGGCTCACCAAAAAGCCCACCAGAGAGCCGATGGCGGCGAGGCCCTCCAGCCCGATATGGACCAGGCCGGCCCGCTGAGAGTACAGCTCCGCCAAGGCCAGAAAGATCAGCGGCGTTGCCATACGAACACTGGCAAGGAGCAGATTCGATATAAATTCCCAATCCATATCACACGGCCTCCTTCTGTGTTTTATCGGCCATCCGGCCCAAAAACGCCTTGAACTGGGGGAGCTTTACCATGGCAAGGCCCGCCACAGTGAACACAATGACCAGGGCTTGAATGATATCAGACACACTGGTGGGGACGCCGGTGGCTGCCTGCATAGTGGTAGAGCCGACCCGCAGTGCCGCAAAGAAGATGGCTACCAGGATAGTCGCCAGAGGATGGAGCTGGCCGATGAGGGCCATGGCCACGCCGTCAAAGCCGTAGCCCGCGCCGAACCCATTGATGAGGCGGAATTGGGTGCCCAGCAGCTCGGCGCTGCCGCCCAGGCCCGCGATAGCGCCGGAGACAATGAAGCTCAGCAGGATGTACCGCTTCACGGCAAAGCCGTTGAACTCTGCGGCCGTCATGTTCAGGCCCACGGCCCGGAGCTGGAAGCCCTTGGAGGTATAGAACAGGAAGTAATAGATCAGCAGCCCCACTGCGATAGCGATCACGAAGGCGGAGGTGATCCGAAGGCCGAACAAGCGGCTGAGCTTATCGGCGTCGGGTACGGACGCCGTCTGAGGCACACTGCCATCCCGAAGCCAATTGGTGTACACCACGCCCATCAGCAGCGTCGCCACATAGTTGAGCATGATGGTGATGATCATTTCATTTTGATTCCGATAGACCTTCAAAAGGCCAGCCACCAGCGCCCACGCTCCGCCTGCCGCCGTGCCGCCCAGGAGGCAGAGCAGAATGGCGGGCAGGCCCTCGATGCCGCTTTTGGTTGCGATGTAGCAGCAGACGATGGAACCCATCAGGAACTGGCCCTCGCCGCCCAGGTTGAACACGCCGCAGCGGTAGGCAAAGCAGGCGCAGAGAGAGGTGAAGATCAGGGGAGTGGAGCGGGCCAGAGTTGTACCTACATTGCGAAGGCTGCCGAAAGCGCCGATCCACAGGGATTGAAGCGCCACAAAGGGATTGGCACCCAGCACTGCCATAATGACACAGCCGATGACAAAGGCCAGCAGGATGGAGATGACAGGCACCAGAAAGTTGGCCAGCTTGCTGTTGTTTTTCATTCTTTTCCCCCTCCTTACTTGCCGGCCATGGCCAGGCTGATCTCCTCAATGGGAGGATTCTTGCCGGAGAACACCCCCATAATCTGGCCCTCGAACATGACCACGATACGGTCGGAGACCTCCAGGATCTCGTCGAAGTCCGCGGAGATCAGCAGTACGCCGCAGCCCTTGTCCCGGGCTTCGATCATGGTGTCATGGACAAAACGTGTGGCGCCGATGTCCAGACCGCGGGTGGGGTGGACCGCCACCAGCAGGTCGGGATGGCCCTCCAGCTCCCGGGCCAGGATGACCTTCTGCTGATTGCCGCCGGAGAGGTTTCGGGTCTCCTGCTCAATGGAGGTGCAGCGGATGTCGTACTTTTCCTGCATTTTCAAAGCATAGTCCCGGATGGCTTTTTTCTTCAGATGATAGCCTCTGGCACTGGAGAACTCCGGGGAATCCGTGGACTTGAGCACGATGTTGTCCTTCACGGACATATTGCCGATCAGGCCCATTTTATTCCGGTCCTCAGGGATATGGGACACACTTTCCAGGATAAAGCCATGGGGCGTGAACTGGGCCACCTTGGAACCCTTCATGTCTACTTCACCAGCGTCGGGTGTCAGCACACCGGTGACCACCTGTGCCAGCTGGCTCTGACCGTTGCCATCCACGCCGGCAATGCCCACGATCTCGCCCCGGCCCACCGTCAGGGAGACGCCGTTGAGCCCGGCGTGCTTAGAATCCTTATGGTAATCCACGCTCCGCAGCTGGATGACAGGACTGCCCGGATCCTCCACCTTCCCATAGTGGGAGGGGGCCAGCTCCCGGCCGATCATCAGATTGGCCAACTCCTGTCCGTCAGTCTGAGACCGCTCCAGGGTGGTGACCACTTCACCGGCCCGCAGGATGGTAATACGGTCAGAGATGCGCAGCACTTCCCGCATTTTGTGACTGATGAAGATGATGCTCTTGCCCTCTTCCGTCAGCTTCCGCATGATCTTGAAAAGGCCTTCCACCTCGATGTCCGTCAGGGCGGCGGAGGGTTCGTCTAGGATCAGCAGCTCAGCACCGCGATACAGGGCCTTCAGGATCTCCACGCGCTGCTGGGCGCCCACGGCGATCTCTGTGATGGATTTGTCCAGTTCCACATCCAGGCCGTAACGCTCCGCCAGTTCCAGGATCTCCTTTTTACGGGCTTCTTTGTTGATGAAAATGCCCTTGGTGTTCCGGTCGCCCAGGATGATGTTCTCGAATACCGTCATGGCCTCCACCAGCATGAAATGCTGGTGCACCATGCCGATGCCCAGACGCACCGCCTGGGCGGGCGAATCGATGCGGACCGCCTGTCCGTTCAGATAGATGGTGCCCTCCGTGGGCTGGTACAAGCCGATGAGCACATTCATCAGCGTGGATTTACCGGCCCCGTTCTCTCCCAGCAGGGTATGTACCTCGCCCTTCCGGATAGACAGGTTGATGTCCCTGTTGGCGTAGAAGTCACCGAACCGTTTGCTGACGTGTTCCATTCTCAGAAATTCGTCCAATGCCTTATCCCTCCTTATGGCTGCGCCGCTTCTCTCTGCGGGCAAGCATCAGCTCTTTTTTCTCCTGTAGCACGTAGACCATGGACTCTGCCCAGGAGTACTGCTGCATAAACACACCTTGATATTGGCAGATGGCGTCCTCATCCCCATTCATAAAGTCCTGGTAGTCGGAATCCGCCAGGTCTATCCGCACCCGCAGGCTTCCCCGGCTGCGCAGAAACATCTCCTCCGCACCGCAGTCCCGCAGAGAGTCCGCCAGGTCCTTGATGGTTCGGCGGTAGCCGGCGCCGTCGGCATCCTCGCCCCACAGGTTCTCTACGATTTCATGGATGGATACAGGCCGGCCCTCCCGAAACACGCACAGCGCCATCAGCTCCTTGGCCTTGCCAGACCGGAACCGCACCGGCTCCCCGTCCACCAACATATCGAAAGCCCCGAAGGTATGAAAATAAATGCGCTTGTGCTGCCTCCGGCGCAGCAGCTTAGCCCGCTCCATCACATCAGCGATATCCTCCCGGTCGAAGGGCTTGAAGATGATGTAATCGGCCTTCATTTTAAGCGCGTCCACCGCAAATTTTGGATGTGCCGTGGCAAACACGATGATAATATCCTTTCTGAGCCGCCGCAGTTCCTGAGCCAGCTGGATGCCGCTCATGCCAGGCATATCGATGTCCAGCAGGGCAAAGTCCACCACATGGCCGCAGGCATATTCAATGGCGGCATGGGGATCTGTGAACTTGCCAACGATCTCGAAGTCCGGCATATCCGCGCATTTGAGTTCAAACAGCTGCAGATCCAGCAGCATATCGTCCACCAGGATCGTTTTCAACAGCGGTCACCTCCGCTTTCTTTTTCTATTGTAACAAATGAAGCGTACGGAAACCGTACGCTTCATGGAGCTGCTATTGCTTTTCACCAATTTTTTCAAATTTTTTATATGTCAGAATGACTTTCGTTCCAGTTCCCGGGATGCTTATGATCCGCATTCCGCAGCCGGAAAACCGGGCCAGACGCTGCCGCACGTTCTCAAGGCCGATGGACTCCTTGGCCTTGGCGGACTCCAGGTCGAAACCAACGCCGTCGTCGTCCACCGTGACGCGCCAGCTATCCGCGAACTCCTCTAAACTCAAAGTGACCGTCCCTCCGCCCACCTTGGGCTTGATACCGTGGAGAATGGCGTTTTCCACCACTGGCTGGATGGTCAGAAGCGGAATCTGGAAGTCGGCGTCCGGGATATCGTAGACCATTTTCAGCCGGTCCCCCAGCTGCTGCTGGTTGATGTCCGCATAGGCGCGCACGGCCCGCAGCTCATCCCGGAAAGAGCCTACGCCGCCGTCCGCGGTGACGGAATCCAAATTAAACCGCAGGTAGCGGGAAAAGTCGCCTGCCATCTTATAAGCGGCATCCGGCTGCAGAACGATCAGTGCCTGCAGGGAATTGAGGGTGTGATAGAAGAAGTGGGAGCGGATCTGGCTCAGCAGCATATTGCCCTGCTCGTACTCCAGTTGTTCTTGCAGCCGCTGAATCTCCCGGTGAGATTCCTCCGCTTTCAATAGCCGCAGCTTTTCCGCGTTGTAGATGCCCAATGCCGCCAGGAGACCCACCAGGAGGCTCAGTCCTATGCTCAGCCACAGGCTGCTGCTGGCGTACCAGGGGCGCAGAGGGGCGACGGACACCGTCCACACCGCGTTGTACAATGTCTGTTGGTAATCTACAGTCGTCCGCCCCTCGGGAATGGGCTGTTCCGACTCCAGGATCGTCTGGCGTACGCCGGTATCCGGGTTGATGCGCCAGACCTCGCAGGCAAAGCCCTGAGGATTCACCCGGTCGATGCCGCTTTCGGAGAGAACATCCGGGAAAACCAGCGTCACTGAGACGATGCCCCAGAAGTTCGACGCACCGCTTTCATCCCGCAAAAACACCGGCAGCCGTCCGGCAATGCCAAGGCCGCCCTGGATCAGTTCAAAGGGACCTGCAATATACAGTTCCTTTTTTTCAATGGCGGCCTGCGCTTCCTTGTTGCCGGCACCCTCTCCATACATATTCAGCCCGATGACTGCCTCATTGTTTGCCAACGGAAACACTTTGTCCACGATACCATCTGGCGCGAAGAGGACGTTCCGCACATAGTCATCCTGCAGAAGGATCCCGGCGATCCTGTCGAATCCCGCATATTCGCCGCCGGTCTGTATCAAATAGGCTTCCAGAACACGGGTTTTGCTCATCTCGGATATCATGATCTCATAGGCTCCCGAACCGATGGATCTGGCAATATAGCCCATCCGTTCCTGCTCCTGCTGGGCGCGATTCTTCTCTATATACGCTGTCAGTGACAGCCCGACCAACAGAGCCAGTAAAAACACCTTGCAGGCCCGTGTGAACGCCGGCCTTCTGTACAGTTGCACCCGCTGATTCACCCTACCAGCCCCCTCTGCCCGTTTTTTTTAGCATACGACACTTTCGCGTCAATTGCAAGAAAAGTATCCTGGTGACATCAGCCTGGTAACACAGAAACCGCCGGAAGAAACGAAGGAAAGTACGATTTTGAAGCAGTTGGCGATGGGCTTGTCAAGGGGCTAAATTACATTTTGTGTGTATAGGACAGTATCGGAAAAAGGGCGAAAAGAGCTGAGCCTCTGCGGAGACCATCTGAAATGATGCGGCTGGTTATCTGGCGCGCGGCAAGACAGGCTGGTGCGGTTGTCCATCCCGAAGCAAAGCGGAGATTGCCGCAGTCATTTTCCTGCTGACATGACCAATACAGCCCTTCGGACACCTTCTTTTCAGGAGCATTTCAAGACTGAACTTGTTGCATATCTCGACTGCTACAATAACTACAGGGGCAAACAGAGATTCAATGGCTTACCGCCGGCTGTCCAAGCGCTCACAGCCGCTTGAATCGCCTTTTCCGCCTGCTTCTGCCTAACTCTTGGGGTTCAGTTCGGATTGGCTGACTTAGTGGATGAGCTGCGGGAGAATACCAGTCTGGATAGTTTTATCTTTGGCTTCAGATTGGCGCAGGGCTAACGGTGAGGGTAGTATCCGCAAGCGGAAGGACGGCCGCTGGGAGGGGAGATATACCGCTGGTCATGATTCGGCTACAGGCAAAATCATCTACAAAAACGTTTTAGGTAAGACGCAAGGTGAAGTAAAAGAAAAGCTGAAAAAGGCCATCGCAGACAGCCAGCGGCTGGACATGAACCGAAGCGGCACCCACGCAGTGGAGAGTTGGATAAAAATGTGGTACGAGGTCTACGCCGAGCCTCGGCTTCGGGAGAAAACCAAAGACTACTATTTGAACTATATCGACAAGCACATCATCCCTGGCCTCGGAAATGTTCCACTGGAAAAACTGACCACCATCTAGATCCGGAAATTCTACAACGACCTGCAAAAGAACGGCAGAGTGCAGCGTTATAAGCAC
>NZ_CANRKH010000052.1 GCF_947631165.1 uncultured Dysosmobacter sp. | reverse complement strand
GTGGTCCTGCTGTCCATGATCGACGGCATCATCTCCATGAACGACATGCGCAAGGTCGGCTCCGTGGGCATCAAGACCGTGGCTTACTTCCTGGTGACCACCGCCATCGCCTGCATCATCGGCCTGGTGTTCGCCAACATCTTCAACGGCGCCGGCCTGTTCCCGGTCCTGGACCCCGAGAGCGCCACCTATGAGGCCAAGGAATTCAGCGGCTTCATGAGCGTGCTGGTCGGCATCTTCCCCACCAACATGTGGAAGTCCTTCACCGATGCCAACATGCTGCAGGTCATCGTCATCGCGCTGTTCTTCGGCGGTTCCATACTGGCTGCCGGTGAGCGAGGCAAACTGGCCCGCGACATCGTCAGCTCCTTCTACGCCGTGATCGAGAAGCTGATGAGCTTCATCATCAGTCTGGCCCCTATCGGCGTGTTTACTTACATGGCATGGGTCGTGGCCACCCAAGGCTCTGATATCCTGGTCTCCCTGCTGCTGGTCATCGTCTGCGCCTACCTGGGCTACATCGTTCACGCCGTGGTGGTGTACTCCCTGTCCGCTAAGGTCTTTGCCGGCATGAGCCCCATCAAGTTCTTCAAGGGCGCTTTCGCCGCCATGATCTTCGCCTTTACCTCCACCTCCTCCGCGGCGACCCTGCCGGTCTCCAAGGAGTGTGCCGCTGAGCTGGGTGCCGAGGACGACATCGCCGCCTTCGTGCTGCCTCTCGGCTCCACCATAAACATGGACGGCACTGCCATCTACCAGTGCGTGGCCACCGTGTTCCTGGCCTCCTGCGCCAACATCCAGCTGACCCTCGGCCAGATGATCATCGTGGTGGTCACCGCGACCCTGGCTTCCATCGGCACCGCGGGCGTCTCCGGTGCCGGCATGATCATGCTGGCTATGGTTCTGGAAGCGCTGGGCATTCCCGTGGCCTACATCGGCCTGATCGTAGCCGTGGACCGGATCTTCGACATGGGCCGCACCTGCCTGAACGTCACCGGCGACATCGCCTGCTCCCTGTGCGTCACCAAATGGGAGAGCAAAAAGGCCGCCAAGTAACTTACCCCTGTCTTTTCAGCGGCCGCCGCACGGCGGCCGCTTTTTTTGCGCGCTCATCAATTTGACCGTCTGTTTTCCCAGACTTCTCCAACGCGTTTCCGGCATAAGGCGGAAAATATTGTGGATACTATCTTTTGCCAGGCAGATAGCTCAGACATAACATTCAACTGACAAAAGGAGTTTTCGATATGAAGGCAACTGGAATCGTGCGGCGGATCGACGATCTCGGCAGAGTCGTGATCCCCAAGGAGATCCGCCGCACCATGCGTATCCGGGAGGGCGACCCGTCACAGACAACATTGGCACGGTGGGAGCAGTTCTGCTTCGGGATGCTGAATCTGGAGAAGCGGATGGGGCGGGGCGGTACATAAAAAACCTCATGCCATCCGAATGGAAATGGTCCGACTCATGCGGAATTACATGAGTCGGACCATTCTTTTGCCGCCAATACACTTTATGCTTTGGTGTTTTCTGTCCTTATTGTCCTGAATATCTGCCGGCTCTCCGATGGATCGCTGCTTTATAAGGGAGGCAGAGATGAAAAATAATCTTCAATGCACTTAATGAGGACCTGCTCAGAATACCGAAGGTTTTTCAGGTTCCGATGAATCAGACACAAAACCATGCTATCATCTTTCAGCAGCCCGGTGAGTGGGATGGCACGGAGGAGGGAGTTATCTTCGCTGCGCTCATGGAAGATCGCATACCCACTCAACGTGCTGACAAGGTTATTCTTGATGATGGCTTCCTTGATAAGCGAAACATTGGAATATGTTGTAAATCTGTTGCGTCCCTCTTGAAATTTAACAAAAGTTGCACTAGCTTCACGATTGCTGAAATATGAGAGCATAGCCATGTTCATATTCTTTACGTCATTGATATGTATGCTCTCTCGCCCGGCAAAAGGATGGTCTCGCCTTACCAGCAAATAGAACCGGTCTTGAAATACCGGCTTGACGACGATCTGGTATTTTTGTGCGATAGCCTCAAAATCCTTGATGTTGCTCCTAATGTCACTGCCAAAATACGTGAGGCCGACATTAAAATCATTTTGAATGATTTTTCCGCCGACATCGCTTCCTTCACACTCACGGAAAATCAAATTGCTCCCTGGCAGAATCGCCTGATATGCCTTGCTGAGTGGAGCGGCAATGGAGCAATTGATGCTGGGCGAGCCGATGAGTTCCACAGGGAACGGCGTAGCTTCCGACTTGCTTTGAAGCAGTTTGATCTCCTCAAAACAGGATAGGATATCCCAGATCAGCGCCAGGGCCTCTTCCCCTTCCGGAGTTGTTTCCACACCGCTATGCGTTCTGCGGAAAATGGCAAAGCCGACCTCCTTCTCAATGCTTTTCACGACAGAACTCAAGGCGGTTTGTCCAATAAATAATTCACGGGCCGCGGCGGAAATAGAATGGTATTTGTCAATCTCCAACAAATAATCCAAGTGTTCCATTCTCATTCGGCAGGCCTCCTCTCAGGCTCTTCCAAAGCTGGGACAGAGCGCAATGGGGCAGACGGGCAAGTCCGAAAGTGTTCTTTGATGCAGGAGACCAAGATCCGCTCTTGGGGACGCAGGCTCCGGTCGCTGCGGTGGATCAAATAGATAGATACGCACCATTCCCTGCCGTTTGTATGGATCGGTGTTATGTGATAGTTATTTTGGTAAGCTTCCAAGTTCGAACGAATGGAATATCCGGTCACGAGCCCTATCATATTCTGCTCCAAAATAGCCTGCCGCATAGTTGCAATATTGGGGAAGAAAACGGACTGGCCTCCCGCGGTCAATTCTCTGAAAAGCTGGTTATTTAAATCAGCCTGAAAGCTGGTGACAATTGCCAGGCGCTCGCTGGCAACCTCATCGGTGCCGATCGACTGCCTGGATGCGATCCAGTGCGTGCTGGGGGTCAGTAAATATAATCTATCTGAGTAGAGCTCCTCAATCTGAATTTTATTTTTGTACGCATCTTCTTGAATTTGGAACATTTCCGAATCAGAGAAATTTGTGACGCCGATATTAGCGGCTTTTGATTTGACGCGCGCATATACTTCCATGGTAGGGCACTCATCCAATGAGATATCTCCGTGAAGCTCAAATCGAGAATATGTCTGGGACAGCGGAACAGCGAGGCCGACATTCACACTGGGACTCATGGGGATGGCAATTACCTGTATGTTGTCCCGGTGGTTTTTCAAGCTCATCAGTTCTTCATGCTTAACATCGATTTCCCATGCCAGCGACATAAGGCGCTGCCCCTCCACTGTGGTGGATACGCCGTGAATAGAGCGCTGGAAAATCGTGATTCCCAGCTCTGCTTCCACAGCTTTGACGACAGAACTCAGCGTCGTCTGACTAATGTGGAGGGCATGTGCAGCGGCAGAGATCGAGTGGAGCTGGTCGATCTTCAGCAGATAGTGAAAATACTCCAGTTTCATACAATTCCCCCTTCTCTTGAAAATTTTTGATTATTTTTACATGATAGCAAAATGAGCAGCTAACTTCCAGTGTTTTAAAAGCAAAACTTCCCTGTGAAGAACCAAAAAAGGAAATCTTCACAGGGAAGCTTGAGTATTCGATCAGATTTGTCGGCAAATTTCCTCCAGGCTCATGTCGGCAGGGAAGCCGAGATTCTCCAGGGAGCGGCCATCCTTGCCCAGATAATCCCGGTCATTGATGGCTCCGGCCACGCCGAGGAAAGCAGTCAAAACAGGCATTTCCAGTCCCAGACGTTTGGCAACGGAGATCGCAAAGGCAGCACCGCAACCGCAGTCCTCATGCAGATAACGGTGATCCAGTGCACAGGGGCCATCCATGTACTTGTAGAACGTATGAACTTCGGGGTGATCCTCCAAGTGCTGGACATTGTCGATCATTCCCATGGGATTGCCATGCTCCTGCATCCCCATAGCCTCAATGACGGCGGCGCGCTCCGCGCGGATCTTGGAGATGCAGTGGACGATGGACGGCGTGAAAGCGTATTTGAAGAGGGAGAAATCCTTGCCCTTGTGGTCGATCTCAGCCGCGGACAAAATGGTGCTGGCGATGTGGTTGATAACGTTACCGGCGTTGATGACGCCTTCAAACACGTTTTCGTTGGCAGAGTATTCCACAACGCCTTCCAGATCTTTCAGGACCCGAACAGTGTCGGAAGCAGGCAGAGATGCGGCCTTCCCCTTCAAATTCAGCGGCATTCCTGTGGTAACCTCCGCCTTTTCAGACAAACGGCAAGGACAGAAGTTGCCCTCTTTTTCCGTCAGGGTGACTTTTGCGGTGACGCCCAGCTCCTGGAACACCTTGCGGAACACAAAGGAACCCAGGTTGCCTGGAACGATCATAATATGCTGGCCGTCCTCCAGATAAGGAGCGATGCGGCGTGCGATCTCCTCATGCCGGTCGGACATCACATGCACAAAGATGGCCTGGGCGCCGTGAATGGCTTCGGCAGCATTGGTAGTCATCTTAGCAGGCTTGGCATAACCGTGGATCTCGCCGCGGACGGTGATCCCCCCACACTCTTCAATGTCGGCAAAACGGGAGACAAAGCGCTCGTCATCATGAAATGTGACCTGGAAGCCGCGCATGGTCATGATAGCTGCTACGGCATGGCCGGTAGATCCAGCACCGATTACGGTAATTCTTTTAATCATGATTTTAAGATCTCCTTTTTGTGGGCGTTGCCTGTTGCCCCAGGCAGCGCAGTTTGAAAGGGATATTCCGCAGTTCTTTACCTTAATGAGTATAAGAGAAACAAGTAACAGATGCAAATGGCTTTTTTCGTTACGGGATACCGAGGCCGCAGATACCTTTCATATTGAAAAATCCGGTCCAGCCATATGGCTGGACCGGATTTTTCAGAAGGCAGATAGATAAAATCAACCAAGGAAGATAGCGAACATAGAGAACAGCGGAATCGCAACGACCAGCACAGAGAGTGCGCCAGCCAATGTGACCTTGATTCGCATACCGCCGTTGGTCAACTCCTCACGCGCATGGAAGATGGCCGCAGGAGCGGAAGCACCAGGCAGGACCATGCCGATATTGATGATATAGATCAATGCCGCGCCAGCAAACTGGGGATCCATGCCGCTCTGGATGACAAAGGGAGCGATGATGGGGATCATGGCAGCGCCGAACGCAATGTTGGAACCCACGTTAGTCAGGAACATGCTCAAAACGATGGTAAAGATCAGGATAAATATACCGCTATGACCCTCGAACAGAGGTGTGAAAACGCCAGTCAGCCAGGGAACGATACCAGTGGCTTCATTTGTCACCGCACCTGCAATAGGCAGTGTGACGGCGCACATCAAAAGTACAGGCCAGCTGATGGCATTCTCCTTTACCGCGTTGAATTCGATGCAGGGCTTGCCGTCTCCTTCGCCGCTGGGAAGCAACAGCAGCAGAGCAGCGCAGATGCAGAAGGCACCGCCCACGGTCACTACATTGAGCACAAAATCGCTGAAAGCTGTTCCAAGCAGCGTGCTGGCAAGGATTACAATAAAGATGGTGGTCAGGTTAAGTATCAATATGCGTCTGGTTCGGTGAGAGAGATGCTTACTGGACTCGTCCATCTTATTGACATCAAATGCCTCCATCGTGCTGTAATCCACCTTGAAAATCACTTTGGTGGCAAACACGTAGACGGTCAAAATCAAAACAGTGGCAGGGATGGTCATGGATCCCATGATGCCAAAGTTGATGGGGCTGCCAGTCACAGCAGCCCAAGTCTGGGACAGACCCAGCATCCAGCTTGTATAGGGAATCATGGCGCCGCCGAGGATGGTGCCCAGCAGAATCCCTCCGAAGCCCACATACCGGAAAGAGCTGTTCTTCGGATAGCCGCAGTTATCCGCAATATCGTCCCAGATCGCATACAGCAAGATCTGAAGCATGATCTGATTGACAACGATGGCAGACAGACCAAAAATAACCATGAAGCACCAAGTATAGAAGAGGGGACGGCCTTTGAATATCTTCATGGAAAGAGTCTTACGGACGAACCATTTACCAAAGCCGTAATATGTCAGCGCACCGGCACTGATAAAGCTGACTAAGGATTGGAATACAACAGGGTGGCCCATCATAGTGCCGACAGCCGTGTTCATATCTACGAAGCCAGAGGTGCCGTAAGCCAAGAACGCAAAGAAGGAAGGCCAGATAATATCACAGGTGGAGTATCCGTAAACGACGCCCAAGAACACGCCCAGGATCCGCATGCCGACAGGAGTCAATGTTGCAAACGGGGGAATGAAGCCAAATCCAAACATGAAGAACAGTGTAACAGCAATATGGAACCAATAAATGGGACTGTATTTTTTGACCTCAGTTCCGTTCTTTTTTACAGTGATCGTGTTAGCCATAGACAGTTATCATTCCTTTCTCTGTTTAAGACGCAAAGAAGATTGATGGGAGCGCCCCTTCTGAAATGGGCAAAAATCAGGAGGGCTACTCTCCGCAGGATCGAACTGCTGGAATGGTTTGAAAGAGTGACTCCGACAGACTACCTGCAAAAAAGCACTGTTCTCAGGAATGACTGAAATTAAATTATCATGTTCCTCCACTAGTTTCAAGGATACGGCCATATGCTTTTTCGGTATGGAATACTGAAATTACAGCTTTGACAGGCACAAAAAAGTGTTGTTTGATAAATATGAAAGAGTGATTGGCAGCATCTGCGCGAAAGCATGAAAGAGACAATATGATAGGTTGTCCAGTTCTTTGAGTGCGCATATCATACAGCTGACACAATGCTGGGAAAGGAAACAGTACATATGTATGGTTGGAGAGCAAAAATCGGCTTGATCACACCTATGAGTGAAAACGCGGAACACGCGTTTCACATCTACGCCCCGGAGGGCGTGACTTTTGCCTCAATGAAGATCAATTTCCCCGGCCCCACACCGGAGGGTCTCATGGTTTTGACAGATCGCCTGGAAGAGACTGCCGCCATGTACAAGGGCTATAATGACATGGATTTAGTAGTATTTGGGTGTACCTCTGGCAGCTGCATCAAGGGTGTGGGCTGGGATCAGGAGTGCATCAACCGAATTGAAAGAGCATCTGGCATTCCCGGTCTGACTACCAGTACCGCCGTGTTGGAAGCATTACATGCAGTAGGTGCAAAAAAAGTGGCAGTTTTGACACCATATCCGGAAGCAACCAACGATGCGGAAAAGAAATTTTTAGAGGATAATGGTTTTGCGGTAACCAATATCATTGGGGTCGACATGGGGCAATTTTGCAAAGACGGACAGCATGGTTTTGAAAACGCAGATGAACATTTCCTATATCAAAATGCCAGGAATATGGATCTCAAAGGCGCTGACACGTTCTTTCTGAGCTGCATGGGACTGACCACCATGGAAATCATCGACGCTTTGGAAACAACATTGGAGATTCCTGTTATCACAAGCCACCAGGCCACATTGTGGAGTGCCTTGCGGCACTGCCGCGTGGGTGCTAAGCTGCCGAAATTAGGCAAGCTGTTCACACTCTAAAACGAAGAGGAAAGGACTGATTTGATGTATAGTTGGCGAGCAAAGATCGGCGTGATTGCTCCACTGGATGACCAGGTGGAATACGCCTTCAATAAGTATGCCCCGGACGGCGTTTCTTTCAACTGCACCAGGCTTTCTTTCCCTGGGCCTACCCCGGAGGGATTAATCTATCTTTCTGATCAGCTGGAAAATGCAGCGAAAATGTACCGCAGCCAGCCACATGATGTAGTTCTGTTCGGCTGCACCTCTGGAAGCTGTATCAAGGGCTTTGGCTTCGACAAAGAGTGCATTGAGCGGATCGAACGGGCCTGCGGCTGGCAGGGCTTGACCACCAGTACGGCGGTCTTGGAGGCGTTTCAGGCCTTGGGCCTGAAGCGGAGCGTCGTGATGACACCCTATCCCGACGACACCAATGAGGCTGAGAAGAAATTTCTGGAGGACAACGGTCTGGAGGTAACTTCCATCACTGGCATCGGATTCAACAGAGTCGGACAGTATAGCCACGCAAGCAAGCAGTTTCTCTATCAAAACGCTAAGAGATTGAAAACCGAGGGCGCTGAGGTGTTCTTCCTCAGCTGCATGGGCCTTGCTACCATGGAGCTGGTGGAGATCCTGGAAGAAGACCTGGGTATGCCTGTTATCACCAGCCATCAGGCCAGTCTGTGGGCCTGCCTGCGGCATGCTGGTATCAAGGACAAACTGCCTGGACTGGGCAAACTTTTCACTATTTGACACCTGCTGAAAAAGCGGTGAAAAGCAACAGAAGGAGGATTTTATATGGGCTTCAATTATCACGGGATCACAACAGATATGACAAAGCAGCTTTGCCACTTTGTTAAAGAACTGAAATACGAAGATATTCCCCCCATGGTTATCGAACGCGCCAAGATGAACATTATGCATACGGTGGGCGTATCTCTGTGCAGCGCCGAATTGCAGCAGGTCAAAGACGCCATTTCTATTTCCCAGGAGATGTCTCCCGGCTCCTCTCAGGAAGCTACACAGTGGGCCACCGGTAAGAAGATGAGCTGGGAAGCCGCCGCTTTTACCGCCGGTTCTATGGGCGATATGCTGGACTGGGAGGATTGCTCTGTCACCGGGCACCCCTCTGCCGGCGTAATTCCCACTGCTATTATTGCCGCAGAAGTTTTGAAAAAGAGTGGCAAAGACCTGCTCACTGCTGTTGTGGCTGGCTACGAGGTTTATCAGCGAGTCGCGCTGGCAGGCAATAGCAACATCGTCAGCTATAACATTTTCGGCTGCCTGGCAGTCCTGATGAAGCTGATGGACCTGTCCGAGGAAAAAATGAATCAGGCTTTCGGCATCGGCACCGCCTGCGCCATCATTCCCACCTCTCCCCATGAGACGACCATGTCCGACTCCCTGAACTACCTCTATGGCTATAAGGCAGAAAATACTGTTACTATGATCAAGACTGCCTTGGAGGGCATTGAAAACATGGAGGACGCCTTTGACGATCCCACTGCTTACCTGCGTCACACAAAAATGGTTCAGCCACAATGGATCACTAAGGAACTGGGCGAGACCTGGCTGATGATGAATATGATCCTCATCAAGCACTGGCCTGCCAATGTGTTCGTGCAGACCTACACAGAACTGGCAGCCCGGCTGGTCACAAAGTATAAATTCAATCCGGACGATGTGAAGGAGATCATTATCAGCCCCTCTGTGGAGTTCCGGCACTGGTACTCCGATGTGGGCTATGAATCTGTGACTCAGGCGCAGTTCTCCATCCCCTATGGTACCGCCTGTGCTATGTATCATCCCGAACCTAGTGCCATCTGGTATCAGCCGGAAACCATGAAGGATCAGAAGATTATTGACCTGATGATGAAGGTGAAGGCGGATGGCTTCGTGGAGTTCGATTTCTATCGTGCCCGCTTCATTCAGGACTTGATCGATGGTAAGCATCCCGAAAAGTTCATGAAGGTTCGTATGAAGGATGGCACCGAATATGTGGAGAGCGCCTTCACCCATCCTGGCCATCCCAACTATATGCTGACCCGGGACGAATTTAAGGATATGTTCCGCCTGACAACGAAGAACGTACTGAGCGATGAAAAACGCGAAGGTGCTATCAGTTGCATCTGCAATCTGGAGAAGTATGAGGACGCTTCCGTTTTGCCCTCCTTCTTCTATTAAGGACATCAATAACCCTCATTACATTGAAGAAACAGGAGGTACAATATGCGGTATAATCGTTTTTTTAAAGATAACAACTTCCTCACGCCCACTACATATACCCAGGAGCTCAGTGAGTATGCTGTAAATTTGAAATATGAGGACATTCCGTCCGAGGTCATCGAACGTGCCAAGATGATCATGCTCCAAACCATCGGTGTCACTCTCGCGGCAAAGAATACGCCTATCTCTGAAAAGGTCCGCAAAATCGCCACGGAAGCCAACGGCGGCGAAGGCGGCCCTACCACGGTATGGGGCACCGGTGAGAAGATGGCCGCCGTCAACGCGGCGCTGGCAATAGGCACCTTGTCCGACGCACTGGACTGGGAGGACTGCTCCTGGACCGGCCACCCATCCGCTGGCATCATCCCCTGCGCCTGGCTGGCAGCGGAGGAGAAGCACAAGAGCGGCAAGGAGATGCTGGCTGCCATCGTCGCCGCTTATGAGGTCTACCAACGCATTGCCATGGCTGTCCAGCCCACGGATGAAATTTGGATGACCAAGGGCTGGGGCCTGACCAGCTGGCAGATTTTTGGCTGCATCCTGCCCGTTGCCAAGCTGTATGGCTTTGATGCCCGAAAAATCAACCAGGCCATCGGCGTGGGCTGTGAGTGCAGCACCTTGCCTACAGCGTATCACGCCACCACAATGTCTGACTTCTACCACTATGAGCATGGTTACCGTGCTCGTGATGGCTTCCTTATTTCCAAGTGTGTAGAAAAGGGCATTCATAATCAGCGCGATCTGCTGGACTTTGCCCCTTGCTACGGCGCTGCAATCTGCAGCACCATGGATGGTGAGGATAAGTCCGATCCCTCTTGGTATACCAAAGATCTGGGCACCCGCTATTTGATCATGGAAACGCTGATGAAGCATTGGCCCGCCAACATGTGGGTCCAGACCACCGCGGAAATTGTGAGCAACCTGTCTAAGAAGCACGGCTTCGGCGCTGAGGACGTAGAGGAGATTATTGTCGATCCTCCTGTCGCAGAACGCATGTGGGCACCTGACGAGGGCTTTACCTCTGTGACCCATGCCCAGTTCTCCATTCCTTTCGTTGTGGCATCCATGCTGTATGATCCTAATCCCGGTGCCCAGTGGTACACTCCCGAGAAGATGAAGGATCCCAAGATCATCGCCCTTGCCAAGCGGGTCAAGTCCGGTCCCTCTCCCGCTGATTCTCCGCTTACCGGCTTTAAGGAATTCCGTATGGGAACTTATCCCATGAAGACCATCACCGTCACGCTGAAGGACGGGACCAAGTACGAGGGTAAGATGGACTGCCACCCTGGCCATCCCAAGAACATGATGACCCGCGAAGAGTTCGTGGAGCGCTTCCGCGTGCAGGCCGCACCTGTGCTACAGGGTGAAAAGCTGGAGAAAGTGATCGAGGTCCTGTGCAGCATTGAAAATGTGGAGGACATCTCCTCTCTGTCCGGCCTGCTCGGCTGAGCAGCGGGCACAATCACCGGCTGGTTTGACAGACGTGTTTGCTGAAGGCTGGCGCGAAAGCCCAGCCTTCAGCCTCTCTCTCAAACACGGAACTGGAACACGCAGCCGGAGACACTGGAGGATTCTATGAAAAAATATGCCATCATTGGCTTTGGGGGCGCTGGCTACAACGCCGCCAAAGAGGTGCGGCAGCGGGACCCGGAGGCAGTCATCGACGTCTATTCTGACACGGATACCGGCCCCTACAATCCCATGCTGACCACCTATTATGTCAAAGGGGCCATCCCCTATGACGCCCTGTTCCCTTTTGGAGACCTGGAGGCCGTAAAACGTGAGTTGAACCTGAACATCCATACGGACTGTCCTGTCACCGGCCTGGTGCCGGAGGAGAAGAAGCTGCGCTTTGCCGACGGGCGGGAAGCCGCCTACGACAAGATCCTCATCAGCACTGGTGCGTCCGCCGTAATGCCCCCTATTCCAGGGCTGAATCTGCCCGGCGTGTTCAAGATGCGCACCGCCAAGGACGCCGTCGCCCTGCGGGAGCTGCTGGAAAGCGGCCAGGTGAAAAGCTGCCTGGTGATCGGTGCGTCCTGGGTTGGCATCAAGGTCGTAGAGGATATGGCGGCTTACCGCATCCCCTGCACGCTGGTGGA
This sequence comes from uncultured Dysosmobacter sp., assembly GCF_947631165.1. GTDB lineage: Bacteria > Bacillota > Clostridia > Oscillospirales > Oscillospiraceae > Oscillibacter. Next base: position 778 of record NZ_CANRKH010000052.1, on the reverse strand, counting down.
CGGCGCCAAGTGGATGTTCTATGTGGCGGCTTTTGAGGCGACCGCCAAGCGGGCGCAGCAGGACCTGGAGGCTAAGGGCGTCCCGGTGTACTGTGAGCAGATGTTGGACCACATCGAGCAGGAGGCGGACGGCCAATTGACGGCCGTTATGCAGAATGGCCGCCGCTTTACAGCCGGCACTGTGGCGGTGTGCATCGGCGTGCGAATGAACGTGGGGTTCCTGAAGGACAGCAGCGTTGCTATGGGCCGCGGCGTTCTGGTGGACCGCTATATGCAGACCAATTATCCCGGTATCTACGCTGCCGGCGACTGCTGCGAGGCCATCGACATTCAGAGCGGGACCCACCGGAACATCGGCGTGTGGTTCAACGCTAACAAGCAGGGACAGGTGGCCGGCGCCAACATGGCGGGCACTCCCATGGAATTTGACGCAAACGTGCTGGTCAATCTGGCCCATTACATGGATTACGATTTCATCAGCATCGGCGACGTATCCGCCTGTAAGCCCGAGGACGAGGTGTACGAGTACGAGGATGGCCGGTATTACATCCGGGCCGTACGGGATGGAAAGGCCATCAAGTGCATCAATATGATCGGCTCCGCCGACAGCAACGGCATCGTGAAGAATGCCTTTATCAAAGCCATCGAAAATCCGGAGGCGGATCTGGACATCAAAACCATCTGCTTCCTGAAGGGGAAGGGATTCCCTGATCCCTTCATCAACTTTTTGGGAGGGAAATCTCTTGACTGAATTAGAGAAGAAGATCAAAGCCAAGAT
>NZ_CANRKH010000051.1 GCF_947631165.1 uncultured Dysosmobacter sp. | reverse complement strand
TCCCTGCGCCCTTTTTACCCTCTGAAATATTCAGTACTTTCTGTGTTTTTATACTTGACAAACCCTTAGCCGGCTGCACAACTTTCGTCCCCTCGGTCCACCCCGATGGAGCGCAAACCTGCAGCCTGTCCAAGTTGGGCACAGCGGCTCCAGCACGGTCTCTCATAGGGTGGGGGCATCCCGGCCCCACCTGCGTCTGCCGGCGGGCACACGGGGCGGCACAGGGGGCAGCGGCGCTGGTCACAGGGTCAGTGCCGGCCCCTGTGTGATTTCTTCCTGCGCGTCCTGCTCCTCCGCCAGATACTCCTGTTGGCATTCTGTAAGGCCATGGCCCAGCCGCTGCTGGCAGTATTCATCCATCTTGAACTGCACAGCGGTACGCTCCGCCTCGCTGAGCGGGTACGTCAGTTCCGCCTCACCGTCATTGCGGACGAGGATCACAGTCAGCGCATCACACACCTGACCGGACTCCATATCGTAGCTGGCATAGAGGTTCAGGTAGTTGTCATTTTCCGCGGTGCAAACGTGAGTCCCGAACACCTTGTCCGGATCAAAGGTGACGTCCATATAGAACTCCAGCAGGTTGTCGTTCTGCATGATCTCGTCTGAGAACGAAATATCCGCGGCATTCAACGGACGCTGTCCTTTCAGAATGATCTCCGGCACATCTCGGGTGAGTGCCTTGCCGTCCAGATGATTGAGGAAGCGGCTCCACCGCTCCCGCTCGGAACTGTACGCTTTGCGGTGAGCGTGATAGGCCGCGGCGGACACATCCTTCATGCGGTAGACCTTCCATCCGTCCATGATGTGCAGGGCGGAGAACTGCCGGCTGTCAAAGTCCAGCTTGAACGCTCCCGTGACCTTGCCGGTGTTCTCCATACGCGTCACCGCCATCTGCTGAAACTGTTCCGCGGTGATCTCCTCCGGTCGGCGGAGCAGTTTCTCATATCCAGACGCACCGTCTCCAGCGCGGAGGCAGGAGCGCAGCAGCCGGGCGGCCTCCAGAAACTCCACGCCGCGCTCCAGTTGGAGAAAGCGGTCCTCACCATTCTCACGGATATGGAACACGGAGAACACACGGGAAGCTTCCTCCTCCAGTTTGGCCTGCTGGTCTTCCTGCCAGATTTCCGCGCTGATGCGCTCGTACACATGGAGGGGCAACTGATTGACCAGCTCGTCCAGATAGTCGTTCAGTTTGTCCTCCACTGTTTCATCTTTCAGGCAGCGGCTCAGCGCGTCGTACCAGCGTTCATCGATCCATAGGGCTATTTCTCTGCTGCGCATGTCTGCTCCTCCTCATTCGTTTTCACTGCCATGGGCGGCTTCGGCCTGGGACGGGACGGACGCTTTGGATGCTGAGGAGCGGCGCGGGCCTCCAGGTAGGAGCGCACCTGCTCCGGCACCTTTTCCTCATAGAGCTGCCGGAGAGCGGCCTCCATGCATTTCTGCACCGTGGTGTTCTCCTGACGCAGATAGATCTCCAGCGCCCGCAGCCGCTCCGCGTCCAGCGGCAGAGTGACGGTCAAGTTCTCCATCGTAACATCCTCCTCTTACATCACATGAAATTCCCAACGGGTGGGGCCGACCCGGTCCGGCAGGGGCTGGACGAACCGCTCCGCGCAGCGTACCGCGTCAGCGTCCGGGAGGAAGCGGAACTCGCCGTCCGCCTCGCCTGCGATGAGGAACGTCCCGGCGATGACGTCGCCGCCCACACGCCGGTTGGCAGGCAGGCCCAGGAGCTTGCCCTCCTCATTGCAGATGAGGCAGACGCCGTCCTCCAGCTCCACTGCCTCGATGGTTCCGCCCACCGCCTGCTGGAACGCCTCCAGCGTGTTGGGGATCGCCGCCGCCCTGGGCAGTGCCCCTGCCTCTATCAGCAGAACGCGGATCTCATTTTCCTTTTCAAAGTTCATAGCAAATGTCTCCTTACTTACTCATAATGGATGTATGGCACCTCCAGCCAGTGGGTCCAGCCCCGGCCGGCCAGCTTGGTCCTGATCACGCCTTTCCTGGTGCTGCTGGCCTCCACCACTTCGCCGCCGCCGATGTACACCCCGATGTGGCCGTCCATCCAGACGGCGAGTCCAGGCGTGTCGGGCATGGTGGAGATGGGGCCGGATACCGGGGAGGAGCGGTACATCTGGTTGGCGCCGACGTCCGGCATCCCGTTAGTTCCGTAGCAGATGGCCATGGACTCTGGGTCCAGCCAGCCGTAGCCCTTGATAAGCCCCACACAGTCGGTGGTCCTGCCGCCCAGCCAGTTGTCCCGGATAAAATCTTCATAGTTTCCAACGCCGTCCGGGTACTGCTGGACCTTGTATTCCAGCAGGGACTCCGTGAGCACATTGCCGTAGGTCCCCCACACATAGCCCCACCCGGACTCCCAGGCGTGGACGGCATAGGCAGCAAGGTCTGCGGCGTTCTTTGTGCCGGGATCGGTGAAGGCGGAGACGTCCAGTTCCACGCTGGGGTCGTCGCCCCGCAGGTACGCGCCGTCATAGCTGCCGCCTCCCACCGGGCCGGAAACCAGAGCATAGATGTGGTCAGCGTTGCTCCTGTCATCCTCGGTGATCTCCCGGCCCATCAGGGCGGCGAGGTTGGCGTATGCCCGCTCCAGCGGGAGGGGGATGTTTACGGTGTAGGTTTCTTCCTCTGTGGTGATCGTTCCGTCCGCCTGCTCCACTTTCACTGTGCGGACACGCTCCTCAGCAGCATAGAAGCAGCCGGCGAACCGGTCCGCCTCCCGGCGGCTTGGGGCCTCCTCCCCAAAGCAGAGGGCATAAAAAACGGCCTTGACCCGGATGGGATCAAGGCCGCCGCCCTCGGCGCTGGCGTTGACAGAACGTACCGCCGAATCCAGAAGGGAGAAAGCGCTTTGCATCTCCGCTACATGGCCGCGAAACGCGGCAGGGACTTCTTCAGAGAAGCTGCTCCCATAGAAGCAGGCGGACACGGCGGCGTTGTTGTGCTCCGCGCCGCCTGCCCCGATGGAACAGATCAGGGCAGTCAGCACGATGGCAGGGAAAAAGATCGCCGCCAGCGCCCAGCCCGCCGCCTTACGGTTTTTTTCGTTGGAGAGGACACTGGCCGCGGCTTTTGCCAGCAAGACAGGATCAGCCAAGGGTCTGGCCTCCCATCTCTGGGGCCTCTGACTGCTCCATCCCCGTCTGGATCTCCTGCCAGTGCAGCGCCAAGGCTTGGATGGTATCCTCATGGCCGGGGCTTGGATGGTTCTTCGCCCACTGCTGGTAGACGTCGAAGTCCATGCCGCCGTCCAGCAGGAGCTTGCACACCTCCACAGCGTCATTTTGGACGCAGACGTGGAACGCGCCATAGTCGTCGGCATCCACCCACATCCTTTTTTGCAGAAGCTCCTCCGCGATCCAGCGGTCTGATTGCTGATAGGTCAGCATGTGGAGCGTCCTTGCCGCGTTTGGCCCTCCGGAGATCCCTTTCTCCACCAGCGCGGACAGCGTATGCCAGTCCTTGTCCATAGCGAACTGTTCCAGCAGATGGGGCGGCGCGGCCGCGATCTGTTCTCCGCTGCACTGCTTGACGATCTCCCTGGCGATGAAGCGGTGATCCGGGTACGCATAGCTCGCCATCTCACCGTGGAAGGACGGGGAAAGATCGTCTACATAACCGCCTGCCTGCTCCAGCAGGAAGAATATCTTCCGCGGGTCATTGATGCTGATGGCCTTTTCACAGGCGGTACGGTAGACCGGTTCCATAAATCGTTCCACGCTTTCCAAAAGCAGAAGCGTCATCTGCCTGCCTACCACACCGGGTCTGCCCGCCGCCTCAACGAGCAGATCGTCCGCGTGATCCTTCAGTACCTTGGGGTACAGCTCTTTGAAGGCGGACAGTTCGCCGTCCTGGATGGCGAGGACGGCCTTGTCATAGTCGCTCATGCGCAGAGGCCACATCCCCACAGTATTGACATACTCCGTAATGCTGCCGGTCATGCGCCGCAGAAGCTGCTCGGTCTGGGACATAGCCTGTTCCTGCCGTTCCCGCTGCTCCACCAGCGCCTCGATGATGACCTTCTGCTCCCGCTGGCTCAGGTGGATCACCGAGCCGCCCGTGTCCGCATCGTCGCAAAGTCCGCTCAACTCCGTTTCCGCCTTCGGCGAAAACTGCGCCCTCTCCCTTGCTCCTCCTTTCCCCATCGAACCCGCTTCGCTGGGCTTCGATGGGGACCCCGAAAAGCCGCCGATCTTCATGTACCGGGCGTGGGCGGCGTGGTCGCCGTGGAACGCCTTGGTGATGGCGGAGGAGATGAGGAACATCCTGTCCAGGTCGTTCCCGTTCTCTCCCAAAGTCTTGCCGGTGATGAAGCTGCTGGTGACGCTCTTTTTCTGGCCTTCATCATACCACTTGAGGTAGACATCCAGGTACACGCCCTCGCTGCCACCGTAGTCGGTGGTGCAGAAGATGTCGGCGCCCTTGGGGAGCTCCCGGCCATCCTCCCAGTGGCTGTCCATGAGAAAATACTCGTCCGGGAGGTATCCCATGCCCTCCAGACGGTGCTTCAGTTCCTCGAACACCTCCTGCGCTGTGGGCTGGCCGGCGTATTCCAGTCTGTGAGGGTCTGTTTCGGAGGGTTTCCACCGCTCCAGTTCAATGATATTCATATTTCTGTATTTTTCCTTTACATAATGATTTTGACTTGCTCCTAATAAACCAGTTATGCTATGATGAATTAAAACAAGATTAAGGAAGTGGAATATGCTGAATGGAAGAAAACCATAACACAATCCTCAAACAGGCTGTCCGGGCAGTACTGAAGCCGGAGGGACTGCTCCAACGGGGTTCCTCACGAACCTGGATAGATGATAACGGCTGGTTCTTCACGGTGGTGGAGTTCCAGGCCGACTGGTGCAGCAAAGGAAGCTGTCTCAATATCGGGCCGTGGTACCTTTGGAATAGAGGAGCAGCCTTGAACCCTGGGAACGGTGTGTTTCCCGGTGACAGAGAACCTGGCTGGGCAAGCTACAAAGGAGATGGGGCGGCGTTTGCTCAGGAGATTGACGCCATGGCGCGTCGGGCTTTGAAGCACGTCATGGAATATCGTGCTCTGTCCAGCCCCAGGGCTTTTCTGGAAGCTACTGCCCAACTGCCCAGACGGTTTATTCCCTGGGACTGGTGGAATCAGTTTATGACTGCCGCCCTGGAGGGGGATATCCCCCTCTGTCAGAAAACGTATGAGGAATTTCTGCTGGGTGCCCAAAAGTTTGCTTCTTCTATGACTAACGAGATTCAAGCGGAAATGGAGCGGCTGATGCCGCTCTCGAACAGTCCCGGAAATCTCCACGGCTATATTGTGGAGCAAATCTCCGCTCAGCGGGCGTTTTGGCGAAGCAAACCAGGCTTAAAGCGTTTGGCTGTCCATCCAGAATTCTGCTGATAAATCACCGTCCGCCTGCCTTTCCAAACAGCGCTTCCTTATATTCCGGCGCTTTTACCTCCAGCAGATACCGCTCATTGCCGCACTTGTAGAGGCAGACGCCCCGCTGGGGGTAGCGGATCAGCTCGAACTCGGATTCCTCCAGCTGGAGGTTGTCCATGTAGAACTTCTGGTCCACACTGCCTGCGTTGAACAGGAACTGGTGGGTGGGGATGGCGAAGAGGGGCCGGGTCAGCTCCCGGACGCCCTCTACGTCGAAGTCCTCCAGATTCTGGCTGGCCAGGATCATGGAGGACTCCTTTTTCCGCACCCGCTTGAGACTGTTGCGGATGTATTCGATTGCGGTGGGATTACTCAGCCAGATATACAGCTCGTCCAGCGCCGCGGCGGTATTCCCCACCGTCAGCAGGCGGTCGCTGAGGAAGGACAGTACGTTGAACAGCATGGTGTTTTTCACGTTGGCGCTGGCCTGCAATAATCCCTTCACGCCGAATACCAGGAAACGGCTTGATGTGATATTGGTGTGGCCGTTGAAAAACTTGCTTTCAGCGCCCCGGCACATGGAGTGGAGCCCCAGCAGCACCTCCCGCAGCAATTCTCTGGGATACAGCGGATGCTCCTCCCGGTCATAGTGCTGATAGGCATCCTCAATGACGTCATAGAGGTCAGAGAGGATGGGATAATCCGTAGGGATCAAGACAGAGAGATCGGTGTTGTCATCCAGGCCCCATTTGGCGTACAGCCGCTCCAACATCAGCTCAATAGTGTCGATGTGGTGGTCCGTGAAGTCCTTGTAGCTGCGGAAGAAGTCTTTCAGGAAGGAGATGTGCTGGCTGAGCCGGGTCCTCTGCCGGAAAGCGGCGGGTGCCTCGTCATTGTCACTGTCGCTCTCCGTGCTCCACAGCTTTGGTTCCAGAGGATTGATCCGGTACTGTCCGGCCATGAGGTCAATAAAGCAGCCGTTCAGATTGGCGCAGAGATCCACCAGCTCATGCTCCGTATCCAGACAGATCACAGACTTGCCGCTCTCCAGAATATTGCACAGCAGGAGCTTGAGCAGAAAGCTCTTGCCCTGACCGCTGTTGCCCAGGATGAGGACGCTGGCGGTGGTTTTGTCCTCCGCCCGCCGGTCCAGGTCCACGATCACATTGGAGCCGTAGCGGTCCCGTCCAATGTGGAAGCCCTGTGGGTCCGTCTTGCCGGAGTAGTTGAAGGGGAACAGGTTGGCCACAGAGCTGGCGGGCAGCACCCGTTCAAACTGGGAGCCGAAGGCGTTGCGGCCGGCTGGATTGGAGGAGAGAAAGCCCTCCCGCTGACGAAGCAAAAGGCTGTCCGCCCCCAGCTTGCTCCGCACCAGCTCGGTTGTCACCTCGTCCCGCAGGGTCCGCAGGCTGTCCGGGTCCCTGGCGGACAGATCCAGGAAAACGGCGCAGTGGACCAGCGGCTCCCGATCCTTCCGCATTTGGGCGATCAGCGCGGCCACGTCCTGGAGGTTGGCCTCGGCGGTCACGGCCTGCTTCATGCGGCTGGAGCTGCCCCGATCCATGCGGTTCTTGTTCTCCGCGTTCTGGAGGATCTGTTCCTCCTCGGCGGCGGTGGCCTGACGGACATAGACAGTCAGGTCCACGCCGCTCTTTTCCCCGATGTGCCGCAGCAGCGCCAGCTCCTCCGTGGTGGTCGGGTAGCTCCGCAGGGCCAGCGTGGTGTGGTAGGCGCTGCCGCAGATAAAGTGGTCCGTGTTGAACTTCACCGCGCCGGGAGCGATCAGGTCCAGAAAGTCCTTGACCTTTGGAACTGCCTTCGGCGGCGCTTTCTTCTTTCTCTGCTTTTTCTTAGCCATCGTTGATCACCGCGCTTTCTCCGTCGAAGCTGTCAAACCGCTCCGTCATCACATCCTGCTGATAGTAGACCGCCAGGAGCCGCTTGACGTCCTGCTCTCCGGCCAGACGGACGCGGAAGCCCATGTCGTGGATGCGTTTTTCCGCGTCGCCCCATGCTCCGTATCTTTCGCTCCCACCTGTTGGCGAGAGCTCACTCATTCCGCTGCTGCTCCTTTCCCCACCGCAATCGCTCCGCTGGATTGCGGCGGGGGACCTATTTTGCCGTGCGCTCTCAGTAGAGGCCACGTCATCATCCTTGAACACATCCACCCGCTGGCGGGAGAATACCGCATGGTGATCCGTGGCTGTCAGGGTATAGGAGATGTCAGACTGGATACCAATACCGTTGCCGCCGTTCTGCGGCTGGCGGTCAATGGCGTTGCCGGTAATACAGATGCAGCACTCATCTGCTACCAAAGGCAGATTGTTCCCACCTGTTCCGCCTCGAGCAGACAATGTCGGCGATACTGGGTGAGGGCCGGTATAGCGCCCGTCGATCCCATGATTCTCAAACAGGACCGGCTGATTGTTGCCGCTCATACCAGCCGCGGCAGTGACGGTTGGACAGACCCCCGCGTCGATCTCAGCTCCGCCTTGCTGGCTGGCCAGGACCAGAGGCTGGTGCCCGTGCTCCTGGGCCCGCAGCGTACCGGATATACCTTTGGAACACTCCATCACGCTGCCGCCCTGGTCATTGAGGCAGAGGATAGAGGGCATACAGTTGCCGCTGGCCGTCCCCTTTAAGGTGGGAGCGATCTCCTCCGAGTACCCGATACTCCCGGCCTTGGCTCCGGCGCCTGCGGAAAAGCCGGCAATAAGGGTCTGTTGCTTTATACCAGGTTGAGCGCTCAGTGTACTTGCATCGTCATGCAGATCTCTGACCTCTCGCCCCAGGGCGGCTTCTCTTGCCGCTTCGCGGCAATTCACCTTCTCACGCTGGTTTGCCGCAAAAGCTATAGACTCTCCGCACCCACAAATTTCTTCATCGTTTTGTGTGATGTGACCAGCCTTCAAATCCGACTTTACAGTCGGGATAGAAGAAAGACCCGCCTGAACCATCAGAGCCGCCTCCAACGGATTCGGAAGCGGTTTGCCCCGCGCATCGCTGCGCCGCAGAATGCCCAGGCAGGCTCTTTGACTCAGATAGTATTTGGAGTCCGGGGCCGGTTCCAGAATATCGGATAATGAACATCGGACCGGCTTTCTGGGGGCCGGTCCGGTGTTCAGCGGCGGGCCGTCTTCCCGCCAGGGAGAGCAAAGCTCCCAGTAATGATTGCCGAACAGATCCACATGGTCCGGTGAGAGATCCAGATGGAAATATGGAATGGAGACCAGCTCGGACAGATCTTTTTGCCTTGCTTTCACAGGTGCTTTGCATGGGCCATCGCTGGATGATCCCCAAATAAGGAAGGTCAACTGACCGTCTAATTCATGTATATTCATGCTGCCAGCTCCTTTACGGTATCCCCAGTTGTTCCTTCAACGGTTTCTTCTCTGCCTATCATATCAAACAGGAGCTGCGGGGCAAAGGGACCGGCGAGGTCCGCCACAAGATAAATGCGCTTTCTTCGCTGCGCCACGCCCCAAAATTGGGCGTCCAGACAGCGCCACGCCAGAGAGAAACCAGTCTCAATAGCGATGTCGCCGGCATCCGGCCATGTACAGGGATAGGCATATGGAGCCGCCGCACCGCCGTCGTGTATGCGGAGAATCTCCTCCAGTACGATCCGAAAATCCTCGCCCTTGGGCGTTCCACTGCTGAATGCGCCAGGAACCTTTTCCCAGCAAAACCAGCGAGGACGGATATCTGAACCTTTGCGGCCCCGTTCCCGTTCCGCCGTTCGCATCTCTTTCACAATCCGGATCTGTTCCATGAAAAGGCCGGAGCGGGCCCCGGACAGACCGGCACGCGCTCCGGCCACGCTGAGATCCTGGCATGGGCTGCCCCCACAGATGATGTCCACGGGAAAAAGCTCCCTGCCCCGCAGCTTTGTGATATCGCCCTTGTGGGCCATACTGGGGAAATGCCGCATGGTAACCTTGATGGGAAACGGTTCGATCTCGCTGGCCCAGAGCGTTTGGATACCGTACCGCATCGCCGCCAGCGGAAAGCCGCCGATCCCGTCAAATAAACTCCCCATCGTCGTCACATGCTCCGCATCACTTATTCCCGCACAAATGTGGGAATTCACTCGCTCCGCTGTTCCGCCTCTCTCCACGCAATCCGTTTCGCTGAGCTTGCGCGGGGGTCCCATAGCGCTGCTCATTTTGCCACCGCCTGTACGACACTGCGGGTGGTGTTGACAGCGGCCTGGGCAGTGTAGACCGCGCTCATGATGTTGGCTCTCGTCGTGGTGTCCAGGCCGAAGGTCCCGGCAATCCTGGGCACCTCGCCCGCGGAGAGCATGAGGCCCAGCCCCAGCAGGGCGTGGTCCTTGAACACCATTAGCCCCGCCACCAGGATGGTGGACTGCAAAAAGGCCGTCAGGCACAAGCCGATGACCTGTTTCATCCACTGCACAAAACCGTCTGTGTAGCCCCTTGGGATGGAGAACATATAGAGGCTTCCTACCGCGATCTGGATGAGCAGGATGCCACCCCGCTTGAGATTGGCAAAGAACACCTTGATCACCGCGTAGGCCATCACGATGACGCAGAACAAAAGCATGATGGGTCTGGTGAGGACGCCCAGGCCGAAGTCCAGGGTCACCGCCGACATGTCCGCGATGCTCTCCACGGCAGCCAGATCGTCCACAATATTCTGACCCACTGTCCCGATGCTGTTCCCGAAGCCGGTGATTCCGGCAGTCAGAGTCCCTTGCAGGGAGACGGACAGCTCGTAGAGCCGGACCGGGACGGTAGTGAAGAGGCTCACCGCCAGAAAGCCCTTGATAGCATTCAAAGCCGTCTGCTGAAGATTGCCCCGGCCCGTGGAGTATTCGATACCGAACTCAAAAGCGCACACCACCAGGCTCACGCCGAAGAGCGCCCATCCCAGCTGGGAAAAGAACAGCACAATAGCCTGTACCCAGTTCAGCTCGAACAGCTCCACGCCCATGTTTCCCATGGAGGCGAAGAAGTTGCCCAGAAAGCCCACGATCTGCCCATAGAGCCAGTCGATCAGATTATCCAGAACGGTGGCGATCACAAAATCCCAAATAAACATAGGCGTCAGATCCCCACGATGCCCCAGATATAAAGGGGCGCAGTCAGGGTGAACACCAGGCATGCAAACAGGATCACCGGCCCGGTCCACTCAAACTGGCCGTGGCGCTTATAGTCAAAATACGCCATGGCCACTTTCCCAAAGAAGGCGATGACGAGGATCATGTCCAATGCAGGAAACACCACATTGTCCACCACAGTTTTGATTTGAGCCGCCGCGTCCTTCCAGGTGCTCTCCACAGCGCTGGCCACATCCCCCGCAGCAAGAGCGGGGGCGCAGCAGAGCAGTGTCAGCGCAAGGACAAGGATGAGCGTGCGAATGAATTTCTTTCGATTCATATTTGCCTCCGTATCAGAATCAGATGTTTCAAGGGCCGCCCCAGACAGGAGCGGCCCTCGTGCTGATGGGATCAGTACCCCGTCCGGGGCAGGGACTCGGCGGGCTTGTAGACCTTGGTCACCCAACGGGAGGCGGCCATGATCCACTGGCCGTCATGGACGCCGCCCACGTCCGCCTGATTGACGATAGTGCTGCCGCCCGTCAGCCACTTGCTGGCGGTGCAGTAGACGCGGGGCGCCTCCACCTGCCGGAAATTGCCGGGAACGACGCCGAACACCACCATAAACTCCGTGATCCGTTCATTGGAGGCAAGTCCCAAAGCCGCGGGAGAGGCGTCCAGCACATAGTTCTGCTGGGTGCTGAGATTATCCGCCATGGTCCGGTAGGCGCCGTTGCTGAGGGTGGTCTGATAGACCACCTTGTAATTGCCCCGCACGTTGTAGGTACCGGTGACGATTTTCTGGAGCTGGGCAAAGGCGGGCAGCGTGTCCCTCCAGTAGAAGGAGGTCAGCGGCGTAGTGGAATTGTTGGCAATGCTGGAGAAGTCATAGCGCAGCTCCTGGCCGGGCATGACTTCCACATAGCCTGTTTTCTTGATGCTTACGTTAGTATACAGGCTCTTGTTGGTCATGACGGCTTTCACGATTTGCCCGGCATGTTCGATCTCCACCTCAATGGGGGTCTTGTCCAGCCCGTAGAAGTCCGCAGACTTGGATTCCACGATCTTATACCGGCCCAAAGGCAGAGGCTTGCTGACGGCCACGCCGTTTTTGCCCGTCTTGATGGTGTCTGCCAGATTGCCGGTGCGGTAGTAGTAGATCTCAAACACGGTGTTGGGAATGGGCGTCCCAGCGGGCCAGCCGTTCATGGAGTTGTAGTCCTCCGAGGTTTTAGTGATCTGAATCTGCCCGGTGATGGGTGTGTTCTCCCACTCCACCTCCGTGGTAGCCCCGTCTGTGACATAGACGGTCCTCAACCGGGTGTCCGGCACATAGCCCTCATTTTCCAGTTCTCGCAGATAGTAGCGGCCGGAGCTGATATCCTCGAAATAGATATATCCCTCGTCATCCGTGGTCTGCTGGTCCATGGGATTCTTCTGACTGTCATAGAGCAGAAAGGCCACGCCGGGGATGCCCTCGCCGTCAGCGGAGGAAATCTTATGAAGGAGAATGCCGCTGAGCTTCCGGTTTGTCACCACCACGGGCTCGCACGTCCCGTCCTTGACCTCAAAGTAATGAGGCGTGGAATCCAGGCGGAATTTCTTGTTGGGCTCGATCTCAACGGCATAATAGCTGCCGTCCTCCAGTGTCACGAATACCCTGCCGTTTTCATCCGTGGTCACGGTATCCACCAGAGCGTCATCCCCGGCCCTGCGGATCTCAAAGACAGTATTGGGGATGCGCTCTTTTTTGTCGTTCTCATTGACTTTGATGATCTCAGCGCCGCCCACGGGCTTGTTGTAAAAATACAGCGTCTGCGTGTCATTGGGATTGACTACGACGGTCTGTGTCCTGATGTCTTCGTCCATGGTATAGCCTGGGATACTGGCCATCTCTGTCACGACCACGGTCCCTACGATCCCGGTGAGCAGGACCTCACCATCGGAATCCGTATAGTACAGGCCATTGCTGGAGAGCTTCCCATTCCCGGTATCCACCACCCGGCCGTCGGAATAGGTGACTTTAAAGAGCACATTCGCCAGCGGTGTTTTGGCAGCGTCCCTGGCGAATTTCAAGATCCGCAGACTGCCCAGGGGCTGGTTGCGGAATTCCAGGCTGACGGTCTGCCCCGCCCGGATCACGGCGGTCTGCGGGGTCTCATCCAGCAGGTAGCCCGGTTTCGCCCTGGTCTCACGGACCACCACGGTGGTGTTGGGGTCCAGTCCCTCGATGAGGAAGCTGCCGCTGGAGTCCGTCACGAACTTGCCGTTGTTATTGCCCAGAACGGCGCCGCTGCTGTCTGTCACGAAAAATTCCACATCGGAAAGCGGCTCATGGCTTGTGTCGCTGGAGACCTTCCTGACCAGCAGGGAGCCCTTGGGGCTGTTCCCAAAGTAGACCTTGACGACCTCCTGCTCCTTGCCGCTGAGATAGACCGTCTGAGGCGGCGTGTCGATCACGTGGTCCCCGTCGGAGATATCGCCCAGGTAACGCAGCTGGAAGGTGCAGCCGTTGTCATTGTAGAATAGCCCACTGCATTACTCATCTGTTCCATACACTATATGAAGATATATGATGTAAAGGGTGGGAAAAACAGCCCCACCCAAATACATCATAGCTGTGACGGCTCATTTGTGGTG
>NZ_CANRKH010000050.1 GCF_947631165.1 uncultured Dysosmobacter sp. | reverse complement strand
CGGCATCTGCGGCGACCTGTTCAAGGTCACCCCGCTGCTGATCGAGGCCATCAAGGCTGCCAAGGCCGCGAAGTAAGCTGCCTTTGAACTGAAATAGCAATGATGAGAGGAGGAATTGCCAAAAGAAAATGCACAATAACGCATTAGGGCGTGTTCATATAAAAGCGCAATAATAAGCGCAATAATAAGCGCAAAGTAAGCAAAGGGGAAAAAGATAATATTCTTACCATAGAGGGTAAAAATTCGGTGATACTGCTTCAAGCGATGAAAGCGCCTCTCGACCCGATTGCGTTGTTTGTATAAAGAGATAACTATGTGAAAAGAGCACAGGGCATTACAAAGAAGGTGGCTTTTATCCCTACATGGATGAAGGCTACCTTTTTATATGTTGTAAAGATTATGGTTGATAATTGGATTTGCCTACAACTGTGTAGGCAGATTTACCTGAAACCATCAAAATTATCGGTAAGGCGGATTCAATAGTCTGAGATTAAGCCAAAGATAAATTGACATAATCGCCTGTGTGCCGGCCGCGTGAGCGGACGAGGAATCAAGGTGCGATTTGTATGATACCATTGATCGCATTAAGCTGATCCGCTGTCTGACCCAGCCGTGCCACTTCGCTTTTAAGACAAAGAGAGGGAGATCCGCACATCATCTGCAGCACAAGCGGAATACTGTCAGTAAGGAGGACAAACCTCCGCCTGCCAGATACCCTCTCCGCGGACTTCTTAATGCAGCAGCCCCAAAAGCGGCCGATCCTGCGCCATGGCGCAAGACCGGCCGCTTTTTTTCTGTTTTCCGGCATCCCATAGGATGCCGTTCTCCTCCGTCTCTGAAATTTGGTTTTCCCCAAATTTCAGATGAACGGAGGAACGCCATATGGCGAAAAAGGATTAATATAACCCGGATTATAAAAAACTATATCCAGGGCTCGACATCAGTCCTGAAATTCTCGCCGTACTAAAACAAAGCGACCGTAAGATGAAGTACATAGAGGCGGATCTTAAAACAGAGCGTTTCATCCACAGCCAGAAGCATCAAACTGCGGTTTTCCTCCCCAGCCGAGAGGATTCCTATGAGAGAATGCTTGAAGAAGGACATACGCAGTTTGTATCAAACGGTGCCTCTCCCGAAGATGAGGTTCTTCATAACGAGAAAATAATTCAACTGCGTACCGCCCTTTTAGAGCTGGAGCCAGATGAAGCCGCTTTCATTCACGCTCTGTTTTATGAAGGCGTCAGTGAACGTCAACTATCAAAGCGGATGGGCATCCCACAGCGAACGCTCCATGATAGAAAAGTTAAGATTCTCGTCAAATTGCATAAACTTATAGAAAATTAAAAAAATTTCCGCTCACCCCCCTCACTCAACGGCAAAGAAAGTGAGGGGGTATTCCTTCCTTCGTGCAGCTTGAAAATCGAACATCCGGTGACGAGCAACGTCAGCTGACGGTCCCCTGACGAGGGGGAACAGCGATGCGTCGGACGCGCCAAGACCACCTGTGCGGAGGGACAAGCTCATCCGCATCAAAGACGGCCAAATAAGGTGCCTAGCGGTTTCCGTCCAGACAAAAGCAGCCCTGGCAAGCTGTTTTGCAATGATCCCGTCAGTCTATCATGGTACTTCCTGTCCAGCCACAGCCGCAAGCAATGGGGGCAGCTCGGAGAGATCCTCGGAGGGGTGCAATTCCCGAAGGGCGGCGCCAGCCGCTGGTTCGTTTAACCGCCCAGGGCCTGGGGAGTAGTGTCGAATAGGGCCGAAAAGATCAAATTTCAGAAACGGCGGGGGCCGCTCATCAACAGATAGCAGCAGTGTATTTTACGCAAGAGAGCGGTCCCCGTTTTACTTTTATGAGTAATGGGAACAAAAGGTTTCCATCCAGCACAGAGATATCTACTACACCGACCTGTATCTAGTGACTGGCTTCGAACAGTTTGGTATCCGGCCAGAGCTGATCAAACGAAACGACGTTGGAAACCGCCTCAGTCCCACGGTGACTGAGGCAGCGCGATTACAGGCGTGGCTGGAAAAACGCTTGCCCACCCATATGCGGCTGAATGGAGCCGTCTGCGAATTGTTTCGGAGCTCTATTGTGATGCTGGAGCAGATTCAGACTTTGGATAGGTCCCGTCTGGGAGAGTATATGTGAAATGTGAGAGCGGACAAGCTGAAGCAAACCGACACAGCATTGAACATCAGTGTAGGATTGCTGGATACCGGCGCAGGATAGAATGGGAAAGCAAGTTTCAGATTACACAGAAAATATACCATCAGGGCCGTCCACCGGCTCTGGTGGACGGTTCTCCATGTTAGGAGGGCTTTTTATGACAGGAAAAGAGCTATCGGATAACCTTATATTTTTCTCTGCCCTGAAGCTGATGGAACAACTGGCGAAGCGTGGTTTGTTGGATGCCAAGGAGACCCAGCAGATCCGTCGGGAATTGGAATACAGGCTCCGCCCCACACTCCTCCTTATCTGACTAACAAAGGACAATAACCTTGCCAATTTTCGCATTTTGAGCTCCGCGTTCTTGTTGGCTTTGGTGAATAGCTATTGTCCAAGGCCTGTGGTATTGTCGTTGCTGCAAGGAGGTAAAAATACTATGATGCAGAACCTAAATACGGCCATGGAGGCACCCAGGATCACAGTCATAGATCCCAGGGTGCTGGAGAAGCAAAAGCTCCGTGTGGCAGCCTATGCCCGTGTCAGCAGCGATTCGAAGGATCAGATCAACTCGTATCTCGCACAGGTGGACTTTTATACCAAATACATATCCTCCAGAGAGGACTGGATTATGGTAGACATCTATGCCGACGAGGGGCTGAGTGGGCTGGAGACGCAAAAACGGGACGATTTCAATCGGATGCTGGAGGACTGCCGCGCGGGAAAGATTGACCGGATACTGGTCAAATCCATCTCCCGTTTCGCCCGAAATACCAAGGAGTATATCCAATATATGCGGGAACTGCTCCGACTGGGCATTTCCATCTACTTCGAAAAGGAGAATATCGATACCGGCAAGCTGACCACCGAACAGGCGGCGCAGATCTACGGAGCCTTTGCCCAGATGGAATCTACCAATCACTCCAGCACCATGCGCCACAGCAACCGAATGCGGATGCAAAAGGGCATCTTCACTCCGCCCACTGCTCCCTATGGATACCGGCTGGTGGAGCGCGAATTGGAAATCGTCAAAGAAGAAGCTGATATCGTGCAGTACATTTTCCGAACTTATCTGAACGGCCAGGGCATAGATGATATATCCAACGAGCTAAATGACTTGGGTGCGATCCGGGGCCATGGCCGAGAACGGTGGCATCCAAGCACAGTCAGTTACATCCTCACCAATATCTCCTATACCGGGAATATGATCTGGCAGAAATCATACGCCACGGATACCGTCCCTTTCCGGCAGGTGCGAAATACCGGTCAGAAAGCGCAATACTTTGTGGAGAACACCCATCCAGCTATTGTCAGCATGGATGAATTTGAGAAAGTAAAGACGTTGATGGCCTTCCGAAAAGAGCAGTTCCTCAGCAATGCACAACCCCGTCCATCAATCTACAGCAAGCACATCTTCTGTGCTGTGTGCGGTTCCGTATGCCGCAGGAAGGTTACAAAGGGTAAGATCTACTGGGTCTGTCGCAAGCACGATCAATCAAAAAGCCGCTGTCCCGTTCCGCAGATCCCAGAGTCAGAGATCACGGCGGCGGTCCTTCGGCTGTCTGGAAAGCTAATAAAAAATAGGGATCAAATCCTGGGCGCCATGTTGGAGCGGCTCCGTGAGCTGCAGGAACGGGAATTGCGCTCCAACCGTAAAATAAGCGATATCGACCATGAGCTTGCACACCTATCTGAGCAGAATCTCGTACTGGTTCGACTGAAGTCGAAAGGGTATGTAGATCCTGCTCTTTATTTATCCCAGCAGGATGAGATCATCCGCAAGCAGAAGGATTTGAGAAAACTGCGCCGCAATATTCTGGAAACCATGGGAGGGAATCAGCAGATCCAGGCTACGGAAACGATGCTGGACTATCTGGAAGGAGCTTCCCCATGGAAGAAAACTGTGGACGGTGAAATCTTCGAAGCCCTGATTGAGCGGATACAGGTCATATCAGCAGAGGAAGCAAAGATCCGTCTGCTCAATGAGCTGGAGCTTACCGAGTGCATGGAAAGGACGGTGCGGTAGATGGCATGGCAGAGAAAGATTCCCTTTGGCTATAGGATCGAGCAGGGACAGGCTTGCCTTCATCCGGTGGAATCCAACGCCGTGCGGGATATCTTCCAACTGTATTTAAGCGGCCTCTCCTACAGCCAGATCGCAAGGGAGATGGAGCGTCAGAAAATCAAATACCACCAGCACACAGAGCAGTGGAACAAGCATATGGTCAAGCGAATCTTAGAAAACCAGACCTATTTGGGCGGCAGACTGTATCCTCGGCTCATTGACGGAGAGGACTTCCTTGCGGCCCGATTTCAACAGAGAGAAAAGGCAGTGGGAACTCCCCGTCCAAAAGAGATCGACGCTATCCGGAAAAAGGCTGTGTGTGCTCTGTGCGGGGCGAAGATGCAGCGGCATACCTGCACCAATGGCAGATCCTGCTGGCGCTGTGAGAGTCCTGTCTGCGGCTCGACGGTTTATATGGAGAACCACGTCCTGATCACTGCCCTGCGTGAGTGTCTCATGGAATTATCTCAAGCTCCATACCTGCTGACGCCGCCCGAGGTACCGACAGCCAAGGGGCCCTCCAGGGATGCTATCCGGATCGAGAACGAGCTGAATCTGGCCTTCAACCGCGGCGCAGAGGATGTCGAACTGATTAGAGCGCTGATCTTTGCCTCCGCAGCTGAAAGCTATGCCGCTATTCCAGATCCCACGCCGGGATATCAACTGGAGCACCTGTGCAAACAGTTGGAGTACGGCGACATTGATGATGACATTCTCAAGGAACTGCTGGAGACTGCGGTCAAGCATATCCGCATCGGAAAAGATGGAGTTCTGGAGCTGGAACTGATCAATGGAAAAGTCGTACAACAATCTGGAAAGGAGCAGCCCGCATGAGTGAAACAGAAAAAGCGCCAAGGCGAATTACCGTTATTCCCGCTGATCCTGCGCTGGAGGAGCGGGATATCCGAAAGCAGCACCTTCGAGTGGCTCCCTACTGTCGGGTATCCACCGACAAGGATGAGCAGCTTTCCAGCTATGAGGCACAGATCGAATATTACACAGAGAAGATCAATGCCAATCGGGAGTGGACTATGGTCCGCCTCTATGCCGATGAAGGCAAAACCGGAACCTCCACCAAGAAACGCAAGGAGTTCCTGAAGATGATCCGAGATTGTGAAAAGGGCAAGATCGATCTGATCATCACCAAGTCTGTGTCCCGGTTTGGACGCAACACCCTGGATGGATTGGATTATGTCCGCCGCCTGAAACGGATCGGCGTAGGCGTCTACTTTGAAAAGGAAAATGTCAACACCTTGTACATGGACAACGAAATGATCCTGACATTCTTCTTCTCCCAGGCCCAGGCGGAGAGCGAGTCCCTCAGCGGAAATGTAAAGTGGGGCCACCGTAAAAATTTCAAGGATGGCAAGGTATACTATCAGTATGAGAGCTTTCTCGGCTATCGAAAGGGAGCGGATGGTCAGCCGGAGGTGGATGAGGAGCAGGCCGCTGTCGTCCGCAGGATCTTCGCCCGATACCTGATGGGCCACAGCACCAGCCAGATCTGCAAGGATCTGATGGCGGATGGGATCAAAACTGTTCGAGGGAAAGACCGCTGGAGGGAAAGCGTGATCCAGAGAATGCTCCAGAATGAGAAGTACATTGGGGACGCACTGCTCCAGAAGACCTATATGGCGGATCTCTTCACTCATCAGCAGAAGAAAAACACCGGGGAGCTGCCTAAATACTACGTCCACGAGTGTCATCCCCCTATCATCGACCGGGAGACATTTCGCAGAGTGCAGGAGGAAATGGCACGGCGCTCCGGACTGCGAAAGACCTCCGATAAGGCAAAGACGGAGCTTGGCAAATACAGTGGGAAATATGCGCTCAACGAGCTGTTGGTCTGCGGTGAGTGCGGAAGCCCCTACCGTCGGCGGCTCTGGATGCCCCGTGGGGAACGCCGGCACGTCTGGCGGTGCCTTAACCGGCTGGAACATGGGAAGAAATACTGCAAGAACGCTCCCACATTGGAGGAGCCCGCCCTGCATGCGGCTATCCTCTCCGCCATCAACGAGATGTTCCAGGCAAGAGTGGCAAAACAAATACTGATGGACAGCATTGCGGCAGTACTGTCAAGAGATGAGCAGGAGCAGAGTCTCCCTGCGGTGGAAAGCCAGATCCGCAGGCTGCAGGACCGCCAGCTGGAGCTGTTCCAACTGGCGGTAAGTGCTGGAGTAGAGTGTACTGCGTATGATGATGAACTCCAACAGGTCCATATGGCGAAGACCCGATTGATGCTGAAGAAGGCGGAACTGGAACGGCTGGGCCGAACCGCTTCCGAATTTGACCGGCGTATGGATCAGATTGAGTCTGAGGTGGACGGAGCGGAGGCCGCTATTACCGACTTCGATGAAGTATTGGTACGGCAGCTCATCAGCAATATCAAAGTGCTGGACAAGGAACACCTGCTCATACGCTTCAAGGATGGGATGGAGATCGAGCAATACGTAGATACGGAAAAGGAGATGAGAGCGTCATGATATATGTTACAGGCGACTGTCACGGCGGATTCCAGCGGTTTGGAATGAAATACTTCCCACAGCAGAAAAAGCTCTGCCGGGATGACTATGTGATCATCTGCGGCGACTTTGGGGGACTGTGGAGCGATTCACGGGAGGAGAACTACTGGCTGGATTGGCTGGAGGACAAGCCCTTTACGACGCTATTCATAGACGGCAACCATGAAAACTTTACCTTGCTGAATGCTCTACCGCAGATGGAATGGCACGGTGGAAAAGTGCATCCAGTGCGTGAGCATATTCTCCACCTGATGCGGGGACAGATATTCAAGATCGACGGTCTAACCTGGTTTACCATGGGCGGCGCCAGAAGCCACGATATTGAGGATGGTATCCTGGACCCCGCCGCGCCGAACTTCGAGCAGGAATACTGGCGGAAGCGGAGGACCTGTCAGCGGCTCCGTGTGCTGGGACAAAGCTGGTGGCCGCAGGAGCTGCCCTGCGAAGAGGAATACGACGAGGCGCTGGCCAATTTGGAACGGGCTGACTGGAAAGTAGACTGCATCTTGACCCACTGTGCGCCCAGAAATATCATTTTAAAAATTGATCCGGCCTACTTGACAAATCCGCTGACAGACTTCCTGGAACTTGTAAAGAGACGCTGTGAATTTTCCTACTGGTTCTTTGGCCACCATCACCGCAATGAAATCATCGACGAAAAATACATCCTGCAATGGGAGCAGATATCCAAGCTGGAAACGAAATAAAATCAAAAATACAGGAGACCCACATGGCCATTGGCTGTGTGGATCTCTTTCTGAAATAAATATTTTCCTGTGGCACCAATCGAACTAATGTGCTATAATTGCAGTATCGGATCTTGCGGAACTGCTATACAGAAGGAGGTGGCCAACATATGAAAAAACGCACTTACATCTGCGTCGACCTGAAGAGCTTTTATGCCTCGGTGGAGTGCGTGGAGCGGGGCCTGGACCCTATGACCACCAACCTGGTGGTGGCAGACAAAAGCCGCACGGAAAAGACCATATGCCTAGCTGTGTCCCCCTCTCTGAAAGCCTACGGCATCTCGGGTCGGGCCCGGCTGTTTGAGGTGGTCCAGCGGGTCAAGGAGGTCAACGCCCAGCGGCTGCGACGCGCGCCGGGCCGTCAGTTTACCGGTTCCTCCTGGCATGATCCGGAGCTGAAGGCTTCTCCAGAACTGGCGCTGGACTACATTGTGGCCCCGCCCAGGATGGCCCACTATATCGACTGGAGCACGAAGATCTACAACGTGTATCTGAGGTATATCGCACCGGAGGACATCTTCCCATACAGCATCGACGAGGTGTTTATGGACGTTACCAACTATCTGGACGCCTATCAGCTGACAGCCCGTGAACTTGCCAAGCGGATGATCCTGGATGTATTGGAGACTACGGGCATCACTGCCACGGCGGGGATGGGGACCAACCTGTATCTGGCCAAGGTCGCCATGGACATTGTGTCCAAGCATATCAAGGCGGACAAGGACGGCGTCCGCATCGCCAAGCTGGACGAGATGACCTACCGCCGCCTGCTGTGGGATCACCGGCCACTGACGGATTTTTGGCGGGTTGGACCCGGCTACGCGAAAAAGCTGGAGGCCAGCGGTCTGTACACCATGGGCGATATTGCCCGGTGCTCCATCGGTAAGCCTGGGGACTACTACAATGAGGAACTGCTGTACAAGCTCTTCGGCGTCAATACCGAAATTCTGATCGACCATGCCTGGGGCTGGGAGCCATGCACCATTGCCGATGTGAAAGCCTGCAGGCCGGAGAACAAGAGCATCGTCTCCGGGCAGGTGCTCCAATGTCCTTATGATTTTAAGAAAGCCCAGCTGGTAGTACGGGAGATGGCGGACGCCCTGTCTCTGGACCTGGTGGACAAGGGGCTGATGACCAACCAGCTGGTGTTGACCATCGGCTATGACATCGAAAACCTCTCCGATCCCCAGCGGGCGAAAGCTTATAAAGGCTCCGTCACCACCGACCGCTATGGACGGAAGATCCCCAAGCACTCCACTGGCACGGCTAATCTGAGCCGGTACAGCTCCTCCACCAACGAGATCATTCATGCTGCTTTGGATCTGTTCGACCGCATCGCGGACAAGGCACTTCTGGTGCGGCGGCTGAGCATCTCAGCCAACCGCCTGCTGACGGAGGCAGACGTGCCGAAAGAACCTGCAGCGGAACAACTGGACCTGTTCACTGACTATGCTACCCAAGAAAAGCAGAAGGAGGCGGACAGGACTGCCCTGGTACGGGAACGGAAGAAGCAGGAGGCCATGCTGGCCATCAAGAAAAAGTACGGGAAAAATGCCATTTTGAAGGGGATGAATCTGGAGGACGGCGCCACGGCCAGAGAGCGAAATAAGACCATTGGAGGGCATAAAGCATGAACAGAGAGATTCGGCGGTGCCAGTGGGTGAACTTGAAAAATCCAATCTATATCCAATACCATGACACAGAATGGGGCGTTCCGGAGCACGACGACCAGAAACTCTATGAGCTGTTGCTTTTGGAGTCCTTTCAGGCCGGATTGTCTTGGGAGTGCGTCCTGAACAAGCGGGAAAACTTCCGGGCCGCCTATGATGACTTTGATATTGAGAAGGTTTGCAATTATGACGAAGCCAAATGTGCGGAGCTTCTGAATGATCCGGGGATCATCCGAAACAGACTCAAGGTAAAAGCCAGCGTCACCAACAGCCGTATTTTTCGAGAGATCCAGCGGAAGTTCGGCTCCTTCGATGCATATATCTGGGGCTTTACTGACGGAAAAGTGGTCTTTGAAGACTATTCGATCCGCACCACCTCTCCCCTGTCTGATCAGATCTCAAAAGACTTGAAGAAACGGGGCATGACCTTCGTTGGCTCCACTGTGATCTACTCCTATCTGCAAGCCATTGGGATAATCAACGGTCACGGGAAAGAGTGTGATCATTACATGGAGGGCATCACGCATGAGCGGTAAGTATGACGACATCCTCCGCCTGTCCCATCCCACCTCGGAGCGTCATCCCCGGATGCCCATTTCTGACCGTGCCGCCATTTTCAGTCCTTTCGCCGCTCTCACCGGCCACAGCGCCGCTATCGCGGAGACGGCGCGGCTGACCCAGCGGCGCATCGAGCTGGACGAGGACAGCAAGGCAAGGCTGGATCTGAAACAGCAGGTGTTGGCGGAGATCATAGACCGGCAGCCAGAGGTCACCATCACGTGGTTCCAGCCGGACGAGAGGAAAGAAGGCGGTAGCTATGTCACTGCCACTGGACGGCTGAAGAAGGTGGATACGCTGGAACGGACCCTGGTCCTGACGGACGGCACGAAGATCCCATTGAACGATGTCTTGGATCTAGAGAGCGAATGCCTTCAGGATATATTGCAAGAAGAATTTTGAAATTTATCTAACGAAAAGGGAAGCGTGGCAGTGCGCCGCGTTTCCCTTTTCGTTAGAGCAAATCAGGCAGATTTACGCCGGAAAGGAGAAGGCTATGAATATCAGAAAACCTGTTGACTACAGCGCCCTGTACGCGGATTTGGATAAGCTGATGGCGGCAAAATTATCCCAGATGGAACGATACCGCGAGATCGGCAGACTGGTCAGCGCCAGGATCGAGAAAGGTGCGGCGGTCGCGGCCTCTGAGTATTTGCAGGCTGCATATCCCACGGCCACAAGCTTCTCCCCGCGTAATCTGCGGCGCATGCGGGAATTCTGCCGCGTCTATGGCAGCGATCCTGTTTTGATGGAGCACGCAATGCAGATCAGTTGGACGCTGAATGTTGTCATTTTAGAAGCGAATCTTACGATGAATGAGCGCGCATGGTATATTCGTGCGTTAGAGCAATATGGCTGGTCCAAAATCGAATTGAGAAATCAAATTGCTTCCTCTGCGCATTTAGAAGTTCCTCTCGACGATAAGGCACCTGTATGTTATACTGAACAGGAAGAAACGGTTCAGGAGTATGAGACCAAAAATGACAAAGATACTTTTTATCTGCCACGGCAACATTTGCAGAAGTCCAATGGCCGAATTTGTGATGAAGGATCTGGTGAAAAAGGCGGGACTGGAAGCTCAGTTCCATATCGAGTCCGCCGCCACCAGTACCGAGGAGATTGGCAATCCGGTTTATCCTCCGGCCCGGCGGAAGCTGGCGAAGCATGGGATCGACTGTGCCGGCCATGCGGCGCGGCAGCTCCGCAACGAGGATTACGAGGAATACGATTTCCTGATTGGGATGGATCGGGCCAATATTCGCAGCATGTACCGCATCTGCGGCGGGGACTTTTCCGAGAAGATGCATCTTCTGATGGACTTTACCGACCGTCCCGGCGATGTGGCCGATCCGTGGTACACCGGCGACTTTGCAACAACTTGGCGGGATGTGGAGGAAGGCTGCCAAGGTATTTTAGAGTATATCCAACGTGAGTGCAAAGGAGGGCCGCATCTATGAACAGCAAAATGATCGTCAGTGGAGCTGAAATTACAGTCACCACCATTGATGACAAGGACTATATCTCTCTGACGGATATGTTGAAAGCAAAAGATGGTGACTTCTTCATTTCAGACTGGCTTCGAAATAGAAACACGGTAGAGTTTCTTGGCATTTGGGAGCAGATCCATAATCCCAATTTTAATTATGGCGAATTCGCCATAATTAGAAGTCAGGCAGGATTGAACAGCTATAAACTCAGTGTGAAAGAGTGGGTAGAAAAAACCAACGCCATTGGTTTGAGGGCAAAGGCCGGACGCTATGGTGGGACCTATGCCTACAAGGATATTGCATTCGAATTTGGAATGTGGATCAGCCCTGAATTCAAAATCTATTTGATCAAAGAGTTTGAGCGGCTGAAAGCGGAAGAACAGCTTCAACTTGGTTGGGACATCAAGCGCAATCTGGCAAAAATCAATTATCGTATCCATACCGACGCAATCAAGGAAAACTTGATTCCGCCGGAATTGTCAGCAAAGCAGATGTCTCTGGTCTATGCCAGTGAGGCGGATGTTTTGAACATGGCTCTTTTCGGCAAGACGGCAAAACAATGGCGGGAAGAGAATCCTGACCTCAAGGGCAATATCCGAGATTATGCCAATGTATCGCAGCTTGTATGCCTGTCCAATCTGGAAAACCTGAATGCGGTATTTATTAATGAGGGGATGACACAAGCAGAGCGTCTCTCAAAGCTCAATGCAATTGCAATCAGCCAGATGCGTGTGCTGACGGAAGATCACCGGATAATGTCATTAGAGGCGGCTACAGAGGAAAGGGCTACCCTTAATATGGAAAACAAAGAAAGCACATAAAATATAAACAATTGTAAAAGGAGTATAGGAGTTGTGAATCGGTTAAAAGAATTGCTCGAAAAGCATTTATTCCTCATTTGGATTATTTGCAGTGGCTTATTTGCCTTTATTATTCACTGCCTCTTCTCCATCACTGCACCTAATGAATGGTTAGTCGCAAAATGGGGTGCCGGAGATATACTGATCTTTGTCAGCACTGTTGCCCTGGGCCTGTTAGCTGTATGGCAGAATAAAAAGTTCAAGGAAGAAAATGATGCAGCACAAGGACGCTTGGAAAATCTAACAAAAAGATCCAATGAGCTTTCCGCCATAAATAAGATAATTGAGCATGAAAACATAAACATCTCGCGATTAAAAGAAAAAATGCAAAACTTTATTAGTGCGTGCAATACCGAGGCAACACTTGTTGATTTGTCAGATGTTGCCCACCAACCAGATGATTTTAAGAAACTATTCCTTAAAATCAAGATGGATTATAGAAACAAGCAAATCAGGCTTTGTACTATTGAACTCTTATCTGAATTAAAAGCATATCCAGATAATGCGCCAGATAATGCAGAAGCAATTAAACTTCTTCAGTTAATATCAAAATATAGCGAATGCTCAATCGAACTAACTCAAAAAATTCGCACAAATTCTTCTGCGGATGGTACTTATAAGGAAAAAGCAGATGCTGAGAAGGAACTTATCATAAGTTTTTCTGATTTTATTTCCAACAGAGAAGCAATGCTTAATAAAGTAATTTTTGAGTATTTAACTCTTGACCAAATAAAAGCGATGTACAGCGGACATCCAAGCAAGGAGGATAGCTGAATCTATTGTGGCGCAAAGTCTTTTTATAGCATAGAGCCAGTTCAGAAAAAGTCCTAAGGCGATGAAAAGGCCTTAGGGCCTTTTCATACGCCGGACGTGCTTTTTCTTCGCTTCCGACCGCGATTCGCTACGCTGGATTCGCAGTCGGATAGGGCGAGACTACCTAAAAAGTATATTTCTTGCCTTGGTACAAGATAAGTTGACAGACCGCCAAGGGGGGTCTGTCACTTTTTATATAAAGAAAAACAGCAAAGTCATTGCGCCGCA
>NZ_CANRKH010000049.1 GCF_947631165.1 uncultured Dysosmobacter sp. | reverse complement strand
AGAGCCGCCGACTGTGGCTGGACGGGAGTATCATTGTCCCCATTGCTGGTCATCGCCGCGCCGGGTGCCGCCCGGCGATCTCAGCGGGCCGTCAGTCGCTCTCTGCCGGAGGCAGGTCATGGCGCGGCCGCTGAAGTGGCTCATGCTCATCGCAATGACAATGGGAATGTGTCTGATGAATGGGCTATTCGGTTGTCTGGCAGCCCCGCGCGGTTCGCGCTTCCGCTGGGGCGAAGGATGTCCCTCTACTATATAGCCGCCAGGAGAGGCCAAAAAGTTAGAAAGCAGCGACAAAAATGTGTCGACACATTTCGACTGAGGGGTGTAAAAGACTGGGTGCTCTGCTGCCTGTGCACACAGAAGGGGAGGGCCTTTTCTACTA
The DNA here is from genome assembly GCF_947631165.1 of uncultured Dysosmobacter sp. Lineage (GTDB taxonomy): Bacteria > Bacillota > Clostridia > Oscillospirales > Oscillospiraceae > Oscillibacter. The sequence goes on along the minus strand of NZ_CANRKH010000049.1, from coordinate 13,508 downwards.
TGTAGCTGTCGAGGGACCCAGAAGTGTTAATAATCGGACATAAAACAGCAGAGGCAGATCGAACATCTGCCTCTGCCTTGCTTATGCGCAAAAAGAAAAAACCACATAATCTGCATTATGTGGTAAACCATGGCGAAAAGAGGGGTAAAACAGGCAAAAAGGGCCCGGTATCCGCAGATACCGGGCCTAAAAAACGTTTAAAATTGAAATTTCTAAATCTATATGGTCACAAGCGGCCATGTTTTCAGTTACTACATATAGTTACAATGCAATGATAAATATGCCAATATAGTGGCACTGCAAGATTTGGCAGCGGCCATATCGTTGACAACAAGGCCAAAACAAGCTATAATACGCCTAACCTACTGAGGCGGCTTCACGCCGCTTATTTACCACATAATGCAGATTATGTGGTTATTGGAGAGGAAAGCAGATGGGCGTGGAGCTGTACCCGCACAACGAAAAAGCGTATCGGTCCGTGTGCCGCCTGCTGGCGGAAAAGGGTCGCGCCGCTGTGGTCCATCCCACAGGGACGGGCAAGAGCTTCATTGCCTTCAAGTTGGTGGAGGACAACGCCTCCGCCCGCTTTTTGTGGCTGTCGCCCAGCGAGTACATCTTCAAGACCCAGACAGAGAACCTGCGCCGCCTGGCGCCGGGGTTCCCCTTTGAGGCCATTGAGTTCGTTACTTACGCCAAGCTCATGCTTATAGGCGAGGAAGAGATATCCGGGCTGGAAGCGGACTATATCATCCTGGATGAGTTCCACCGCTGCGGGGCGGAGATGTGGGGCCAGGGGGTGGAGCGTCTGCTCCGGTCCCATCCCCATGCCCGGCTGCTAGGACTGTCGGCCACCAGCGTGCGGTATCTGGACAACCAGCGGGACATGGCGGAGGAGCTGTTCGGCGGAGACGTTGCCAGCGAGATGGGCCTGGGAGAGGCCATCGTGCGAGGGATATTGCCCGCGCCCAAGTATGTGACCACGGTCTACAAATACCAGCAGGACCTGGAGGGCTGGCAGAAGCGGATAAACGCCGCCCGGGCATTTGGCATTCGAGACGAGGCCCAGAGATATTTGGACGCGCTGCGGCGGGCGCTGGAGCAGGCAGACGGCCTGGATGTGATATTCCAGCGGCATATTACCAATAGGACTGGCAAGTACATCGTGTTCTGCGCCAATGTGGAGCATATCCGGGAGATGCAGAGCCATGTCCCCGAATGGTTCGGGGGAATAGACGAAAATCCTCATTGCTACACGGTGTATTCGGAGGACCCCAGCACCAGCAAGGCGTTTGGGGCGTTCAAGGCGGACGAGAGCGAACATCTGAAACTTCTGTTCTGCGTGGACATGCTCAACGAGGGCATCCATGTGGCGGGCATCTCTGGCGTCATTCTCTTTAGACCCACGGTGTCGCCGACGATCTACAAACAGCAGATAGGCAGGGCCCTGACTGCCGGGGACAGCGCCACGCCGCTGATCCTGGACGTGGTGAACAACATGGAGAACCTGCTGAGCATTGGGGCTTTGCAGGAGGAAATGACCACGGCCATCCAGCGGATGTACCTCCAAGGAGAGGGCGCGGAAGTGGTGACGGAGCGGTTTGAGGTCATCGAGCAGGTGCGGGACTGCGTGGAGCTGTTCCGTGCGTTGCAGAACAGCTTGACGGGTACATGGGAGCAGTATTACCAAGCGGCCAGTGCATTCTATGCGGAGCATGGACATCTGAATGTGCCAAAGAAATATGTCAGCAATGGTCTTTGCTTAGGCTCGTGGATAACGACCCAGCGGCTGGTGCGGTCCGGACGGCAGGCGGGCAGGCTGACAGAGGAGCAGATAGCCCGGCTGGACAGCATCGGGATGGTGTGGACCAACCGGCTGGAGACGGCGTGGGAGCGGAATTTCCGGTACGCGGAGGCCTATTACAAAGAGCATGGCGACCTGCTGGTGCCGGTGAAGTATGTGACGGCGGACGGTTTCAAGCTGGGGAAGTGGATATCGAACCTGCGGGACCAGTATTTGAACGGGGAGCAGCGGACGGTGCTGACAGAAGAACGAGTCGCCCGTCTCAATGCCATAGGGATGCAGTGGGATGTGTACAGCATCCGGTGGGAGCAGAACTATCTGGAAGCGGCGCAGTACTACAAGGAGCACGGGGACCTGAACGTGCCGGTGGGATACAGGACGGAGACGGGTTTCAACCTGGGGGCGTGGGTGAGGAACCTGCGGCAGACCCATGCGGGGAAAAACCGGAACCGGCCGCTGACGACGGAGCAGGAGAGGCGGCTGGAGGCGATAGGGATGGACTGGGGAAACCGGTTCGAGAGCCAATGGAGCCGGGCGTATGAGGAAGCGGCGCGGTACTTCCGGCAGAACGGGACGCTGAATATGCCGGTGGCGTATCGTACACCAGATGGCTTTGCACTGGGCAGATGGGTCTATAGGCAGAGAAATCTGGTGCAGACAGCGGGCAAAAATGCAGTGCCCATTACGCCCCATAAAATTGAATTATTAAATAATTTAGGTATAAATCAAAAATAAAAACTATCTTTTTTAATTCAAAAACTAATTTGTCATAGAAAAGCATGAACCTAAAAGAGCAGAAACAGATAGGACGATAGGATTGGACCAGGCGACGGAGAAAAGAGAATACACGTCCGTGCAGGCGGGAGCGGCGGTGATACTGCCCTTTGAGAAGAGGGGGGAGTATTACATAGAGCCCTTGGGCCGGATAGAGGACAAGCTTGTGTACAGCTTCATAAAGCGGCTGTTCGACGTCACGGCCTCCGCCGTGGCGCTGGTAGTGCTGTGCATCCCTATGCTCATTATCGGTGCGGTGGTGAGCGCCACGTCCGAGGGCGGGCCTCTGTTTTCCCAGGAGCGGCTGGGGAAGGACGGAAAGCCCTTCCGCATGACCAAGTTCCGCACGATGCGGAAGGATGCGGAGAAGGACGGTGCCCAGTGGTCCCGTGGAGATGACGATACGCGTATCACGAAGGTGGGGTCCTTCCTGCGGAAGGTGCGGCTGGACGAGCTGCCCCAGCTGTGGTGCATCCTGAAGGGGGATATGAGCTTCGTGGGACCCCGGCCGGAGCGACAGGTGTTCTATGACGAGTTTGAGACGTACATCCATGGGTTCCGTGAGCGGCTGAAGGTGAAGCCGGGGCTGACGGGCCTGGCGCAGATCAACGGAGGATATTTCCTGCGGCCGGAGGAGAAAGTGCTCTTTGATGTGGAGTACATCAAGAACCGGTCCCTCTGGCTGGATGTGAAGATATTGGTGAAGACGGTAAGAGTAGTCTTTACTGCTGATGGTGCAGAGTGAGTTAGACGTGGTTTTATATTTATAATAGAAATTCTGTTTATAATATCGCAGAAAATATAGAGGGTATATTAAAGGATTGAACCGCTAGACTACAATAATATTTTGCAGGTAGCAGGTGATTGTATGCGCAAAAAATTGGCATATCTTATTAAACATAACAGTGTAGTGCAGTTAATCTATAGAAATATTATGAGCACACTGTTCCGCTTCGTTGGCCTCTTTGTAAAGACGGATAACACGCTGGTTTTGCTCAACTCGTACGGCGGCGAGCAGTACAGCGATAGCCCTCGCGTCCTTTATGAAAAAATGTTAGTGGATGAGCGATTTCTACAATACCATTTTGTTTGGGCGTTTGAGTCTCCTAAAAAATTTGATGAGAGCAACTGCCCGAGCGTTCATAATAATAGAACAAGCCTTGTCATGATTGATTCGCCAGCTTATTTTATTACGGCACTGAAAGCAAAGATATGGATCACAAATGTAAATATCGAAAGAGGGCTCCACTTTAAGAAGAAATCTGCCATATATTTGAATACTTGGCACGGAAGTGGCTTTAAGAAAAGTGGAAATGCAATTAAAAATAGAAATGACTATGACTTGTCAACAGTGGATATCTTTTGTTGTGATGGCGCTTATATGAAAGATATATTTGTTAAATGGTTCAATGCGAAGGAATCATCAATGCTATATTGTGGCCGCCCGAGGGAAGATGAATTGATCCAATTTACAGATGATGACAGATATTCGGTAAGAAAAGATTTTGGAATTCCGGATAATAAGCGGATGATACTATATATGCCTACGTGGAGAGAATATGGCGTAAAAGAATTGGATTACGATCTTTGGAGGAAACAATTGGGCAAAGAATATATCATATGTATACGTCAGCATCATTTTTCTGAAGGCAAGTGTTCTGCATTTGATCCATCATATATCATAGATATGACAGGCTATCCGGATGTTAACAAGCTTTATCTGGCCGCTGATATATTGGTATCTGATTATTCCAGCGCTTTCTTTGACTATGGCCTTTTAGGAAAGCCGATGTTTTGCTACGGTTACGATTATGAGCGATACTGTGAAGATACCGGGCTGTTTCTGGATATTGAGAAGGATTTTCCTAATGGGGTCATCCGTGACGAAACAAAGCTTATAGAGGCAATTAAAAATATAGATTATCAATCTGAATGCAAAGCGGCATGGGATTATTGCAGAAAGTACGTTACACGCACTGGGAATGCAACGACGATGTGTCTTGACAGACTGACGGAGTTAATCCATTGATATGAAAATAGAGTATGAACGATAATGGGTAACTATGTAATTATATTGGCCGGTGGCATCGGAAAGAGAATGGGATCTGAGATCCCAAAGCAATTCATTGAAATCAAGGGGAAACCCATCATCGCCTATTCCATTGAGAATTTTCAACGCAATCCACAGATTGAAAAAATCGTTGTGGTAAACGTGAAGGACTGGAGCGACAGAGTAAAGGATATCGTTGCGCAATATTCCTTATCAAAAGTGAAATGGATCATTGAAGGCGGAAACACCGGGCATGATTCGATACGAAACGGTGTGTTTTTCCTGAAAGATAAGATTTGCCCTGATGATTTCATCATCATCCACGATTCAGTGAGGCCTATCCTGCCGCAGAAGGCGATAGATGAGGTTATCAGGGTAGCACACGAAAAGGGTAATGCTTCCTCATCGATTGCCTGCCACCCGCCGATCGTTTATACTGAAGATTTTCAGTCCGGCATAACGGATATCGACCGGGAACATGTGATGCTCACGGCATCTCCCCAGGCATACAAATATTCGCTTGCATTAAAGTGTTACGAAAAAGCAGAACAAGAAAACCGACACGATTTTACCTTTACGAGTTCTTTGCTGATACACTGCGGCGAAAGAGTGTACTTTGCTAAAGGGACGTCAAGTAACATAAAAATCACCACAAAAGAAGATTTGGCGCTGTTTGAGGCGTTGCTGAGAGTCCCAGAGGAACTGCTTTATTGTGTTGATAGAGGACGACAGTCATGAATTGTTCTGAGTATTTGGTGGATTTCCTGATAAAACACGGCGTGACCGATGTGTTCGGCTATGCGGGCGGGTATATCGTTCCGTTTATGGATGCGCTTTATAAACGCCGAAATGAGATCAGGACCCACGTCTGCTATAACGAGCAGGGCTGTGCTCTGGCTGCAGATGGATATGCAAGGATGAGCGGTAAGATCGGCGTGTATTTTACGACATCCGGTCCTGGGGCAGTGAACGGTTTGGGCGGATTGGCCGACGCGTGGTTCGATGGATTCCCTGTTATGGGTATTTGCGGGAATGTCCCCACAAACGAAATGAAGGGGTTTTCCGGGATCCGGCAAAATGGCTTTCAGGAGATGGATATCGTCTCTATGACGAGGAATATCACCAAGTATTCTGTGACTGCCTATAGCAGCAAAGGCTTTGCCGACATTGCCAGCCGCGCATATAATATGGCGCTCCTTGGAAGAAAAGGGGGTGTTATCATTGATTTTCCACTCGACGTACAACAAGCCGATACTGCTCGTGGGTAACGGCGTGAGAAGCGCCGGAAAAGAAGCGGTCGATATGCTCCACGAATTCGCAAAGAAAACAAATATCCCCATTTTGACAACGATGAACGGCGTAGACCTTGCACAGGGCGATCTCCATATAGGATTTATAGGGACGCATGGAAACCGCGTTGCCAATATGATCCTCAACGAGTGTGATTTGATTGTATCGATCGGAGCACGCTTGGGGATTCGCCAAGTCGGTAGAACAGCAACAAAATTTGCTCCCAAGGCGGATTTGGTACGCTGCGATATAGATGAATACGAATTGAGCAGGGATATAAAGCCAAATGAGAAAAAATATCACACCGATGCGCGGGATTTCTTAAGAAAACTTTTGGATGAAAATGTCAATGACTATTCCACATGGAAGGGGCGGTGTCTTGAGGCAAAGAGAGCCCTGTCTGAGTATGACAAACAACCAGGGAACAGGGCCGTGGAGAAGATCTCGTCCCTGCTACCGTCTGACCCGATCGTGGCAGTGGACGTCGGAATGAACCAGTGCTGGTGTGCGCAGTCGCTTGAACTGAAAGGCTATAATGGCCGGATACACATTAGCGGCGGGTATGGCACAATGGGTTGCGGCTTGCCCTATGCGATCGGTTCCTGTATAGCCGCAGGCAAAGAACCGGTTTACTGTATTGCTGGGGACGGTGGGTTTCAGATGAATATCCAGGAGTTGGAAACGGTGAAACGTGAAAACCTGCCGATAAAGGTTTTTATTCTGAACAATAGAGTGCTGGGAAAAATCAGTGAGACCCAGCATTTTGACCTTGATGACCGCTTTGCCAACACGACGGCGTCTGGAGGGTACAGTGTGCCGGACTTTTGTGCGATATCTGAAGCCTACGGGATCAGAGCGGCCAATCTTTCGTCCTATGATGAGCTTGATGATTTCGGATCCTGGTTTACCGACAGCGCTCCGTGTCTGCTTGATATCCCCCTGCCGGAGGACAGCCTTCTTACCCCCAAAATTGAGTTTGAAAGCCAGCGGATTAGACCTGAACTGGATGAATCGGTGAGAGTCAAGGTTGAAAAGATTTTAAGTGCACCGTTCATGATGCTGCATTCGGATCGGATGGAGACGGCAACGCAGTCACGTCAATGCCGTACTATAAGCAGATATTTGTGATCGACAACGACATCTCTACCTTGAAATACATACCGCGCGAAATGCTTAGACGCGTAGCAACTCCGCAGGCATATAAATACGGGAAGCTCGACAGGGCATATCATGAGGCGTTTGAGAAAGAGATTGGCATATATGGTTCGTCTTACACAAATACGATGATGGTCGAGCTTGGTGAGCGGCTCTATTTCGCGGCTGGTTCGGACAAGAACATAAAACTCACGACAAAAGACGATTTAGAATTGTTCAAAGGATATATTAAGGCAGGACTGAACAATGAGTCTGATTGATAATGACATATACTTTAGCGACGTAAAGTCTGTTTGCGCTCTTAATTTACCATGGCAAAAGCTTGCAGGTAAGTTGATGCTCATTTCCGGGGCTGCGGGGATGATCGGCAGCTGTTTGATCGACGTGCTCATGCAAAAAAACAAGGACGGCCTCGACTGCAAAGTTTATGCCCTTGGCAGGGATGCCGCAAAAGCAAGATCGCGTTTTGGATATCATTATGACAGTGCGAATTTCGAATTTATTCAATATGATATAAACAAGCCTTTGGCGTGTGATTTTGGTAGGATCGATTACATACTCCATCTTGCCAGTAACACACACCCGGTCGCGTATTCGGGCGATCCTATCGGCACGATCACAACAAACATCATCGGGACCAATAACCTCTTGAAATATGCGGTCGAACACCGAACGGAGCGCTTTATGTTTGCCTCTTCGGTCGAGATCTACGGCGAAAACCGTGGTGACGTTGAAAAGTTTGATGAAAGCTATTCTGGCTATATCGACTGCAACACTTTGCGTGCCGGGTACCCAGAAAGCAAGCGCTGCGGCGAGGCACTCTGCCATGCATATAAAAGGCGATACGGACTCGATGTGGTCATCCCAAGAATTTCAAGGGTCTATGGCCCGACGATGCTGATGAGCGACGCAAAGGCATCCTCGCAGTTCATTCTTAAGGCCGCCGCTGGCGAGGATATCATTTTGAAAAGTTCAGGCGAGCAACTTTACTCCTATTCATATGTGGCGGATGCGGTTTCCGGCCTGCTGACGGTGCTTTTGAAGGGTGAGAGCGGCGAAGCCTACAATATAGCAGACGAGCATTCGGACATACGACTCAAGGATTTTGCAAGGCTTTGCGCGGAGGCTGCGGGAACAAGGGTTGTTTTTGATATACCCGATGCGGACGAGGCTGTGGGATACAGCAAGGCGACAGTTGCGCTGCTAGATAATAAAAAGCTCAAAAGCCTTGGATGGCAAGCAAAAACGGATTACAAGTCCGGAATAGAGAAGACAGTAAAATTGTTGAAATCAAATACATAAAGGATACATTGAAGATCTTAATTGTCACAAACAAAGTAAGAACTTATACATTAGGATACCAGAACTGCCTGGAACCGCTGATGAGTCTCGGCCATAAGGTTGTCTGGGCGGCGGATTTCAGTGATTTTGTTGGAGACTCTGGGGAGATACCCTGTGAGACGACTCAGATAGATATATGTAGAAATCCATTAAAGGCGGGGAATTTGCGCGCGTATAGAAAGCTGTTGCGCTTAATCAAGGATACGCATATTGACGCAGTCTACTGTTCCACTCCGATCGGGGGATTGTTGGGCCGTATCGCTGGCTGGCGTGGGGGAATCAGACCTGTCATCTATGCCGCGCACGGTTTCCTATTTTATAAGGGTGCGCCCTGGTGGTGGAATTTTGTATTTCGGACGGAAGAGAAGGTCCTGGCAAAACTAACAGACGTTCTGATCACGATAAACGATGAGGATATGGCCGCGGCACAGAGCCTTAAACTGCGCGGTCCGGGACATATCTATCAGATCGGTGCCGCAGGCGTCAAAGGACACTACGAGGTCAGCAAAGACAGGGCGCAGATGCGCCGGGAGCTTGGGCTCTCAGATGAGGCGGTCGTATTGGTGTCGGCCGGGGCTCTGAACAAGAATAAGAACTACGGCCCGGTCATATCCGCTTTGTCTACACTGGGGAATAAGAATCTATATTACTTAATTTGTGGAGATGGCATTCTTAAAGAAAACTTGCAGAAACAAATCAAAAAGAAAGGGTTGGAGGGACATGTTATGCTCCTGGGTTATAGAACGGACGCGATAGATATTATGGGATGTGCCGACATATTTGTCATGCCCTCACTGCGCGAGGGCATGCCCCGTGCCACGCTGGAGGCCATGGCGCTTGGGCTGCCCTGCATAGTCTCGAATTCGCGCGGGAATCGAGACTTGATCACCAACGGAGAGAACGGGTTTATATGCGGACCGCGTAATGTAAAGCAGTATGCGGAAGCAATTTCTACTCTTGCTGGGGACGCGGAACTACGCAGAGCCATGGGTGCTAAAAATGCAGCGGGGGGGGGGTATTACCCCGTATACATCGTCAGTTGTTCGTCGTCAGCTATATGGCATTTTTGCCGCGGAACTTGGAAAGGTGAGCGGCAATGAAAATACTGATGGTGACGAACCAGGTAAAACGGTATAACAGCGGTTGTGCGGTCGTTATTGAACCACTTCTGGAATTAGGGCACGAGGTGTTTTGGGCAGCCAATTTTGGGCAGTTCGTGGGAGACATCCGTGAAGTAAGCTGTGAATGCTGTCACATAGACATCCAAAGGAACCCCTTGCATTGGAAAAACCTCCGTGCTTACCGGCAGTTGCTCCAGCTGATAAAACAGCATCAAATCGATGCAATATATTGCAGTACGCCAATCGGGGGATTGTTAGGGAGAATCGTCGGCTGGCGCATGGGTGTCAAAAAGGTCATTTATGCTGCGCATGGATTCACATTTTATCACGGCGCTCCTTGGTGGTGGAATTTCATATTCAAAAGTGAAGAGCTGGCATTAGCTAGGGTCACAGATGTTCTTATCACCATTAACGACGAAGACATGGAGGCTGCACAAAAGTTTAAGCTACGTGGTAAGGGGCATGTATATCAGATAGGTGGTGCTGGAGTAGAAGAGCATTATCCATGTCAGAAAGAGCCGGAGCAGATGCGAAAAGAGCTTGGCATACCGAAGGATGCAATCGTGCTTGTTTCGGCTGGTGCATTGAATAAACGAAAGAACTATGCACCGATCATAGAGGCGATTTCTGTTCTCGAGCAGCAGAAGCTCTTTTACCTTATTTGCGGAGAGGGACCCTATTATAAGCGGTTAAAAAGGAAAATATCGAAGAAGGGGCTTCAGGGGAAAATACGACTTTTGGGTTATAGGACGGACGTTCTGGATGTTATGCGTTGTGCGGATATTTTTGTACTTTCCTCCTTCAGGGAGGGACTGCCGCGTGTCACTATGGAGGCGATGGCACTAGGATTGCCATGTATAGTATCAGATATCAGGGGAAATCGAGACCTGATCACACAAGGGGAAAACGGGTATATTTGTGAGGCGGATAACATTAGGCAGTATGAAGAAGCAATATGCCGACTCGCGGAAGATGGGTGCTTGAGAGAAAAGATGGGTAGGTCCAATGTCGGTAAACTCCGTACATATACAACGAAAGTCGTTCGTCAACAGATGTACGGTATATTTTCCACGGAGTTTAGCGGGGAGAGTGGTGATAAGAGTATTGATGGTAATGAATAAAGTGAAGACTTATGCTCTGTGCTTCCAAAATGTGATTGGCCACCTGACAGAATGAGGTCATGAATCGTCTGGCACGAATTTTCGGATTTTATTGGAGATTTATTGGGCATCCTCATCAGAACCCTACATATCGATATTGTGTCCAACCTAATAAAAGTATGCAATTTGAAGGCTTTTCAGCAGCCACTCCAGATTATTAATGAAAAGAAAATAGAGACAGCCACCTGCAGTACGCCGAATGGCAGTTTTTTGGCCTGCATTGCGGCATAATTGAAAGGTATTTCCCCGGTCATTTATACTGCCTACGGTTTTTGGTGGGTGTGCCGCTTATTAACAGAACGATTTATAAGTGAGAAGAGCGCCTTCTAGCGCACTGGACAGATGTTCTTATCACAATCACGCGCGAGGGCTTTGACGTAGCGCAGCGGTTCCATACCAGAAGTGGTGTGAAACCATATATGCTGCATGGCGTCGGCGTTGAGACTGGGATTATGCCGACAATCGCGCGGAAGGACATGATAAAGGCGCTTGATGCTTTTGTTATCGTATTGGTCGGCGAATTGAATAAAAACAAAAATGTACAGGTCGTTATTTGTGCGATGGCACAGAGCAGAGAACAGAGCGTTTTCTATATCGTATACGGCAGTGGATAGAAAGAGCAACCTTGGAAGAACTGCCATAGCACAGTGACAGGGGAATTGAATGCTCTTCCTGGGATTTAGAACTGACATACCGGAAATAATGTCATGCTTAGATGCATTTGCTATGCCTTTATTTCGTGAAGGAGTACCGCGGGCGTTGTTAGAGACAATGGATTTTAGCCTTCCCTGCGTTGGGTCCAGAACAAGAGGGATTACGAATCTGCTTGAGGAAAATGTTGGAGGATTCCTATGCGATTCGAGAAGTCCGTCCGATTTTGCCAAGGTAATTGCTATATTACTAGGGGACCCGAAGAAACGAATAGAGTCGGGAAGCATAACCGTGGAGTCGTTACCAATTATTCTTTTGAGAGAGTTAGAGAAGAGCAGTATAAGATATATGAAGAAACTTTGAGTGATGGGAAAACCGCGTAAGTCGACAGCTATAATGTGAATATTGAGAATATATCAAAAAAATACAAGATACGATATGGAATAATCTGAAGATGTAATGAAAGTAACTGAGTGGAGACAGAAGGAATGTGGTTTTATATATTATTGATGCTCATTGAAATCGCCTTGTGCAGCGAATACAGAGTTGTAGCTATAAGAGGTAATGAAAAAATCAGTATGTCTCCTGGATGGAACACTAGGTATGATATCGCTATACTTATCTTGATAATCGTTTCTGCAATTAGATATCAAATCGGGTTCGATTTTAATGCATATTTGGGAGTTATCAGAAACTACAAGGGAAAGCAGTTGGCTTGGGTATTAGAGAATGGGTATTTTGAATTATTTGACAATATCATTTTATATGTTGGGGCGATTCTCGACGCGCCGATTATATCTTTTACAATATATTCAATTATTATATTTGGCGGTCTTGGAATCGCTGTAAATAAATACAGTGTTGACAAAGGTCTCTCTATTGTAATTTATATGTCGATTTTTTTGGTTGAAGCCTTCAGCTCAATCAGACAGACTTCTGCTGATATAATACTGCTCTTGAGTTTTGGCTTTATAAAAGATAAAAAACTGGCAAAATTCTTAGTAGTTGTTCTATTTGTGACCGGGTTTCATGCATCGGCGATTGTTGGTGCGGGTATATATGTGGCATATTGGATGTCGTCAACCATATTTATGATGGGATTTGTTGCTCTATTTCTTTTTGGCCGCAGTATAGCCATCTTTATTACGAACGCTTTTTTACCAAAATATAGCCAATATTTAAGTGATGAAGTTATTTATACTACTCATTCTGGAAACTTGTCTAAATTTTTACATTTGTTCCTCCTGTTATATTCAATAATAATGCTCGTATTAATTTATAGAAAGTGCAATGGGGATAGAATTAAACAGATTTTGGGGGTTATCAAGATTTATGCTGTTGGCGTCTTATGTCCATTTGTTTTTGGTGGAGTGACAGGATCTCGTCTAGGTAGATATTACTTGGTTTATATTATTCTTCTATTTCCTTTGTGCACTGAAGTATATCCCAAAAGGCAACGATATTTGATGATGCTTCCCTTTGTTATGATATATATAATTCATTTATATATTACAGCGCTAGGAGGCGACACGGAGTATATTCCATATACTACTTGGTTCAGCGCTGTTGCAGGCTTATAATTCGATGATTTCCATTGTTATATGTTTGAATATAATATATGTAAGTAACGTATCTGCTTTCTTCGTAGATTTTCTTTATCTGTAGTGAGACCTATATGGCAGAATCAGAGCGATTGAGAGGATATACAATGATTATTACAAAAACACCATTTAGGGTATCCTTTTTTGGGGGCGGAACTGATATTGAAGGTTTTTTTAGAGAGAATGATGGGGCTGTATTGTCCACTACAATTGATAAGTATTGCTATGTGAATGTCAGACATCTTCCTCGTTTTTTTGACTATAGTACAGAGCTTTCTTATTCTAGAATTGAGCGAGTCACTTGTATTGAAGATATTAAGCACCCCGCGATTCGGAACGCTATGAAGATGCTGAACATGCACGAATTGCGTCTTACTTATGAGGGCGATCTTCCAGCTCGGTCGGGGTTGGGAACGAGCAGTTCTTTCGCGGTAGGGATGCTGAATGCGTTTTACGCCCTAAAAGGGAAATATGCAGGCAAGGACAGGCTGGCAAGAGAGGCGATCTATCTGGAGAGGACGCTCTGTGATGAGGCAGGAGGCTGGCAGGACCAGATAGCGGCGG
>NZ_CANRKH010000048.1 GCF_947631165.1 uncultured Dysosmobacter sp. | reverse complement strand
CCATGGACATGATCCTGAAGGGCTTCAAGCTGCTGGACGAAAAGGGCCAGGACGCCCGGTTCGAGTATATGGACCAGTTCGTCACCGCCAGCTTCTACGCCGGCATCGCCTTCCTGAAGGCGGGCTGCGGCCCTGTCCACGGCATGAGCTTCCCCCTGGGCGGCACCTATCACGTGCCCCACGGCGAGAGCAACTACATGCTCTTCGGTGCTATCCTGGACTATTATGACGAGAAGAATCCCGACGGCGAGATCATGCGCTTCAAGGAGCTGGTTGCCAGCATTCTGGGCTGCGAGGCCAAAAACGCCATCCCCGAGCTGAACGCCCTGCTGCAGCGCATCCTGCCCCTGCGCCCCCTGCGGGACTGCGGCTTCACCGAGGCCGACTTCAAGGCCTTCCCCCAGTCCGTGGAGGCCAACCAGCAGCGTCTGATGACCAACGCCTATTATCCTTTCGATCTGGAGTCCGAGGAAGCCATCTACAGAAAGTGCTTCTGATCCCAAGCATCAAAAAACGCGCCGGCGGCTGCCGGCGCGTTTTTTCATATCTGTCATACTGATAAAAACTTAAAAAAGTTTTTTATTGCGGCGCATCGCGTCGCCGCGCCTACATCGCGCAGGAAAAGTATGGACTTTCATCACAGGCGGCTTCGCCGCCTGGACCACATAAGCGGCTCCAGTCAAACAATGAAATTGTTTGATGCGTGATTCGTATCACAGCTCGGGTCCGGATACTTGGGGCAGATATGCTTCATACAGCTTCTGCCCTTTCCAAAAGGCCATCAGCAGCAGGATGATGCCGATCAATCCCGCGATCAGGCCCAGGATCGCCAATCCGGACAGCAGCCAGACGCACAGCCAGCACGCCGCCTGGCTCACCGCCAGCACGATCCAAGCCCGTCTCATGGCGGCGCTGTTCAGGTCCGCGCCCCGCCGTTCCTCCATGTCCCGGACCGCCTGGATCAGCGCCCAACAGATATACAGGCCCACCAAAACCGCCAGCAATCCCAGCAGCCCGCCGATCACACCGCTGCCGCCGCTGACGCCCAGCAGATCGCCCAGCCACAAAATGGCCGTATAGACGCCCATGCCCACCGCGAAGGGCCGGACGTTCCGGAACAGCTGGCTCTCCCCGTCCAGCTCCTTCGTCCCCTGGTACAGCAGATAATAGCCCACAAAGGGCGGCAGCAGATTCAGCGTATGCTGGTTCACACTCAAGTTGAAATTCAAAAACACAAAGAACAAGCCCCAAAACAGCTTTTTCATTTCTCTTCCTCCTTGACCTTATCCGCGTACCGCTTCCCATATTTCAGCACCAGAACGCCCACCGCGATCTTCGCCGCGGCGTACAGCGCCGGGATCAGTAAAAACGTGACCCCCGGTCCGATCATACTCATCTTCCCGCTCCTTTCATCACCGTATGAAGCCAAAACTCAGCACGCCCAGGCCCATCAGCAGAATACCCGCCAGGTCCAGCACGCCCCAGGCGATCAGGACCCAGCCCAAAAGATAGCCCTTGGTCTTTGCCAGATAGCCCAGCTTGTCCATCCAATCCCGCTGGGGCGGCACAGACCGCTCCGCCTGCTGTTTCTCCTGCCGTGCCTGCTCCGCCCTTAATAAATAGTCGGTAGTCACGCCGAATAAGTCGGCCAAGGCCACCACCTTCTCCGTCTCCGGCATGGTCTCGTCCCGCTCCCACCGGCTGACGGCCTGACGGCTGACGTTCAGCTTCTCCGCCAGAGCGTCCTGGCTCATGCCTGCTTTCTGCCGCAGGCTTTGCAGCTTCTCTCCAAATGTCATGATCTTCTCCTTTGGTTTGATAACTTTATAGGCGACACACTTGAAAAGAAGTAAACTTCTTTTCAAACCATCGGCGCATGCGCCGATGGTAGCCGCGAAGCGGCCTAAGTGTCTTCTTCATAATCAACGCGCACGGGCTTTGCCCGGCCAGCGGGTATGGCCGCTGGTTGAAAATCTGCTCTTGCTGATTTTCAAGTGCGTTGACTATATCATAACAAAAAAGCCGGTTGCTGTCCAGCAACCGGCTATAGAACTTCCGCAACTTCAGATTGCGGTCCTTTTTTTCACCACAGCCGGAGAAGAAGCTGCCATCCAGGGCCGCTTTTGTCAGTTTTGAAACGGCTTCTGCTTTTTATGGCAGATCTGCCGGGATCGCCAGATCCACCATCGAGACCCCCCGCCGCATGGCGTACTCCACGGTGTACCGGGTCCCCCCGGCGGAGCCGTCAAAGGCGGCGATCAGCAGCGACGCGTGATCTACCATGTAGCGGTCCCGCCGCTGCATACAAAAAGGCGTGTACTGGGCAGACACCAAGGTCTCAAAGTCACAGGCCGCCACCAAACGCCGGTATCGCTCCCTCTGACTGGCAGGCCATGCGTCCGCCTGGGTCGGGCAGGGGATGGCGGCCTCCACCGTCACGTCCGGGTGCTTCTCCCGCAGGGCCAGCACACACTCGCAGAAATACAGGTCACAGCCCTGGGCCATGCCGCAGAGAAAATGGCGGAATCCCTGGTCGTAGGCGGCCTCCGCCGCGTCTGTGATCCGCCGCTTCAGCTCCAGGCACCGGGGGTCCGTTTCGTCATATCCCCAGGGCAGCTTGTTGGGCCGGTGGCCGGTGAAGCAGCAGGCGCTCTGTCTGGCCCTCATGCGGATACCCCCTTTCTGGTTTTCCCTCTCCGCCTGTGGAACGGAACTTGAAATCGCTCTATGCTCAGTATAGAACATCCGTTCTTATTTGTAAAGTGGTTTTTCCTCGCCTTCGCTCTGTCAAATCTATCGCAGTGACATGTTTTTTCAAATCAGGGGTTGCATTTTCCTCCTGTCTGTCGTATACTAAGGCCAGAAAGCAACTGAATACTTTGTCTTCAGGGCGGGGTGCGATTCCCCACTGGCGGTAAAGTCCGCGACCGGATGCCACTTGGTATCCGCTGACCCGGTGAAACTCCGGGACCAACAGTGAGGCTTTTGTTTTTCAAAAGAGTACCTTTTTCGGCGAGACAGATTTTTTACAGGCCAAGGCGGAGGATTGAGATCCTGTGTGGATTTCGATTGACGGCAACGCAGGAATGTAGAAAATTTGACCGCAGAAAAGGATGGGATTTGGGAAATCAAAAGCCGCAGTCTGGATGGAAGAAGATGAGTGCGGCAGAGCCGCGCGCTGTTTGCGCGCTCCTTTGTTGTTTGTTCACCTTGGAGAAGTCAAAGCGTCCAGGGTGTTTTCAAACAAAACAAAGGAGTGTATTTTTATGTCCGGATCCAATGTCAACGCTATCCCTGCCGCCCGTTCCAAGGTCCATGTCAAGACCGTGGTCTCCCTGGGCATGCTCACCGCCGTCGCCTATGTGGTGATGTATCTGAGCAAGCTGCTGCCCCAGGTCTCCGGCTTCCTGCAGCTGGATATGCAGGCCACCGTCATCTCCATCGGCGGCTTCATCTTCGGGCCAATGGCCGCCGCCGCTATCTCCATCGTGCTGCCAGTCATCGAAATGCTCACCGTCAGCGACACCGGCCCCATCGGCTGCATCATGAATATCCTGGCCACCGCCTCCTTCTGCTGCTCCGCCGCCTTCGTCTACAAAAAAATGCACACCAAGAAGGGCGCCGTCCTGGGCTTGACCCTGGGCGTGGTCATGCAGGTCATCGTCATGCTGCTGTGGAACTACCTCATCACTCCCATCTACCAGGGCGTTCCCCGGGAGGTGGTAGTGGGCATGCTGCCCACCGTGTTCCTGCCATTCAATCTGGTGAAGGGCGGGCTGAACATGGCGCTGATCCTGGTGCTCTACAAGCCGGTGGTCACCGCCCTGCGGAAGGCCCGGCTGGTCCCCGAATCCCGGATGCCGCAGCCGTCCAGCAGCAGGCTGAACGCCGGCTTCCTGCTCTTCTCTCTGGCCCTGCTGGCCACCTTCGTGACCCTGGCCCTGGTGCTGATGGGGATCATTTGACAGGCCCTCGCCTTCCAGCAAACATCCATATCTACCCTTGACGAGGCGGCGGGCCGATTTCGGCCCGCCGCCTCGTTGACATCCGATCAGCAAGGAAATCCCTTTTACCTTTCGTATCGACAAACGCCTATAAATCCTTTGCTTTCATGGAAGCGGCTAAACAGAATGTTATCATAACCCATCCAAATCCTTCACATCAGGAAAGGGCCGCTTCCAGTCCGCCTCATTCTCCTGCACCCTGATCAGCAGCTCTTTTTTAGCTTGAAGCACCCGTCTATCCAGCTTTGAGATGAGCCAGGCGGCCCCCATTTGGCTGTCAGAACCATTGTAATCATCATCCAATAAGAACGAAAACAGCATATCAGCTAAATTTTCATCATTCAGGTAGTCGCTGAAAAAGCGGTTGATATACTCCTCAAATTCAATATTGCAGCTCCAAACCAGATACTCATATAAATAATCCTTATTCCAGACGCCGTCACATACCGGAATGATTCTTTTCAATTCTTCCGGCGAATGAAAGTACATTAATACCACCCCATTCTATTCACAGATCCGAATTTGCGGTTGCGATTATATCATAGCCACTTCACAGTTTCAATCTGTCATTTGGGAAATTGCCGGTGCGTAGATCCATCAACACAAAAGGCAAAAGGGCGGCAAAGAAAACCATCTTCCCAAGTCCGAACAGATGTGCTATAATAAAATTGTAAATTCCCCATTTCTAATTTCTCCTTGCAAAGGTGGTGCGTCATGGACCGGGTCATCCTCCACTGCGACCTGAACTGCTTTTACGCCTCCGTGGAACTGCTGAGCCATCCGGACCTGCGGGACTTTCCCATGGCGGTCTGCGGCGACCCCTCCTCCCGCCACGGCATCATCCTGGCCAAGAACGAGCCGGCCAAGCGCTTTGGCGTCCAAACGGCGGAGACCATCTGGCAGGCCAAGAAAAAATGCCCGGACCTGGTGCTGCTGCCGCCTCATCACGACCTGTACCGGGCGTATTCCAAAAAGGTCAATGCCATTTACGACGAATACACCGACCTGGTGGAGCCTTTCGGCATCGACGAAAGCTGGCTGGACGTGACCCACACCCTCCACCTCTTCGGCGGAGACGCCCGCGCTCTGGCGGACGCTCTGCGGCAGCGGATGAAAGAGGAGCTGGGCCTCACCCTGTCGGTGGGCGTCAGCTTCAACAAGGTCTTTGCCAAGCTGGGCAGCGACTACAAAAAACCCGACGCCACCACTGTCATTTCCAGGGAAAACTGGCAGAACATCGTGTGGCCCCTGCCGGTGGGAGACCTGCTGTACGTGGGCGGCGCGGCCCGGAAGCTGCTGAAGCAGTACGGCGTGACCACCATCGGCCAGCTGGCCGCCTGCAAGCCGGACACGCTGGAGCTTCTGATGGGCAAAATGGGCAGCCAGCTCTATGAATATGCCAACGGCCTGGACCGGGACCCGGTCCGCTCCCGATATGACGCGGAGCCGGTGCGGTCCGTGGGCAACGGCACCACCTTCCCTCAAAATCTCACGACCCGGCAGGAGGTCCAGGCGGGCATCGCCGTGCTGGCGGACTCCGTGGCGACCCGGCTGCGGCATCTGGGGATGTATGCCGGCGGCGTTCAGGTGACGGTCCGGGACCCCCAGTTCCATGACCGTTCCCGTCAACGCCAGCTCCCCGCTCCGACCCATCTGATCCGGGACCTGACCAGCGCCGCCACAGAGCTGACGGAGCAGCTCTGGAAGCCCCCAGCCCCCATCCGGGCGCTGACAGTGACGGCTATCCACCTCTCCCAGGCGGGGGAGACCTACGAGCAGGTGGACCTGTTCACCGCCCCCGCCGCGCCGAAAAAGGAGAAGCAGGAAAAGCTGGAAGCGGCCATGGACCGCATCCGGGGCAAATACGGCGCCGGGTCCATCGTGTTCGGCGCCGCCCAGCCCAAAAAAGAGGAGGATCCCCTGCCATGACGAAAATCGAGGAAAAGCAGCGCCTGCGCCGGACGGTCCGGGCTCTGGAACGGGCGCTGCCCGCCGCCTACAGGACCGCCAGCGGCAGCGCCATCGTCCGCCGCCTCACCGCCATGCCGGAATACCAGACCGCCGGAACGGTATTCTGCTTCGTGGGCACACAGCGGGAGATCGACACCCGGCCCATTCTGGAAAACGCCCTGGCCGCCGGAAAACGCCTCTGCGTCCCCCGGTGCTCCGGCCCCGGCGTGATGGAGGCCCGTCAGATCACGAGTCTGGACCAGCTCTCCCCCGGCGCCTATGGCATCCTGGAGCCGCCGCCGGACAGCCCTGCCATCCCCACAGACGCCATCGACTTCGCCATTCTCCCCTGCCTCACCTGCGACCGCTTCGGCCGCAGGCTGGGCCAAGGCGGCGGATACTACGACCGCTTTCTGACCCATTACCGGGGCGGCACGGTTCTGCTGTGCCGTGAACGGCTGATCCGGGAAGAGATCCCGGTGGAGCCCCACGACTACCCCGTCCCTTGGGTCCTGACGGAGACGGCGCTGTACGAGGACGGGACCCCTGCCCGGCTGGGCTGATACGGATCCCTCATCAAACAATTTTCTTGTTTTATTGGGGCCGCATATGCAGCCCCGGCGGAAAAGCCGCCTGTGACGTCGTACATGCTTTTCCTGCGCGACGCAGGCGCGGCGGCGCGTTGCGCCGCAATAAAAAACTTTTCTAAAGCTTTTTATCAGGAAACAGGATGAGATCACATCCCCCAAACGGGGACCTGATGGAAAGGAGGTCCACAGATGCACGGAAAACGCGAGATCCGGCGGCGGCGCGACCCGCTGCTGGCAATCTTGGCCGTTTTATTGATGGCGGTGCCCGCTGCAGCTCTGCTGCTGGGCCTCCATCTCCTGGCCTCCGGCGGCAGAGCGTCCCCGCCGCCGGAAGCAGACCCAACCGCCGTCTCCCAGCCCGCCGTTCCCGTGCAGGCTCCCGCCGGTCAGCCGCCCATCACGGCAGATCCGGCGGCGGAACAGGCGGCCCCCTTTGTCATCTCCCTGCTGGGAGACTGCACCCTGTCCTCCAGCCATTACACGAACCACTTTGAGAACCTGGTGGGCGACGACCTGGCCTATCCCTTCTCCAATGTGGCAGACATTCTGACGGCGGACGATCTGACTCTGGCCAATCTGGAATGCAGCTTTTCCTCCCGGCGGCTGGAATCCGCCTCACAGTACGCCTTCTGCGGGCGGCCCCAATACGCCTACTCCCTGGCGCTGGGAGGCGTGGACTGCGTGTCCATGGCCAATAACCACACCAACGACTTCGGCGCCGCCGGGATCTCGGACACACTGGACGCTCTGGCGGAGGCCGCCGTCACCGGCGTCACCGGCGGTCAGAGCCAGTGCTTCGATCTGTCCCGGGACGGCGGCACGTCGCTGCGGATCGGCGTCTACGTGCTGCCCTTCAACGGCTCCGCCGCCCAGATGAAGCAGGGCGCGGCACAGCTGCGGGAGGCAGGGGCCGATATCGTCATCACCTGTATGCACGCTGGGGCGGAGAAGATCTACGTCCCCACCAGGCGGCAGACCTCCCTGGCCCACGCGGCCATCGACGGCGGCGCGGACCTGGTGGTGGGGACCCACCCCCACGTGCTCCAGCCGGCGGAGACCTATCAGAACGGTGTGATCCTGTACAGCTTGGGCAATTTCTGTTTTGGCGGCAACCGCAATCCGGGGGACAAGGACACGGTCATCGCCCAACTGGTGGTCTCCCCTGGAGAGAACGGCCCCACCTGGGAGCTGCGATACGTGCCCTGCTCCGTCAGCAGCGTATCCAACACCAACGATTACCGCCCCACGCCCTACCCGGAGGACGACGCGGGCTGCGCCCGCTGCCTGCGGAAGCTGGCCTCCCCCTGGAACTCCCTCACCGCCGAGCAGGCCGCCGCCCTGGCGGCAGAGAAAGCCGCTCAGGAGACAGAGGAAACCGCCCAGGAAGCCCCGCAGACCGTCCAGACGGCAGAAGAGGTCCCCGACGCTTCTGAGGAGGCTCCGCTCCTCTTTGCCCAGCTGCAAAGCGATAGCCCCTGACGCAAAAGCGCCAGGGGCTGTTTTAGATGCAAATTCAGCATGCGGCTCCGCGCCGGACCGTTTTTAATGCAGCGCGCCTGCTGGCCGGCCGCCGCATCAGTTCCGGGAACACTTCTCCGCGTCGATAGCCAGCGCCAGCATCAGGACCCGCAGGGCGTCCCTCGGCTCCGCCACGTCGATCACATACGTATCCGTCCAGTTGAACAGCTCCTTGGAGATCGTCGCCACCCGCGCCCCGCATGGCTCCGTCACGGTGTAGTCCCACTCCATGAAGCTGCCCTGGACCTGCCAGCCGTTGCAGTCGATGTCGAACCGGGGCGTGAAAAAGGTGAATTCCTTCTGGATGCAGCCCACATAGCTGTTGCCCTCGTACAGCTCGAACTTGGGCAGGAAGGTCAGGACCCGCTCCTTCACCGTGCCGATGTGGTCGCCGCAGGCGTTCAGGATGTGGAGGCAGTGGCCCCAGGAGAGCTTCCCCTCCACGGTGAACACGGTGTTCCCCGCCTCGTCGTAGATATCGTAGCTGTCGAACCAGCTGAAAAACCGCTGTTTGAACAAAAGCCTCATTCGGCAAAGCCTCCTTTTCAGACGGAATATGGGCCCGGAACAGCCTGGCCGTCCGGTACAGGTAGATCCGCTTCAAAATAGCCGTCACGACAAAGGCGCTCCCGCCAGATCCCGCAGTTCTTTCCACAAAAGCCCTCCATCCTGTCTCCTCTCTGTCCGGCGGTCCCTTCCGAGCATTTTCTGTCTATCATTCTTTCTGCTCTTTCGTATCATATCATAAAATGATATCGGCGTGCGTAACAATTTGATGACAAAAGCCGGCGGTCTCCCGCCGGCTTTGCCAAAGTCTCACAGCAGTTCGACGCCCTCCGGCCCGACCCGCAGGCCGCAGCCGAAGTATGCGGTCATGGCCCGGATCAGATAGTCCGTGTCCCGGACGCCCGCCACCTCGCAGGCACTGTGCATGGCCAGCTGGGGCAGGCCGATGTCCACGCTGGGGATGGACAGGTGGGCGGTGCTGATGTTCCCCAGAGTCGATCCGCCGGGCAGGTCCGCACGGTTGCTGTACCGCTGTACTGGGACCCCCGCCCGGGCGCAGACAGCCCGGAACACCGCATCGGAGACCGCGTCGGTGGTGTAGCGCTGGGCGGCGTTGTACTTCACCACCACGCCTCCGTTCAGCACCGGGAACTCATTGTTGTCAGCGTACTCCGGGTGAGCGGGGTGGATGGCATGAGCGTTGTCCGCCGACACCAGGAAGCTTCCCGCCAGCAGCCGCCGGTAAGCCTCGCCCGTCGCCCCCAGCCCTCCGGCGGCCCGCTCCAGCACGTCCGTCAGGAAGGTGGAGTCCGCCCCCTGCCGGGTCCCGCTGCCCACCTCCTCGTTGTTGAACACCGCCAGCACCGGCATGCCGCCGCCCGCCTCTGCCGCCAGAAAGCCCTGCAAGCAGCCGAACACGCACTGCAGGTCGTCCAGCCGGGGCGCGGCAATGAACTCCCCGTTCAATCCCGTCACCGTCCCCCTTGTCCTGGGGTACAGAAACAGCTCTGTGGACAGCAGGTTCGCCTCCGCTGCCCCCGCGCTCTCCGCGATGAGCCGCCGGAAGCCCCCCGGCTCCCCGCCCTGGGCCAGCAGGGGCAGCATGTCCACGTTGGCCTTCAGCGCCGTCCCCTTGTTCATCTCCCGGTCCATGTGGATGGCCACGCCGGGGATCACCAGCAGATCCCGGTCCACGTTCACCAGGCGGGACACGATGCGCCCGCCCTCCCGGACCATGGCCCGCCCTGCCACGGACAGGGGCCGGTCCAGCCAGGACCGCATCGCCATGCCGCCGTAAGGCTCCACGCTGAGCCGCAGAAGTCCGCCGGGGCCGGGGACCTCCGCCGTCTCCCGCACCTTGAAGGTGGGGGAATCGCTGTGTCCGGCGGCGATCATAAAGCCGGAAAAGGCCCCTTGCGGCGCCCGGAAGGCGATGACGCTGGAATCCCCCCGCACCGTGAAATAGTCCCGCCCCGGCGTCAGATGCCAGGAGCTGCTCTCCCAGAGCTGCTCAAAGCCCGCCGCCAGCAGCGCCCGGCGCACATTCTCCGCCGCGTGATAGCAGCTGGGGCTGCCGTCCAAAAAATCCAGCAATTGCCGTGTCTGTTCCATAATCGCTCCTCCTGACAGGAATTTATAAAAATCCCCCATAAAACGCTCAACTCATCTTGTTAAGCCCGCTTCCGCGGCTCCGGCGGCGCAGCCGCCAGGGATGCTGCCAATGCTCGCCAGGGATGCTGCCAATGCTCGCCAGGGATGCTGTCAATGCTTTTCCTGGCGCTAAAGGCGCGCAGCGCCGCAATAAAAGGATCTTTTGATCTTTTTATCAGGAAATCCTATTACTCCAACGATCCGCTTTTCCAAAGTGCCGGGATACGCGCAGCCCTGGGCACACGCCCCTGTCATGATGTTCCATATTCCCACTATCCCTTATCAGCTTCAGCATACCACACCCGCCCGCTGGCGGCAAGACCCTTTCCCCGGTCCGCCGGAACCGCCCTCCCATATATTGCAACTCTTCCGCAGGCATGATACAATACACATATTACATAAGAAAGAGACTGACGCTATGATCGTAATGGACCTGGAGTGGAACAGCGGATACGACAAGACCCGCCTGGAGGAGATCCTGCAATTCGGCGCCGTGCGGCTGGACGCCCCCGGCGGTCGGATCACCGACACCTTCTGCGCCTTTGTCCGCCCCCGCGTCCATAAAAAAATGAACCGCACCGCCAAGGCGCTGCCGGAGCTGAAGGCCATGCTCAACGCCCCGCAGGACTTTCCCGCTGCTCTCTACGACTTTGTGAAATGGTGCGGAGACGACACGGTGTTTGCCGACTGGGGCGGTGACGACCTGACGGTGCTGCGGCAGAACTGCTCCTTCTGGCGGCTGCCGGGGCCGAAGGTGACCCGTCACCTGGACCTGCAGGCGGCCTTTTCCATGCAGGTGGGGGTCATCAACAACATCGCCTTGGCCCACGCGGTGGAATACTGCGGCATCCCGGAGACCTTTACCTTCCACAACGCCCTCAACGACGCTATGTACACCGCTCTGGTCTCCGCCTACATCCGGCCGGACCTCTTCTCCCTGCTGGATCTGGGCCGGGAGGCCCGCCGCTTCCTCTTCCGCCCCGCCTTTCCCCCCTCCGTCCGCCGGACAGGCCCTTACAGTGCCCCGCCGGAGGCCCTGCAGAGCCAAGGCTGCCGCC
Source organism: uncultured Dysosmobacter sp. (assembly GCF_947631165.1). Lineage (GTDB taxonomy): Bacteria > Bacillota > Clostridia > Oscillospirales > Oscillospiraceae > Oscillibacter. The sequence continues at coordinate 2,629 of NZ_CANRKH010000048.1, read as the reverse complement.
GCCAGCCCTGCCCCCTCTGCGGCGAGCCGGTTTGGGTCCGATACTGGTATCCCGGCCGGGAGTGCTACTACACCGACCTCCGCTGCCGCCGCCACGGCGTTTTTCTGACCCGTCTGACCCTCCACTATGCCGGTGAGGCCCAGTGGCAGGCCCTGGTGGATGTGCCGGAGGTGACCCCCGCCCTGCTGAAAGATTACGACCGGGCGCTGCGGGCCGGTCCCATCTCCTGCAAGGCCCGCAAGCGGCCCCGCCGCCGCAGGGACCGCCGCCGCAGGCCGGGAGGCGCCGTATGAGTATCCGCTGCATCGCCCTGGACCTGGACCGCACCACGCTGGGAGTGGACGGCCGCCTGTCCCACGGCAACCGGCAGGCCCTGGAGGAGGCCATCGCCCAGGACGTCCACATCATCATCGCCAGCGGACGGCCCTTCGGCTCCCTGCCCCAGGATGTCGCCTCCATCCCCGGTATCGAATACGCCATCACCTCCAACGGCGCCGCCGTCTACCACCTGCCCACCGGCCGCCGCCTGCGTGGCTTTCTGCTGGAGCCTGCCTCCGTCCACGCCATCCTGCGGCTGACAGAGAGTGAACCTCTGGCCTACGAGGCCTTTGTGGACGGAGAGGCTTTCGCCGGAGCCGCCTACGTCCGGGACCCGGCGGCCCACGGCGCCTCGCCCCAGGCCATCGGCTACATCCAGCGTACCCGCCGCCCCGTGGAGGACATGCGCGCCTTCATCACCGCCCACGCCGCGGAGCTGGACAGCTTGGACCTGGTGGTGGGCGACGAGGCCCGCAAAGCCCGCCTCTGGGCGGCTCTGGAGACGGAGATCCCGGGGATCTACGTCACCTCCTCCGTCCCCCAGCTCATCGAGATCTCCCACGCCTCCGCCGGCAAGCGGGCCGGCGTCCGCTTCGTCACGGAGCTGCTGGGATTGTCCCCCGCCCAAACCGCCGCCTTCGGCGACGGCGACAACGACGCGGACATGCTCCGCTATGTGGGGCTGGGCGTAGCTGTGGCCAACGCGTCTCCCGCCTGTCTGGCCGCCGCGGACTGTGTCACCGCCTCCTATGACCAGGACGGCGTAGCCCAGGGCATCCACAACATTTTGTGTCTCTAAAAAAATTTACTACAATATGTGGCATCTGCCAGCTGCCCCTATATTTTCGTCATACCGCCCAAAAAAACAGAAAAACTTTTTCACCCTCTCCTCCCGAATTGTGGTAAAAGCCACTTGCTTTTCAATATCTTGTGTATTACAATAAAATTCACTTCGATATATAGCGGCTATGCCGCGCAGGACCTATGGGAGGGACGATATGAAAGTTATCAAACGAAACGGCACTGAAGTCGTGTTCGACATCACCAAGATCATCGCCGCCGTGGCCAAGGCCAACGACAGCGTGACGGAGGGCGCCCGCATGACGCCCATGCAGATCCAGCGCATTGCGGAATTCGTGGAGCTGAGCTGCCAGAAAATGAATCGCTCCCCCTCTGTAGAGGAGATCCAGGATCTGGTGGAGTATCAGATCATGGCCCACGGCGCCTATGAAGTGGCCAAGAACTACATCACTTACCGCTATACCCGCTCCCTGGTCCGCCGCAGCAACACCACCGACGATAAGATCCTCAGCCTTATCGAGTGCTGCAACGAGGAGGCCAAGCAGGAGAACTCCAACAAGAATCCCGTGGTCAACTCGACCCAGCGGGACTATATGGCCGGCGAGGTCTCCCGTGACCTCAGCGAGCGGCTGCTGCTGCCGCCGGACATCGTGGAGGCCCACCGGGAGGGCATCATCCACTTCCACGATTCCGACTATTACGCCCAGCACATGCACAACTGCGATCTGGTGAACCTGGAGGACATGCTGCAAAACGGCACCGTCATCACCGGGACCCTCATCGAGCGGCCCCACAGCTTCTCCACCGCCTGCAACATCGCGACCCAGATCATCGCCCAGGTGGCCAGCAACCAATACGGCGGCCAGTCCATCTCCCTGACCCATCTGGCTCCCTTTGTGGACGTCAGCCGCAAGAAGATCCGCAGGATCGTGGAGCAGGAGATGGCCTCCATCGGCGCCGACCCCGGTGAGGAGAAGGTGGCTGAGCTGACGGAGGCCCGTCTGCGGGATGAGATCAACCGCGGCGTGCAGATGATCCAGTATCAGGTGGTCACCCTGCTGACCACCAACGGACAGGCCCCCTTCGTCACCGTATACATGTACCTGAATGAGGCCAAGACCCCCCAGGAAAAGCACGATCTGGCCCTCATCATCGAGGAAGTGCTGGAGCAGCGCTACCAGGGCGTGAAGAATGAGGACGGCGTGTGGATCACTCCCGCCTTCCCCAAGCTGATCTACGTGCTGGAGGAGGACAACATCACCGAGGACGCGCCCTACTGGTATCTGACGGAGCTGGCCGCCAAGTGCACCGCCAAGCGGATGGTGCCGGACTATATCAGCGAGAAGAAGATGCTGGAGCTGAAGGGCGACGTGTACACCTGCATGGGCTGCCGCTCCTTCCTGACGCCGGACCGCTTCACCGACGCGGGCATCGGCAACATCGCCAACGCCGGCAACTACGAGCCGGGCAAGCACAAGTACTATGGCCGCTTCAACCAGGGCGTGGTCAC
>NZ_CANRKH010000047.1 GCF_947631165.1 uncultured Dysosmobacter sp. | reverse complement strand
AAAGTCACTTTGAGATGCAACGAGTGCAAGCAGAGAAACTACAATACGATGAAGAACAAGAAGAACACCCCGGACAAGCTGGAACTGAACAAGTATTGCCGCTTCTGCAAAAAGCATACGCTCCACACCGAGACCAAGTAATGGCGACGAATTTAAGAAAGGGCGTGTGAAAACATGGCAGAAGAAAAGAAGAAGAAAGATCGCGGCCTTTGGTTCCGCGAGATGAAAAGCGAACTGAAAAAGGTCGTTTGGCCGAACAAGCAGACCGTGGCGAAGAATACCGGCACTGTGCTGCTCTGCTCCCTGCTGATCGGCGCCTGCATCTGGGTCTTCGATTTCGTGGCGATCTCCGCCGTGCAGATGATCCTGAGCCTGTTCGGCGCTTAAGGAGTAAGGAGCTATGTCAGACAGCGCGAAGTGGTATGTGATCCATACCTATTCCGGCTATGAGAACGCCGTCAAGACCAGCATCGAAAAATTCGTCGCCGGCCGCAACATGGAGGATATGATCCTGCGGATGGAGATCCCCATGGAGACCGTGACGGAGGTCACCGAGTCCGGCGCCACCAAAGAAGTGGAGCGGAAGGTGTTCCCAGGCTATGTGCTGATCAAGATGGTCATGACCGACGATACGTGGCATCTGGTGCGGAATGTCCGCGGCGTCACCGGCTTTGTGGGCACCGCCAACAAGGCCATCCCCCTGACGGAGGAAGAGGTGCTTGCCATGGGTATGGAGAAGCACGAGATCGTCGTCAAGTACAACGTGGGCGACCATGTGCGGATCGTGGACGGCCCGCTGGCCAGTTTCACCGGCATCGTGGAAGAGATCGAGCCGGAGAAGGACCGGGTCAGCGTGATGGTATCCATGTTCGGACGGGAGACCCCCGTGGACCTGGAACTGGATCAGGTCGAAGTCCTGAACTGAGCAACCGCGCCCGCCGGCGCACAAGTGGGAGGGACCGCCCAGGTCCCGCCAAAGACGGACGGTCCTCGTCCGCCACCACATTTATGATTTAGGAGGTGCTACTCCGTGGCACAGAAAATTACTGGTTATGTAAAGCTGCAGATCCCTGCAGGCAAGGCAACTCCCGCTCCCCCCGTTGGCCCCGCTTTGGGCCAGCACGGCGTCAATATCGCCGCCTTCACCAAGGAGTTCAACGAGCGTACCAAGAATGACATGGGCATGATCATCCCGGTGGTCATCACTGTGTATGCTGACCGCTCCTTCTCCTTCATCACCAAGACGCCCCCCGCGGCCGTCCTGATCAAGAAGGAGTGCAACATCGAGTCCGGCTCCGGTGTGCCCAACAAGACCAAGGTGGCCACCATCTCCAAGGCCTCCATCCAGAAGATCGCCGAGATCAAGATGAAGGACCTGAACGCCGCCAATCTGGAGTCCGCCATGAGCATGATCGCCGGTACCGCCCGCTCCATGGGCGTTGTCGTGGGCGACTAATTAACGACTAGCCGTGCGGCTGAAAGCCGCCCGATACAGTGGGAGGATCGGCTCAGACCCGTTCCGAAGAACCACTATGAGGAGGAAGTAACATTGTTTAGAGGCAAGAAATATCAGGAAAGCGCCAAGCAGATCGATAAGAATATGCAGTATGAAGCTGCCGAAGGCTTGGCCCTCATTTGCAAGACCGCCAGCGCCAAGTTCGACGAGACCGTCGAGCTACACGTGAAGCTGGGCGTTGATTCCCGTCACGCCGATCAGCAGGTGCGCGGCGCCATCGTGCTGCCCCACGGCACCGGCAAGACCGTCCGTGTGCTGGTGTTCGCCAAGGGCGACAAGGCCGACGCTGCCCGTGAGGCTGGCGCCGACTATGTGGGCGATATGGACATGGTGGAGAAGATCCAGAAGGAAAACTGGTTCGACTTTGACGTGGTGGTCGCCAGCCCCGATATGATGGGCGTGGTGGGCCGTCTTGGTAAGCTCCTGGGCCCCAAGGGCTTGATGCCCTCCCCCAAGGCCGGTACCGTGACCCCCGATGTGGCCAAGGCTGTGCAGGAGGTCAAGGCCGGTAAGATCGAGTACCGCCTGGACAAGACCAACATCATCCACTGCCCTATCGGCAAGGTGTCCTTCGGCGCCGAGAAGCTGACCGACAACTATAACGCGCTCATGGGCGCCATCGTCAAGGCCAAGCCCGCCACCGCCAAGGGCCAGTATATCCGCAGCTGCGTCGCCGCCTCCACCATGGGTCCCGGCGTGAAGATGAATACGGCGAAGCTGGTGTAAAATGAAAGAGGGGGACTTCGTCCCTCCTTTAGATCCCCCTCCGGTGACGCCGGTCACTGGAGCCGCCGTCCCCGGCGGCAAGGGGGAAATCGGCGAAGCGCCGCCAGCGGCGCTGACCACAGATTTTCCCCAGGCACCTTTCCTGAGCACTTGCGGGTGCGAGTGGGGGGAGGGGAGTGCGCTTTTTGAAAAAAGTGCGCGAAAATGTATATTGAAGGCTTGACTTTTGTCGGTGCCTTGAATATAATATCAGATGCGTTCCAAAGACAGCAGGTGGGCGAAAGCTGGAAATCCTGCCGAGGGCGGCACATCGTAAGATTGCTACTCCGTCCCTGTGTCTTTGCGGCACAGGGACGGTTTCCTTTTTTGAACGCACCTACAATTCCTATGGAGGTGAAAACAAGAATGCCTAACGCAAAGGTCTTATCCGAGAAGCAGGCCATCGTGGCCCAACTGACAGAGAAGATCCAGAAGGCCACCGCGGGCGTGATTGTCGACTACAAGGGCATCACCGTTGAAGAAGACACCGCTCTGCGCCGTGAGTGCCGCGAAAGCAACGTGGATTATGCGGTCGTGAAGAACACCCTGCTCCGCTTCGCTTTCAACAACACCGGCCTGAATGATCTGGACGATCTGCTGAACGGCACCACGTCTCTGGCGCTGTGCGATGATCCCGTGGCTCCCGCCCGTGTCATGGCCAACTACGCCAAGAAGCTGGACGGCAAGTTCGAGATCAAGGGCGGCTTCATGGACGGCAAGCCCGTCGATCTGGACACCATCAACTCTCTGGCTGCCATTCCCCCGCTGCCCATCCTGCAGGCGCAGGTCCTGGGTACTATGCTGGCTCCCATTACCGGCCTGGCTGTGGTCCTGAAGCAGATCGCCGAGAAGAACGGCGCTCCCGCTGAAGAGGCCGCCGAGGAAGCCGCTGCCGAATGACCGGCAAACAAATTTTAAAAATTACAATTAGGAGGCAATTACAATGTCTGAGAAAATCACCGCTATGATCGAAGAGATCAAGGGTCTGACTGTTCTGGAGCTGTCCGAGCTGGTCCACGCTCTGGAGGAAGAGTTTGGCGTTTCCGCCGCCGCTATGGCCGCTCCCGCTGCCGCTGCCGGTCCTGCTGTTGAAGAGAAGACCGAGTTCGACGTGGTCCTGACCGGCTTCGACGCCGCCGCCAAGATCAAGGTCATCAAGGTCGTCCGCGAGATCACCGGCCAGGGCCTGGCCGAGGCCAAGGCCACCGTCGAGAACGCTCCCTCCACCCTGAAGGAAGCCATCTCCAAGGACGATGCCGAGGCTCTGAAGAAGCAGATCGAAGAGGTCGGCGGCAAGGTCGAGCTGAAGTAAGCTTTCTTCCATACAAGAAAAAATTCCCTGTCCTCCGGACGGGGAATTTTTTTATCTCTCATGAGATATTTCGGGGAGTTCTGACGTTTTACTGTTGAAATGCATTTCAAGGAGGCACTTGCCCTATGCTGACAGAACGGGAATTCACTGCCGCTGCGGAGCGTTATCTGGATATGGCGTACCGCATCGCCCTGAACTGGTTCCGCAGTGTGCCGGACGCGGAGGATGCGGCCCAGGAGGCTCTGCTGCGGCTGTGGCGAGCGGAGACGGTGTTTCTGGATGAAGACCATCTGCGCCGCTGGCTGGCCCGTGTGACGCTGAACGTCTGCAAGGACATCTCCCGCAGTCCATGGCGCAGGCATACCGTGTCCCTGGAAATGGTCCGGGAACCGGCATTTTCCGACCCGGCTCGGGAGGAGCTGTTCCGGGCGGTCATGGCGATGCCGGGGAAGTATCGGATCCCGCTGTACCTCTATTATTACGAGGGCTATTCTGTGGCGGAAGTGGGGGAACTGCTGAGGCTGAATCCCTCCACCGTCCAGACACGGTTGGCCAGGGCGAGAGCAAAGCTGAAAACAGAGCTGACGGAGGAATGAGTGATGAAAAAGCTGTACCAGGAGACCTTTGATGAAATTCATGCCTCCGAAGCATTGAGACAGGAGGTCATGAACTTGACAAGACAAGAGAGAAGGAGCCCCAGGCGGCATAGGCTCCCCGCCGCGATGCTGGCGGCGGTGCTGGTGGTGATTGCCCTGATGGGCACGGCGGTGGCGGCTCTGGCGGTTCCCGGCAGTATCCAGGAGTGGTTTGCCAGGCAGTGGGGCAGTCCCATGGAGAAAGGACAGACAGAGCTGATCGACCGGCTGACCCAGGAGATCGGCGTCAGCGATACCGACAACGGCATCACCGTGACCGTAGATTCCGCCACCATTGGCGACAGCGTGCTGTGGTTGCTGCTGAAGGCTGAAGGGCAGGATCTCCAGCCGTTCCAGCATGACAACACAAATCCGGAATACTTTGTGCAGGGATTGAAATGCAAACTGACGCCGGAAGGAGAGGGGGAAGAGGTCGCGGAGTATGGGTTCGACCTCCCCTTTGCCGGCGCTGGCGAAGACGGAACACTGATGATGTTGCTGCGCTTCCTTCCCGTAATGCCTGAGGGCCAGTCCTTGGCGGACGGGACTTATCGGGGGGAACTGCACATGGAGGGCCTGCAAAAAAACGATGGGCAGAAAACGGACATCTTCCGGGGAACATGGGACTTTTCCTTCACCCTGGAGCCGACTGAGGAACGGCAGGTCCTGTCCGTGGGGGCCATCACCGTCTCCGGCGAGCGGCTGGAGCCCCGGGAGACCGTGGAAGTGGAGCTGCAAAATGTGGAGGTGACTTCCACCGGCTTTTGCTACACCATGGCGGAGGAAGAGAATCCGGAGTTCAAGGACATGATCCACATCCTCAGCGGCAACTGGAAGCTGGAATTACAGGACGGCTCGGAGCTGTCCCACAACGGCGGCGTCAGCCATTGGAGCCCAGAGAACGGCGGACAGCGGATCACGCATTATTATTGGCTCACGCCCATCGACCTCACGCAGGTCAAGGCGCTGTGGTTCGGAGACGACTGTTATCCCCTGAGCTGAAGACCCAAAAAAAGTCCGCCTGTCGGAGGACAGACGGACTTTTTTATGCTATGCTGTAACCCATGAGAAAGAAAATCCGTCTGGAAAAGTGAGAACGAAAGGGGAGGTGCGGGAATGGAGGACCGGGAGATCGTGGCGCTGTTCTGGGATCGGGACGGCGGCGCCATTCCCGCCGCCCAGGGGAAGTATGGGTCTCGGCTGCTGCGACTGACGGAGCAGCTGCTGCACAGCCGCCAGGATGCGGAGGAATGCCTCAACGACGCCTGGCTGAAGGCGTGGAACGCCATCCCGCCGGAGCGGCCGGACAATTTGATGGCCTATTTGGCCCGGATCTGCCGCAATCTGGCGCTGGACCGGCTGGACCGCCGGAATGCTCAAAAGCGTCAGGCCGAGGTGCTGGCCCTGACGGCGGAACTGGAGAACTGCGTGCCGGACAGCCTGCGCCAGCGGCAGGCGGCGGACCGGGAGGAGCTGGGAGCGCTGCTGACATCATTCTTGGAGGGGCTGCCGGCGGAGACGCGGCGGATGTTCCTGCGGCGGTACTGGTTTGGGGACCCCATCCGGGACATCGCCCGGCGGTTTGGCTGCGGCGAGAGCCGGGCCAAGGTGACATTGATGCGGACGCGGGAGCGCCTGCGGGACTATCTGGAACAGGAGGGGATCACGGTATGAACGGACGGGAGCTGTTGGAGGCCATGAGCTGTGTGGACACAGCTCTGGTGGAGGACGCGGCGGAGGGTCCCGCGCACCGCCGCATCCCGCTCAAGAGAGCTTTGACCATCGCGGCCTGCGTCTGCCTGCTGCTGGCAGGGGGCGCTCTGGCGGCGGAGGCCATCTGGGGCGTTCAGATCGGCGATCTGTTCACCAGCCAAGAGGAGTCCAGCTACTCCGTCTACGGCACGGTGCGGACAGTTCCGGACGGGGACTTTTCCCAGGAGCTCCACGACCATCTGCGGGACAACTGGGCGGTCTGGAACGCCAAGAGCAGGGAACAGCAAATGTTTTCCAGTACCCTGCCCGGTTCCCTTTACCAGAGCCATGAGACCTGGGCGGAGGGCACGGAACATTTGGGTGTGGAGCTGGTCAATCCCCTGGAGGAAGCGGACTGGCTGGAGCAGGCCACCTATGTGGGGATGCCCCTGGACGGCGAGCTGGGACGAAAGAAAGGTATTGAACACTGCACGTCTTACGTCTATGGAAACGAGAATGCCCAGGTGGAGACGGCCGCGTTGACAGCGGGCTACCGGACCGGGGAGATCCGTTTGACGCTTCGGGCGGAACTGCGGACAGAGTACGCCGGGGAGACGGCGGCCGACGGAAGCCAGGAAGTCGAGACTGGGGCGCTGTGGACAGAGGCGGTGAACATGTATTCCAACTCCATTGCCATGCCCGACGGCCAGGACGCGGCCCTGGTGGTCTCCCAGCCCCGGCGGGAGAACTCCTATGTCAGCATCGCCGCTTACTTTATCCAGGACGGCCTGCTGTATTCCCTGCGCGTGATCGGCCCCGACGGCGGCGACGAGGCGGTGGCGGCGGTCCGGGCGGTGCTGGAACAGGCATTGGACTGCTTTGCATAGGAGGAAATAGAATGAAAAAGAAATGGATTGTTGGCGTTTTGGCGCTGCTGTGCGTCTGCGCCCTCGGGGTCTGGTATGGAACTCGCTCCGGCAGCTCGGAATTCCCCGCCCCAGAGGAGCTGGCCACCATGACGGAAGAGGCTGCTACCAAGGCCCTGGCTGGGGTGTTTCGGGAAGATCTGTTGAAAGTTTGGGGAGATCCGGACGGCGAACTCTCCGGCATGTACGGAGACATCTATGCAACGCCAGGAGGGCGGAGCGTGATCGTCTATTACGATGTTTCTCTCGGTAAGGGACCTTGCGTCAGCATGGTGAAGCCCATTGAGGACTAATAAGAGAAAAAAGCCCTTCCCGCAAGCGGGAGGGGCTTTCAAGTTTACCGGTCAAACCGGTTCGTTTGGAAACCGGAGGGCTTTCATTACATCACCATACACAGCAGAATGGGCAGGAAGATGGCCGGGACCAGGTTCATCACCTTGATCTTGGTCAGGCCCAGCATGTTCAATCCCAGGGCCAGGATCAGCAGGGAGCCGACGCAGGTCATCTCCGCGATGACCGCGTCGCCCAGAAAGGGCTGCAAAAAGGAGGCGGCCAGGGAGATGATCCCCTGATACAAAAAGATGCCCACCGCGGAAAACGCCACGCCGATGCCCAGGGAGGAGGCGAATACGATGGAGCTGATGCCGTCCAGCACGGATTTGGCCTTCAGGGTGTCGTAATTGCCGGTGAGACCGTTTTCCAAAGCGCCCACGATGGCCATGGCGCCCACGCAGAACAGCAGGCTGGCGGTGACGAAGCCCTCCGCCACGGACGGACCGCTGCCGCCGTTTTTCATCAGCTTGGAGGATTTTTCCTGGACCCAGTCGCCTAGGGCGTGCATCCGGCGGTCCAGATCCAGCAGCTCGCCGATGATGGCGCCGATGACGATGGAGAGGATGGCGATCAGAGTGTTCTGGCCCTTCAGGCTGCCGCTGACGCCGATGTACAGCACGCAGAGGGCCACACCCTGCATAATGATGCCCTGGAGCCGTCCGCCCAGGGCGGCGCTGCCGGCGGGGAGGCGGCTGGAAAAATGCCCCGCCAGCCATTTCAGCAGCAGACCGGCGGCGGAGCCGGCCAGCACGGCCAGGGCGTTGATGATGGTACCTGTCAACATGGAGGTCTCTCTCTTTCTCTCATAGATTCCGGGACTTCAGCGGCCCACGATATCCCGCACAACGGCGCTGCCCAACAGCAGGCCGGCCGCGGCGGGGACCCAGGGATTGCTGGCTGGAACACTGCGCCGTCCCGGAGGCGGCGATTCCAGCTGAAGGGCGTCCACAGCCTCTTCCGGGCTGAACACCACTTTCTGGTGGTGGATGCCCCGGTTCCGAAGCTCCTTCCGCATGACCCGGGCCAGGGGACAGCCGTAGGTCTCGGCGATGTCGGCGATCCGCAGTAGGGAAGGGTCCAGCTTGTTTCCGGTGCCAAGGGCCATGACCAGAGGGATGTTCAGCCGCCGGGCGGTTTCCGCCAGGTCCAGCTTGCAGCTCACCAGGTCGATGGCATCCACGATGTAGTCGTAGCGGCAGCCCTCTGGAAAAAAGCGGTCCCGCTGGGCCGCGTCGTACAGGCCGTGGATGGGATGGAGGACCGCCGCCGGGTTGATGTCCCGGAGCCGGGCGGCCACGGCCTCCGCCTTGGGCTGGCCCACGGTGGAGGTCAGCGCCTCCAGCTGGCGGTTGATGTTGGTGACGGATACCGTGTCGCTGTCCACCAGGGTTAGCTCCCCAATGCCGGAGCGGGCCAGGCACTCGGCGGCGTAGCTGCCCACGCCGCCTAGACCAAAGAGGATGACATGGGCGCGCCCCAGCCGGGCCTGGGCCTCCGGCCCCCACAGCATTTCATTGCGGAGAAATCGCACATCCATTCCGGCACCTCCCAGAAATTGTGTGGGCCGCGGCGCTTTCCCCGCCGCGGTCAAAAGGGAAGCCGGCTTTTCAGCCGGCTTCCCGTGCGTTTGGAAGATCAGCCCACGTACTTGATACCGGAGCCTTTTTCAATGGTATGGCCTTCGCCATAACTGTTGTACCACTCATTCATGGCCTCTTCCTTCAGCGCGTCGGACACCTGCACCTGCCAGTAGGGGAGATCGTCGCCCACGAAATACATCACATGGTAGCCTTTGTAGTTGGTGCTCTCGCCGTAGACGATGCCGGTGTCGCCGGGCTTGCGGGAGGCGTCGAAGCACCAGTCGTTGAATTCCGGCACCATGTAGTTTTTGGGGAACTGGCTGTACAGGCCGCCGTTGGTGTTGGAGCCGCTGTCGGCGGACTTTTCGTTGGCCAGGGCGGTAAAGGAATCTTCGGTGGCGTCGCCGGCCTTCCACTGGGCCAGCAGCTCCTCGGCCTGGGCCTTGGTCTCGTCTTTCAGAGCCTGCAGGTCGGTCTCATAGGTGTCGGACTCGGTGTCCAGAGCGCTGTCGTCCACTGTCAGCAGGATGTGGCGGACGGCCACGGTGCTGTATTCGTCCCGGAAGCGGTCATGGAACGCCACCACATAGTAGGTGCTGCCGCTCTCCACCACGGCGGAATCGCCGGCCTTACGGGCGTCGTTGAACACCCACTCCTGAAGGGCGGAGCTGGTGTAGGTGCCGTTCTCCACATTGTTGTAGGAGTAATCCTCATTGGCGCCGGCCAGGGCCTCCAGATCGCCGCCGGCACGGAAGTCGGCCAGCAGCTTGTCCGCCGCGGCCTTGGCGGCCTCCTTGGCGGCGGCCTGCTCCTCCTCGGTGGGGTCTACTTCGTTGCCCTCGGCGTCGGTGGTGGAGGGAGCGGTGCCAGAGATGGACACATACTCGTATGCAGCCTTGTCGTAGACCCTGGTGTCCTCATTATAGGCGGTCTCCAGAGCGGCGTTATCATAGGTGAGGCTGTCCTCATGGGCCTGAGCGTAGGCGGTGTACTGCAAAGCCCGCATCAGCTGCTGGCCATAGATCTTCTGCGTCATCCCAGCGCCCATGGCAGCCTTCAGATACTGGGAGACAGACATGTTGTTGGCCGCAGCAGTGGTTTTCAGAGATTCCATGCGGGCGTCGTAGTCGGCCTGCACGCTGTCGGGATAGGTGAAGCCCTCGGCTTCAGCCTCAGCCAGCACCGATTTGACGGCGGCCATCTGGTTCAGGGTCGCGTCCACGAAGTAATCCTTCCAGGTCTGGCCCTCCTCCAGCTCTATGCTCAGCATGGCGGCGTCTGCCTCGGTCATGGTTTGAGTGGCGGGATCAGCCTGGGCGTTCAGGCTGATGTAGCCCATCATCATGTAGTAGTAATTGTTGTTGTAGAAGTTGTTGACAACGGTGTTGTAGTAATAATTCACCTCAGCGGCCGTGTACTTCTCACCGTCTATGGTGGCGGCGGTAGCGGTCTTTTCGATCACGTTGGACTTCCAGACGATGCAGGCGGCAGCCACCAGCAGGAATACCACGGCGATGACGCCGTACAGGATGCTGCTGCGCTTTTCCTTCTTGCGCTGCTCTGCCTCGCGGAGGGTCTTGGGATCGGTCCAGCCGCTGCTGGCCTGCGCCTGACGGGTCTGCTTTTCTCTAGATGCGCTCATTTGTGTTCAGTCCTCTCAAGTATTCAAGTGCAATGTTGCAAATCTTCAACGTTCACGCACTCATCCATTATACCGGATATCCGTACATAGTGCAAGTGGAAAATCCAAATCAAAGTTTAAAATGATTTCCTGAAACCAAACTGAAATGGAGGCTCTGCCTGAAAAGAGCAAAAGGGTGCCCCGCAGCGGCCGTGTAGACCTCGTTATAACCTGCACCTTTACGGACAGGTGGGTCGCCTCCAGCGCGCTTTATCGCTTCCAACTTCCAGCCGCAGACGGCAGCCGGGAGGCCTGCGAACCACGAACTGATCCGGCATCCCATATAACGAAATGTGGGTTAAAAAAAGGTCTATCACGAACCCCGCAGGGCACTTTTCTCACATGTTCGGGAGCGTTACTCCTCGTCGCTGAACAGCAGCTCCATGAACTGCTCGTACACCGCGTCCAGCTCCTCATCGGAATCCAGAGTCGAGAGAAGGTCCTCGCCGTCCTCATGGATCACCTTCAGGATCACCAGGCCGTTATCGGGATCGTCCTCGTTTTCGCCTTCGGTCTCGGCGGGAAAGAACGCCTGGTACATCTGGCCGTTATACTCCAGCGCTTCCACGAATTCCAGCACGATCTCGTTGCCGTCCTCGTCCGTAACGGTGATAAAGGTGGGGCCAAATTCTTCACTCATAAACGGTCCTCCTTCGGGGCCGGGCAGTGGTCCGGCCATCTCTTTATGGCTTCATTTTACCTGAAATAAAACGGGATTGCAAGAGCGGAAGTGGTGGAAAAGGGGAAAAGTTGGTCGTTTCAGACAGAACTATCCTGCCCAAAATGAAAAAAAACATGCGGAAGCAGAACTTTTTTTCGATAAAATATGACATTTTCAATGTTGACAAAGGGTGATACAATAGAACATATACTATGGTGTAGTTTAGGCTTCTGCCGCCAGCGGACAAGCAGGCGGCGGAGGATTTGGGAGATCGATGAAAAACAAGGAGGTACATCCCTTGGATCACAAGAAAAGGAACGAGCGCGCGCCCCGCAGGCGCGGCGGCGCGGCGGGGAAGATCTTTGGCTGCCTGTTCACGCTGATACTGATCGGCGTGTGTACCGGAGCGATGCTGGTGGGTATTTTCATGACCTATGTGAACACCACCTTGGCTCCCACCCTGCAGGTCCGGGCCGAGGATTATACCATGAACTTCAGCTCCGTGGTCTACTATCAGGACAAGGAGACGGAGGAATGGGTGGAATACCAGAACATCCACGGCCTGGAAAACCGTATCTGGGTCAACATTGAGGATGTGCCGGACGCGCTGTGGCAGGCCGTGGTGGCCATCGAGGACCAGCGCTTTTTTACCCACAACGGCGTGGACTGGCCCCGGACCATTGCGGCCACGCTGAATATGTTCAGCGGAGAGAACACCTCCTTCGGCGGCTCCACCATCACCCAGCAGATGCTGAAGAACATGACCAAGGACAACAATCCCTATGTGAACCGCAAGGTGCGGGAGATTTTCCGCGCCCTGGAATTTGAGAAGAACTACACCAAAAAGCAGATCCTGGAGCTGTATCTGAATTACATCTATCTGGGAAAGGGCTGCTACGGCGTCCAGACGGCGGCCCAGTACTACTTTGGCAAAGACGTCAGCCAGCTGAGCGTGGCGGAGTGCGCCAGCCTCATCGCCATCACCAACAATCCTTCGCTGTATGGCCCCCTGCGGGACGTCACCTTTACCCGGGATGACGGCACCACCACGACCCCCCGGGAGCTGAACAAGAAGCGCCAGGAGAACATCCTGGACAAGATGTGTGACGAGAAGGGAGAGGTGGTCGGCCCCGCGACCCTGGACGATATCGACGGCGACCCCTCCACCTGGACCACCTACCTGACCAAGGAAGAAAAGGAGGCCGCCAAGAAGGAGGTCCTGCGATTTACCGACGGCGACGAGACCGCTACCGCTAAGGAGCTGGTGGAGAAAGCCACCGGCGGAGCTGAGGTCAACAGCTGGTTTACCGACCAGGTCATCAAGGACGTGGCCGCTGACCTGGTGGAGGCGGGCCTGGCCCTGGATGACCAGCAGGCCATGACCCTCATCAACAATAGCGGCTACCATATTTATACGACGCTGGATCCGAAGATCCAGAAGATCGCCGAGAGCGTCTATCTGGACCGGACCAACCTGAAGAGCGGTAGCAACCCGGATCTGACCAGCCGGGACGGCCAGCCCATCCGCTCCGGCATCACCATCCTGGACCCCTACACCGGCAACATTGTGGCCACCGTGGGCGATATGGGCGAGAAGGAGGGCAGCTTGCTGTGGAGCTACGCCACGGACAAGCATCAGGTGGGCTCCTCCATCAAGCCCCTGACGGTCTATGCCCCGGCGATAGACGCCGGTGCGGTGACGCCGGGAACCGCCTTTGACGACTATCCCGTGCAGCCGCTGAACGGGAATCCCTGGCCCAAGAATTCCCCGGCGGGCTACAAGGGCCGGACGATGGTGAAAGACGGCCTGCGCCGCTCCGTCAACACCATCGCGGTGCAGACGCTGCAGGCCCTAGGCGAGGCGGAGTCCTACGCCTTTGCCACAGAGAATCTGAACCTGAGCCTGGTGGAGGCGGATCTGGGCCTCAGCCCTCTGGGCATGGGCGGCTTGACCTATGGCCTGAATACTGTTGAGATGGCGGCGGCCTACGCGACCTTTGCCAACAACGGCATTTACAACGAGCCTAAGACCTATCTGCGGGTCACCAAGGTGGATGCCGACGGCAACGAGACCGTGGTGCTGGAAAACGAGGGCGAGAGCCATGTGGCCATGAAGGAGTCCACTGCCTATCTGATGAACACCATGCTCCAGAGTGTGGTGACCTCCGGCACCGGCACCTCCGCCCGGTTCAACGGCATGACCATCGCCGGTAAGACTGGTACCACCAGCGACAACTACGACCGCTACTTTGTGGGCTATACGCCTTATTATGTGGCGGCGGTGTGGACGGGCTACAAGTCCAACGCCCGCATCAGCTACTCCGGCAACCCGGCCATAACCCTTTGGAAGCTGGTGATGCAGAAGGTCCACGAGGATCTGCCCAACAAGAGCTTCACAGCCTCCTCCAGCGGCGTCAGCAGTGTGCAGATCTGTGCGGACAGCGGCCTGCTGGCCACGGACGCCTGCAGGGCCGATATCCGGGGCAGCCGTGTTACCAGCGCCCCCATGGCCTCTGGAACGGCTCCCACAGAGAGCTGTACTATGCACGTCTTGGTGAACTACTGTACCGAGGGCCAGTGTCTGGCTACCGAGTCCTGCCCCGCAGAGTCGGTGACCCAGGTGGGCGTGCTGGACTATGAGCGGGTCGATTACGGACCAACTGTCAAAGCGGAGGATGATGCATACCTGCTGGCCAATATGGAGAAGGCCATCGGTCTGCGGCCCACGGTGGGCGAGGATGGTACAGAGACCTATCCCGAGATCATCGGATGCCCTGTCCATGCGGGAATGCCAGTGAGCGATCCGGACGACCCCAGCACGGGCCTGGACCCTAGCGACCCTAATTACAATCCGCCGGATCCCAATGAGGGTGATGGCGGGGAGGAGCCGCCCGCGCCGGTGACTCCTGAGGAACCGGCGGAGCCGGAACCCGCCGATCCCAGCGGCGGCGAGGGCGACTGGTGGAACGATCTGTGGGGTCCCACCGCAGCGCCATAACGTCATTTAGATAGAGAGCGCCCGGCGATATCGCTGGGCGCTCTTTTCATAGGATTATTGGTTCGACCTGTTGGCGGAAGCAAGCGACGCACTCAATCCGCCAGCCTGGCGCAGTCGGCAGGGCGGCCGGAGAGCATCTCCAGGCCATGGGCCAGGGCCGGAAGGACAGCCTCCAGGTTTTCCCTGGC
>NZ_CANRKH010000046.1 GCF_947631165.1 uncultured Dysosmobacter sp. | reverse complement strand
ATGACCCGCAGAACTGGGTGATATTCAAGGACGTTCATGAGCCGATCATTGACCGGGACACTTTTGATCGGGTGCAGGCCCTTGTGGCAAAAACAAAACGCCGTGCGCCTAAGAAAGCGAACGGCCCCAAGAGTATCTTCTTTGACCTTCTGTACTGCGGGGACTGCCACAAAAAGATGCACTACCACACGAACACCAAAAATAAGGACATCCACTACTTTGCCTGTTCCGATAACACCGTGGATCACCGTGGGGCTTGTCCTGGCCGACATTATATCCGGGCGGACGCCATTGAGCAGGTGGTGACGCTGGAACTTCGGCGGATGGCCGAGATGCTGCGGAACGACGAGGCCGCCTTTGCCGAGATGCTGGCCCAAAAGACCGATCAGGAACTCCAAAAGGAGCGGAAGCGGGACGAAGAGGAACTTCAAAAGTCCATCGTCCGCAACGACACCGTCTCCAGGCTCTATGAAAAGCTCTACGAAGACAACGCCACGGGCAAGGTCAGCGACGAGTGGTTTATGCAGCTCAGCCACAAGTACGAGGTGGAGCGGATGGAACTGAAGAACAAGATTTCCGCTCTGCGCAGGAAGCTGGCGGAATCGGGCCAGCACCAGCGGGAGCGGGACAGCTTCATCAAGGCCATACGCCAATTCATGCGGATGGACCGCCTGACCTCGCCGCTACTGCGGGAGCTCATAGACCACATCGACGTGTTCGAGACGGAGGGCACAGGCAAGAACCGTACCCAACGGGTCGTGATCTATTACCGCTTCGTGGGGTATATCGAGTGGCCGGGGCGGGCAGGCGGCCAGAACTACAAGGCTGACACCCGCAAGGGCGTGGCGGTGGAATACCTCACCAATCCCATCCCAGCATAAAAAACGAGCAGGCGTCACGCCTGCTCTACTTAGAAAAAGACATCGAGTGTTCATAAGGTGAAATCCCTTATGAACACTCGATGTGGTCCGAGTGGCGGGATTTGAACCCACGGCCTCTTGGTCCCGAACCAAGCGCGCTACCAACTGCGCTACACCCGGATGCAACGTTATTTATTATACGGAATTTCTTGCCGGATGTCAAGGTCATATTCTCGGAAAACAATTCATATGCTGCAAAAGAAGATGAACGGGGAGGGGAGCGGCATGACTTCACAGGGACGCCGGGCCGGCGGGATCGCGGCGGAACGGAGGCGGGGAAAGCGGAGCGGTGCCCGGCAGGCGCCCCGCCGAAAGAGCGAACCGCTGCGGCCAAAGGAACGGAGGCAGCTGCTGCAGCTGGTAGCCTGCGGGACCCTGTTTGTGGCGCTGGTGGCGGTCAAGCTGCTGCTGCCGGACCAGATGGAGGCGCTGGGCGGGAAGCTGTCGGCGGCCATGAGACGGAATATGGACGTGCAGGCGGTATTTTCCGCCGTGGGCCGGGCCTTCGCCGGGGAGAGCGGCGCGATGGAAGAGGTCTATCAAGCGGTGTTCCACCCCAACGAAGCGGGAGAGGTTCTGGAGACGGCGGCAGCGGTGGACCCGCAGCTGCTGGAGGAGAGCGCCGCTCTGGATACCCTGCGGGCCTGCCGGCCCGCCGCCGGGGAGACGGAAACGGCAGAGCCGAAAGCGACGGATCCAGAGCCGCAGCCAGAGCAGACGGCTTCGTCTCTGGCCTATGTGCTGTATTCGGATCAAAATCTGCCGGAGAACGTCAGTCTGGAACAGGCCCTGTTGGACTTTGACTATTGTACGCCGGTCAGCGGGACGCTGACATCCGGTTTTGGCTACAGGGAGCATCCAGTGGAGGGCGAGGAGCGCTTTCACTATGGCGTGGACCTGGCGGCCAACACCGGCACGGCAATCAGCTGCTTCGCGGACGGCACGGTGACGGCAGTGGGGGAGAGCAGCAGCTATGGCAAGTACTGCATTGTGACCCACGCCGGTGGTTATGCCTCCCTGTACGCCCATTGCAGCCGTGTCACGGCGGCCTCCGGCGCGGCGGTGACAGAGGGAGAGAAGATCGCGGAGGTGGGGGAGACGGGCATGGCCACCGGACCGCACCTCCATTTCGAGCTGCATCAGAACGGCACGTATCTGAATCCCATCTACTATGTCACAACGGCCTAAAGACCGGGTGCGGATATCTCCCGGCTTTTTCCTGCTGACGGCCTGGTTCGGTGCGGTCAACGGCTGGCGGCTGCTGGCGGTGGTGCTGGGGGCCGCCGCTCTCCATGAGCTGGGCCACTGTTTGGCCCTGTCCTGTTTGGGAGCGGGGATCGGCGGCCTGCGGATCGGCATGTCCGGTGCGGTGCTGGAGGTGGAGGGGCGGCTCTCCTACGGCGGGGAGCTGCTGGCTACGCTGGCCGGGCCTGCAGCCAATCTGGCATGGGCCGTTGTGCTGACGGCACTGGACAGCCAGCGGTGGACCATGGCTGTGGGGGCGCACCTGACCCTGGCGGTATTCAATCTGCTGCCCATCGTGCCGCTGGACGGCGGACGGGCGCTGTATCTGCTGATGGCCTGGGCTGCTGGACCCGGAGCGGCGGAGCGGGTGGTCCGCTGGTCCAGTGGGGTCACGGCGGTGGCCCTGGCGGCGGGGCTGGTGTTTTTGATGAAAGAGACAGGCGGCAGCCTGTGGCTGCTGCCTGCCGCCGTGGGACTGCTGATCAGTGCGGGAAAAAGAATTTTTTTGTAAAAAATGCTTGCAATCACAGGCGGTTTATGGTATCCTATTCAGGCTACAAAGGGTGGTCCTCTGTCGTGCGCGGAATGATCGCGCCCATCTATGATGGAAAAGCGGCATGAACGCCTATAAAATAGGAGGAAGATATCCATGGATCTCATTCAGGAATTGAACAAGGAAACCCTGTCCAAGGAGATGCCCCGCGTCCAGATCGGCGACACTGTGCGTGTCCACGTGAAGGTCAAGGAAGGCTCCCGCGAGCGCATCCAGGTCTTTGAAGGCACCGTCATCGCCAAGAAGCACGGCGGCATCGAGGAGACCATCACCGTTCGCCGCATCTCTTACGGCGTCGGCGTGGAGAAGGTGTTTCCTGTGCACTCTCCTTCCATCGAGACCATCCAGGTGGTCCGCAATGGTGCCGTCCGCCGCGCGAAGCTGTATTATCTGCGTGACCGCGTTGGCAAGGGCGCCAAAGTCAAGGAGAAGCTGTGATCTGAGGATAAAGAGCGGCATGCGCCGCTCTTTTTTCTTTAGAAAATCCCCTGTGTGCTCTTGTGGCCGAAGGTGTTTTTTGATATACTAATAAATCAGTGCAAAAGGGGCGGTATGGCCTCTGTCCGTTTGGAAAAGATCTGATACGAATCACTCATAAAACAATTTTCTTGTTTTATCAGGGCTGTATAAGCGGCCCTGGCGGCGAAGCCGCATGGGATGAAAGTCCATACTTTTCCTGCGCGGCGTAGGCGCGGCGGCGCGATGCGCCGCAATAGAAAACTTTTTTAAAGTTTTTTCAGGAAACAGTATGAAATGGAGGGAAGCTCTCGTGGCTGAAGGAAAGAAAAAGCCGGTGGACCGGGGCTTGTACGATTGGGTCCAGGCGCTGGTGTGCTCTGTGCTGACGGTGGTGCTGCTGTTCATGTTCGTGGCGCAGATCGTCAGTGTCTCCGGCCCGTCCATGCGGGAGACCTTGCAGGACAAGGACAGGCTGCTGGTGCTGCGGGGCTATCTCTGCGGCGAATACCGGCAGGGAGACGTGGTGATTTTCCAGCGGCCGGACTTTGAAAACGGCGAGCTGATCGTCAAGCGGGTCATCGCCACAGAGGGCCAGACGGTGGATATCGACTTTGAGGCCGGCACAGTGTATGTGGATGGCGAGGCTCTGGAGGAGCCTTACACCCGGGAACCCACCTGGCTGGATGAGGGATTGAAATTTCCCGTGACGGTGCCGGAGGGCTGCGTGTTCCTGATGGGCGATAACCGCAACGACAGCCGGGACAGCCGAGATTCCGGCCTCGGCCCGGTGGATACCCGCCACATCCTTGGCCGGGCGCTGTTGATCGCCGTCCCCGGCGAGACGGCGGACCTGGACCGGCGGGAGTGGAGCCGCGTGGGTTTGCTTCACTGAACAGAGGAGAAACAGATGAAAGAGAAACAGGAGAAAAAGAAGCAGGAGGGCAGGGACCTCTACGAGTGGGTGCAGGCGCTGGTGTGCTCCGTGCTGACAGTGGTGGTGATATTCACCTTCGTCATCCGGCTCATCGGCGTGGAGGGGCATTCCATGGTGCCGACCCTTCAGGATGGAGACCGGCTGCTGGTGATGACCTCGCTGCTGTACGACGACTATCAGTACGGCGACATCGTGGCGCTGCGGAAGGCGGCCTTTCTGGACGAGCCGATCGTCAAGCGGGTCATCGCCACAGAGGGCCAGACGGTGGACATTGATTTTACCACCGGCAGCGTCTGGGTCGATGGAAAGCTGCTGAAGGAGGACTATATCAACGAGCTGACGCTGCTGTCGGAGGGGACGGACTTTCCTCTGACGGTGCCGGAGGGCTGCGTATTCGTCATGGGCGACAACCGGAACCACTCCAGCGACAGCCGGGATGTCCGGCTGGGGACCGTGGACATCCGTTATATCATCGGCAAGGCGGTGTTTCTGGCCTTCCCCGGCCCTGACGAATACACGGAGCAGCGGAGCTTTGACCGGATCGGAGTGATCGCATGAATATCCAATGGTATCCCGGCCATATGACCAAGACCCGCCGGATGATCGCGGAGCAGATCAAAAACGTGGATGCGGTGTGTGAGATCCTGGATGCCCGCATCCCGGTGTCCAGCCGGAACCCGGACGTGGACGAACTGACGGCGGGGAAGCCACGGCTGGTGGTGCTGAACCGGGTGGACCAGGCAGACCCAGAGGCCACGAAGAAGTGGGCTGTATACTTCCGGGCCAAGGGCTGCGCGGTACTGGAATCCGACGCCAAGGGCGGCATGGGTACGGCAAAATTTGCCGCCGCCGTCCGGGAGCTTCTGGCGGACAAGCTGCGCTCCTATGCGGAACGGGGCATGGCGGGGCGGGTGGTCCGGGTGATGATCCTGGGCATCCCCAACGTGGGCAAATCCACCTTTATCAATAAGGTAGCGGGCCGCAGGACCGCCAAGACCGAGGACCGCCCCGGTGTCACCCGTTCCAAGCAGTGGGTCCCTATAGACAAGGGTTTGGAGCTGCTGGACACCCCCGGCATCCTGTGGCCCAAGTTCGAGGATCAGAGCGTGGGATTGAATCTGGCCTTTACCGGCGCGGTGAAGGATGATATTTTAGATGTGGAGACTCTGGGCTGCCACTTGATGGCCTATCTGGGGGAACGCTATCCGGAGGCTCTGAAAACAGGCTATAAGCTGCCTGTCTTGCCGGAGCGCAAGGACGGGGAGAACGACGTGGCCTACGGCTACCGGCTGCTGGAGACCGCCGGGAAGAAGCGGGGCTTCCTGGTTTCCGGCGGAGAGGTGGATACGGAGCGGATGGCCAAGATCCTGCTGGATGAGTTCCGGGGGGGCAAGCTGGGCCGCTTTACACTGGAACTGCCAGAATAAAGGGAGGGCGGCGAAGGGTAGCCCCGCCCATCTTGTGAAGAGCACCCAAAAATTGTTGTGGAGTTTGAAACATGGGTTTTTGGATATATGAGCGAGAACAATGGAAGAACGGCTTTCAGACCCTCTGTGGCGTGGACGAGGCGGGGGCCGGACCTCTGGCGGGACCGGTATACGCCGCCGCCGTGATCCTGCCCCGGGAGCTGGACATCCCCGGCCTCAATGATTCCAAGAAGCTGACGGAGAAGCGCCGGGAGGCTCTCTTCGATATCATTACCGCCCAAGCGGTATCATACAGCGTGGCCCGGGCTGAGGCGGCGGAGATCGACGAGATGGACATTCTCAACGCCCGGATGCTGGCTATGCAGCGGGCCATCGACGGCCTGTCTATCAAGCCGGACCTGGCCCTTATCGACGGAAACCGGGACCACGGCAGCCGGTATGCTGTTGAAACGCCCCATATCACCATCGTCAAGGGCGACGGGAAGAGCGCCTCTATCGCGGCGGCGTCCATCCTGGCCAAGGTCAGCCGGGACCGGTATGTCTCCACGGAGCTGGACAGCCAGTATCCCCAGTACCAGTTCGCCAGGCACAAGGGCTATGGCACCAGGCTCCACTATGAGATGCTGGACCGGTACGGCCCCTGTCCGGCCCACCGGGCCACCTTTTTGAAAAAGTGGGAGGCGCAGAAGCTGTGAACACGAAAGCGGCGGGCGACCGGGGCGAAGCTGAGGTCGCCAAATACCTGCGGAAGAAGGGCTATGCGCTGCTGGCCAGCCAGTGGCGGTGCCGGTTCGGAGAGCTGGACCTGGTGGCCCGGGACCGGAAAGGGACCGTATGCTTTGTGGAGGTCAAGCTGCGGAGCGCCTATTCCATTGGCCTGCCCCGGGAATTTGTGGACAGACGGAAGCAGGAGCGGCTGCGTTCCGCCGCCGCAGCCTACCTGAGCACCTATGAGCTGGACGCCCCCGCCCGGTTCGACGTGGCGGAGGTCTACGCGGATAGCGGCGGCGCCCTTCGGGTCGAGTACATCGAGGACGCGTTCCAATAGAAAATCGATAACTTTCCAAATTCTATTTAAGATCACATTTCATTTTCCTGAAAGGGAGGAAATCAATATGAAGTATTACAGCACACGGGACAAGGCGGTCCGCATGGAGTCTGCCGAGGCCATCAAGATGGGCCTGTCCAGGGACGGCGGCCTGCTGACCCCGGAGACCATCCCCCAGATCGACGAATCGTTTTTGAACAGTCTGGTGAACGCCCGGTATCAGGAGCGGGCCGCCAGGGTCATGAGCTTGTACCTGACGGATTACACCTATGAAGAGCTGTTGGCCTTCGCGGAAAACGCCTACAGTCCCGACAAGTTCGATACGCCTGCCGTGGCGCCCCTCCGCAGGGTGGACGGTTCTACCCACTGCCTAGAGCTGTGGCATGGCCCCACCTCTGCTTTCAAGGATATGGCGCTTCAGATGCTGCCCCAGCTGCTGTCCGCCGCCCTCCGCAAGACCGGGGAGGACAAGACGGTGTGTATCCTGGTTGCCACCTCTGGCGACACCGGCAAGGCCGCCATGGAGGGCTTCGCCGACGTGGAGCAGACGAAGATCATGGTGTTCTATCCCAAGGACGGCGTGTCCGCCGTGCAGGAGGCCCAAATGGTGACCCAGGACGGCACAAACGTGGGCGTCTGCGCCGTGGTGGGCAATTTTGACGACGCCCAGGCTGGGGTGAAGCGCATCTTCTCCGATGAGGACATGCGGGCTACCCTGGCGGACCGGGGCTATTTCCTGTCCTCCGCCAACTCCATCAACTGGGGCCGCATCCTGCCCCAGGTGGTCTATTATATCTCCGCCTACTGCGACCTGCTGCACTCCGGTGGGATCAAGATGGGGGACAAGGTGAATTTCTGCGTCCCCACCGGCAACTTCGGAGATATCCTGGCGGCCTATTACGCAAAGCGCATGGGCCTGCCGGTGGGGAAGCTGATCTGCGCCTCCAACTGCAACGACGTGCTGACGGATTTCCTGCGCACCGGCGTGTACGACCGCAACCGGCCCTTCCACACCACCATGAGCCCCTCCATGGACATCCTGGTGTCCAGCAATCTGGAGCGGCTGCTGTTCAATCTCTCCGGTGAGAACGACGCGGAAGTCCGAGGCTATATGGACGCCCTGGCAAAGGACGGCAGATATGAGGTCTCCGACGCGATCAAGGCCCAGCTGGCGGAGCAGTACTGGGGCGGCTTCTGTGACGAGGCCGGCACCGCCGCCGCCATCGCGGACTATTACAAAAACAAGGGCTATCTCATCGACACCCACACCGCTGTGGCGGCCAGCGTCATGGAGCAGTACCGCCAGGCCACCAGCGACGAGACGGTGACGGTGTTCGTCTCCACCGCCTCGCCCTACAAGTTCTGCAACCACGTCCTCACCGCCATCGGTGAGACCCCGTCGGGGGACGGCGTGGAGCTGCTGGACCAGCTGCACACTGTTTCCGGCGTCGCTGTGCCCCGCCGCCTCGCGGCCTTGCGCGGCAAGGCCCGCCGCTTCGACCTGACGGCGGAGAAGGCGGATATGGACGGTGTGGTGCTAGACTTTTTGAAATAAAGAAGGGGGACGGGGAAGATTCTGAAACGGAAATACGCCCGGTTATGTATCCTGCTTCTGGTTCTGACATTTCTCTTTATCGCGTTGCCTGTATTGATGTATGAGATCGCTGGGTGGGAACTGGCGCTTTGGGGAATACTGGGAATCGGGGGCATGGCCATCTGCATGGCACTGATAGTGGCGATGCGGTTTTACTGCTTGAGATGCTCCTCCTGCGGCAGGGGCCTGACCAGGCCCTACTGGAACCCAGGCCCAAACCATGAACAGTTTTGCGCCAAATGCGGGAAGCCGTTCATCTTTGACGACGAGGTTTGACCCGGCGTCCGCAAACACCAGACTGAGTTGCCGCCGCACCGGCCCGGTTAACCGCCAGACTACCAGAGCGCGCTAAAGTTCTTGAAGTCACTTTTCTTTCAAGAAAAGTGACTTCAAGAAAAAGTGACAGAAAGGAGGGGTCCAATGGCCCTCTATGCCATCGGGGATCTGCACCTCTCCCTGACAGCCGACAAATCCATGGAGGTGTTCGGCCCCGCTTGGGAGAATTACCACGCCCGTATCGAGGAGGCTCTGGGCATTTTGACGGAGGATGACGTCCTGGTGCTGGCAGGGGATACCTCCTGGGGCATCGACCTGAACGAGGCGGAGGCCGACTTCAAATTCCTGGACCGTTTTCCCGGGAAAAAATATCTGGTGAAGGGCAACCACGACTATTGGTGGACCACGGCGGCAAAGTTTCACCGCTTTTGCGGGGAGAAGGGGATCAGGACGTTGGACCTGCTCCACAACAGCTGCGTCCTCTACGGCGATTACGCTGTCTGCGGGACCCGGGGCTGGTTTTTGGAGGAAGAGCAGAAGCCCCACAACGCCAAGGTGCTGAACCGGGAGGTCATGCGGCTGGAGACCAGCCTGAAGGCGGCGGAGGGACGGCCCATCCTATGTTTTCTCCACTATCCGCCGCTGTATCAGGGCTATCAGTGTCCGGAGATCCTGGCGATGCTGGACCGCTACCAGGTCCGTGTCTGCTGCTACGGACACCTCCACGGCCCCACCATCAGGCGGCGGTGGGAGGGAATGCGGCAGAAAACGGAGTATTCCCTGATCTCGGCGGACTATTTAGGCTTTATTCCAAAAAAAATTTACGATTTTGGGAAAAAAGACTAGCATTTTCAAGATTTTTCTGATAAAATACCGATTTGCAGCGGCGTGCAGCCGCTGATGAACGGAGGAATAAACAAGATGAGTGTGAAAAGCTGCGAAAAAATTGAAAAAAGTCAGGTCGTGCTGACCATTGAGGTCGGCGCGGCGGAATTCGAGGCTGCCATCGAGAAGGCGTATCGCAAGATGCGTAAGAACATCCGTGTGCCGGGCTTCCGCCCTGGCAAGGCCCCCCGCAAGATCATTGAGGGCATGTATGGCGTTGAGGTGTTTTTCGAGGAGGCCATCAATATCGCGTTCCCCGATGCCTATGAGGCTGCCGTGAAAGAGCAGGAGCTGCAGGTCGTGGGCTACCCCAGCGTGGAAATGGTGGGCGAGGTGAGCAAGGAGGGCTTTACCTTCAAGGCTACCACGCCTGTGTATCCCGAGGTTACTTTGGGCGCTTACAAGGGCCTGACCGCCGAGAAGGAGGAGGTCAAGGTCACCGCCGCCGATGTGGAGGAGCGTCTGAAGCAGCTCTCCGACCGCAACACCCGCCTGGTGAGCGTGGAGCGGGAGGCCAAGGAGGGCGACACCGCCGTTATCGACTTCGAGGGCTTCCTGGACGGCAAGCCCTTTGACGGCGGCAAGGGCGAGAACCACAGCCTGGAGCTGGGTTCCCACAGCTTTGTCCCCGGCTTTGAAGAGCAGATCGTGGGCATGAAGGCCGGCGACGAGAAAGATCTGGACATCACCTTCCCCGAGGACTATCACGCGGACCTGGCCGGCAAAGCCGTGGTATTCAAGGTGAAGGTCCACGAGGTGAAAGAAAAGCAGGTCCCTGAGATGGACGACGAGTTCGCCAAGGACGTCAGCGAGTTCGACACCCTGAAGGAGCTGAAGGCCGACTTGAAGAAGAAGGTGGCCGAGGACCGTCAAAAGGATGCCGACCGCGCCTTTGAGGATGCGCTGATGCAGCAGGTGGCCGAGGGCATCACCGCCGACATCCCCGACGCCATGGTGGAGAGCCAAGCCCGCCAGTTCCTGGACAACTTCAAGATGCAGATCGCCCAGCAGGGCATCCCCTATGACCAGTACATGAAGATGACTGGAATGGACGAGGCCAAGCTGCTGGAGGATGCCAAGGAGCCTGCCCTGCGCCAGGTGCGGATGGATCTGGCCGTGGCCGCCGTCATCAAGGCCGAGAACATTGAGGCCAGCGACGAGGACGTGGAGGCCGAGTACCAGAAGCTGGCCGAGCAGTATGGCATGGACGTGGAGATGGTAAAGAAGTATCTCCAGGCCGAGCAGGTGAAGGACCAGGTCGTGACCCAGAAGGCCATTGCCGTGGTGGTGGACAGCGCTACCGCTGTGAAGCCTGAGAAGAAGGCTGCCAAGAAGAGCACCAAAAAGACGGAAGAGGCCGCCGAGGGCGAGGAGAAGGCCGCCAAGAAGCCGGCCAAAAAGGCCGCCAAGAAGGCAGAGGAACCTGCTGAGGGCGAGGAGAAGCCCGCCAAGAAGCCCGCCGCCAAAAAGAGCGCCAAGAAAGCGGAAGAAGCCGAATAAAGGTTTTTTTCCAGTACACATTTCATAGATTTACAGTTTCGACACATTCTCTCATGGTGCCTGTGGTATCATGAGAGAATGGTTTATAGGGGGCCCGCCTGCCAGGGCCTCAGCGCCGCCGGCATCACCGGCCCGCACAAAAGAGGAGGTTTTTTACCATGAGTTTAGTACCTTATGTAGTGGAGCAGACCAACCGGGGCGAGCGGTCCTACGACATCTTTTCCCGCCTGCTGAACGACCGTATCATTTTCCTTGGCGAGGAAGTCAATGCCACTACCGCCAGCCTGGTGGTGGCCCAGCTTCTGTATCTGGAGGCTCAGGACCCCGACAAGGATATTCAGCTGTATATCAACAGCCCCGGCGGCTCTGTGACCGACGGCATGGCCATCTATGACACCATGCAGTATGTCAAGTGCGACGTGTCCACTATCTGCGTGGGCATGGCCGCCAGCATGGGCGCGTTTTTGCTGTCCGCGGGCGCTAAGGGCAAGCGCATCGCCCTGCCCAACGCCGAGATCATGATCCATCAGCCCTCCGCCGGGACCCAGGGCCAGATCACCGATATGGCGATCCACCTGAAGCGGCTGGAGACCATCAAGAAGCGGATGAACCGGATCATGGCCGAGAACACTGGCCGGTCTATCGAAGAGGTCACCGCCGCATGTGAGCGCGACAACTTCATGAGCGCTGAGGAGGCCAAGGAGTTTGGCCTGATCGATCAGATCATCACCGGCAAAAAGTAATGAAAACCGAGGTAGTACCATGAACGACGACAAAAAGCCCATTCGGTGTTCCTTCTGCGGCAAGCATGAGCAGCAGGTGCACCGCATGATACAGGGGCCCGGCGTGCGGATCTGCGACGAGTGCGTCCGGCTGTGCATGAGCATCCTGAACGACGGCTTTGACGATCTGGAGGATCCTGTCCCCCTGGAAGAGGATCTTCCGGACCAGCTTCCCACGCCCCGGGAGATCAAGGATGTGCTGGATCAATACGTCATTGGGCAGGACGAGGCCAAGGTGGCTCTGTCCGTGGCAGTATACAACCACTATAAGCGCATCTTTTTCGGCGGCGGCGAGGATGTGGAGCTGCAGAAGAGCAATATCCTGATGCTGGGACCCACCGGTTCCGGTAAGACTCTGTTTGCCCAGACTTTGGCCCGTATCCTTCAGGTTCCCTTTGCCATTGCCGACGCCACGACGCTGACAGAGGCGGGCTATGTGGGCGACGATGTGGAGAATATTTTGCTGCGTTTGCTTCAGGCTGCGGACTTTGACGTGGAGCGGGCCGAGCGGGGTATCATATATGTAGACGAGATCGATAAGATCGCCCGGAAAAGCGAGAACACCTCCATTACCAGGGACGTGTCCGGCGAGGGCGTACAGCAGGCGCTGCTGAAGATCGTGGAGGGCACCGTGGCCAATGTGCCGCCTCAGGGCGGGCGAAAGCACCCTCATCAGGAGTTCATTCAGATCGATACCCGCAACATCCTGTTTATCTGCGGCGGTGCCTTCGACGGTTTGGAAAAGATCATCGAGCGGCGGCTGGATCAGAAGAGCATCGGCTTCGGCGCCAATGTGCAGGGCAAGAAGGAGAAGGATGTGAGCAGCCTGCTCCGTCAGGTCCAGCCCCACGACATTTTGAAGTTCGGCCTGATCCCCGAGCTGGTGGGCCGTCTGCCGGTGATCGCGCCCCTGAACGCGCTGCGCCGGGAGGATCTGGTGCGGATCCTGAAGGAGCCGAAAAACGCGCTGGTGAAGCAGTACAAAAAGCTGATGGAATATGATGATGTGGACCTGGAATTTCAGCCGGATGCGCTGGAAGCCATCGCCGACAAGGCTATCGAACGGAACATCGGCGCCAGGGGCCTGCGGGCCGTCATGGAGGGCATCCTGACTCAGATCATGTACGATATCCCCTCGGACCCCACCGTCGTCAAGGCAGTTATCACTCGTGAGTGCGTGGAGGGCGCGGGCCAGCCGGAACTGACCCGGGACCCGGAGAAGATCAGCTATTCTGTCAAGCTGAATTCCGGAAAGAGCCAGGCGCGTCCCGGCGCTGTTCCCAGATCGGCATCTTAAAACAGGGAAGAGGGACGCCCGGTGCGCCCCTCTTTCAGTATCCCTGCGAAAGGAGACACTATGGAACCCATCACATTGAATCTGCCCGTTCTGGCCCTCCGGGGCCTGACGGTCTTTCCCCATATGACGCTGACCTTTGACGTGGAGCGCCCTATCTCCATCGCCGCGCTGGAGCGGGCCATGGAGGCGGACCAGGATATCTTCCTGGTGACCCAGCGGGAGATCGGCGTCAACGCCCCCACTGAAAAGGACCTTTACCAGGTAGGGACCATTTCTCATATCAGCCAGATCCTGCGGCTGTCGCCCAGGTCCGTTCGCTGTGTGGTGGAGGGCCGCCGCAGGGCGCGGCTGCGCCGGCTTTGGCAGGCGGAACCCTATTTGCAGGCCAACGTGGAGGCGCTGGCGGAGGAAGAGACCTCTGAAGCCTTCCGCCGCAGCCCCAGGACGGAGGCCCTGCTGCGCCAGACCTGGAACCTGTTCAGCGAGTACGCGGAGCTGGCGGGCAGTCTGCCGGAGGAAGTGGCTTCCGCGGTCATGGACTGCCGGGACGTGGGCTATCTGGCGGACTACATAACCCAGAACATCGCTTTGCGCCACACCGACAAGCAGGAGATTCTGGAGGAGATGGCGCCCTTCATCCGCCTTCGGAAGCTGAATGCCTTCCTGGCCCGGGAGTGCAACGTGCTGGGCTTTGAGCATGAGATGGAGGGCAAGATCCGGGACCAGCTGGCCCAGAGCCAAAGGGACCAGATCCTTCGGACCCAGATCCGTGTTCTGCAAAGCGAGCTGGGCGAGGAGGACACTGACGACGAGATCGACGGCTACCGTCAGAAGATCCAGGCCCTGGGCCTGGCGGAGGACACGGAAAAGCACCTGCTGAAGGAGGTCTCCAAGCTGTCCAAGCAGCCCTTCGGCAGTGCCGAGGGTGCGGTCATCCGCAACTATCTGGATGTCTGCCTGGAAATGCCCTGGAACACCTATACCAAGGAGCGGGTCAGCGTGGATGCCGCCCGGAAGGTGCTGGAGCGGGACCACTTCGGCCTGGAAAAGGTGAAGGAGCGTATTTTGGAGACCATTGCTGTCCGGCAGATGAACCGGTCAGCCAAGGGCCAGATCCTCTGCATGGTGGGGCCGCCCGGCGTAGGCAAGACCTCTATCGCCATCAGCGTGGCTGAGGCGCTGAACCGGAAGCTGGCCCGGATCTCGCTGGGCGGCATCCGGGACGAGGCGGACATCCGGGGCCACCGCAAGACCTATATAGGCTCCATGCCCGGCCGCATCATTGAGGGCATCAGCCGCAGTGGGGCCATGAATCCGCTGCTGCTGCTGGATGAGATCGACAAGCTGGGCAGCGACCACCGGGGCGATCCGGCCTCCGCCCTGCTGGAGGTGCTGGACAGTGAGCAGAACAGCGCCTTCCGAGACCACTTTCTGGAGATCCCCGTGGATTTGAGCAAGGTGATGTTCATTACCACCGCCAACACCACGGATACCATCCCACGGCCTCTGCTGGACCGGATGGAGGTCATCCAGCTCTCCAGCTACACCGACGAGGAAAAGGTACAGATCGCACGCCGTCACCTGCTGCCCAAGCAGTTGACAGAGCATGGCTTGAAGAAGGGGAGCGTCCGCATCAGCGATGACGTGCTGCGAGCCGTGATTCGAGACTATACCCGGGAATCCGGAGTCCGCCAGCTGGAGCGGCGGCTGGCCGCCATTTGCCGCAAGACGGACATGCGCCTGCTGACAGGAAGTGTAAAGCGTCTTACCGTTACAGAACAGGACCTGCCGAAGCTGCTGGACTGCCAGCCGTATCCGCCCGCGCTCCATGCGGAGAGGGAGGAGACCGGCGTGGTGAACGGCCTGGCATGGACCGAGACCGGCGGCGAGATCCTGGAGGTGGAGGTCAACGTCATGGACGGCTCCGGCAAGCTGGAGCTGACCGGCAACCTGGGCGACGTGATGAAGGAATCCGCCCAGGCGGCGCTCAGCTGCCTGCGGAGCCGGGCGGCAATGCTGGGCATCGAGGCGGACTTTTACAAGACCAAGGACATCCATGTTCATTTTCCGGAGGGAGCGGTGCCCAAGGACGGCCCTTCCGCTGGTATCGCCATGGCCACCGCCATGCTCTCCGCCCTGACAGGCCGGAAAGTCCGTGCAGGTATTGCCATGACAGGTGAGATCACTTTACGGGGGAGAGTGCTGCCCATCGGCGGCCTGAAGGAAAAGACCATGGCCGCGCTGCGAAACCATATCGGAACCGTCCTGATCCCAAGAGACAATATGCGGGACCTGGAGGAGATCGACCAGACGGTCCGGGCGGACCTGCGGTTCATTCCTGTGGGGAATGTGGACGAGGTGTTCGCCGCTGCTCTGTGTCTCCCTGCCGACGCGGCGCGGGAGGAGGCGGTCCCGCATGTGAGCGCTTTTGCCCGCCGGGAGACAACGGGCGAGACCGGACTGCGTCAGTAAAGGAGGACCTATGGCCATCAATTTTGGAAAGGCGGAGTTCGTCCGCTCAGCGGGCGCCAGCAGGGACTTTTTGCGGGACGGCCTGCCCCAGTTCGCTTTTGCGGGGCGGTCCAATGTGGGGAAGTCCTCGGTCATCAACCGCCTGCTGAACCGGAAGAATCTGGCTTACGTGGGCGCTTCCCCCGGTAAGACGACCCAGGTCAATTATTTTCTGGTGGATAACCGGGCCTATCTGGTGGACCTGCCGGGCTATGGCTACGCCAAGGTCAGCCGCGCGGAAAAGGAGCGGTGGGGCCGCCTGATGGAGAGCTATTTTCAGGACGAGGGCGGCCGCATCACGGCGGGCGTACTGATCGTGGACATTCGCCACAAGCCCACGGCCGACGATGTGACCATGCACACCTGGTTCCGGGAGACAGGCTGCCCGGAGATCGTGGTGGCCAACAAGCTGGATAAGCTGAAGCGCAGCCAGGTGGAGCCTGCCCTGGCCCTGATCCGGGAGACCCTGGAGCTGACGGAGGAAGATGTTCTGGTGCCCTTTTCTGCGGAAAAGGGCAGCGGCAAGGAAGAGCTGATCGGACTTTTGAACAGGGCCTGCGAGCGATAAGAAAAAGGAACGGCGAATGGGGCGGTAACGTAAGAAAACATTTACAGCGAGGGTCGGCGTGGCGGTATGCTACGCCGACTTTCGCTTATTATTGTCTTGGGCAGTTTGGGATTGCTCCCGCGCTCCCTCAAAATCAAACGCACCAATGAAGTTATAGACAATCTCGATTTCCCGGATTTTTACCCGCTTTTCGTGTTCGTCGGTGGTGTAGGTATCGGACACCCTGATCTGCTCCACGAACTCACGCAGGATGGTGGCGTCAAGCTGGGTCATGTCCGTGTATTTCTTTACCACAGAAATGAACTTCCTGACGTTGGTTTTCTTCTGCTCCTGCTGTTTCACTTTCTGCCCCAGCGTTTCCACGACGACCTTTAACTGTGCCTGCTCCTGTTCATAGTCACGGGACAGTTTGATGAAACGGTCGTCTGACAGCTTGCCGGTGATATTATCCTCAGATAACATTTGTCAAGGGGAAATTTCTGAAATGAGACCCTTTCATAAATAATATAATATCCTCCCAGATTT
>NZ_CANRKH010000045.1 GCF_947631165.1 uncultured Dysosmobacter sp. | reverse complement strand
TTTGCTATAATCAGTCATGTGCATAACCTCCTGTGCGTCCATGTATGTGTCATTTACACTTAGAATTATGCACTCCACCGAGCACTGCCGTATTCCACATCCTTTCTGTATTTTTTAGCGTTCTTTGCTTTACAGTACACAAAGAGCCGGAGAGCCCCGGCCCCTATAATCCCCACAAGCCAGTCAAAGGGGGCAAGCCCCGACGCGGGGTCGGCAAAAGCCGTGTTGATGGTCTGCGCCATCCCGATCAGCTTGTGGGCGAAGTCGGCCCCAGCCGCCAGCCGGTAGGCCGTCCCGATTTTCAAACAGGCCCACAGAATGAACAGGTAGGGGATATTAGGGACAAGGATTTTCTTCAAGCTACCTGTCCTCATGGGCTACCTCCAATTCACGCTCCCGGTGGGGCTGCTGCCGGGCCCGTTCCGTGGCCTGTTTCAGTTGCTCCATCATAGGCCGCTGCCGGGAATGGGACTTTTTCAGCACGCGCCGGGAGTATTCGGAAAAGCAGGTCGTGATGGCGTCGGCCTGCCCGGACTTGAAAAACAACAGGTGTTTGCCCTCGCTGGTCTTATAAAAGGCATAATCCACCTTCCATTTCCGGGCTACCCGGTCAAAGTCCTTCGGAGCCTCCACCGGGAGACAGCTTGTGTTCGCGCCGTGGCCTATGAGCTTTTTCACGCTCTGCTTGCCGTGGGGCTGCTGGTGGGCCTGCCGCTCTTTCTCAATTTGCCGCCCTGCCGCCCGGAGAGCGAGGGCCAGCGTCCTGGCCGTCAGCTTGCCGCTGTTGATGATCAGCGCGACTGTGCGCCGGGAAACATCTTCCTCCGCCAGTAATCAATCACCTCCATGAAAAAACCGCTTCGGGACACTTTGTCCCAAAGCGGCGCTATCGGTTGTCGTGGTCTTGCTCCGGGGCCGGTTTCGACGGCTCCGCAGCCGCCCGGCCTGATACCTCCTTGTAGGCCGCCAGCCGCTCCCGGATGGACAGCTTGGGGAAAGCGAACACCTTATGCTCCGAGGGAATGTCCTCCGGGCCGTGGTAGTGCTCCACAAACTTTTCACCCGTAGCCCGCACATAGCCACCGGGGGCAAGGTGGCCGGCCTCGTTGAGCCGCACATCCCGCCCGTAGTCCTCAAAGTTGAAATAGGGCAGAACATTCTCCGGCACATCCAGCATTTCCATTTCCTCCACATAAATCCGGCCCAGCGTTTCATCGTCATCGACGCCGGGGAAAAACTCGTAGCAATCCAGATTTTGCGTCAGATTGATAAGTTCCGCCACGCTGGATGTATGGTCGCCCTTGTTGATCACGGCCTCAAAGGTGGCGATCTCCTCCGGGGAGAGCTCGGAGAGCAGGCAGGCCAGATGGTTGAGCTCGTCCAAGCTGGCGTACTCGTACAGATGGTCATAGAGCCCCAGCACATCGCCGTCAAAGCTGGTGATAAAATACTCCTCATACCGCACACCGTCCACGCCGATCCGCTTCAGGAGGGCCTGCACCTCCTGGGTGCTGGTGGGAAACTTCAGCGTTTCCCCCACAAGCTGGCCCTCCGCGTATTTCCCGGCGTTGGTGATATAGGCTTCAAACAGGGACGGCATAGGAGCACCTGTCAGCCCCGGCTCCGGGGCCGTCCCTGGCCCTTGACGGTCAAAATGCTCAAGGGTGGTGGCGGTGATCCCCAGCCGCTGGGCCACGGCGATGTCGTTTTTCATGGCTTCGGTGACGGTATGGCCGCACACCACCAGCACACGGGAGCGCCGGAGCAGGTCACGGCTCATGTCGACGCCGTCCTTGTGTTCCTGGGGGACGGGATCATTGAGGAACAGGGGCATATACAGCGCGGGGCAGATAGGCGCATAGCCTGCCTCATACACCGCCCGGCAGTACCGGGCCGCCTGCTCCGCGTTCTCGCTGTCGCCGCCGTACCATGCGGCGGTAATATACGCGAGGGGTCGTTTCATGGTCAAAACCTCCTGAATTTTAATATGTTACGTTCAGCCCTATCCCCCCGCCCGCGTCGGCACAAGCTCCATATCCCTCGCTTCGCCGCAAACGGCAAAGCTCACTCATTTTGCTGTGCCTCCTTTTCCCACAAAGTCTTGCGACTTTGTGGGAGCCCTATCTTTCATGGGAAAGGGGGCGGCTCTGGAGGATATACCCCTGCCGCGCCGCTGGGGATAGCACAGCCGTGACCGCCCGTCAAGGGCAAGCCGCCGCACAGCGGCGGGGCCGTTGGCCCCCTTGACGGACGGCCCCGCCTGTGCAGGGATAACGGCGGCGACGGGGGATATATCCGGCAGAGCCCATCCGTTCTAACGAGGGCCGGGCAAAGGAAAAACCTTGGGACAAAGTGTCTCAAGGTCACTTGGCGTTCCAGTTCTTCTCCTCGCCCACATTGGCGGTGTGGGTGTTGGCCGCCTCCATCACGTCATAGTAGGCCCAATGGCCCTCGTCCATGTCGCTAAAGGTGTTGAGCCTGCGGGTGTTGGCGTCGATATACGCCTCGTCCGCCCGGCGGCCCAGCAGACGGTTGACAATGGCGACGACCTCGGAACGGGTGATATAGCGGTCTGCCCGGAATGTGCCGTCGCCGTAGCCCTTGATCCAGCCCCGCGCCGCCGCGTCCTTGATATACTCCGCCGCCCAATAGCCTGCGGAAACGTCGCTAAAGCTGGCATACTGCTCCATGATCTCCGCGTCCCCGTCCCCATACGCCTCAAAGAAACGGACGGCAAAGGCGGTAAACTCAGCGCGGGTGATGGCGTCGTTGGGGGCGAAGATGCCCTCCCCACGGCCATATACCACATCATAGTTATGCAGATAGCGCACATAGCCGCTGTACCATGCGTTAGCGGGAATATCCGTAAACTTGGTTTTCGCCGCTGTGGTGATGGTGTCGCCGTTCTTGTCCGCCAGCAGGCGTGCAAAGATCGCGGCGGCCTCGCTCCGGGTCATGTTCCGCTCCGGGCCAAAGGTGCCGTCCCCATAGCCCACGATGTAGGCCCCGTGCCGCTCCTTCTTCGCCACAGAGGGGACGGCCACCTTGCCCTCCTCGTCGGTCTTGCCGCTGGCGGTCTGGCCCATATCGGCCTTGACGGTCACATTCAGGCCCTCCTGGGGCTCCTTCTTATTGTCGGTGACGGTCACGGTGATCCGGTTGTTCTCGTCCATATCCACGCCGTCAGGCAGGGTAACGGTGATGTTGCCGGTCTTGCCGATGGAAACGCCAGCGCGCTCAATGGGGCGGCCCGTTTCATAGTCCTCCACCTTGACCGTCAGCGTCCAGCGGTCGCCGTCCGCGTCCTCATAGCCCGCCGTGGTCTTGCCCTCGTCATTGGTGACGCCGGAAGTGCCGGGAACGGTGAGCCGCCCGGCCTTATCCGTCTTGCCGCCGCTGAAATTGCCGTTTTTGTCTGTGACGGAGAGGGGCATATCCGCAATGGGGGATTTATCCTTCACAAGCTGGACGCTAACGGTGGTCTGGTCGGCATAGTCCAAAAGCCGCTTGTTGGGGAGCCGGATGGAAATGCTGTTATCCTCATGGAGCGCCACGGCAGCCCCGGAAACGGGATTTTTCGTGTCCGTGTCGGTGACGGTGACAAGGTAGCCGCCCACAATGGCCTCCCCGTGGGTGTCGGTGGTGGCGGTCAGGTACAGCTTTTCAATGGTGGCTGTACCCAGCTTTTCCCCGCAGTTGACGCACTCGGTATGCTTTTCCCCCTCGCTGGTGGTCGTGGGCTCCTTGTCCACGATCCAATCCCCGGCCTTGTGGCCCGTGGCCTCGGTGTAGTCGCCCTTGTAGCTGTCAGCGCACCGGGAGCAGGTAAAGACGGTGAAGCCCATCTTTTCACAGGTGGGGGCGGTGACTTCCTCCCTGTAGTCGTGGCCCAAAGCCTTTTGGAGCACGGCCCCGCACTTGGAGCAAAGCTGGGGCTCGGTACAGGTGGCGGGATCTCCGGGGGCGTGGCCGTTGGCGGCATCGCCCTCCAGACGGTGATACCCGCAGCGCACACAGCGGTACTCCGTCACGCCCTCGCCGGTGCAGGAGGCCCCGGCAACGGTGGTTCCCTCGTCCCAGCTATGGCCCAGCGGGGCGGTGTAGTCGGTGACGAAGCCGGAGCCGCAGCCGTGGCAGATATGGACGGTCTTGCCGCCCGCCTCACAGGTGGCCGGGGTGGTATGGGCCTCGTAGTTGTGGGGCAGCGCCGGGGTGATGTCCTCGATATGACGATCCCCGCATACCTCGCACTCCCGGACGGTATAGCCGGGGCTGGTGCAGGTGGCCGACACGGGGTAGGTATGATAGACGTGCTCCCCCTTGGGGGTGCCGGAGGTTTTTGCCTGCCCGCAGCGGGAGCAGAGCTCCAGCAGCTTGCCGTCCGTTTCACAGGTAGCCTCCCGGAGCAGGATGCCCTGCCATGCGTGGCCCAGGGCCGCCTCATAGTCCCGCTTCTCGATCTTGCCGCACTCGGTACACAGATAGCGGTCATAGCCCAGGGTCAGGCAGGACGCCGGGGTGCTGTCCAGCAAAATGAAGTTGTGGCCGTCGCAGGGCTGGCCGCAGCAGGAGCCGCCGCAGTTCTTGTCCTGACAGCCGCAATCCGGGTCGCCGCAGCCACAGCCGCAGGAGCCGTCCTCGCTGGTGGCCTCGTCCCGGAGCCACACATAGGCCACGCCGTTTTCGCTCATGCTCTCGCCGCTGTAGGTGTATGTGATCTCATAGTAGACCGTGTACTGGCCCTCCTCGGTGTAGTTGGGGGCGCTGGTCAGGGTGCAGGCGTCCGCCGAATTACCATAGCGGATGGAAGTACGGACGCCGGACTTGGACAGGTCTGTGACGGTCAGCGTATGGGGCTGGCCGTCCACCACGCCGTAGTAGTCCGCGATGACAGCCTTGGCGGTGACATACTCATACCGGCTGTACTCGCACAGGGTACAATGCTCCACAATGGCAAACCGGCCATTGGCGGGCTGGGGCAGAATATCTGTTTCCAGCGTGTGCCGCTCCAGCGCCGAGGATCTCTCATGGTTGGTGCCGTAGCAGAAGCAGCAGTAGGAGCCGCCAGTGGTGGTCTTGGTATGATACCGGCTGTCCGTGTATTCATAGGTCACGGTTTCCGGCAGAGCCTCCATAAACTCGGCGGCGCAGTCATACAGCCAGTAGACGTTTTTCCCGTAGCCGTAGTCCGATTTTCCCATGTTGCTGTTGATGGTGCCGCAGTTCTCACAGACGGCCTTCGTAAAATGATAGCCGGTATAGTAGGCATCCACGCCGGGGGTGCCGTCCAAAATGGTGCCTTTGCCCTCGCCGTCTACCATTGTACCGTCTGAATACTTGACGTTACGGCTCATAGCGGTCTGGCCGTCACGGGTGTATTCCGGGGTACGGAACGCCTCAAAGCTGGTGGGCTTGCCGCACTCGCCGCAGTTGAATGTCTCCCTTGTGACGGTGGCGTTGGCGTCCAGTTCGTTTGTGCGGTTGTTGGCGGTGAGCCAATGCTCGGCGGGGTCGTGGTAGCCGTCCACCTGTCCGGCAAGGGCGGCGGGGGCCAGCCCCAAACACAGAACCAGCGCCAGAAGCAGGGACAGGGCCCTGCGGGAAATATGGGATTTATGCTTCAAATCGCATCCTCCTTGTAATTGTGATGTATGGGCGGGCCTTTGGGACAAAGTGTCTCAAGGTTTCAGCCCCGATCCGCCTCCGGCGCTTTCTTTTCCGGGGGCTGCTTCTCCTTCCAGTCGTCCAGCAGGGCCATGATCTGATCCTTCATCTGGCGGGGAGTGACCTCCTTGCCAAAATACTTGTTCAGTTCATCAGTGGTGATGATCACGCGATCTACCTCCTTTTTTTCTTCACTCAAAATACCGTCGATCACGTCCCCGGTGAGTTTGCCAGCCTGGTCAAGCTCCCGGAGCCGTTTTGCCTGGGCCACGGACGGGGAGGACTGTTCCCCCTCGATGGACACGCCGATGAGCCGCTGATTTTTGGGGCGGATATAGGAAAGCTCCACGGCGGGCATGAAGCCCATCCTTTTTTCGTCCACCATGTTCAGAAGCTCCGGCACAAGGGAATTGAGCCGCAGATACCGCATGACTTTTTTGTAGTTCATACCATGCGCCTCGCCCACGATCTCCACGGAACGCTTGCCGATGTCGCCCTCGGCCACATTTTTCAGCCGCCCGCCCTGGTGCTTGATGTCCTCCACCTCCAAATCCAGCAGGGCGGCCAATTCGCTGGGGAGGGTGCGATCCCGCTGCTTGTTGCTGTCCTTCATAGCCTGGACAGCCTCATGGTCGCTCATATCCCGGACGATAAAGGGCATTTCCTCCAGCCCGGCCAGCTCACTGCCACGGCAGCGCCGGTGTCCGGCGATGATCTCATACCCGCCGCCCTCCTTTTCAGGGCGGGCGAGGCCGGGAACCATAACGCCGTTTACCTTGATGGACTCCACCGTTTCCTGCATTTTGGCATCGTTCTGTACCTTGAACGGGTGGGGCCGGAACGTATGGAACGGGTGAACCTCGGAGAGCTTCAGGTAAACCAGCTTGCCCTCGGCCACAGGACGAGGGGGAGGAACGGGTTCGGCGGGAGCGTCCACAACGGCAGGCCCGGAGCCAGGGCCGCCACCGGCAGGCTGCTCCGGGGTGTCCTTACTTTGGGACACTTTGTCTCGTTGTTTCTTATCCGGCTTCGGGGCGTCCCTGTCCGCCTTGGGCTTGTCCGTTTGGAGTGAGCGTGTGCCGAGAGACATTTTCACCTTTAGTGTCATTGACCAATTCACCACCATCACCGGGAATAGGGGGTTCGGATCTGTGCGTCACTTGGCCGGTAATGTCAATAACTTTCACGTTTTTGGCTTTCGGTTCAGCTTCGGGCTCAGTGATAGGGGCTTTATTGCCTGGATCTGCTTTTCCTCTTCTAAAAAAACAGGGGAGAGAGCGCACAGCTCTCTCCCTTTCTGTTTGCCGCTTCCGGGCTTATTTGACAGTCCGCTCAAAATCCGCCAGGGAATCCAGAGCCTGCCGTCCCATGGGGAGGATGACGATGATGTTGAACACGGTCATCAGCCCTACGCCTACGTCGCCCAGGTCCCACACGAAGGTGTAGGCCGCCAGGCCGCCGATGAACAGCATGACCAGGGCGATCAGCTTATAGGCGGTTTGAGAGGCCCAGTTGTCCCCAAAGAGATAGGCCACATTGGAGCGGGCGTAGAACAGGATGCCGATGAAGGTGGAGAAGGAGAACAGCCAGAGGATCAGGGCAATAAAGACCACGCCGAATCGTCCCAGGTGATATTCCATGGATGCCTGCAGCAGGTCCATGCCGCCCAGCCCCGCTACCCGCTCCTCCGGGGTCACCAGCATGATGAAGGCGGTGCAGCTGCAAATGACGATGGTGTCGATAAACACGCCCAGGGCCTGCAGCAGGCCGGTCTTGGCGGGATGGCTGGTGTCGCCTGCGGCGGCGGCACAGGGGGCGGAGCCGGAACCGGCCTCATTGGAGAACAGGCCCCGTTTCACACCGTTCATCAGCACCGCGCCGAAGCCGCCAGCCACCGCCTGACGGAGGCCAAAGGCCTCCTCGAAGATCCGCCGGAACACAGAGGGCATCATGGCGATATTCTTGACGATCAAAAAGATGGTCAGTGCGAAGTAGCACACCGCCATAATGGGGACCAGCACATCCAGAACCTTTACCGTGGCGTTTTTCCGCAGCACGATGACGGCGGCCAGCGCCACCAGCAGCAC
Organism: uncultured Dysosmobacter sp.; assembly: GCF_947631165.1. Taxonomy (GTDB): domain Bacteria; phylum Bacillota; class Clostridia; order Oscillospirales; family Oscillospiraceae; genus Oscillibacter. The sequence goes on along the minus strand of NZ_CANRKH010000045.1, from coordinate 8,867 downwards.
AGTGGTGTACAGCGGCGGGATGTGGAAGGCGTTCTGGAAGGCGGAGGAGACGGAGTTGCTGATGACCTGGCTGATGCCGCACCAGCAGATCAGGCCGGATACGGCGAACAGCACAGCGATGACGGAAAAGCGGCGCTTTCTGCCGGTTTTCTGCTCCACGAAGCGGTGGATGTAGTAGGCGGGGCCGCCGCGGAAGCCGCCGTAGAGGGGGTCGTTCTCCTTATAGAGCTGCGCCAGGGTCGCCTCCACAAAGGCAGTGGAGGAACCGATCAGGGCCGATACCCACATCCAGAACACCGCCCCTGCGCCGCCGCCGGAGATAGCGGCCACGACGCCGATCAGATTGCCCATGCCGACCCGGGTCGCGGTGGAGACGATCAGGGCCTGCACGCCGGAGATGGCATTCCCCTGGCCGCCGGTCCGCTTTTCGGCGGCGATGCGCAGCATCTGCGGGAAGAGGCGGACGGGCAGAAAGCGGGTGCGGAGCGTGAAATAAATGCCGGTGGGGATCAGCAATATCACCAGCAGGGAGAGGCCGACACATCCACCGCCAGGCAGAGGCAGGGTGAACAGGTCTCCCCACAGCAGGCGATAGACCTGGGAAATCAGCGCGATTATGTGTTCCATTGGAAGGTTCCTCCTGTATTTGATGGGACTGTGGCGCTGGGGGAGCTTGTCTGAAGTATGTCTTAGACAGTATACAACATACTGGCTTGTTTGTAAAACACTATTTAGGGCGGGTTAGGGCGGGGCAGCAGGAGCTGGCTTCTGACAGGGAGAAGATCGGCCCATGCTGCCCTGTTTGACAGAGGGGCGGGGAGATGATATACTCATGAAAAATGATCGCTCTGCCATTATGAAGGGCTAAGAAGGAGGCGTTTCCATGCGGCTTGCCGTTAAGACCTGCACACTGGACATGTCCTATCCAGACATGCTGGATTTCTGCCAGGCCCAGGATATCCACGCTCTGGAGATCGGCACCGGCAACTGGTCTGTCGCGCCCCACATCGACCTGGATGGGATGCTGGACTCTGAAAGGACCAGAAAGCGCTGGATGGATGAGATGCGGGCCAGGGATATCGAGCTGTGTGCCCTGAACTGCTCTGGAAATCCTCTGGCCTATGCTCACGACATGGAAGTGACGGAAAAGACCTTCCGTCTGGCGGAGCTGCTGGACGTTCGCAAGATCGTGATGATGAGCGGTCTGCCTGTGGGACGGAAGGGAGACCAGACGCCGGTGTGGATTACCACGTCCTGGCCGCCGGAGACCCAGAACATACTGGCCTACCAGTGGGAGGAGGTAGCCATCCCTGCCTGGAGAAGGCTGGCTGAGTTGGCCCATAACTGCGGCATTGAGCGGATCGCGCTGGAAAACCACGGGATGCAGCTGGTGTACAATCCAGAGACCTGCCTCCGGCTGCGGGACGCGGTGGGCGACGATATCATCGGCATGAATCTGGACCCCTCCCACCTTTTCTGGATGGGAGGTGACCCCATGGAAGCCGCCCGTGTCCTGGGAGAGCATCACGCCCTGTATCACGTCCACGGGAAGGACTCCCGGACGGAGCGCCGCTATATCGGCCCCAACGGTGTGCTGGACACCAAGCCCATCGATGCCTATGCCAGCCGGAGCTGGAACTATGTGGCCGTGGGCGCGGGCCATGGCGTGCAGTGGTGGATGGAGTTCTTTTCCGTCTGCCGCATGAGCGGGTATGACGACGTGGTCTCCCTGGAGATGGAGGACCTGACCCTTCCCATGCTGGAAGGACATTTGGCGTCTCTCCGAACGCTGAAGGAGGCCCTTGTTCTCTGAGACCGTCGAAAAAGTGGCATAGCCATTTTCGAGAAGGCTGCGCCTGCCGCGGCGCGCTCGTTGGCAGCAGCCAACTTGCACGTTTGCGGGCCGAGAAGTGTTTTTCCGACGTACACGCCGCTGGAAAAACGGATCAAGATTTTTTTCACGCCTTCGGGCGCGAACTCTGCGAGACTTTTTTGATATACAAAGCCCCGTCAGCCGCAGGCTGACGGGGCTTTGTTCCGTTCTAACAGGGAAAAGCCTCAAAGAGGCACAGCAGGAAATGCTGTACTGTCCGCTTAGATCCCCAGCTCCGTCCACAGTGTGTTGTACAAGCGGCGGGTCTCGGCGGGAAGGACCAGGTAGGCTTCGCATTGGTCCAGCACCTCTGCGGGAGCGGCCATGATCTCATAGATCTCCGGGTCCAGCGGCTCATCGTATTCCTCCTCATAGTAGGCGGGATACTGCTCCAGGGCTTCCTTGTTGGGGGAGGCGTACCAGATGTAATCCATGTTGGCCAGGCTGGCGTCCGTGGAGGCGATAAAGTTGATCCAGGCCTCCGCCTCTGCCTTGTGAGGGGCGTCCTTCAGTACGCACATGGCGTCCATGAACCAGTTGGAGCCTTCCTCCGGGACCACGAAAGCCAGGTCCTCGTTGTTCTCCAGCATGGTCAGGTAATCGCCGGCGTAGTAAGCGCCGATGGCGGCGTTGCCGCCCTCCAGTTTCTGGTAGATCTCGTCCATAACAAAGGACTGATACACGCCGTTCTTCTTGGCGTCCGCCAGCAGTTGAAAGGCCTCCCGCAGCTCGCCTTCGTCCGTGGTATTCAGGGAGTAGCCCAGATACAGCAGGGCGGTGGCCATGGCGTCTCGGGAGTTACGGAACATCAGCACGTTTCCGGCGTACTGCGTATCGAACATGGCGCTCCAGCTGGTGATGGGCTCCTCGATCATGGTGGTGTTGTAGATGATGCCGACGGTACCCCAGGCATAGGGGACCGTGTATTTGTTCTCCGGGTCGTAGGGCAGGTTCTTGAAGCGGTCATCGATCAACTGGAAGTTGGGGATGTTGCTGTAATCCAGCTCCTCCAGCATGTCCTCCTCGATGAGCTGGGAGATCATGTAATCAGAGGGCGTGACCACGTCGTAGTCCCCGGCACCGCTTTTCAGAAGGGAGTAGAGGGCCTCATTGCTCTCGGCGGTCTGGTAGTTGACGATGATGCCGGTCTCCTCTTCAAATTGGGTTATCAGAGACTCGTCGATATACTCGCCCCAGCTGCACACATTGACCACCGGCTGGGCATTGGTGGCGCCGGTCAGCAGAGCGACCGCCGCCACAAAGATGCAGGCCAGAGAGGCGGTGCCGCCCCAGCGCACCCACTTGCCCCGGGGAGTTGAGAGCGCGGCGGACAGCTTTTCCACAGTGGGACTGCGCCGGACTGCGGGCTGCTGCTTGCCCAGACGCTCCAGGCGGGCCTCCCGTACGTTGACAATGACCAGCAGCAGCAAAACGGTGAAGAACAGCAGGGTCGAAATGGCGTTGATCTCCGGCGTGACCCGCTTTTTTGTCATGCCGTAGATGGTCATGGCCAGGGTGGAAGAGGACGACCCGGCGGTGAAATAGCTGATGATGAAGTCGTCCACGCTCATGGTGAAGGCGGTCAGAGCGCCGGAGATGATGCCGGGCTTGATTTCCGGCAGGATGACCTTCCAGAAGGCCTGCATCCAGGTGCAGCCCAGATCCATGGCGGCGTCCACCAGGTTTTTGTCCATCTGCCGCAGCTTGGGAGAGACAGACAGGATCACGTAGGGGATGTTGAACGAGACGTGGGCGATCAGCAGGGTCCCGAAGCCCAGGGTCAGCCGGGTCGGCAGCTCGATCACGTCTTGTATCCCATTGAACCAGACGGCAAAGTCCGTCCACAAGCCGAAGAAGGCCACGAAAAACAGGCACATGGCCACGCCGGTGACGATATCGGCGTTCATCATGGGGATGTTGTTCACCGTGGTCAGCACGTTCCGGCTCCGCCGCCGCAGGGCATGGAAGCCGATGGCGGCAAAAGTGCCCGCGAACGTGGCAATGGCCGTGGCCAGAAGGGAGACGAGCAGGGTTGTGTAAACGCTTTGCATGATCAGCCGGTCGCTGAAGAGCTTTCTGTACCAATCCAGCGAGAAGCCGCTCCAGACGATATTGCTATTGCCTTTGTTGAAGGAAAAGACGATCAGCAGCAGGATGGGGGCGTACAGGAACAGGAACACCAGGACCGTAAAGACCCGGTTAAAGACGAAATTGCCCTTTTTCATAGCATCACCGCCTGTTCCTCGCCCTCACCGAAGCGATTCATGACCACCATGCAGACTACCACGATCACCATCATCACCAAAGAGATGGCCGCGCCCAGCTGAGGATTGTAGGCGCCGCCCAGGAACTGCTGCTCGATCAGGTCGCCCAGTATCATCTCTGTGCCGCCGCCCAGCATTTTGCTGATGGCGAAGGTGGACACGGAGGGGACGAATACCATGGTGATGCCGGAGAGGATGCCCGGAAAGGAAAGGGGCAGGATCACCCGGCGGAACACGTTGATGGAATTGGCGCCCAGGTCCCGGGCCGCCTCGATCAGGGAGTTGTCCAGCTTGATAATGACGGAGTAGATGGGCAGGATCATAAAGGGCAGGTAGTTATACACCATGCCCAGCACCACCGCTCCCTGGGTGTTCATCATGGGGAAGAACTGCAGCTCTGTGCCGAAAACGCGGTTGTACAGGCTGATAAGGCCGATGCTGCGGAAGAGCTGGTTCAAAAGGCCGTTGTTTTCCAGAATGGACATCCAGGAATAGGTCCGCAGCAGGAAGTTGATCCACATGGGCAGCATGATGAGCACCATGGCGATCCGCTGGAAGCCGGGGCCTTCCTTGCTCATCATATAGCTGACGGGATAGCCGATGGCCAGGCAGATGACGGTGGCGATGAAGGCCAGCTTGAAGGACCGGCCGAACACCACCGCGTAGGTGCCCATGTTGGAAAAGTTGTCTAGGGTAAAGCCGCCGTCAGCGGAGGAGAAGGCATAGACCACCACCATGATGATGGGAGCCACCACAAACAGCGCCATCCAGATCACATAAGGGATGGCGAATCTGGAGAGCTTATTCTTCATCCCCGCTCTCCTCCTCATCCAGCGCAAGGCTGGCGTCGTCCAGCTCGTCGTACTCCTCAGAGAAGGAGGAGTAGTCGCCGAACATCCCGGAGTACGCGCTCTTTTTCATCACGTGGATGCTGTCGGGGTCCAGCTTGATGCCGATGCGGGCGCCCACAGGGGAGTGGTCTGTGGTCTGGATCAGCCACTTGAAGCCCCGAAAATCCACGATAATGTCATATTGCATCCCCTTGAAGGTGACGTTGGTGACGGTGCCGGTCAGCTGGCCCTGCTCCACGGGGACGATGTCGATATCCTCTGGGCGGATGACCACATCCACCGGTTCGTTTTCGGCGAAGCCGCCGTCCAGGCAGGGGAACTGCTTGCCGTACATCTGGACCAGCTTGTCCCGGACCATCACGCCGTCGATGATATTGGATTCACCGATGAAGTCCGCTACGAAAGCGTTCTTCGGCTCGTTGTAAATATCTTCGGGGGTGCCGATCTGTTGGATGGAGCCCTTGTCCATCACCACAATGGTGTCAGACATGGTGAGGGCTTCCTCCTGATCGTGGGTCACATATATGAACGTAATGCCTACCTGCTGCTGGATGCGCTTCAGCTCGATCTGCATGTCCTTGCGGAGCTTCAGATCCAGCGCGCCCAGAGGTTCGTCCAGAAGCAGCACCTTCGGCTTGTTTACCAAGGCCCGGGCGATGGCGACCCGCTGCTGCTGGCCGCCGGAGAGGGCGTCGGGCCTGCGGTTTTCAAAGCCTTTCAGGCTGATGACCTCCAGCATTTCCATGACCCGCTCGCGGATCTCCTCCTCGGGGATCTTCATCATGCGTTTTCCGGTGGGGTCGCTGGGGTCGGGGCGTTTCTGCATTCGCAGGCCAAAAGCGATGTTCTCAAACACGTTCAGGTGCGGGAACAATGCATACTTTTGGAACACGGTGTTGATCTGCCGCTGGTAGGGCGGTACGTCGTTGATCCTCACGCCGTCAAACAGCACGTCGCCCGAAGTGGGCGTCACGAACCCGCCGATGATCCGGAGCGTGGTGGTCTTGCCGCACCCGCTGGGACCCAGTAGCGTGAGAAATTCTTTGTCATTGATGTAAAGATTGATGTTGTTCAGTACAGGTTCGTTGTCGTACGCCATGCAGAGATCCCGCAGGCGAATCAACTCTTTGGACATGTATCCTCCCCCATTTCTTTCAAATATTTTCTAAATTTTCTACCTCTTTTCGCAGTTGTAAAAGGACCCCCAGACGGCAAAGAACAACACAGGGACAGATCCCCGTCGAATTGTGCTTTGCTGTCCGAGAGTCCTTTTCTCGTTGAAATTCAGCAATTTGAATCATATAGGAAGAATCCCCAAAAGTCAAGGGAATTATCTTTTTTTTACAGGTATTTTTTCGGAGGGAAAATACTTCTCCCGGAAGGGGACCTCCGACACCGTGAATTCCCGGCCCCGCAGGTAGTTCAGCAGCCCCGCGTCAGTGGGCAGGGAAAAGCGCAGCTTGTAGGAATACAGGGCCTGCCGCGTCTCGCGATACCGCTTGTTCACCGCGCCCCGGCCGTATTTGCCGTCTCCCAGCAGGGGACAGCCCAGCTCCGCCATGGAAACGCGGATCTGGTGGGTCCGGCCCGTCAGCAGGCGGCACTCCACCAGAGACAGCTCTCCCCGGCTCTCCAGGGTCCTGTACAGCGTGACGGCGCTCTTGCCGCCGGGAACGGGCCTGCGGTAAAAGGCGACCTGCTTTTTCGCCTCGTCCTTGAGCAGAAATCCTTCCACCTTGCCCTCTGCGGGCCTGGGATGGCCCACGGTGACGCAAAGATAGGATTTCTCCAGCTCGTGGGTTTTGATCTTCTCATTGACGATCCGCAGCGTCTCCGCGTTTTTGGCGGCAATGACAATGCCGCCGGTGTTCCGGTCGATGCGGTTGCACAGAGCCGGGGCAAAGGCGTTTTCCCACTTGGGGTTCCACTCCTTTTTTTGATAGAGATACGCCTGGATGTGGTTGATGAGGGTATTTACCTTTTCTGTTTCATCGGCGTGGACAACCATTCCGGGACGCTTGTCCGCCAACAGAAGATTTTCGTCCTCATACACGATGGCCAGCTGCGGCTTGAACACGGTCAGAAAGAGATTTTCCTCATTGGGCTTGTCAAAGAACTCGTCGTTGATATATAATTGTAGAATATCTCCAGCGCACAGTCTGGCGTCCCGTTTGGAGCCTCTGCCGTTGACCTTGATCCGCTTGAGGCGGATGTATTTCTGCAGCAGGGCGGGGGGCAGAAGAGGCAGGCTTTTGGACACAAAGCGGTCCAACCGCTGCCCAGCGTCATTTTTTCCAATGGTGAATTCCCGCATAGCCGTCCTCCTGGGTGATGGATATCAGGTTCATTATAAGCTGTCCGCGGTCGGGTTGTAAAGCGATGCGGCGAGAATTTTTATCGAAAGGCAGGGAAAGCTTACATGGGGGAGAAAAATACGCCGCGGAAGCCGCGGACCAGGACCAATTATGTCCGCGTGCTGGGCGGCGGCTATCTGGTATATCTGGCCTGGCGCCTTTTCAGCGACGTGCGGAGCGGAAAACCGGATGGCGCAGCGGTGGGCATCGTTGCTGGCGTGGCGTTTGCCATCATCGGCGGCTGGCTGCTGTGGCAGGAGTGGAAGGTATACCGTTACGCCCAGGCCCATAAGGATGACCCGGAGACCTGGGCCTTGGAGGAGACAGAGGAGGAAGAGCCGTGAGAGCGGAGCTTTTGAAGGCCCTGGCTGCCGGCGGGGAGTGGACCGACCGCTTTCACCGCAAAACCTATTCCGCTGCGTTTCAGGAGTATATGGAGCGGTTCGGCCCCCTGTACACAGAGGCTGTACAGGCCGCCGGAGAGGACCTGGACGGTCTGGCAGACCAGCTGCTGGACGATCTGGCGGCGGAGACTGCCCGCCAGAGGTTTTGGGACCGGTCGCTGTTTCGGGGAAACGCCAAGCTGACAGCGGTGCAGTATCTCTCGCCCATGCTGCTGGAGCTGGAAGAGCCGGCCTGCGCCCGGTTTGCCGAGGCGCTGCAGGACCGCTGGGCCGCCCGCTGGCCCAAGGACGCCTACGGCATCACCACCTATGACAAGCTGCGCCGCAGCTTCAGCAATACCATCCTGGGCATCGATGTGGGCCGCTTGGCCCGCCGGCAGGAGGATGAGGAATAAAAACGAAAAAAACCGGCGTAATTTGAAAAAATTGTTTGACAATGAGGGGGACATCCCTTATAATACTTATCGTGTCATTGCGAGGTAAACTATGCTTTTAGATGTAAGACCTGTTCTGCACAGCCCCGGAAAGCGGCTGGGATTTCAGTTTGAGCTGGACCTGTCAGACGCCGAGTTTTCCGGCCGGTATCCTGTCAGCCGCCCTGTGGCGGTCAGCGGCCAAGTCCGCAATACTGCTGGCGTTCTGGAATTGGAGCTGACGGCCGCGACGGTATTGGACGCGGTCTGCGACCGCTGCGGCAAAGCCTTTTCCCAGGAAAAGACGGTGACGTATGGCTGCATGCTGGCGGAAGAGGTCCAAAATGAGGATAACGACGAGATCGTTGTGCTGGAAGAGGGCAAGGTGGATGTGGAAGACCTGGCCCGCACCGCGTTCATCCTCGGAATGGACACCAAAACACTGTGTTCGGAAGATTGCAAGGGATTGTGCCCCCGCTGCGGCGCCGACCTGAACCTCGGCCCCTGCTCCTGCAAAAAGGAGACGGACCCGCGGCTGGCTGTCCTGGCCAAGCTTTTGGAGAACAAATAAGTAATTTATAAGGACGGGCCACACTCCCGGGCCTTTGCAGATCAAGGAGGTGTCACAATGGCAGTACCTAAGGGAAAAGTATCCAAAGCAAGACGCGATAAGCGGCGCAGCTCCACTTGGAAGCTGGCGGCCCCCAG
>NZ_CANRKH010000044.1 GCF_947631165.1 uncultured Dysosmobacter sp. | reverse complement strand
CCAGCTTGGTCTCGCCGCCGGTGAGGACCCCGTCCTTCTCGTCCTTGACGATGGCCACGGAGATGTTGGTGCACTCGGAGCCGGTGCCGCAGGTGGTGGGGATGGCGATGACGTCCTTCTCATGCACCACGGGGAACCGCTTGAAGTACAGGTTGTGCACGGTGTCGGGCCGCTGGCAGCCCAGCAGCTTGCACAGGTCCATGATGGCGCCGCCGCCCACGGCGATGACACGGTCATAGCTGTCGTAGGGGATGGCGTCGTACATGGTCTGGATCATGGCCTCAGAAGGCTCGCCGGCGCCGAACTTCTCCTGGAACACGAAGTTGCACTTCAGGCCCAGCTCTTCCATGAAGGGCTTGTAGATGAACTCGTTGGTCAGGACTACGTCCCGCTCGTTCAGCTTGAATTCCTCCGCCATCTGGGCGAAGGTCTGGAACTTATACACGGTGGGGGCAAAGATGATCTCGCGCTTATCAGCCATCAGGGAAGCGGAAAAAGCATCCATAGCCATTGGAATCAACTCTCCTTTAATTCAAATTTAGAACGTGTACCGATAGGCGCTGCACACCGTCTGGACGGGCCTTTTCCCGCCACTCTGCGTTGTTTCTCCTTGAAATACACAAGCTTTCTGCGTCGAGACGCCTTGATCGGCGGGAAAATTCTTCGCCCATCCGGCATCCTCCGCCTATTGGTACGGGTTCTTCATTATTTGACGCTGTCCCAGCATCCGCCGGGGCAGAAGTCAACAAATCACTTGCGGGAAACGGCCTTCTTCACGGCGGCGACGACGTTGGCGGCGCGGAGGCCGTACTCGTCCATCAGGAAGTCCTGGGGACCCACCTGGCCGAACTGGTCCTGCACGCCCACGAACTCCTGCACGGTGGGGCAGTTCTTAGCCAGGCAGTTGGCGACCACGCTGCCCAGGCCGCAGGTGACGTTGTGGTTCTCGGCGGTGACGATGGCGCCGGTCTCCTTGGCGGCCTTGATGACCAGCTCCTCGTCCAGGGGCTTCCAGGTGAACATGTCGATGACCCGGACGGAAATGCCCTCGGCCTGCAGGGCCTCATAGGCCTTCAGAGACTCGTCCACCATGATGCCGGAGGTGATGATGGTGGCCACGTCCTTGTCGCTCTCGTGGAGCACCACGCCCTTGCCGATCTCAAACTCGCTGCCCTCGCCGTAGACCTGGATGATGCCCTTGCGGACGAACCGGGTGAAGGTCACGCCCTTCTTGATGGAGGGGAGCTGGCGGGTTATGCTGGCCAGCTGGTCGTAGTCGGCGGGGTCCAGCACGGTGGTCTCGGGAATGCTCAGGTACATGCCGGCGTCCTCCAGAGGCATGTGGGTGCCGCCGTTGAACGCAGCGGTCACGCCGGCATCAGAGGCCAGGACATGGACGGTCAGGCCGGCGTAGGCGGCGGACATGTAGATCTGGTCATAGCAGCGGCGGGAGGAGAAGGTGCCGAAGGAATGGAAAAACACCGTCTTGCCGGTGGCGGCCAGGCCCGCGGCCACGCCGGCGGCGTTGCCCTCGGCGATACCGGCCTCGAAGGCCCGGTCAGGATAGTTCTTGCGCAGCATCTTCGTATTGATGCAGCCCATCAGGTCGCAGTCCACATAGCAGATGGACTTGTCCTCCGCCATCATCTCGTTCAAGGTCAGAGCGAGACCGTCGCGGCAGGCGCGGGAATCTTTCTTGTGCTCACCAATCAGTTTCACGTTCATTGCTCTTCACCCTCCTTTAAGCGTTCTTGACTTCTTCCAGAGCCTTTTCAGCCGCGGCGATGGCTTCAGCCCACTGCTCCTCGTTGGGCTGAGAGGAGTGGTCGTGCTTCGGCTCGGCGAAGGTGGCGCCCTTGCCCTTGCAGGTGTCCAGCACGATGCAGCTGGGCACGCCCTTGGTGGCGTAGGCGTTCTGGATGGCGTTGTAGATGGCGGTCACATCGTGGCCGTCGATCTCCTGGGTATACAGGCCGAAAGCCTCGGCCTTCTTGGCCAGGTCACTGTGGGCCAGGATATCGTCCGTGGGGCCGTCCAGCTGATAGCCGTTCTTGTCGATGAAGAAGATCAGGTTGTCCAGCTTGTGGGCATAGGCAAAGTGGAAAGCCTCCCAGACCTGGCCCTCGTCGGCCTCGCCGTCGCCCACCACGCAGAACACGTGGCTGTCGCGGCCGTCGATCTTGTTGCCCAGGGCCGCGCCGGTGGCGGTGGAGGTGCCCTGCCCCAGAGAACCGGTGGTCAGATCCACGCCGGGGGTCAGCTTGCGGTCGGTGTGGCTGGGGAACTTGGTGTGGGGCTGATTCAGCGTATACGCGTCCTCCATGGGATAATAGCCCATCAGGCCGTAGGTGGCGTATGCCACGGGACCGGCGTGGCCCTTGGACAAAACCAGCCAGTCGCGGTCCTCCCAGCGGGGATTCTTGGGATCGTACTTCATGACCTCTCCGTACAGAACGGCCATCAGATCAGCCAGGTCCATGGAACCGCCCACATGACCGAAGCCCCGGGAGTGGATGACCTTCAGTGTCTCCAGCCGGATCTCGGCCGCCAGAACCTTCAAATTTTTCTCGTTCATGGGGTGTGTCTTCCTTTCCTGTTTTAATTGAGCGCTGGACCGCGTGAGCGGCGGAAGCGCAAAATCACGGAGTGCTTTGGGATAGGTAATCGTTTTCCAAAGCGCCAATAAATTACCGCACTTCCATTGGAAGGCGGACCGGCGGCGGGGAACGTCTGAAACGCACACAGGCCACTGTTGCTATTTTAAACCCGAACAGCCCTTTTCGTCAATAAAGGTTTATATTTTAACATAGCGAAATTCGTGCGTTTTTTTGCAGCATTTTTGATATAGGACAGCGGTGATGCCGCCGCGGCTCCCGGGGATGCGGGAATCCCGCAGCGGGCCGGGGAAGCTCCCCAGCCGCGCCGCGGGCAAAGAAATTTATTCGTACTGCGTGCCGGTGCCTTCCACCATGGCGTCATAGGCGCGCTTGACCTTGTCGTAGTTCTTGTCCCGGTCCAGAGCCACGCCGCGGCCCACGCCGTCCACGATGCGGCCCACGCCGATGGCCTCCAGCTTTTCGTCCGTCTCAGCCAGCAGGGCGGGGGCGGAACCGGGATCGGTGGAGCGGCCGTCGAAGATGATGTGGAGATAGACCCGGTCCAGACCGTTGTCCCTGGCCATCTCACAGATGTTCAGAGGATAGTCGATGCAGCCGTGGGAGGACTTGTAGGTGAGATACGCCAGCAGATGCAGGCTGGTGCCGTTCTTTTTGGCGTGCTCGATGGCCTCCAGGAAGATGGGATTGCGCTTGAAGCTGCCGTCCTTCACCGCGGCGTCCAGACGGACGTCGTCCTGCATCACGCAGCGGCCGGCGCCCAGGTTGGAGTGGCCCGCCTCGGAGTTGCCGGCCTTGCCGGAACCCAGACCCACGAACTCGCCGGAGGCGTGGAGCTTGGACCAGGACTGCTCAGCCAGCAGGGAATCCCAGTAGGGAGTGTCGGCGATGTGGATGGCGTCGCCCTCATCGCCGGTGCCAAGGCCCCAGCCGTCGCAGATGATGAGGATCATCTTGCGGTCCTTGCCCCAATCCTTGCCCTCGCACAGGGGCTTGCCGTCCATCTCGGCGGGCTGGGGGATGCCCAGCACGTTCAGCACGGTGGGGGCCACGTCGCCCAACGAGCCGTCCCGCAGGGCGATGGGGCTGTTGTCGGCAGGGTCGATCATGATGAAGGGCACCAGGTTGGTGGTGTGGGCGCCGTCGGGCTTGCCGGCGGCGGTGTACAGCTTTTCGATGTTGCCGTGGTCGGCGGTGATGGCTACCACATAGCCCTTGGACAGGGCGTCGTTCACCACTACGTCCAGATAGTGGCTGACGTGACCGCAGGCCTCGATCTTGGCGGCGGTGTTCTGGGTGTGGCCGATGACGTCGCCGTTGGCAAAGTTGGTGACGATGAAGTCGTATTTGCCCAGGGCCTCGGTCAGCTTTCCGGCCACGATGGGCAGGGACAGCTCCGGCTTCTGGTCAAAGTCGATGCCCTTGGGGGAGGGGATGCACAGGTCGTCCTCGCCAGGGAAGGGATTGTTCTCGCCGCCGTTGAAGAAGAAGGTCACATGGGCGAATTTTTCGCTTTCGGCGCAGTGGAACTGGCTCTTGCCGGCCTCGCTCAGCACCTGGGCCAGGGGCTTTACCACCTTGGCGGGGGCGAAGGCGATGGGCAGGTCCTTGAACTTATCATGATACATGGTCATAATGACGAAGTCCAGGTCCCGGAGCATCCGGCGCTCGGCCTTGTCGAACTCCGGATCGGTGAACATCTCGGTCAGCTCGATCTCACGCTCGCCACGGCGGCAGCAGAAGATGGCGGCGTCGCCGTCGGCGATCCTGCCCACAGGCTTGCCGTCCTCCACCAGGACCATAGGCTCCAGATGATAGTCGTCCAGGCCCTGCGCGTATGCTTTTTTCACGGCCTCCGCCAGCTGGGCGCCGCCGCGCTTGATATCAGACATAGAAAATACCTCCCTGTAAGAATTAGGAATGAGAAATTAGAAATCAGGAATTGGAAATCAGGGATCAGGGCTTGGGAGATGGGGAAAATTCCTCATTCCTCATCCCTAATTCCTAATTAGAAAGTTATTGTCCGTCGGTGGGGGCGATCAGCTTATCGACGGCTACCTGTCCCCGGGCGGGGAAGATGTCCAGCAGCTGGGGGAAGGTGTAGACCTTGCCATCGGGCATGTTCTCCTCGGTGAGCTTCAGAGGCTTGTTTTTGTTGTACTGCACGGTGACGGTCATGCCGAAGCCGCAGGCCTTGGCACCCACGATGTCGCGGTTCAGGTTGTCGCCCACATAGCAGCAGTTCTGGGGCAGGGCGCCCACCTCTTCCATGGCGTAGTAGTAGATGGCGGGGCCGGGCTTGCGGACGTAGGTGATGGAGGACTGCTGCACGGTCTTGAAGTAGGGCCGCAGGCCGTCGTTGTCCAACCACTCGTCCACCTCCCGCTTGCCTACCAGGTCGCTGATGATGCCCAGGGTGTAGCCGCGAGCGCACAGCTCCTTCACGGTCTCGGCGCCGCCGGCCACCACGGTGCGGCGGCCCTTGGTCTGGCGGTACTGGTAGGTCAGCTCGGAGGCGTTTTTCAGGATCAGCTCTTGGTCCATGTCAAAGGCCAGCCAGCGGGTCCACAGGACCTCCTCAGGGGCTTCGCACATGAACTTCAGCGCCCATTCCCGGTATTTGTCATACCGCTTGTCGATGACCTCGTCGAACCACTTGCAGGGATCGCCGGTCTCAACGCCGCAAAGCTCCGCGATCTTGGCCTTGGCGGCGGCCAGATAGGCGGGGTCCTCGTCGATGACGCGGAAAGTGCCGCCCAGGTCCAGGAAAATGTATTGGATGTCGGTGTTCATCGCTATCGACCTCTTTTTTATAAAGTGTATGGGGGCCGCCGGGACCCGGCGGTCTCGGCGGGGAGAGGGACGTGAAGCCTGCCCAAAGGGCGGGCTTCACAGAGTGTGGTTTCAACAAAGGGGCGGCAGCAGGTCCAGGATCTCGCGGAAGTCCTTCACCACGGCGTCGGGCCGGGTCTCCTCGGTAAATACCACCGGATGCTTTTTCTCGGGGGACTCAAAGAGGATGTTGGCCCCGATGCCGGCCTCGATGGCGCCGGCCAGGTCGCGCTTGACATTGTCCGCAACGGACACACAGTCCTCCGGGGCCACGCCCAGGTCGGCGCAGGCGATCTTGTAGATCTCGGCGCAGGGCTTGCGGAGATGGCAAACGGAGGAGAGGATGACGGAGTCGAAATACTGGTCCAGACCGTCCTCCTCCAGCCAGTCGGGGACTTCGTTCTCACCGATCAGGTTGGAGATGATACCCAGCTTGTAGCCCCGCGCGTGCAGGCCCTTGATGACCTCCACGCCGCCGTCCACCACGACGCGGCGGCCCTTGCACTGGCGGTACTGGAAGCTCAGCTCATGGCAGACCTGCTTGACACGGGTCTGATCGTAATCCGGCAGCAGCCATTTGCACCACAGCTCCTCGTCGCCGGACTCCTTGTTTTCGCCCAGCGCCCACTTGCGGTATGGCTCATACCGCGCTTCGATCATCTGATAGAACTCCTCATAGGGCACGGAAGAGCCGGCGATCTCCGCCATCTTCCGGCGGGCGTGCTTCATATACGGCTCCTCCAGCAGGGCGATGCGGAGAGTACCGCCCAGATCAAAAAATACAGCCTTATAACGCTTGTTCTGGTCCATGGATCAAACGGCCTCCTTTTCTCAGTTCAGCGCGGGGAAAATGTCCAGCAGCTGGGACAGGGAAGTGATGACGTGGTCGGGGGTGAACTCCTTGCCGGTGGCGTGCTCCATGTTCAGGGTGTCCGGCTCGTCGATGCGGATCATCATGCCGAAACCGGCGGCCTGGGTCCCCTCCACGTCCCGGACCGGGTTGTCGCCCACGTAGGCGCAGTTGGCCTCAGGAGTCCCGATGCAGCGGCAGGCCAGGTGATAGATGTCGGGATCGGGCTTGCGAAGGCGGACCTTAGAGGAGAGGATGGTGGTCTTGAAGCACTGGGCCACGCCGTCGGCGGCCATCCAGTCGGGGATCTCGGTCTCGGTGACGGTGTTGGCGATGATGCCCAGGGTGTAGCCGCGCTTGCACAGCTCCTTCAGGGTCGCCACAGCGTCGGGACGGGCGACCCGGCGGCCGTCGTGGTCGCGCCACAGGCGGGTCAGGCGGGCGGCGTTGGCGAAGATCAGGTTCGGCTCGTAGTCGGGCAGCATGTACTGGGTCCACAGCTCGCCCTCGGAGGCGTCCAGCAGCGTCGTCTTAGACAGCTTGCGGTACTTCTTCCACCGCTCCTCCAGCTTGGCGAACAGCTCATCGTGGGTCTCCTGGGTCTGGATCAGCTCCATGAGGCCGGCCTCGGCCTTGTCGATGAAGTCCTGGTCCTTCACCACCACGCGCAGAGTGTTGCCAACGTCAAAGAAAATCGTTTTGATCTCGGGGGCCATAGTAAAATTCCTCCTTATTCTATCTTCAATTTATTTTGGTTGATTATAGGAACGGATGATCTCGGGGATCTCGCCGAGGTCCTGGATGAGGACGTCCGGCGCCAGGCCGGTGCCGGCAAAAGCGGCGTCCCGGTGGGCGATGGAGGGATTGCGGATCTGGATGCTGAGGGCCAGGCCGGCGTTTTTGCAGCCCAGCACATCCCGGGAGAGGGTGTCGCCTACATAGGCCATCTCCGAACAGGGGACGCCGCACTGGGCGGCGGCCATCTGGAAGATCGCCGGATCGGGCTTGCGGATGCCCACCGCGGCGGAGACCACCACACAGGACATATACTGCGTGATGCCGTAGTCCTCCAACAGGCGGGGGACGAACGAGGTGGAGATCATGTTGCTGATAATACCTTGGACCATGCCCATGGCATGGAGAGCCTGAATGGCCTCCCGCATATGGGGCCGTGGCACGTTCCGCACCCGGGTGGCGTCATACATCCAGGACAGCTCCTCTGCCACAGGCTCCAGCAGGGCCTGGGGGATCTGGAATTCCCGCAGGTAAAATTCACTCCAGATCCGGGGAGAGGGAAGCTCGACCCGGGTCTCCTCCGACCAGTGCTTATAGGCCTCGGCATTTTCGTGGAGCAGGGGGGTCAGCGCCTCGGCGCTGATGGGGAGAGCGACGCCCCGGGCCGTTAGAATGTCCAGCAGCCGCCTGGAGAACTGAAGGGCCGCCTCCTGGTCGTGGTGGACCTCATGAAGGGTCCCGCCCACGTCAAACAGGACCGCACGGATCATCGGCCATCCTCCTTTCCTTGCGCCGCCGGGGCCGGACAGGCGGCCGGCGGGATTTGTAAACGTTTGCGACCTTTTACAGGTTTATTCTAAAATAAGCAGAGGGAATTTGTCAATGTGCCAAATGCCGAAGAGTAAGCGGAATTTTCGTTTTTCTGCCCAAAAATATGAAAAAATCAGATTGTTATTGACATTGCAGAGAAAATCATATATTCTTTTATCATACAGCCGAGAGGCCTTTTTAGGCCGCCGGCTTCAAAAAATAAAGCGGAAACGTTTGCGATTTTTCGGCCTTGCTGAGAGGATGATACGATATGAAAAGTGTGACTCTGAAGGATGTGGCCAAGGCTGCCGGCGTCTCCTATGCCACGGTGTCCCGGGCTTTGTCGGGAAGCCCGCAGATCGGCAGCGACACCCGGGAGCGCATCATCAAGCTCTGTGACGAAATGGGATACACCACCAACTATGTGGCCCGCTCCATGGTCATGAAAAAAACGGACCTGATCGGCCTGGTGGTCCCGTCGGTTGACAACCAGTTCATGGCGGAGCTGGCCTATTACGCAGAGATGAGCGCCCGCTCCCACGGCTACAACATCATGCTGTGCAATTCCGGCCCGGACCTGAAGCAGGAAAAGACCGTGGTGAAGCTGCTGCTGGGGCGGCAGGTGGACGGCATCCTCATCGTGCCGCAAAGCCCCAAGACCTATGAGAACATCCGGGCCTATACCGACCAGGTGCCCACGGTGTTCCTCAGCGAGAACCTGCGGGACCAGCCCCAGAGCTATGTGGCCGCCGACAACAGCCACGGCACCTACATCGGCACCAAATATCTTTATGACCTGGGGCACCGGGATATCCTCTATTTCGGCCGCCGCCACACCACCACCCACCAGCTGCGGGCGGAGGGCTATATGAAGGCCTGCCAGGAGCTGGGCCTGCAGCAGCGGTTCTTCAACAGCGAGTTCACCCGCTCTTCTGTGAACAACGGTTATGAGCTGGCCAAGGCCCTGTTCGCGCGGCCCATCGACTATACCGCCATCTTTGCCTCCACCGACTCCAATGCCCTGGGCATCCTGAAGGCGGCGGACGAGCTGCGGATCGACATCCCCGGCCGCCTGAGCCTCATCGGCTTCGATAACATCCCCTCCACAGATCTTCCCCGCATCGAGCTGACCACCATTGACCAGCCCAAGCGGGACATGGCCATCCAGGCGGTGGACATGCTGCGGGACAAGATCGAAAACGGGACCCAGGGCTATGTGCATCAGATCCTGATGCCGACCCTGGTGAAGCGGGGGACCTGCCGGGAGATCGGCTGATTATTAGAACCTGTACCAATAGGCACTGCGCACCGTCTGGGCGGGGCCTTTTTCCGCCGCTCTGCGTTGTTTCTCCTTGAAATACGCGACGCCCACCTAGGACGATGACGCAGCCAGCGTTGATTTTAGCCGCTGGCAGGCGTATTGCCCTTTGTCCACTGAGGGTACAGGTTCTTAAAAACCAGGGAGCCCGGCTTTGCGCCGGGTCCCTGCTGCGAAAAGGGAGGAATACTATGCAAGGCTATCTCTATGATCCCCATACCCACACCGCCGAGACCAGCCGGTGCGGACATCTGCCTGCCGCCGAGGTGGTGGACCGCTATGTGAAAAAGGGCTTTTCCGGCCTGGTGGTGACGGATCACCTCCATCCGGAGTATCTGTCCCGCATCGACACGGACCACAACTGGGATCATGTGATGGACCACTATCTGTCCGGCTACCACGCATCCAAGAAACGGGGCGACGAGGTGGGCTTCGACGTGCTGCTGGGGGCGGAGTTCCGCTTTCCGGAAAACGACAACGACTATCTGGTGTACGGCATCGACGAGCAGTGGCTCCGCAACAATCCCTACGCCTGCTGCATGAGCGCCCAGGAGTTTTTTGACAAGTTCCACGACCAGGTGCTCATCATCCACGCCCATCCCTTCCGGGAGGGCAGCGCCCCGGTGCAGGAGACCGCTATCCACGGCGCGGAGATCATCAACAACAATCCCCGGCATCCCAACCACAACGACCTGGCCCTGGCATTATGCCAGCGCTACCCTGAATTTTTCCGCACTGCCGGTTCTGATACCCATCGGGACGGCGACGAGGCCCGGGCGGGCGTGCTCCTGCCGGAGCGCATCCACGATTCCTATGCGTACAAGCGGATGGTGGAGACCCGGCAGGCTCTGCCCTGGTGCCAGGAGTTCCAGGATATCTTAGCGGCGGACGCCGCCATGCGAAAGGAAGGCAAATGATATGAGTCAGCAGTTCGATTCCCTGATCATCGGCGAGGTGGCCCAGGACACCAATGTGGACTACGATGGCACCACCATCCAGGCGGTGGGCGGCGCGGTGTATTACTCCGGCTTTGCCGCAGCCAATATCGGCCACAAGATCGCGGTGCTGCCCAAGGCGGACACCACGCAGATCGACATGACGGCCGCGTTTGCCGGCGCGCCCAACGTCACTGTGTTCCCTGTGCACAGCAAGACCTCCTTTGTGACCAAAAACGTGTATCACACTCCGGACCGGGAACGGCGCACCTCCACGGTGGACAGCGTCATCGAGCCTTACAAGACCAGCGAGGTCCCTGATATCGACGCAAAGATCTGGCATCTGGCGGGCCTGGTGGGCGGCGACATCACCGATGAGATGATCCCCTTCGCGGCCCAGCGGGCCATGGTGGCCATCGACGTGCAGACGATGCTGCGCTGTGTGGAAAATGGCGGCATGGTGTACCACGACTGGGCGGCCAAAAAGGAGATGCTGCCCTACATCCGCTTTCTGAAGACTGACGCGGCGGAGGCGGAGATCCTCACCGGCACCAGTGACCGCGCGGCCGCAGCCAAGATGATGTATGACTGGGGCACCAAGGAGATCTTGATAACCCACAACTCCGAGGTGCTGGTGTATGACGGCAAAGAGATCTACACCTGCCCCATCAAGGCCAGGAACCTGTCCGGCCGCACCGGGCGGGGCGACACCACCTTCGCCTGCTACATCAATGAGCGGCTGACCCAGGATATCCCCACCGCGCTGAAAACAGCCACCGCTTTGGTCTCGCTGAAGATGGAGACCCCTGGCCCATACATGGGGACCCGGGCGGACCTGGACGCATACATCAAGGCGTTCTACTGAGACATAAAAGTAGGAAAAAGCACCGCGTAAGCGGCGCTTTTTCCCATTTCTGCAACGATATATCAGGGAATAAGCAGCATAAGGCCCCACGCCTCTGCCAAAACGTGGGGCCTTATGCCATAGAAGGAAAGGAGAAACAGTTGTGCAGTCCTTTGCACAGGGGGCTCATGCGCAGCCGTTTGCCGGAGGATGCCGGCGATTCGATACTTCACAGGATCGCTGCCAGACAGCCGCCGGGACGGGGCGCATGCCCGTACCGTGGAAAGATGCATAACGCAAACGTTTCCGAAAAGCCGGTACGAGAAAATCCAAGCTTTGGGAGAGCTGGGATGGTCGTATTATGGGCTAAATGGAATGAAATGTCAATATCTGAGAGAAAAGTTTGGCGTTTAGGACAAGAAATCCAGAGAATGCTGTACGACTTTACGATAAAAACATCAAACGTTTACGAAAAAACAATATGAAACTACCCTACAAGGAAGAGGGCGGAGCTGTTACAGTGCAGGCTGATCCATGGCGGCCATCTCCCGCAGGACCTTGATCTGGATGGGAATGGCGCAGGCCAGGGTCAGACAGTCGGACACCGTCTGGGTCATCTGGATGCCCAGAATGCCCAGAGAGTGGGAGAGGAGCCAAACCAGGGGAATGAAGAACACGCCCTGCCGGGCCATGGCCAGAAACGTGGCGGGAGCAGTGCGGCCGATGGTCTGGAGCATCATATTGCTCATGACGACCCAGCCCTGAAAGAAGAAAGTGGCACACTGAAACCGCAGGGCGGTGGCGCCCACGGCGATGACATCCGGGTCATCCCGGAAAATGGCGATGAGCTGAGGGGCAAAGACAAAGCCCAAAGCACCCACCACCAGCAAAAAGCTGGTGGAGGTCTTGACGCAGAACTTGAAGCCGTCCCGCACCCGCTTGTAGAGCTTGGCACCGTAGTTGAAGCCGCAGACAGGCTGGAAGCCCTGGCCGAAGCCGATCATAGCGGAGCCGCCGAACATCATGATGCGCTGGACCACGCCCATGGCGGCAATGACGGCGTCGCCATAAGGCTTGGCGGCGGTATTGAGGCAGATGGTGGCCACACTGGCCAGCCCCTGGCGGGCCAGGGAGGGCAGGCCGCCTCGGATGATCATGTCGTAATAAGACCACTTCCATTGGACCCGGGAGATGTGGATGTGCAGGTTGCCGCCCCTGGCGCAGCCTGCCAGCAGCAGACAGAAGCTGACGAACTGGCTGATGATGGTGGCCCAGGCGGCGCCGGCAACCCCCAGGTCCAACGTGAAGATCAGCAGCGGGTCCAAACCGATGTTCAGCACCGCGCCGCTGGCGATGCCCACCATGGCGTAGGCGGCGCTGCCCTGGAAGCGGAGCTGGTTGTTCAGCACCAGGGAGGCGGTCATCCACGGCGCGCCGAAGAGGATGACGCGCAGATATGCCTTGGCATAGGGCAGGATGGTGTCAGTGGAGCCAAGAAGGTAGGCCAGCGGCTCCAGAAAGAGCTGGCCCAGGACGCAGATAAGCAGGCCGGCCGCCAGGGCGGAGAAGAATCCGGTGGCCGCCATGTTAGAGGCGTCTTCAAAATTTTGCCTGCCCAGCTCCCGAGAGATAAAGTTGCCGCTGCCGTGGCCGAAGAAAAAGCCCACCGCCTGGATAATGGCCATCATGGAGAACACCACGCCCACGGCGCCGGTGGCAGCGTTGCTTTCCAGCATTCCTACGAAAAAGGTATCGGCCATGTTGTAAAAGGCGGTGACCAGCATGCTGATGATGCACGGCAGGGCCAGGCGGCAGATCAGCCGGCCCACTGGGGTCTCTGTCATGTCATGAAATTTTTGCTCCTGTTTTTCGTCTAATCTCTCGTTCATAATAGCCCTCTTTTTGCACAAAGGGCTGCCTGCAGGCAGCCGATTTTTAAAATTCTCTCATATCATAACATATTTGTCGGAAAAAGGGAAGGGGAAGCGCCGGAAAAATCCCGGGGCGGGGACGAGAAACAGAACATAGGATGGAACGTATCCCCCTAGGCCTACGGGGACCAATCCATTTGAAAGAAATGAGGGAATTGCTTTGCGTATCAGTGAAGCCTATGAGCATGCGCCCATTTTACCTTATCCCCAGGAAGAAGCCTGCCAGCCCTGCAGCTGCAGTAAGGTGGGTACACAGTGCGTGGACGTGGCCGCACCCCTGTGCCTGACACCTGTGGCGTCGGTGGGGACCGCCACCGTCACCTGCCAGCAGGAGCCGCGGGTGGTCTGCGTGACCAGCGACGACGGCACCAGCTGCACCGTGGTAGTGACCCAGCAGGTGTGCGTGTCGGTGCCGATCCGGTACGGCGTGGAGGTGTCTCATGCCGAGCCTACCATCGCCTGTGCCAACAGCGGGGAGAGCGGCGGGTCCTGCGGCTGCCGCAAGTGCCAGTGAGAAAACCGCGTTCCCCCGTCGGACTGTCCGGCGGGGGGACCGCCCCATCGGTGTTTGTTGTGGATTTTGCCCTTGAAACAGACTGGACAGATGGGGTATACTGTATTTGATTCAAAATGGCTGGCATGATGCCGGAAAGGATGATGGAAATGACCGCATATTCCCAGATGACCGCCCAGGAGCGAAAAGCGGAATACGACGCGCTGCAAAGAGAATTTCAGGCGCTGAAGGCCCGGGGCCTGAGCCTGAACATGGCACGGGGCAAGCCCGGCAAGGCGCAGCTGGATCTGGTCAGCGATATCTTTGAGGTGATGCGGGGGCCGGAGGACTATGTGTCTGATGGCATCGACGTCCGCAACTACGGCGAGATGAGCGGCCTCCCCGCCGCCAAGCGCCTGTTTGCCGAGATCCTGGGCTGCAGGCCTTCTCAGGTGTTCGTGGGCGGCAACGCCAGCCTGCAGCTGATGTACGACACCATCTCCAAGGCCTACACCCACGGCCTGCTCCGCTCCGAGCGCCCCTGGTGCAGGGAGGAGAAGGTGAAGTGGCTGTGCCCCGCTCCCGGCTATGACCGCCACTTCAAGGTCACGGAGTCTTTCGGCTTTGAGCTGATCGCCATCCCCATGACCGACGAAGGCCCTGACATGGACGCTGTGGAGGCCGCCGTGAAGGACCCCGCTGTGAAGGGGATCTGGTGCGTGCCCAAGTACAGCAATCCCGACGGCATCATCTATTCCGGCGAGACCATCCGCCGCATGGCCGCACTGAAGCCCGCCGCACCGGATTTCACCATCATGTGGGACAACGCCTACTGCATCCATGAGTTCGAGGGGGACTATGTGGAGTTCCCGGATATGCTGGCGGAGTGTGAGAAGGCAGGGAATCCCGATATGGTGTTCGAGTTTGCCTCCACTTCCAAGGTGACGCTGCCCGGCGCGGGCGTGGCATGCTTCGCCTGCTCCGAGGCCAACATGGCCTATATGGAAAAGCTGCTGACCGTGCAGGTCATCAGCTTCGACAAGGTGAACCAGCAGCGCCATGTCCTGTATTTGAAGGACAAGGCCCATACCCTGGAGCTGATGAAGAAGCACGCCGCCATCATGGCCCCCAAGTTCCGGGCCGTGGTGGACACCCTGGATAAAGAGATCGCCCCGCTGGGAATCGCCTCCTGGCGGCGGCCCAAGGGCGGCTACTTCGTCTCCCTGAACGCCATGCCCGGCACCGCCAGGCGGACCCTGGCCCTGTGCAAAGAGGCGGGCGTGACCATGACCGGCGCCGGCGCCACCTTCCCCTATGGAAAGGATCCCCAGGATTCCAACATCCGCATCGCACCCTCCTTGCCCCCCGTGGAGGAGCTGGAGCAGGCCATCGCCGTGTTCTGCGTCTGCCTGCGGATGGCCGCCCTGGAAAAGCTGGGCGTATGAGATATTACGGCAGCGTTTACCGGCCGCCTTCTGAGGCATACAGCCTCATCGTCCAGGTGACCTACGGGTGCAGCCACAACACCTGCGCCTTTTGCAGCATGTATAAGGAAAAGCGGTTTGCCCTGCGCCCTCTGGGGGAGGTGCTGGAGGACTTCCGCATTGCCCGGCAGACCTACCGGAACGTAGACAAGGTGTTTTTGGCGGACGGCGACGCCCTGGTGCGCAAGGCTTCGGAGCTGTACACGATCCTGGATACCATTCGGGAGCTGTTCCCGGAGTGCCGGCGGGTCACCTGCTATGCCTCACCGGCCTCCATCCGCATCCGCACCGACGAGGAACTGCGGACCCTGCGGGAGAAGGGCCTGACCATGGTGTACATGGGCCTGGAATCCGGCTGCGACGAGGTGCTGAAACGGATGCAGAAGGGCCATATGTCCGCTGAGATCATCGAAATGGGCCGGAAGGTCCGGCGAAATGGCATCGCGCTGTCCGTCACGGCCATCACCGGCCTGGGCGGGCCAGAGCTGCTGGAGCGCCACGCCATTGAGACGGCAGTGGCCTTCAACGCCATGAACCCGGAGTATATCGGGATGCTGACGCTGATGGTGGAGCCGGGGACGCCCCTTTATGACTGGGTCCGGGACGGCAGCTTCCAGCTGCTGACCCAGCCCCAGGTGCTGGAGGAGACCCGGCTGCTGGTGGAACACCTGGACAGTCCCGGCAGCGTGTTCCGCATGAACCACGCCAGCAACTACCTGGTGCTGAAGGGGACCCTCAACGGCGACCGGGAGGCTATGCTGCGGACTATCGACGCGGCGGAGCACGATCTGAGCCGTCTGCGGCCGGAGTCCTGGCGGGGACTGTAAAGAATCGACAAGCGCCGTTCCACGAAAGTGGAACGGCGCTCGTTTTATAGCCAATTAACTTGAAAAATAGCAAAGCTATTTTTCAGGCGGGCGATGCCCGCTGCGCACAAAGTGCGCGGTGATTGACTATGAAATCCAAATCATGGCCGCTTTCGCGGCCTGCCACAGCGCACTGACGCTGTGACACTCGAAAAGCGGTTTTACCACTTTTCGAGTTTTTTGATTATAGGTGTGTGATGTCCTCCAAATGCTCCAGTGGGAAAGGGGGATTCGCCAGGGGGCGGACCGCCAGACTCATCAGCAGGGCTGGGTTGTCATCCGCCGCGATCCGGTTGGAATGCAGTACGCCGCAGATCTTGCAGCGGTGGATGATAGCCCACTCCCTGTTTTTCCGGACCCAGACGGCCACCGGCTCCATGGCGCCGCCGCAGTCGGCGGCCCGGTCGCCGGGCTCATCGTCCAGATGGACGCTGGAGAGGCAGTTGGGGCAGTGGTTGCGGTGCTGTGTCCCCGCGCCCTCCGGCCCCACCGGCCAGCCGCAGACGCGGCAGGTGAAGATATCACGGCAGGGGCGCTTGCGGTAATCGGGTCTATGTTTTGATCCGTGCATGGAATCATTTCCTCCTCAAAAGTGTGGAATAAACTTCCGGGAGGCTGGCGCTTTGCGTAAACCTCCCGGTTTACGCAAGCACCGAATCAAAGAATATACGCAGCATAAAAGCTCCTTTAAAATTTCTTGTCAATAGCTGTCTCGCAGTAGGCACAGCGGTAGGTATGCTTTTCCGCGTCGCTCAGCAGGAAGATGGCGTCCAGCTGAGGCTCGGAGACCGTGATGCAGCGGGGATTTTTGCAGTGGATGATGTTCACCAGGCGCTTGGGCAGTTCCAGGTGCTTCTTCTCAACCCGCATGCCGTCCCGGATGACATTGACCGTGATGTGGGAGTCGATGTAGCCCAGCACGTCCAGGTCCAGGTCCAGGGGATAGTCGATCTTGATGATGTCCTTCTTGCCCATGTGCGCACTGCGGGCGTTTTTGATGATGGCCACCTGGCAGTCCAGCTGGTCCAGATGCAGGTATTTGTAGACGTCCATGGCCTTTCCGGCCTGGATGTGGTCCAGGACCACGCCGTTTTGGATGCTGTCGATATTCATGTCAGTCGCGCTCCTTTCCTTACACCTCGATGCCCAGCAGCTTCATGATGAGAGCCATGCGGATGAACTTGCCGTTTTTCACCTGTTTCCAGTAGGCGGCCCGGGGGTCCTTGTCCACCGCCACGGCGATCTCATTGACCCGGGGCAGGGGGTGCAGGATGGACAGGTCCGGCTTGGCGTTCACCAGCTTTTCCGGGGTCAGGATGTAACTGTCCTTCAGCCGCAGGTAGTCCTCCTCGTTGAAGAACCGCTCCTTCTGGACCCGGGTCATGTACAGGATGTCCAGCTGGGGGATGACGGATTCCAGATCGGTGGTCTGGGTGTAGGGGATGCCCTTCTTTTTCAGGGCCTCCTCCTTGACGTAGCGGGGCAGCTTCAGCTCCAGGGGGGAGATGAGGACGTAATTGATGTTCGCATACCGGCTCAGGGCGTTCACCAGGGAGTGAACGGTGCGGCCGAATTTCAGGTCGCCGCAGAAGCCAACAGTGAAATTGCTCAGGCGGCCCTTCTCCCGGTGGATGGTCAGCAGGTCCGTCAGGGTCTGGGTTGGGTGGTTGTGGCCGCCGTCGCCGGCGTTGATGATGGGCACCTCGCTGAACTGGGCGGCGGCGTAGGGCGCGCCCTCCTTGGGGTGGCGCATGGCGATGATGTCGGCGTAGCAGCTGACGGTGTGGATGGTGTCGCCCACGGTCTCGCCCTTGGCGGTGGAGCTGGAATTGGCCTCGGAGAAGCCCAGCACGCTGCCGCCGAGAGAGAGCATGGCGGACTCAAAGGACAGCCGGGTGCGGGTGGAGGGTTCAAAGAACAGCGTGGCCAGCTGCTTGTGGGCACAGGCGTTCTGGTATTTGGCGGGGTCTGCGATGATATCCTCCGCCGTGGCGATCAGTTGGTCGATCTCCTCCACGGAGAGATCGACGACATCAATGATATTTCTTGGCATGATGCGACTCCTTTCGGAAGAAAGATACTGGGGGAATCCCCGCCGTGCCCCGCACGGTGGGGAAAGGAGAAATGAATGGAGCGGGCGGAGCTTTCAGCGATAGCTGGAAGCGGAACAGAGGGGAATTTATACGAAGGGGGCCCCCGCCGTGCCCCCGCACGG
>NZ_CANRKH010000043.1 GCF_947631165.1 uncultured Dysosmobacter sp. | reverse complement strand
ATGGCGGGCAGGTGGAGCATGGTGTTGGTGGAGCAGCCCAGGGCCATGTCCACCGTCTCGGCGTTGTGGAAGGCGGCGGGGGTCATGATGTCCCGGGGCCGGATGTCCTTCTCCACCAGCTCCATGATCTTCATGCCCGCGTGCTTGGCCAGGCGGAGCCGGGCGGACCACACGGCGGGGATGGTGCCGTTGCCCCGCAGGGCCATGCCGATGGCCTCGGTGAGGCAGTTCATGGAGTTGGCGGTATACATGCCGGAGCAGGAGCCGCAGGTGGGGCAGGCGTTGTTCTCATATTCCTCCACGCCCTCCTCGTCCAGCTTGCCGGCGTAATAGGCCCCCACCGCCTCGAACATGTGGCTCAGGCAGGTGCGGCGGCCGTCGTTCAGCGTGCCTGCCAGCATGGGACCGCCGGAGACGAAGATGGTGGGGATATTCACACGGGCCGCAGCCATCAGCAGGCCGGGCACGTTTTTGTCGCAGTTGGGGATCATCACCAGACCGTCAAACTGATGGGCGATCGCCATGGCCTCGGTGGAGTCGGCGATCAGCTCCCGGGTCACCAGGGAGTACTTCATGCCCACATGGCCCATGGCGATGCCGTCGCACACGGCGATGGCGGGGAACTCCACCGGCGTGCCGCCGGCGGAGCGGATGCCCGCTTTTACCGCCTCGGCGATCTTATCCAGATTCATGTGGCCGGGGACGATCTCGTTATAGGAGCAGACCACGCCGATCAGCGGGCGCTCCAGCTCTTCCTTTGTATAGCCCAGGGCATACAGCAAAGAGCGGTTGGGGGCGGCGGGGATGCCCTTTTTCACCACGTCACTTCTCATTGTAAACCTCCATGCGTTACCGGACACAATCTTGTCAATGTGCCGCGGCTGTGCCGCTTTTGCGGCGAGCGGCCCGCCGGTTTTCACGGAGCGGCACGATGAATCGCGCCGCTCCGCGGTATTGGTCGTGCTATCAGTTGGAAGCAGTATCGGGATCGGTGTCGTTGCCCCAGAGCATGTTCTTCCGCAGCTCGGCGCCCACGGTCTCCATCTGGTGCTTGGCCAGGATGGCCCGAGAGGCATTGAAGAAGCAGCGGCCGGTCTTGTTCTCGGCGATCCACTTGCCGGCGAAGGAGCCGTTCTGAATGTCGGTGAGGACGGCCTTCATGTTCTTCTTGGTCTCCTCATAGGGCAGGATGCGGGGGCCGGAGACATACTCGCCGTACTCGGCGGTATCGGAGATGGAGTAGTTCATCATGGCCACGCCGCCCTTGTTGATGAGGTCGATGATGAGCTTCATCTCGTGGATGCACTCGAAATAGGCGTTCTCGGGGGCGTAGCCGGCTTCCACCAGAGTCTCGAAGCCCAGCTTCATCAGCTCCACCACGCCGCCGCAGAGGACGGCCTGCTCGCCGAAGAGGTCGGTCTCGGTCTCATCCTGGAAGGTGGTCTCCATCACGCCGCCCCGGGCGCCGCCGATGCCGGCGGCGTAAGCCAGGCCGATATCATAGGCCTTGCCGGTGGCGTTCTGCTCTACGGCCAGCAGGCAGGGCACGCCCTTGCCGTTGACATAGGTAGAGCGGACGGTGTGGCCGGGGCCCTTGGGGGCGATCATCAGCACGTCCACATCGGCGGGGGGAACGATCTGCTTGAAGTGGATGTTGAAGCCGTGGGCAAACATCAGGGCGTTGCCGGCCTCCAGGTTGGGGGCGATGTCCCGCTTGTAAACGTCGGCCTGGACCTCGTCGTTGATGAGGATCATCACCACATCAGCCCACTTGGCGGTGTCGGCCACGCTCATGACCTTCAGGCCGGCCTTCTCGGCGTTGGCCCAGTTCTTGCTGCCGGGACGCAGGCCCACACACACGTCGCAGCCGGATTCCTTCAGGTTCAGCGCATGGGCGTGGCCCTGGGAGCCG
The DNA here is from genome assembly GCF_947631165.1 of uncultured Dysosmobacter sp. Lineage (GTDB taxonomy): Bacteria > Bacillota > Clostridia > Oscillospirales > Oscillospiraceae > Oscillibacter. The sequence continues at coordinate 16,134 of NZ_CANRKH010000043.1, read as the reverse complement.
TAGCCGATGATGCCGATCTTCTTGCCGTCCAGCTTGCTCAGGTCGCAGTCCTTCTCATAATACATTTTTGCCATATTCGTATTCCTCCTTCAATTTGCTCTCGTCGTATATTGTGTTACACCCTCGTTCGATGGCGATAGTGCCGGTCTTTGCGATCTCCAGGATGCCGAAGTCCTCCAGCATCTCAATGAGCGCCGCATTTTTGCTCTGGCTGCCGAACACCCAGATAGTCAGGGCGTTTTTGGCCACGTCGATGACCTTGGCCCGGAAGATGTTCACCAGCTGGATGATCTCGTCCCGGGAGACCCGGTCGGCGCAGCTGACCTTGATCAGGGCGATCTCCCGGCGGATGCAGGTCTCCTCGTCCAGGATCTTCACCGCCTTGACCGGCAGCAGCTTGCGGCACTGGGCCGCGATCTGATCGATCATCAGCTCGTCGCCGATCAGCTCGATGGAGATGCGGGCGATGCCGGGCTTGTCCGTAGCGCCGGAGACGATGGATTCAATGTTATAGCCCTTCCGGGAGAACAGGCGGGACACCTGGCTGAGCACGCCGGGGACGTCCTCCACCAGAATGCACATGGTATAGAGCTTTCGTCTGGTATCCAGCGGCTTTTTCATTTGGAGCCCTCCTTCAGCAGAAAATCCGTGATGGGCGAGCCGGCGGCCACCATGGGGCGCACCATCTCGTCAATGTCCAGCACGCAGTCGATCACCGCGCCGGAGCCGCAGGCCAGGGCCTGGGCAAAGGCCGTCTCCATCTCCGCCCGGTCGGTGACCCGGAAGCCCTTCAAGCCGTAAGCCTCCGCCAGCTTGACAAAGTCCGGTCCCCGGTCCAGGGTGGTCTCAGAGTAGCGTTTGCCGTAGATCAGACTCTGCCACTGGCGGACCATGCCCAGCGTGCCGTTGTTGAAGATCACGGTGATGATGGGCAGGCCGTAGTGTTCCACCGTGCACAGCTCGTGACAGTTCATGCGGAAGCAGCCGTCGCCGGTGACGTGGACGACCCGCTTATCCGGGTTGCCCATCTGGGCGCCTATGGCGGCGCCCAGGCCAAAGCCCATGGTGCCGAAGCCGCCGGAGGTCAGGAGCTGGCCGGGATAGTCGAAGTGCAGATACTTGATAGACCACATCTGATGCTGGCCCACATCGGTAGCTACGATGGTATCATGGGGGGCCTGGAGGCGAATGACCTCCAACACCTGCTGGGGCGTCAGCTTAGGGCTGTCCTCCGCCACGGAGGGTGCCCGCATGGGCAGGATATGTTCTTTCCAGGCGGTGTGGTCGTACTGGGGCATCTTCTCGTTCAGCAGGGTCAGGACCCGCTTGGCGGAGCCGATGATGTGGTGATCCGTCAAAACATTTTTGTCGATCTCCGCCCGGTCGATGTCGATCTGGACGACCTTGGCCTGACTGGCGAAGGTGGCGGGGTCCAGGGCTACCCGGTCAGAGAAGCGGCATCCTACGGCGATCAGCAGATCGCACTCGGCGCAGGCCACATTGGACGCCTGGGAGCCGTGCATGCCGATCATGCCGGTGGTCAATGGATGGCTGCCGGGGAAACCGCCGCCGCCCATGACAGTGATGGCCACCGGAGCATCCAGCTTTTCCGCGAACTTCCGGAATACCTGGTCGGCCTTGCCCCGGACCACGCCGCCGCCGCAGATCAGCAGCGGCCGCTCCGACTGGGCGATCATATCCACCAGGGTGTCGATATCGCCCTGGTCAGGCTCCGGGGCCTTCAGCGCGTGGCTGCTGGCCAGCGCCTGGATAGATGAGCAGGCGCGGTTCTGGTTCCAGGGAACGAACTCATAGTCGATCATCACATCCGGCGCGGTGACGTTCTTCAGAAAGTCGATGAGCACCGGACCGGGCCGGCCGGTGGCCGCCACGGCGAAGGCCTGGCGCATCACGTCGGGGATGGTCTGGGGGTCCCGCACCAGGTAGGTGGCCTTGGTGATGGGCATGGCGATTCCGGTGGTGTCCACCTCCTGGAAGGAATCCTTGCCCAGCAGGCTCTCTCCCACGTTGCAGGTGATGAACACCACAGGCGAGGAGTCCAGATGGGCGGTGGCGATGCCGGTGGTGAGATTGGTGGCGCCGGGACCACTGGTGGCGAAGCACACCCCCACCCTGCCCGTGGATCGGGCATAGCCGTCCGCCGCGTGGGCCGCGCCCTGCTCATGGGCTGTCAGCACATGGCGGATCCTGTCCTGGTACCGGTACAGCTCGTCGTACAAATTCAAAATGGTGCCGCCGGGATAGCCGAAAATGGTATCCACCTCCTGCTCCAGCAGGCATTCCATAATAGCCGCGGTCGCTCTGATCTTCATTTCGTGTTCACTCCAGTCTATCGACGATTGGAAATAGTCTCGCAGAGTTTCGCCGTCCGCGGACGGCAGAACAAATCCAAATTCGTCCAATTATTTTCCGGCGGCATGTCTGCCGAAAAAAGCCCTCCCGGCCTGCAGACGCGCGAGCGAAGCGAGTGCTCTGCAGCAGGCCGCAGCTTTTTTCAAACAAGCAGCAAGCCGCTGACTAAATTTTGCCGCCGCCCTTTTGCAGGGCGATAACGCCGGTGCGGGCCACCTCCAAGATGTTGAAGGGGCGCATCATATCCTCAAAGGTGCTGACCCGGTCCGGGGTGTCGGACAGCTCCAGGGTCATGGAGGTGGGAGAGATGTCCGCCACCTTGGCGCCGCAGATGCTGCAGATGGTCATGATATGCTCGCGGCTGCTTTTATTGGCGCTGACCTTGATGATCATCAGCTCCCGGCCGATGAGGCTGTTCTCATCCAGCGTGCGGACCTTGATGACCTCCACCAGCTTGTTCAGCTGCTTTTCCACCTGCTCCACCACGCTGTTGCCATTGTCCACGATGATGGTGATGCGGGAGAGGGTCGGGTCGTCGGTGACGCCCACGGCCAGGGAATCAATGTTGAAAGCCCGGCGGGAAAAGAGGCTGGTGATCCGATTCAGGACACCCGCCTGGTTCTCCACCAGCACGGAAATCGTCTGTTTCATGGCCTTTCTCCTTCCTCTCAGTCCGTGGTGCCCACATCGGGACTGACCTCGCAGATCAGGATGCAGCTGCCCTTCACGGCCAGGAACCGGTCCAGGGTCTCGTCCAGCTTGTCCTCATCATCCGCCGTCAAACTGGGAATACCGTAAGCTGCAGCGATGGCCGCAAAATCAGGGGAGCCGTCCAGGTCCACGCCGAAGGGGCCATGATAGGGAGCCGTCTTCTGGATCTGATGGACCAGTCCCAGCACGTGGTTGCGGAAGAGGACGATCTTGATGTCCATTCCGGCGCGGCGGATGGCGGACAGCTCGTTCATCGCCATCTGGAAAGATCCGTCGCCGCAGATCACAACGGTCTGCCGCTCCGGCTGGGCCACCTTGACGCCCACGGCGGCGGGCAGGGCGTAGCCCATGGTGCCCAGGCCCCCGGAGGTCAGCAGCCGCCCGTGCTTCTGGGGCAGGTATTTGCAGGCGAAGATCTGATTCTGGCCCACGTCCACACAGACTACAGCGTTGTCGTCCAGCCGCCGTCCCAGCTTCCGCATCACAGTGCCGGGGAACACGGAGCCTTCCCGCCGGGGGAATTCCCGGTCCAGCTCCGCCCTGCGGTATCCCTTCAGCCGCTCCCGCCATTCCGCCGCGTCGGGCGCCGGGACCTCCAGCGCCAGCAGCTGCTGCAGGATGACCTTCACATCGCCCACCAGGGGGATGGCGGCCTGCATGTTTTTGCCGATCTCCGCCGGGTCCACATCGATGTGGATGGTAGCCATGCGGCGCTGGATCTCCTCCGGGGAGATGATGGCCCGGTCCGCCACCCGGCTGCCCACCATGATGAGCAGGTCGGACTTGGCCAGGGCCTTGTTGGCACAGCGGTTGCCGTGGGCGCCGATCATGCCCAGGTTCAGCGGGTGGTCCGTGGGCAGAACGGACAGGCCCATCATGGTCTTGACCACCGGGATGGCATACCGCTCCGCCAGCTCCACCAGCTCCGCCTGAGCGTCCGCCAGCCACACGCCGCCGCCGGCGCAGATCACCGGCTGTCTGGACTGGGAGATGGCCTCGGCGACCCGCTTGATCTGCAGGTCGTTGCCCCTGACAGAGGGTTTGTAGCCCCGGATGCTGACGCTCTCCGGGAAGTCCGGGTCCTCCACCAGCTGCTCCTGCACGTCGATGGGAACGTCGATCAGCACCGGACCGGGACGGCCGGTAGAGGCCAGATAGAACGCCTCCTTGACCACCTGGGGCAGCCTGGCGGCGTCCTTCACCAGGTAATTGTGCTTGGTGAAGGGAGTCACCGCCCCGGTGATGTCCACCTCTTGGAAGATATCCCGGCCCAGCAGACTGCTGGGGACCTGCCCGGTGATGGCCACCATAGGGATCGAGTCCATATAGGCCGTGGCAACGCCGGTGATCAGGTTGGTGGCGCCGGGGCCGCTGGTCACCATGCACACGCCCACCCTGCCGGATACCCGGGCGTAGCCGGAGGCCATGTGGCCGGCGTTCTGCTCCGTGCGGACCAGTGTGTAGCCGATCTCGGGATGCTCCTTCAGAGCGTCCACCGCCGGGCAGATGGTGGCGCCGGCATAGCCGAAGATGTGTTCCACACCCTCCCGCAGGAGGCTCTCGATCAAGATTCGCGCGCCTGTCATTTCCATATCCATCCCTCCCATACAAAACAAAGTCCGCGGCCCTGCGTCGGGTCACGGACTTTCAAGAATTTCGATTGAGGCTATCAGCGGCTTTCTGCGGAGATCCGGTGAAGTCCAGCGATGACATCCTTGCTCGGCGCATGACCAAACGCACTATTCGTATTCTGTACTAAAATGACCAGTACCAGAATCAGAATAATGCTAATCATCAGGATGTTGATGAGAGCCATCATAAACATGGGATCCCCCGCCGTCTCAAACACGGCCACCACAATTTCAGCTGAAGCATTTCTGCCTGTCTTGTTTTGTTATTATACATATCGCCGCATTAAAGCGCAACTGCAAATTGAGGTTTTTTTCACTTTTCTGAATATTTGAACGAATCCATTTATATTGTATTTGATTTTTATGTGCAATTTACCCATTTTTTTGTGGGGACCCGCCCCTTGGTACGCTGGTTTTTTTCTCAGACAACGCAGGCGGCTGTCTGACATCTCCCCACCCCCGGCCGCCGGGAAAGAAAAATTTTTCTTGACAAGTTTCCCTTCTTCCTGTATTTTATTGTTCAACAGCAAAATGAACAGATACGATGACAGGGAAAAAGTCCATTCAGGATGCTTCAGAGAGCCGCCGGCCGGTGCGAGGCGGTGCGGAGAGAAAGGACGTCACTGGCCCTCGAGTATTTCCGCTGAGGCCGCATGCGGCTTAGGCGGAAACGGGATTCCTCACCGTTACCAGAGAGGCGGGATTCGCGGAGCATATCCGCTGATGCCGGGAGCGGGCAATTTTTTTGCCAATGAGAGTGGTACCGCGGAAGTTCAGGCTTTCGTCTCTTCAATGTGAAGAAGACGAAGGCTTTTTTTGTTGTCTGGATCAAACATCGTACAGGAGGAATCAATCATGAATCGCATCAAAATCTTCGATACGACCCTGCGGGACGGCGAGCAGTCCCCCGGCTGCAGCATGAACCTGACGGAGAAGATCGAAATGGCAAAGCAGCTGGAAAAGCTGGGCGTGGACGTGATCGAGGCGGGCTTTGCCATCGCCTCCCCCATGGACCACAAGAGCGTCCAGGCCATTGCCGGAGCCGTGTCCAACTGCTCTGTGGCCTCTCTGGCCCGCTGCGCCAAGGGCGACATCGACGCCGCCTGGGACGCGGTGAAGGATGCCAAGCATCCGCGCATCCACGTGTTCCTGGCCACCAGCGACATCCATATGGAATACAAGCTGAAAATGACCCGGGAGCAGGTGCTCTCCCGCATCAGCGAAATGGTGGCCTACGCCAAAAGCCTCTGCGATGACATCGAGTTCTCCGCTGAGGACGCCTCCCGCACTGACTGGGCCTTTCTGGTCCAGTGCTGCATCAACGCTATAAGTGCCGGCGCCACGACCCTGAACATCCCCGATACCGTGGGCTACTCAACTCCCCAGGAGATGTCGGACCTCATCGTTTACCTGCGTCAAAATGTCCCAGGGATCGAAAATGTGGACATCTCCGTCCACTGCCACAACGACCTGGGCATGGCCGTGGCCAATTCCCTGGCCTGTATCAAAGCTGGCGCGACCCAGGTGGAATGCACCGTCAACGGCATCGGCGAGCGGGCAGGCAACGCCAGCCTGGAGGAGCTGGTCATGGCTCTGCGGACCCGCCAGAGCTTCTATGACGCGGAGACCGGCATCAACACCCGCCAGATCTACCGCTCCAGCAAGCTCCTCAGCAACATTACCGGCGTGCCTATCCCCCCCAGCAAGGCCATCGTGGGTGCCAACGCCTTCGCCCATGAGTCCGGCATCCACCAGCACGGCGTGCTGGCCAATGCCCAGACCTATGAGATTATGACCCCCGCCGAGGTGGGCGTGCCCCAGAACACCATGGTGCTGGGCAAGCACTCCGGCAAGCACGCCCTGCGGGAGAAGCTGGAGACCATGGGCTATGAGCTGACCGACGAGGAGCTGGAGGCCGTGTTTACCCGCTTCAAATCCCTGGCGGACAAGAAAAAGAACATCACCGGCTCCGACCTGGAGGCCCTGGTCCTCCACCGGCGCAATAACGTCCGGGGTGCCTGCCGTCTGGTGAGCCATGTCATCAACGCCGGCGACGGCGTACCCAACACCTCCTGCATCAAGCTGACGCGGGATGATGAGGTGCTGGAGGAGGTTGCTATCGGCTCCGGTCCTCTGGACGCGTCCTTCAAGGCCATCAACCGGATGCTGAACATGGACATCAAGCTGGAGAGCTTCAGCCTGAACGCCGTCACCGACGGCGAGGACGCCATCGGCGAGGCGGTGGTGAAGTTGGAGGATGAGCACGGCGAGTCCTACACCGGCACGGGCCTGTCCACGGACATCATCGAGTCCTCTATCCGGGCCTATGTCAACGGCATCAATAAGATCATGGAAGCAAACGCATAAAATGCATAAAGATAAGGAGAAACAGCTATGGGAATGACTATGACACAAAAAATTCTGGCGGCCCATGCCGGGCTTCCGGAGGTCCGGTCAGGACAGCTGATCCAGTCCAAGCTGGACCTGATTATGGGCAACGACATCACAACCCCAGTCGCCATCAACGAGTTTGAGGCAGCGGGCTTCGACCGGGTGTTTGACAAGAGCAAGATCGCCCTGGTGATGGACCACTTCGTCCCCAACAAGGACATCAAGGCGGCGACCCAGTGCAAGCAGTGCCGCGCCTTTGCCCGGAGGTTCGACATCGACCACTATTACGATGTGGGCACCATGGGCATCGAGCACGCCCTGCTGCCGGAAAAGGGCCTGGTAGCCCCCGGCGAGGCGGTCATCGGCGCCGACTCCCACACCTGCACCTACGGTGCGCTGGGTTCCTTTTCCACCGGCGTCGGCTCCACTGACATAGGCGCCGCCATGGCGACGGGCGAGCTTTGGTTCAAAGTCCCCTCCGCCATCAAGGTCAACCTCACCGGCAAGCTCCGCCCCTATGTCTCCGGCAAGGATGTGATCCTGACTCTCATCGGCATGATCGGCGTGGACGGTGCCCGCTACCAGTCCCTGGAGTTCACCGGCCCCGGCGTGGCCGCCCTCACCATCTATGACCGCCTGACCATCTGCAACATGGCGATCGAGGCCGGCGCCAAAAACGGCATCTTCCCCGTAGATGACATCACCCGCGCCTATGTGGAGGGCCGGGTGGACCGTCCCTGGACCACCTATGAGGCGGATGCGGACGCCGAGTACGAGCGGACTATCGACCTTGACCTCTCTCAGGTGGACTGCACCGTGGCCTGGCCCCATCTGCCGGAGAACGCCCACAGCGCCCGGGAGGGCAAGGACATCGCCATCGACCAGATCGTCATCGGCTCCTGCACCAACGGCCAGCTGGCGGACATGGCCGCCGCCGCCGAAGTCCTGAAGGGCCGCCATCTGGCCAAGGACGTCCGGGGCATCATCATCCCCGCCACTGAGCACGTATACCGGGAGTGCATGCGCCTGGGCTACACTGACATTTTCCTGGATGCCGGCTGCGTCGTCTCGACCCCCACCTGCGGGCCGTGCCTGGGCGGCTACATGGGCATCCTGGCAGAGGGCGAGCGGTGCGTTTCCACCACCAACCGCAACTTCGTGGGCCGCATGGGCCATGCGAAGAGTGAGGTCTATCTGGCCTCCCCCGCCGTGGCCGCCGCCTCCGGCATTGCCGGACATATTTCTCATCCCGAGGAGGTCGTAAACAAATGAACGCACATGGAATCGCGCATAAGTATGGGGACCACGTGGATACCGACGTCATCATCCCCGCCCGGTATCTGAACACCCAGAGCCACAAGGAGCTGGCCTCCCACTGCATGGAGGAAATCGACAAGGAATTCATCCACAAGGTCAAAGACGGCGACATCATGGTGGCCGGGCTGAACTTCGGCTGCGGCTCCTCCCGGGAGCATGCCCCTATCGCCCTCAAGGCCGCCGGCATCTCCTGTGTCATCGCCAAGAACTTCGCCCGCATCTTCTACCGCAACGCCATCAACATCGGTATGGCCATTCTGGAGTGCCCCGCCGCCAGTGATGGCATCAGCGCGGGAGACGAGGTGGCCGTGGACTTTGACTCCGGCGTCATCACCAACATCACCAAAAACGAGACCTATCAGGCGGAGCCGTTCCCGCCCTTCATCAAGAACATGATCGTCAAGGGCGGCCTGATGGCCTCCCTGAAGGACAAGGAGGCATGAGCATGGAAAAGACCATTGCCGTCATCAAGGGCGACGGCATCGGCCCCGAGATCGTCACCGAAGCCATGGGCGTGCTGGACGCCGTGGCCGCCAAATTCGGCCACGCCTTCACCTACAAGGACGCCCCCATGGGCGGCTGTGCCATCGACGCCTTCGGCGTTCCCCTGCCGGATTCCAGCTTGGAGACCTGCCTGGCCGCCGACAGCGTGCTGCTGGGCGCCGTGGGCGGCCCCAAGTGGGACAGCCAGCCCGCCTCCAACCGCCCCGAGCGGGGCCTTTTGAAGCTGCGGGGCTCCATGGGCCTCTATACCAACGTCCGTCCCGCCCGGATGTTCTCCGACCTCTCCGCCGCCTGTCCCCTGCGCCCAGACATTGCCGCCAGAGGCATCGACTTCGTGGTGGTGCGGGAACTGATCGGCGGCGTGTACTTCGGCGACCACTCCACCGCCCAGGTGGACGGCGAGCAGAAGGCCACGGACATCATGTCCTACGCTGAGCATGAGATCCGCCGGGTCGCCCATGTGGCCTTCCAGATGGCCCAAAAGCGCCGTAAGCGGGTCACTTCCGTTGATAAGGCCAACGTGCTGGATACCTCCCGCCTGTGGCGCAGGACCGTCACCGAGGTGGCTAAGGAGTATCCCGATGTGGAGCTGCTGCATATGTACGTAGACAATGCCTCCATGCAGATCGTCCGGGACCCCAGCCAGTTCGACGTCATCGTGACGGAGAACCTGTTCGGCGACATCCTCTCCGACGAGGCCAGCCAGGTCACCGGCTCCATCGGCATGATCCCCTCCTCCAGCATGGGCGAGGGGACCCGGGGCCTGTATGAACCGATCCACGGCTCCGCCCCGGACATCGCGGGCCAGGATAAGGCCAATCCCATCGGCACCATCCTGGCCGCCGCCATGATGCTGCGGTACAGCTTCAACATGGCCGCCGAGGCCGACGCTGTTGAAAACGCCGTGGACCAGGTCCTGAAGGACGGCTTCCGCTGCGGCGACATCATGCAGAGCGGCGGGAAGCTGGTGGGCTGCCGGGAGATGGGCGCGGAGATTCGCAAGCGCATTTAAAAAAACGATTGATATGGATCCTGAAGGGGCCGCTGATTTTCACCAGCGGCCCCCTTCTTTTTGCCCCGAGGCAGGAAAGCCGGTTTTTGTAACCGCTTTGTTCTTGTAATCCGGCGGGAATTGCTCTATGCTGGTAATATGACAATACCGAAAGGAGGCACGCGCCATGGCTTCCCGTACCTTGCTGATCCCCGCCCTGCTGGACGACTGGTTTCCCCTGCTGCGGCACGCCTTTGCGTCGGAGGAATGGGAGCCGGTGCTGCTGACGGAGGACGACCCCCAGCTGGCGGAGCTGGGCCTGCGGTATTTCCACAACGAGCTGTGCTATCCGGTCTTTTTGATCGCGGGGCAGGTGCTGTCGGCGCTGGCCTCCGGAAAATACGACCCGGCCCGCTGCGGCGTGCTGTTCGGCCAGGCCGGGGACGAGTGCCGCGGCTCCTGCGGCATCCGGCTGATGCGGCGGGTCCTGGACCAGGCCGGATACCGGGACGTGGCCCTGCTGAGCCTGAACGTTCGGGGCATCGACCGGGATGCCGGCCTCGCCATCACGCCCCGGATGGTCCGCCGGGCCTTGGCCGGGGCGGTGTGGGGCGATACCCTGGCCATCCTGCGGGACCAGGCCCGCCCCTATGAGGCCGTTCCTGGGGCGGCGGAGGCGCTTTGGCAACGCTGGATGGAAGCTCTGGGCCAGGATCTGCGGCAGGGACGAAATCTCTCCCGGCCCGCCATACTGGCCCGATGCCGGGAGATGGCCCGGGACTTCCAGGAGCTGGAGACGGTGGAGCGCCCGGTACAGAAGGTGGCCATCGTCGGCGAGATCTACACCAAATACTGCCGCCTGGGCAACTGGAAGCTCCAGCCGTATCTGGCGGCGGAGCACTGCCGGATCGGCGTGGGCGGCATCACCTGGTACACTCTATACTATATGGACACCCATACCGTAAAAGGCTCCGCCGCCCAGCGGAAGCTGTACCGCTTGCTGAAACGGTATATGGCCGGCGTCCAGCGGGACATGCTGGACATCCTGCGGGACGCGGGCTTTGAGACCCTGCCGCCCTTTGGGGAGATGAAAAAGCAGGCGGAGGGCTATGCCCCGCTGAATGTCACTGTGGCGGACGGCTGGCTCATCACCGCTGAGGCGGCAGCCTGGGCCAGGCTGGGTTACCGCAAGATCCTGTGCGTCCAGCCCTTCGCCTGCCTGCCGGGGCACATTTTCGGCAAGGGGCAGTACGCCGCCCTTCAGCGCAAGCTGCCCCAGGTCCGTCTGGTCAGCGTGGATTACGACGCCAGCACCGGCGAGGGCACCGTGCAGAGCCGCATCCGCATGCTGCTGGACGAGGAGCTGGAGGACGTGCCATGACCGCCTCTACTCTTCTGATCCCTGCCCTGTTTGACGCCCACTGGCCCCTGCTGCAGTGGGCCTTTGAATCCCCGCAATGGCACGCCGTGGTGCTGGACGGCACGGAGGGTGTGGAGGACCTGGGACTGCGGCATGTCCACAACGACCTGTGCTATCCCTTCGTCCTCATCACCGGACAGGTCCTTTCAGCCCTGCAAAGTGGCCGGTATGATCCAGCCCGCACCGCCGTGCTGATCTCCCAGGCGGGAGACGCCTGCCGCGGCTCCTGCCTGATCCGGCTGCTGCGGCCTGTGCTGGACAGGGCAGGCTTTGCCCAGGTGCGGCTGCTGAGCCTGAACGTTCGGGACATCGAGCGGGATACCGCTCTGCCGGTCACCTCCGCCATGCTTCGCCGGGCGGCCGCCGCCGTGCTGTGGGGCGACGCCCTGATGCTGCTGCGGAACCAGACGCGCCCCTATGAGGCCTATCCCGGCGAGACGGACGCTCTCCGGCGGCGCTGGATGGAGCGGCTCTCTATCTGTCTGCGGACCGGCCGGGGGCTTGACAGCCGGTCCATCCTCCGCCGCTGCCGGGAGATGGCGGCGGATTTCCGCGCCGTGCCCACAGCGGTGCGGGATATCCAGAAGATCGCCGTGGTGGGAGACATCTACACCAAATACTGCCGCCTGGGCAACTGGGACCTGGAGACCTATCTGGCGGAGCAGGGCTGCGAGATGGCCGTGGGCGGTCTGAGCTGGTACGCCCTGTACTACATGGACACCCACCTGGACGCCGGCTCCCCCCTGCTCCGGCTGGGCGGTCAGGCCGGCATGGTGTGGCTGGCCCGCCGCCAGGAAGCGCTGGCGGCGCTTTTGCGGGAGGCGGGCTTCACCTGTCCGCCGCCCTATCCCGCGCTGAAGGCCCAGGCATCGGGTCTGACCCCTGTGTCCTGTGCCGTGGGCAGCGGCTGGCTGCTGTCGGCGGAGACCGCCGCCTGGGTGCGGGCGGGCTACCCCAAGGTGCTGGCCACCATGCCCTTCGGCTGCCTGCCGGGCCATGTCTACGCCCGAGGCCAGTTCGCCCTGCTCCAGCGCAGCCTGCCGGGAAGCCTGATCGTCGGCGTGGATTACGACGCCAGCACCCGCAGCGGCACCGTGGAGAGCCGGGTGCGGATGCTGCTGGACACGGAACTGTCTTTTTCTTGAAATCTCTGCAAGATCCCCGCCAACGAAGAGGCGTTTCCTGAGACATACCCACAAGCAGAGCAGCCGCCCCTGCCGGAGACATTCCGGCAGGGGCGGCTATGATTGCTGATGTGCATACTCTGAAAAGCGCTGGAAGAACGCGGCCCAGCGTCAGGCAGCCCCGTTCACCTCGAGCCGCCCCTTCTTCCCCTCAAATGTGAGCTTGACCGATCTCCCAGTGTCAAATTCCACCTTATAAAAGCTCTCCTGGAGCGTATCCCCCATTTGCTGATACCCATGGGCCGCGCTGTCGTCTTCCAGCAGCCGAACCATCAGGACGGTGCCTCCATCCGCGCGTTCTGAAAAAGCAGCGGTCTTTCCGTCCGGCATGCTCCCGCCGGATATCCTGACCTGCTCTCCGTCCAGATCAAGCTCCCGCGCCCCGCCGCTGGCGGTGAACCGCGCGGCAAGCGCGGCAAAGCCCTGCTCATCAAGCGGCTCGGCCAGCAGGACCCGCTTTTCAGAAAATTCTTTCTGCAAAGCTGTGACCTGCTGCTTTTGAAACAGCTCCTCCAGCTCAGCGCGGGTATAGACCCTTGGCTCTGGGCGCAAGCTGAGATACGCCGTCAAACAGAGCAGTGCGGTCAGGCCTAAGGTCAAAAGAATCCGGTATCTTTTCAACCACAGCCTCCTTTAAACACCCTCTTCGAATTCTTCAACATCACTGGATAAATACGAATATCCCCAATACATATCGCTTCCCCGCGTTATAGTTCTGGGGGTAACTGTTTTTAACTGTGCAGTTACAGGCGCTTCATAAATATACTTCCGCATGGTTATGACACCATCTTCACAACGCAGGAGATCAATGCGGTTTGCGCTGATTTCTGTTGAAATTACTTGTACAAATTCGCTTTCAGAAACTGTTAGAGGAATTCTCTAACATCAGCTATTAGCTTGAACGCACTATAAGCAAACGCTTTCTTCCGTTTTTATACAGCTATTCTTTACAATTTAGTACAGTATATAAATCTACATCATTCCAAGTGTAGTATACTATTCCGCCTTTCCTTATAAAGTTATTTTTGCTATTATATGAAAAACCGATATGATTTTTTGCTTTGTCATTACCTTTTTCAGAAAAGTAAATATACCCATCTTGTGCACTTATTTGGTTAAAAATAGTTCTCAACGCACTTCGAGAGGCATAAATTTGGTTGCAGTGTTGAAGAACCTCTAGAGAAATATCCTCGTTACTTTTACTAATATCATTAGATGTTTGACAGATTGGCTCTACTATAATTGGCGCATATTTTTGCGGCGGAAATAAATTATTATGTGGGAAATAAAAGCAAAGCAAATAAATCAGACCACACGAGAAGATAGTCGCAGACAGAGTAAATATCCTTTTTTTGCCTGGTTTTTTTAATTGAATTATTAGCGATAAAATTACAATTATCCATACAAATAAAGTTAGAATACTTATAAATATTGGCATAAAATTCCTCAATGTTGCTGCTAAAATTTTATGAAGCGGACATCATTCCTTTTGTCACATTAATTGTAGCCGTGTATCCACTAACTGTTACATCTAAAGTATCAGGGCTTTCGTCTAATGGCATTGTTTCAAGACGTCTATTATAACAAACAATTTGACGATTTTGGGTGCTATTGTACCGTGGTGAATCAAAGGGGCCGACAGATGTATTTTGTGTTTCATTATTTGCAGGGTTTCCTCCTGGTGTATATACATTAAATTTGCAGTTTGTTACATGCACCCTGGATTCAATGGAGCGGAGCAATGCATCGCCAACTGCCCCCTCAGCATAATTGATAGCTTTGATATATGTATATACCATAACAATACCCCAGTCACCTGCAAATTGCAAGGACTTCGTTGAGCTACCAACTACAGTAGGATCATAAAACGCATCTCTTAGAATTTGATATGCAGTAAGCGCAGTAGCAAAACCACTGAATTTAAAACCAATAACCAGGGTGGCTGCTGCTTCTAAAACAGAAGTATTGAATCCTTTCTTAATAGTAGTATATGGAGCACTGTTTCTAAAACTTAGATATTCTGTACGGTATTCGCGATTTTGATACCCAGAAACCCAAGTATCCGATAAGTACAAATCCACTCCATCCACTAGACGGGTTTCAATATTATTTTCTACATTGCTGATAGCAGCATCGGAAATTTCTTCCAATGTTTCTGCCATCTCATCACTAATTTCATAAATGGCCTTTGCATCGTTAATGCTGGATTTATCCAAAATATCAATGTGTGCTTTAGTAGCAATTGCGAATTCGGAATCAGTTACCTGCACAAAATAATTTTGCTCAGCACCAATAAGGTTTTTTATACAATTTATGGTCCTATAATACTCGCCTCCTTTGGAAAGATTTCTTCATGTATAATATAGCATAATCTAAAGAGTTTTCCATATATTACCACATATTTTTATTTTGATCCTCCGGCGGGCCGGCGCCCGCCGGATGTTCTCCGGAGATCGGACTTTGTAAATTTTTTGCGTTCCCCTGGATTTTCTTTGCATTTCCGGCGCTGTTGTGGTATGCTATCTTTGCTTTTTTATGAGCTTTCACAGATGATAAAGATCTGTACATTTCTTCCTCTTCTCCCAAGAGAACCGGAATTGGAAAGGATGTTTCATAAATCATGGGTCTGATGAAAACACTGTTTGGCGATTACAGCTCCCGGGAGCTGAAATCCATCTACCCCATCGTAGACAAGATCGAGGCCATGGCCGACGCGTACAAGGCCATGACCGACGCCCAGCTCCAGGCCAAGACCGCGGAGTTCAAGGAGCGCCTCGCGAATGGCGAGACGCTGGACGATATCCTGCCGGAGGCCTTCGCCACCGTGCGGGAGACCGCCGACCGGGTGCTGGGCCTGCGGCCCTACCGGGTCCAGCTGGTGGGCGGCGTGGTGCTGCACCAGGGCCGCATCGCCGAGATGAAGACCGGCGAGGGCAAGACCCTGGTGGCCACCCTCCCCGCCTATCTGAACGCCCTGACGGGCCGGGGCGTCCACATCGTCACCGTCAACGACTATCTGGCCAAGCGCGACAGCGAGTGGATGGGCAAAGTCCACCGCTTCCTGGGGCTGAAGGTGGGCTTGATCGTCCACGGCCTCACCAGCAAGGAGCGCCAGGAGGCCTACGCCGCCGACATCACCTACGGCACCAACAACGAGATGGGCTTCGACTATCTGCGTGACAATATGTGCATCTACTCCACGGAGCTGGTGCAGCGGGGCCATGCCTTCGCCATCGTGGACGAGGTGGACTCCATCCTCATCGACGAGGCCCGCACCCCCCTCATCATCTCCGGCCAGGGGGAAAAGTCCACTCAGCTCTACGACATGGCAGAGATGTTCGTCTCCCGCCTGAAAAAGCAGGTAGTGGTCCAGGTAGACAACAAGGAGGAAGAGGACGTCAACATCGACGCCGACTATGTGGTGGACGAGAAGGCCAAGTCCGCGACCCTCACCGCCCGGGGCATCTCCAAGGCGGAGGAATTCTTCCATGTGGAGAACCTGTCCGACCCCTCCAACGCCACGCTGAACCACCATATCAACCAGGCCATCAAGGCCCACGGCACCATGAAGCGGGACATCGACTACGTGGTGAAGGACGGCGAGGTCATCAT
>NZ_CANRKH010000042.1 GCF_947631165.1 uncultured Dysosmobacter sp. | reverse complement strand
GCAGCCCTCTTATCCGGTGTCCGGAAACAGTTGTCCGAATTTGAAGCGAAGATTTTGGGGTACTATTTAGACGGTCTTTCTTGCAGGGAAATTGCCAAGACGGTAGGCAAGCCCCCAAAGTCCGTGGACAACGCTGTGCAGCGTATTCGGCGCAAGGTAGCGCAGCAATTACTTTCCGGCGATTTCAGCGGAAGCTGAACGCAATATATTTTTCTTTTCAAAGAGAGGGTAAAATCATGTACGAAGACAAGACTTTAGTGTGCAAAGAGTGCGGCCAGGAGTTCGTGTTCACCGCCGGTGAGCAGGAGTTCTATGCTGAGCGCGGCTTCCAGAACGAGCCTCAGCGCTGCAAGGCCTGCCGTGATGCCCGCAAGAACGCCGCCCGCGGCCCTCGCGAGTACTTCACTGCTGTTTGCGCTGCCTGCGGCGGCGAGGCCAAGGTTCCCTTCGAGCCGAAGTCTGACCGTCCTGTTTACTGCAGCGAGTGCTTCGCCAAGATGCGCGACGAGCAGAGATAAATAGAGCGACACGTCTCTTGCACCAAAACGGCGTCCGTGAAAACGGACGCCGTTTTTTATGGAATATTGCCAAGGCAGTGCTTTTGACCGCACAGCCCGCATCTTTGCTTCACAGCTTTCCTAGATATCCGTACGGACAGCGGCTGGCTGTGGGAGTTTGCGCTATGGCTGTCTGAACTGCATGACTTCGCAAAAGCTGTGAAATTTCTTGTTTATCTCTTGAACTTCAGCTCATAATAGCGTATAATACCACCGTAAAATTTATATATTGGAGGACCTCTTATGATCAACATCACAAAAGACACCATTATTGGTGACATCCTGGATATCGCGCCCCATACCGCTCCTATTTTCCTGTCCATCGGCATGCACTGCCTGGGCTGCCCCTCCTCTCGCGGAGAGACTGTGGAAGAGGCCTGCATGGTCCATGGTGTGGATGTGGAAAAGCTGCTGGCCCTGGTGAACGAGGAAGCCAACAAGGCGCAGTAACCAAATTGACCGCGGTGGACGCATACGGAAGCTCCGTATGCGTCCTTCCATGGAACAAACCAGTTCTTGAAAAGGATTCTGTGATGCCGAAGCGTTTTGAATTGCCTCCCAGACTTGCGCTGATAGCCAGCTGGGTCCCGCCTGGCACAAAGCTCGCTGATGTTGGCACGGACCACGCCTATCTGCCCGTGTGGCTGTCGCTCCGCGGCCGCGTGAGCTGTGCCATTGCCAGTGACCTGCGGAAAGGCCCGCTGGAGCGGGCCAGGGAGACCGGACGGACCTATGGCGCCCAGAACATCGACTACCGCTTGGGCGACGGTCTGGCTTTTATCAGCCCGGAGGAGGCCGACACCATCGTGATTGCCGGTATGGGCGGAGAGAATATCGCCGCGATCCTGTCCGCCGCCCCCTGGACAGCGGACGGTTGCCACACCCTGCTGCTACAGCCCCAGACCCGGGCCGAGGAGCTGCGGCGCTTTTTGGCGGATCATGGCTACGCGATCCAGCGGGAGGCGCTGGTGATGGACCGGAGCATTCTCTATCCTGTGATGGAGGTCCAGGGCGGCGCTATGGCCCTGTCTCTGGGGCAGCTGTGGGGCGGCGCGAAGCTGCTCCACGACCCTTTGGGGGAGAAGTACATCCTTGAAAAGATCATCCGGCTGCAGGGCGCCGTGGCGGGACTGAACCGCTCGGGAGTACCAGCGGACCGGGAAAAGGCCGAGGGGCTGAGGGATGTCCTCACTGCCCTGCTGGCGATGCGAGAGGAGTGGCGCCATGCCAACTGTCCGTGAAATTGAACAGTGCCTGTTTGCACTGGCGCCGAAAGCAGGGGCCATGGACTGGGACAATGTGGGCCAGCTGCTGGGGGATCCGGAGCGTCAGGTCTCCCGGGTCTGCGTGGCCCTGGATATTACAGAAGCCGTGGCTGATGAAGCCATCGCGGCGGGATGTGAGCTGATCGTCAGCCACCATCCGGTGATGAACTGCAAGTGGCTGCCGGTGCAGACTGTCCGCAGCGATACGCCCCAGGGCCATCTGCTGATGAAGCTGCTGACAAATGGCGTCGCGGCCATCTGCATGCATACCAATCTGGATACAGCCAAGGGAGGGGTCAACGACCGGCTGACGGAAGTACTGAAGCTGATCGACCCTGGGCCTCTGCCGGACGACGAAGCACAGCTCTGCCGGGTTGGAACATTGACAGGCGAAATGCCTTTACAGGAGTTTGCCGCTTACGTTTGCAGCGCTTTGGGCAGTAATGGCGTCCGGTTCTCCGGATGCAGGCCTGTTCACCGGGTCGCGGTGGGCGGCGGTGCCTGCGGCGATTTCCAGCAGCTGGTCATTGCCGCCGGGTGCGATACCTTTGTCACCTCTGACCTTTCCTACCACGATTTTCTGGACGCGGAATGGAAGGGACTCAACCTCATCGACGCGGGCCATTTCCCAACGGAGGACCCCATCTGTGAAACGCTGGTCACATATTTGACAGATCAGTTCCCGGAACTGTTTGTTTTCAAGTCCGCTTCCCATCGGGAAGTGATACAGTACATTGTTTGAAGGAGAATATCACTATGTCTGGACATTCCAAGTGGCATAACATCCAAAAAACTAAGGGCGCTCAGGACGCCAAGCGTTCTGCGGCCTTTACCAAGATCGCCAAAGAGATCATCGTGGCCGTGAAAGAGGGCGGTGGCTCCGGCGACCCTGCCAACAACTCCCGCCTGGCCACTGTCATTGCCAAGGCCAAGGCTGTGAACATGCCCAACGAGAACATCAAGCGTACCATCGATAAGGCGCTGGGCGCCGGCAGCACAGAGAACTTTGAGGCTGTTACCTATGAGGGCTACGGTCCTGGCGGCGTGGCCGTCATCGTGGAGGCTCTGACCGACAACCGCCAGCGCACCGCCCCCGAGGTGCGCCACGCCTTTGACAAATGCAACGGCAATCTGGGCGCGCAGGGATGCGTCAGCTGGTCCTTTGACAAGAAGGGCGTTATCGTCATTGACAATGAGGAGGGCGAGCTGGACGAGGACACCGTTATGATGGATGCTCTGGACTCCGGTGCCGAGGACTTTGAGGCCGACGGTGCCGCTTTGGAGATCACCACCGATCCCGACGCTTTCAACGATGTGGTGAAAGCTCTGGAAGGGAAGGGATACAGTTTTGTCAGCGCGGAGATCGAAATGGTTCCCCAGAACTACATCACTCTCAGCGATGAAGGCGACGTGAAGAATATGGAGAAGCTCATCGATATGCTGGAGGACAGCGACGATGTGCAGAACGTCTGGCACAACTGGGACAACGATTGAGCTTGATTTCTGACAGATCAGAAAAAGAGAAAGCGGCATATCGCCGCTTTCTCTTTTTTAGTCAATGATTCAACAAAACTAAACTTTTGTTTATAAGTTGGCGAGTGACAACAACTATCCTAACTTTTACACCTATTTCCAGCGGTCCGCATACTTTGAAAATGAAGGGGGGATCCATTGTGCGTTTTTCTCAGGACTATGATCGGGCCGCGGCGGTGCTGTACGCCCATCGCTGGGCCTATGGCCGGAATCCGGCCTTTTATGATTACGAAAAGCTGGGAGGCGACTGCACCAATTTTGCCTCCCAGTGCATTTTTGCCGGAAGCGGCATCATGAATTTCACGCCCACCTATGGCTGGTACTATATCGACGCCAATCAGAAAGCTCCCGCCTGGACGGGGGTCCCATATCTCTACAATTTCCTGACCCGCCGTGAACCGTCGGTGGGGCCGGCCGGAGAGCCTTGCGCTCTGGAGGATCTGCGGCCTGGAGATCTGATCCAGCTTTCCTTCAAGGGTGAGGAGTTCCAGCATTCGCCCATTGTGGTGTCCACCGGATGGCCCATCACTGCCGACAATGTACTGGTGGCGGCCCACAGCTATGACGCTGATAACAGGCCTCTGTCCAGCTATGAATACCGGGATATCCGGTTTATCCATATCATTGGTGTTATGCGGCCATAGGGAAAATTTAAGGATTATTCACAAAGGCTTTCCGGAAAATGGTATGATGGGGATATTCTAACGAGGGAGGATATCTCCATGAAAAAACTGCTTATCTGCCTGCTGGCCCTGGTGCTGGCGTCGTCGCTGATGGCACCCATGGCCTCTGCCGCAGGCTATACCGATATTCCCGCCGGCAGTTCTCTGGCGGGAGAAGTCCAAAAGGCGGTGGACTACGGCCTGATGAACGGGTATACCGATACGATATTCGGCTACTCCAACTCTATGACCCGCGCCCAGTTTACCGCGGTCTTGGTGCGGATGATGGGCTGGGAGACGGAGACCCCGGTGACGGCGACTTACACGGACGTTCCGGCGGAGAGCACCTGGTACACTGCCATTGAGACTGCGGCGGCCCATGATGTCACCGGCTCTGGCACTGCCTTCCGTCCCAATGATTCCGTCACCCGGGGAGAGATGGCGGAGCTGCTGGTGCGGGCCCTGGGACTAGAAACCGCGGCAGCAGCCCTCAACAGTTCCAGCTTCCCATTTTCCGATGCCTATGAAATTCTCCACGGCAGCCTGCCCTTCACGGACCTGCCCCAGGGAAACGAGGGCTTTATCTCTGTGGCCTACGCTATCGGCATGACCAAGGGAGCCACGGCCACTACCTTCGCTCCCAATGCCACCGCCACCCGGGCTCAGGCGGCAGCCATGCTGGTGCGAATCTATGAAAAGCTCCATCAGGAGACGGATTTTGTCCACGGTTTCTACGCCATCTCCTCCCACAGCCAGCTGAATCTGGCGGAAGAAATGGATGCTGTCAGCGCCGGGTGGAGCCGCATGACCTGGGATGGAGAGACCGCCCTGCTGGTCACCACCAGCGCAAACGGCAACGAGTATGCCATTCCCAGTGGCTATCAAGAGGTCACTTCCGCTCTGGAAGAAAATCGTGTACCCCTGCACCTCAGTGTATTTATGTCCGGCGACAGCCTCAAGGTGATGCTGGCCTCAGAGAGCGGCAGACGCCAAGCTGTAGAGCAGATCGTAAACGAGGTGACAGTGGATTACAAGACCATCGGTAAAAGTCCATACAGCGGCGTCACCATTGATTTTGAGGGCTTGCGCGGCGCTCAGAAAGCGGACTTCATCTCCTTTTTGTCAGAGTTGGACCGAGAACTGGAGGCGCTGGAGAAGTCCCTGTACGTTTGTGTATCCCCGGTGCTCAGCAGCGGCTATTATGACGGGGCCTGGTACGACGGTTATGACTATGGAGCCATTGGGTCTCTGGCAGACAAAGTTATTCTGATGGCCTATGACTATGACACCCAGGATATGAGCCAGTTCCTGGGCGGGACCTACCATCAAACTGCCGCAACGGCTCCCATCGATCAGGTCTACTTGGGGCTGAAGAATCTGGCGGAGGCGGTGCCTGACACTTCAAAAATCGTGCTGGGCTTCAGCGCGAAAGCCACCGCATGGCAGATTGACGAGACTGGCAAGCTGGTCTCCAGCACGCCGGTGTATCCTGCCACTAACACTGTGGCGAAGCGTCTGGCCCAGCCGGACACGGAGTATCACTGGTCCAGTACGTATCAACAGCCCTATGCCATCTATACCACAGAGGACGGCGGGCGGTATTTCCTATGGTATCAGGACGAAGAGAGCGTTCAGATTGCCCTGAACGCTGCCAAACTGTTGGGTGTTACCGGCGTCTCTATCTGGCGGCTGGGGCTGATTCCACAGTACGCCAATTATGACTGGAGCGGGCTGCTGGTGTAATACTATTTCTTGATAAAAAAGATTTAATCGTTTTATTGAGAATTAGTATAAAAGGGAAGAGGGCCTCACTTTTGAAAAAGCACCGTATGGAATGGGTATCAGCCATTCCATACGGTGCTTTTTCAATCTTCCTTTTTCTTTGGCTGCTTCACACGTGACAAGGGATTTGCCTTTGCAGCCACGCGAAGAGATTCGTTATCGATATGGGTGTAAATTTCCGTGGTGTTCAAGTGGTCGTGTCCCAGGACCTCTTGGACCGCCCGGACATCCACGCCATTTTGCAGCATCAGCGTGGCGGCGGTATGGCGTAGCTTATGGGAGGAATACTGGGTGCTGTCGATCCCGGCGGCGCCCAAGCGCTTTTTCACCATGGCATGGACCATGGAGCGGCTGATGCGCTCGTTGCGGGATGACAGGAACAGCGCGTTTTGGTCCCGACCGGAAATGGGCCGCCGCACTGCCAGATAGTGCTTCAGCGCGTCCTGACAGGCGTCATTGAGATAGAGGATGCGGACCTTGTTGCCTTTTCCCAGGACCCGCAGGGCGTCACCTTGAATGTCCGTGACATTCAGGCCGACCAACTCGGAGATCCGAAGCCCGCAATTGAGGAACAGCGTCAGGATACAGTAGTCCCGCTCCTGATTCTTGCCATCAACAGTGTTCAAAAGCTGAATGCTTTCATCTAAAGTCAGGTATTTTGGCAGTGATTTCTTCAGCTTTGGAGAATCGATATCTTTGACAGGATTTTCACGAAGTTGGTGAGTCTTATTGGTCAAGTAGTTGTAGAACGAGCGGATCGTGGCGATTTTCCTGGCTCTGGACGCGGCATTGAGACCGTAATCAGAGTTGGGACTATTCTGATGCTGGATGCGGTCACGGCTGAGATAAGTCATGTAGCCATAAATGTCCGTCAGGGTCACGCTGGACACGAACGCCAGATCCACATCCAGGATGTCGATCTCGTCCAGCGGCTTGTCCCGGAGCGCCGGATCACGGAGCTGCTTTAAATAACGGAAGAAATTCCGCAGATCCAGAAAGTATTCATCGACGGTCCGTTTGGAATGAGCTTTGATGGTTTCATGATACGACAGGAAGTCCCGCAGGATATCCGGCGCTTCAGTACGGTAATCAGTCATAAGGCATTGGCGGGATAAACCGTTTAGAAAGGGCTTTGGAGCCTATTTTCCCTCCCCTATATTGAACAAAATTATTATTTTGTTCAATTAATCATATCCCTGCAAAACCTCCCTTCTGCATAGCGCTCTCAGCATGGACATAAAATCAGGCGTTTGCGGCAAGCTATCTGTGAACCCGATACAAATCCGAACAGAAATGGATGATGCATCATGAGCCTGATCCCATGCACCAGCGAATGTGTTTATCAATGCGACGGCGTATGCACGTTGGACAGCGCGGCTGCTGCCGGGTTGCCGTCCTTGGGCGGCGCCTGCATCCACTTTATTCCGACGGACGCAAAGCGGCTCGGATCGCCTCACCGATATTGCGGGCTGGGATCAGCCGCAGACCCGGAAAGCTGCCGAGATGCTCCGCTCGATGAGCCGGCACCACGCAGCTCTGAAAACCCAGCCGCTGGACCTCAGAGATTCTCTGGGCCAGATGATTGACGCTCCGCAGCTCTCCAGTCAGTCCTACCTCCCCAATGGCTACCATGCCGCTGGGAACCGGGCGGTCCAGATAGCTGGAGGCCAGGGCCACCACTGCCGCAAGATCAGCGGCAGGTTCGTCCAGCCAAAGGCCGCCAATGATGTTCAAATAGGCGTCACAGGCGGACACTTTTAAGCCGCCCCGCTTTTCCAACACTGCCAACAGCATAGATGCGCGGTTATAATCGAATCCATTGCTGGTCCGTCGGGGCGTTCCTCCCGAAGAGGACACGAGTAGTGCCTGGATCTCCGCCAGCACTGGCCGGACGCCCTCCATCACACAGGTGACACAGGTGCCTGGAGCGTCGTCAGGACGGCCGGACAGCAGCATTTCCGAGGGATTCTCCACTTCCTCCAGGCCCGCGTCCCGCATCTCAAAGACGCCGATCTCATTGGTGGCGCCAAAGCGGTTTTTGGCTGCCCGCAGGATGCGGTATGAGGTGTGCCGGTCTCCCTCGAAATACAGCACACAGTCCACCATGTGCTCCAGCACCTTGGGACCGGCAATGGAGCCTTCCTTGTTGACGTGGCCGATGACGAACACAGTCACACCTTGCCCCTTGGCCAGCTGCATCAAGGCCATGGTGCAGTCCTTCACCTGGCTGACGCTGCCCGCGGGCGAATCCAGCCCTTCATCATATAGTGTTTGGATGGAATCCACGATCAGAATATCCGGCTGTTCTGCGGCGACGGATTCCAACACATCTCCCAAGCTGGTCTCAGAGATGACGTACAGGCTGTTATTTTCCGCACGTAAACGTTTAGCACGCAATTTTAACTGGTGCTCTGATTCCTCACCGGATACATACAGCACTTTCGAGAACTCGCAAAGCTTGCTGCAGATTTGCAGCATCAGCGTCGATTTTCCGATGCCGGGAGCGCCGCCCACCAGCACCAGAGAGCCTTTGACCGCGCCTCCGCCCAGGACTCGGTCCAGTTCCCTCATGCCGGTGGGAAACCGGATCTCTTCGTCGGCGCGGAGGTCCGTCACCGGACAGGCCCGGCGAGTCACGGGAACAGCAGATATCTTTCCCCCGCTTCTGGAGCCGGTTCTTGGACGCTCCGGCTGCTCCACGATGGTATTCCAAGCGCCGCAGGCGGGGCACTTCCCCGCCCACTTTGCTGTCTCATTTCCACATTCTGTGCAAAAAAACATGGTCTTTTGTTTCATGGAAGTTCCTCCCTGGAAAGGCGGCAGCCAGCGGCCACCGCAGCGGCGATGCGCCGCTGATAGGCCGGGTCCTGCAGCCGCAGAGTCTCCTCTTTGTTGGAGAGAAAGCCGCACTCTACCAGGATGCCCGGCGCTGTTACGTGCTTCATCAGGTAAATGGTAGGTTGGATCTGGCGGGCCTTTTTTTCGTTGCCAGCGTTGACAGTGCTGTTCAGCGCTTCCTGGACACGCTCTGCCATGGCTTCCGCCCCCTCCTGCCGGTTCCAGAAAACTTGCGCGCCATGAGTCACGGTCGAGGATGGCAGGCTGTTTTGGTGGATGCTGACCAGCAGGGCGTTCTCCGTGCCGTTCACCAAGGCTACCCGGTTTTTCAGATCCGAAGCCTTCCGCTGCCGAATAGTGGCAAGATCCGGATCGCAGATGGTCACGTCCTCCGTACGGGTCATGACAGTCTGCTGACCCAGCAGCCGCAGCAGATCGCTGACCTGCCGCGCCACGGCCAGGTTTAAATGGCTCTCCGCCACGCCGTCCGGCGACACGGCTCCGCCGTCTTCCCCACCGTGACCTGGATCGATGATGAATACTGGACTGCTCTCCGAGGCGGCAAATACCGGCAAGAATGTCTGGTGATGGCCCGCGAAGATCACCCAGGCCAGCACAGCCAAAAAGCAGCAGAAGCAGGCAGCAAGGCTCCGTTTACTCATGCGCAACAGAAGGATCATTGGCAACACCCCTAGGGAGACTATGCCTGCCTGCTTATCCTATATGTTTTTGATTATAGCTTTTTTTTCCACTGAAATCAAGAGGGACTCCCCTGCTGTTGACGGAACGCCGATCCCGTCGGCGGCATAGGATGGCTTGAGTGCGCAGAACCGCGCACCGACCATTCCAAAGGAGGCATCGATATCCAATGGAAAAACCCGATCAAACTGTTTCTACGCCGTGCGGCATTGATAAAGGCTCCCTGCCGGGGACCTGTGCGCCGCTGGCATTTCCCTATATCCCGATGCAGGACAACAATCCCGTTCGGTACAGCCGAATGGAAGCCCTGGAGACCGGGACACTCTTCCCCGGCCTGAACCTGCCCTTCAAGGCGGCCATCCAGGCAAAGACCAAGCTGGCCAACACCGCCCTGGTGGAGCTGATGGCCTTGGACTTTGCCATCAAGGAGCTGAATCTTTACCTGGATACCCACGCAAATGACCAGGAGGTTTTGCAGCTCTATTGGTCCTATATCAAGCTGGCCAAGGAGGGCCGGGAGAAATATCAGAAGATGTACGGCCCTCTGATGAGCAGCGATCTGACCCCGGAGGATGGCTACGCCTGGCTGAACGACCCGTGGCCCTGGGATATAGGAGGGAATGACTGATGTTTGTCTATGAGAAGAAGCTGCAATATCCCGTTAAGATCAAAAATACCAATCCAAAGCTGGCGGCGGTGATTATCAGCCAGTATGGTGGCCCGGACGGTGAGCTGGGCGCTTCCCTGCGCTATTTGAGCCAGCGTTATTCCATGCCCTGGGCAGAGCTGAAGGGATTGTTGACCGATATCGGAACAGAAGAATTAGCCCCACGAAAATAGAAATAAGAATCCCTGCTGAAATCAGCAGGGATTCTTATGCTTTTTTCTATTTTACCGCCCAATTCCAAACTTATCAAGCCCAAATTTATCAAGCCCAAATTTATCAATCCCGTACCCACCGGTCAATTTCGGCATGATGTCCGGCACTTTTGTTGTGACTTTCCCCTGTCTGCTTTCGCCGCCGGATGCTGTCAGCTTTGGTGCAATATCATACCACGGCGCGTCGCTCAGGGTGCTCTTTGCCCAGCCGTTTGCAAAATACAGTGCGTCTTTCTGCGCAACGGTAATGTCCATACGGTTGATTGCGTCCAGCACCTTCCGTTTTTTAGAACCGGAAATGCTCTTCCCGTTGGCGTCCCGATCCGCTTCCAGTCCAGTGGTTGCCGCCTTATACTTCCAGTACTGCACCGGCGTAATCCCGCTGGAGGTCTCCAGCTCTGTCTGCTTTTGCAGGTCGCTGTCGCTGGCCAGGCTTGCAAAGTATATCTCTGCTTTCGACTTCTCACTAAGGTCTGCGCTCTCCAAATACTCCATTTTTTGCGTGTTGGAACTCTTGCCGTTCTTTGTCTCAAAGTCCTTCGTATCAAAATAATAGGTGTAGTATTCGTCATATGGCACGCCGTTCTGGTTTGCCTGCTGTGCTTTCTCGTATACATCCTTGCTGTATACCTCAATTGCATATTCCGCCCCAAAGCATTCCCGGTTTGCCTCCCGGTACGCCCTGTCCAATGCCTCGTCAGAGTTTCCTTTTAAATGCCTCTTTACAGATACCTGATAAGTCTCCAAACATCTCAGGGCATTCTGCTGAATGCCGTTCAAGACCGCCCTGGCTTCCCGGACTTTCCGTTTCTTCTCTGCGTCCGAAATGTCCGATTCTTCGATATCCCGGATCTCCCCATAAATATCTGAACAGGCAGACTGCTGTTTGCTCCAGAAACGACTTACCACCTTAGCTACAGCATCTCCTCCATTCTTAGCGTAGGTCAGATCGTCGCTCATGTCGTAGAACTCCCCACTGATCTTGTTGCTGGACACGCTGTCTACTAAAAATGCCTTGGAAAACATATTTCGTTCCGCTTGGGGTGTCAGCAAAGGCAGGACGAAATCCCCCACCACGCCGGTGTACTGGTCCAGCAGATAATTGATTTTCTTGGGGGATAGTCCCAACTGCTTTCCGATGAATTTAGAAAACACATCTGTGGAACTGTCATAGCGTTCTCCCGGTGCGTAATTGCGGAGGCGCTGACTTTCAATATCTCCGCCATACCATGTTTTTCCCGGACTGGACGGGTCAAACAGGTCTGTATCCACAAAGGCAGACACGATATTGGTTTTCAGTGGATTGGCGGGCGCTACCTGGTTTCCCACGGTGGTAATAAAATCTCCCCAGTCCACATCTTTCCCATTTGAAATATCCTGAATGCGGTCTGCGGTCATGCCAAGGATGGAAAGTTCCCGGCCCTTTGGGATTTTCAACCAGATACCGCCTTTGATCTTAAAGAGGTAATTGGTATCCTTGTCGCTTTCCTTCAAATCTTCCCATTCATCGTCATCTCCGTACAGCAGATTATTCAAAACCGTCGGCACGATACCCAGCACCGCCGCTCGGACAGCCAGCTTTGCCCACTCCTTGGCCCCCCTGGTCTCTGTGACCCGGCGCACCATTTTGTCAAAGCCCTGGATGCCCGGATTCAGGAAAGGCACAAAGTTTGCGTTCAATACCTTTCCCAGCGTCCCGGCCCGTCCAAAGTTCACCGTCACATCCGCCGCCGCGTGCATGGCGTCCATCAGGTTCTCCATGGAGCCGTCCCCAGTTTTGACCACAGACATGAATTCCGCCAGACGCGGTGCCTGTTCCATTGCCATGTTCAGCGCTTCCATCTTGGCTGCCATTTTAGCGATTTTTCCGTTTGCCTCCTTTACCGTTCCGGTCTGATAGTCAAAAACAGAGGAAAAGGATCCGCCAAGGGCTTTGTACTGCTTCCAGAATGCGCTGTCACTGGCAATCTCCTTCAGCGCCAGTGGATAGTTCCTCGCAAACGCCGCGGCATCCCGGCTGTACAGCCCTGCTGTCTGGAGGTCTCGCACAGTGTTCCGCACAGTAAATGTGGGATTATAGCCCGTTACCAGGGCCTTGAACAGGTTGTTTCCTGCCCGAATGGCTTTGACGATGGTGTTGCTCTCCTGCGCGTCCGGAGACAGCGCCTTTACGGCGTCAAACATGGACGGATCCACCTTCAATTCATATTTTTTCCCGTCCTTATAGACTGTAAAGGTATTCTCCTTTCTGAATCCGGTTTCTTGCTGGTCAAAGGTCTCCGTACTGAAATCGGACGTGTATTCCTGCGCGTCGAGTATGTATCTTTTGACCTTTTCCGAGCGGCTGCTGCTTTGGTAGTCCTCCAACAGGCGGGCGCCGAAGCGGTTCTTACTGCCCTCCCGGACCACCTGCATAGTCTGCTTTCCCAGCGCCTCATGCAGCGGCACAAGCTTCTGGTTCCCCCCCTGGGCAAGCCCAATAGTCCTGCCGATCTGCACCGACTTGATGTCTCGGCCTCTCGGGACCTTCTCCGTTTGCCTGAAGGTCGGTACATAGTTCGGATAGTATTTCTCCAGGAAAGCCGCGTCCTCCTGCGTCATAAGGCCGCTGTCCACCCGATACTGCATCAGATTCTTCACATATGCCCGCACCTGCTTCTGATACTGGGCAAACTCCGGGTGTTCCCGCAGAAGGCGGTCAGACCGCTCCTGGCTCATCTCTGCCGTCAGCTCCCATCCAAATACCGGCTTGTTGCCCATCGCATCCGCCTGATTCAGTTTCCGCAGCAAGCGCAGGCGCTCCTTTGCCAACGCCGCTTCCTCAGCGTCGATGCTGTTGGCCTTTCTTTGTAAGCGGGCCTCCGTCAGCTGTGCCACATCGGGATTGTCCCTGTCAAACTCCCGCAGCGCCATCTCCGCTTCCAGCTTCGCCGTATTCTCACCGGATACCAGGCTCATGCGGTCGATGTTGTGGAGGTCGAACATGTAGGTTTGGAATAGCTCATAGTATTTCTCGCCTTTTGCCCGGATGGGCTTAAAAATGCTGTTCAAGCTCTCCCCTACCCGCTTGCCGGTAATATCTGTCTGTTCCCCCTGGATCATGTTGACGCCGGCCGAGGCAGAGGAACGGGCCATGTTGTAAAAGGAATACAGGTATTTATCCCCCACGGCTTTCCCCATCCGGGTCACACTGTCTCCCGCATCCACCATCTTCCGCATGAAATAACTTCGGGCTTCGGACAATCCCTCTCCCGCGCTCTTTCGCTGCGCCTTTGTCCCGGCGCTGACCAAGCCCTCGGACGCTTCAAATCTGGCGTCCCGTGCCGTACTGATTGGTGTCGCAGCGTCTTGATAAAGCTGGATAAGCTCATCCATATCATGCTTGGAAACAGGTATCTGGCTGGTTTCCGGCGGCGCCTCCTCCTGCTGCAAAGCCCGCATCCTGGCATCATAAACATGATCCGCCGGAGTCACAGGGTCTATGAGGTCGTTTTCGTCCCGTGCCAGAGCGTCCATATATCCCTCCGCCTCTGTGTCGCCTGGAATGGCCCTTCGTTCCGCCGTCCGGCTGCTTCCTTCAAATTCCGGCGTGCGCTCATCCAGCATCGGCATTCTCACCTCCGGAAAGCCCCTCATGCGGAGCTGTCCGCCGGATCCCAGCTCCACACCGTCCCGCTGATTCTGCATCAGTTCCCGCAAAGACGGCCCCATGGAGAATTGCCCGTCATCCAACTTGGGCATAATATCTTCCGTTGCCAGGCGTTTGTTCTTGACTTCCTGCACCTTTTGCAATAAACTAAGTACAGAAGGAACATCGCCTCCGGGATCTCCGCTTTTGCGGCCCCCGGTCTTGAAGGGCGCTGTTCCTTTTTCCGTTATCAGCACCTCATGTACATAAAAGCTGTTTTCCTGCTGACTCCGATTCAGAACAACACCTGCTAAATAATTCTCACCGCCAATGGTAATTGGGGCAGCTACCACGGCGGTATCATATCCCCTTCCCTTCCAATTTGTCTGGTAATCAATAACGTGTCCACTTGCCAATACGCTAGGCACCGCCGCAAATGCGGCGGCCTTTTTTCTGCCGATTCCATGGGAAATATCGGCCTTTATGCCATTCCGGGTCAGCTTCACATCACCCAATTGCGGATTAAACACCATGTTTCCCAAGGCATCAAAGAAATTTGTGACCTGAGATACCAGGTCGATCTCCCCCTTTGCAAACTCGGTTCCCTGCACGGCGGCCACCGGATCCATCTGCGCCACAGTTTGGATTCCCTGCCGCACTGTATCCGGTTTAATCACACCGGGAATATAATCCTGCGCTGCCCCACCGTGATCCGCAAACACCGTATTTTCGTCCCCCAGCCGGGGCATTTTCAAGGTCCGCTCCTCCGCCGTCAGCCCTCGCCTGGCCGCCGCGTCCCGGGCCTCGATCTCTCCGGCGGTGTTGCGGTACAGCGACTCTGCGTCCGGCTTTCTGGCATTTATTTCTTTGAGCTTCTGGTAAATGTCTCCATACAGTTCCTCCTGGAGTTTCGCATACTCTGGGATATTTTTCTGAATAAATTCCTTTTCCAGCAGGTCTGCCTGTTCACTGGTGATTTCTCCATCCATTTCCTGAGCAAGGAGCTTATCATTATATGCCTCCAATCCAACAGAGTCGCCCAACTCGCTCATGCGCTGGACGATCTTTTCTTTTCTGCGCTGCAATACCCGTGTATCGACCCAATCATCTGCGCTCTGGGTCATGATCTCCCAGTATCCAGGGCTGGCCCCACCGGTGAATCCCTCTGCCCGCTGAATAGCGTGCTGCACCTCATGAATTAAGGTGTCATCCGGAGCGCTTTTCAGTAACTGATTCAAGGTAATGGTATTAGTAAACCGATCAAAGGATCCATGGTCTCCTGCTTTAAGGTCTGCAAACCGCACCTGCACATTCTTTAGCTCCGGATAAGCACCGAACAACTCCTCATGCTGGATATAGTCCCCCAGTCTGGTCGTCCCTGGTGCGTCCGTTCGGGCAGTGCGCATCCCGCTGTCGTCGATCTCCCAGCGCCATTTCCCATCCATGCCCCGGTACCAGCCCGTTTCACGATGGATGGCATCGGCGGCCATTCCCTGCCGCTCCATCTCCTGGGCCGTCTGCAAGGCTCTCAGGTCCGCAGTCCGGGCATTGGCCCCCGCAAAGGTATTCTGTGCCGCTCCGGCTCCGGCCTGCTCTCCCGCGCTCCGTAGGGCCTTCTCATACAGCCGCTGGGCGTCGATCAGGAAGCGCTCCTCACTGGTTCCCCGCACTTTGGCGACAGCATCCCGGATCCAATCATAGATTCTCTGGAACAGATTGCGGTCCGTCTGCAAGAGCCGCCGGATGCTCCGTTCATCCTGGAACAGATAGTCCTCCGCGAACTTGGCCACCATTTCCCGGCTGGCGCCGTCCTCATCCAGCTCCACGCCGTTGTCCCGATAGATCTGCTGCACGTCACTCTGCAGCGCGTCCACGTCCGCGCCCAGGTCCTCCGCGATAAAGGACATGACCCGCTGAGAAAACTGTCTATACAGGCCGCTGGTCTCCATGTGGTGGGTCAGCTCGTGGACCAGCACCTGACGGACGGGATTTGCCGCCGCCGGGTCGATGGTTATCACATTGTTCTGATACTCTCCCGCCGCTCCATTCGCCAGCTTGTCCACTGTCAGATCAGCGCCAAAACGTTTTGCAATCTCCCTCGCCTGTGTAAAGGAATTTTGCCTTTCAGGCGCAATACTTTCTAGTTTTTTGCTCCACGCAAGGCTTCCATCCGGGTCCAGCTTCGGCATGATATCCCCGCTGTCTGCTTTTTTACCGACACCTTCCACAGCGCCGCCCAGGTCGATGTACCTACCCTTTTGCACCGCCGAGTTCAAAAGCGCCTGACCACCGCCCAGGATGCCGCCTACAACGGCTCCGCCCTTGAACTCCTCCAGCGCGGTCCTTGGATTCAGAATGGCATTTTCATCCTGCGTCGAGAAAACGGGATTCTCCTTCTGGTAGATCAGATTTTGCAGGCCGCGCTCCAGGATGCCCTGTACGACCTCCTCCCTGCCCTCGTCCACCATGCTCTCGATCCAGGCTTTGACCGCGCCCTTCCCCGCCTGCATTTCAGCCGGTAGGGTCTCGATACCGCCGCCCACTTCAACAGCCGCGTTGAGCAGGCCGTTCCCCAGGGCGTAGAGGTTCGCTTTGCTGTCGCTTGCCCCGTCTGCCTTTGCCGCCTCATAGCTTTTTCCGGCAGTTTGAAAGAAGCTGTTCCACAGCTGGGGGTCCTTCCCCATCCTCAGCAATGCCGTCCGCAGCGTATTGGTGACCCCAGGAGCAGCCTGCATCCCCGTCTGCGCGGCTTTGGCCGGAGCCGCCATCATGGCCAGGACCGCGTTTGGGATCGCCGCTGCCGTCATGGTCCCGTACTGGTCTGCGATAGCCGCCGCTTTGCCTCCGGCCTCCACATTGGGCGCAAAGTATTCCTCGTTGGTCTGCTTGGCCTTTTGGAAATGCTGGTTGATATCCTGCAACGGCGTTGCGGCGCCGGGCAGCAGCGCCCCAACTGTGTTCTTCTCCAGCCAGGCAAGCGAGGAAGTGACCCCGGTCGCAAATTCGTCCCCGCCCTTGGCCAAGGCTCCCATAGCAAGCTTTCCGGCGCTGAACGGCGCGGTGCCCGACCGACCGCCGCTTTTGCCGGATGCCTCCCTGTGCAGAGGCCTGCTGCCGGAAATGCCGCCGGAAGTATCTGATGTGCGGACCACTTTTTTCTCAGCCGCTACCCGCAGCTCCTTCATCTTCCTGTCGATGTCCATGATCGCGCCGGTGTCCAGGTCCGCCTGGGCCTGCCGCCGCTGGTTTTGCAGCTGGATGGTCTGGGCCTTCACGTCCTGTGCTTTCTGCTTCGGTGTCTGCGTCTGCGCGGGCGTGGCCCTGGTCCACGCCTCGCCGCTGATGTCTGTCATGCGCTTCGGCGCGGCGGGCTGTGTGCCGCCGCCATACACCTTGTTCTGCAATCGCTTGATAGCGGAAGAGGGCTCCGCAGAGCCCTCCTGTTCCCCATATACCTTTCTTCTCAGCCGTTCGACCGCGCTTTCCATCCTGTACCTCCTTACATCGCCATCCCCAGGGCCTGCATGATGCTCTCCGCCCCGGCCTGGGTGATCCGGTTGCTGTCCAGAGCGTTCTCCAGCACCACCGCCAGGGTCTCCGGGTCCGCCCCCTTGGCCCGCTTGAACTGGATATCGCTCAGCACCATGTTGTAAGCGGGACCGTAAGCGCCGGACTCCGAATTGGCCTTGACCGTCGCGTAGTCCAAAGGCGCGACCCTGCCGCCCTGGTCATTCTGATACTTCGCCCACGCCTGATCCGCCGTCATGCCTCCGGCGGCTGCCTGCGACCGGCTCCCCCAAAGGCCGTCGGCGCTCACGCCGTAATATTTTTGCAGCTCCTGGATCTGGCTGCTGGACAGGCTGCCGTTGTTGAAGCCGCCGTATGTGCCGCTCCGTGTGCCCGTCACGGTGGGCGTGGCCGTCTGGGTCCCTCCCGCCGCCGATCCCAGGATGCTTGCCGCCTCACCCGCGGAGATGCCCGCCGCCGTCAGCGTGGAGCTGTCCGGCATGATGCCGGACGCCAGCAGGTTCAGGGCGTAGGTCCTGGCGCTCTCCATGTTCTGGCTGTTCAGGTTCTGCTGGTTCCAGTAGTTCTGGTTCGCCATCTGCTGCTGGCTCTGTACGTAATTCGACCACTGGCCCTGGATATTCTGGAGATAGCTGGCCAGCTCCTGGGCCGTCTGCATATCGCCGGTGAGCTGGGCATTGACAATGGCACTCTGCAGCTCCTTCACGGTTGCCAGCCGCTGCTTTTCCAGCTCCGTCAGGTTGTTCTGATAGGCTGTCTCCGTGGCGATCCGCTGGCTGTCCGCCATGCCGCCGGCATATCCATTCACACGGAGCTTCTGATCCAGGTTCTTCTCTCCCAGCATCTTGTTGATGTACGCCTGCCGGGCCAGCTCGTTGGTCTCCTCGTTGGCGGTGTCGATCTGGTCCTGATAGCCTCTCACGGCGTTCTGCACCGCCGCCCGGATAGCCGCCTGTGTGGCGTCGGAGTACTGGCTGTAGCCGCTGCTGTTCAGGAAGTCCTCAAAGGACATGATATCCGTGCCGGGAGCAGAAACGCCGGGGGCGGTCCCGCCGCCCTGTGGCTGATACGTGCCCTGGTTCAGTTCGTACAGGGAGCCCAGCAGCGCCCCGCTGTCCCTGGTCCCCTGCTCAGGAAACATCAGATTCAGGTAGTTCTGCTGCTCGGCGCTCACGTCGTTGGTGGGCAGGCCCCAGGCCCGCCGCCGCGCGTCCACGCTGCTCAGCGCCCCCAGGTCCGTCACATTGCCCGCCTTGTCGATGGTGTAGCCGTAGCCGCTGCGGATCTCATTGGCCAACCGGTTGGCCTCGTCCCCGCTGAGCTGCCCCGCCTGCATCCGGGCGCGGATATCCTGGATGCGCTGCCGGTCCGCCGCCGTCAGCACCTCATTGTCCGACCAGGCCCCGCTCTGGTTATAGGTCCCGTTTTCGGCGTTGATGTCCCGGTGGGGCGTGTAGTCCGTCACGCCCTTCCTGGCCTTCACGGCGTACCCGTCCTCGTCGTAAAAGACGGTGTAGCCGTTGGATACGGCGTAGCTCCCCGCCAGGTCCGGGCGGCGGCTCATGTCCGCCCCGGACCCGCTCACCGGATTCTTGTAATAGGGATTGTCCGCCAGCATGGGCGTGCCATAGGCGGCCCCCGGCGTATAGCCGCCGGTCACATAGCCGGGACCCTTTGTCAGCTCCTTGGAGCCGCCGGAATAGACCCGGTCCCAGGTGTCCTTCACCGCGTCCTCCACATCCCTGCTGCTTCCCTTGGAGCTGCCGCTGCCCATGATGTCGCTCTTGCCCTTGTAGGGGTCCTTGCCGCCGTACTTGGCGTCGATCTTGTTCTGCCGCTCCGACTGGAGCCTGCTGATCTCCGACGCGCTGGCCCCGCTGTCCTTGGCCTGCTTGATGGCCAGGGAATAGTCCTTGTTGGGATCGTAATAGCCCATGCCCTTCCCCCCTTACACTTCCTGTTCCAGGGCCGTCTCCATCCCCGCGGACTGGAGCTTCCGGTCAAAGCCGCCGCCCCGGTAGACGAACACCAGCGTCCGCACCTGCTCATGGGTCAGGTCGATGACGTCGCCGTTGCCCTCCGGGTCGCTGCCGTCGCCCTGGATGATCCCGGCGGTCATCAGCTGCCCGATGACCGGCCGGAACTTCTCCGGGATGTCCTTCAGATATTTGTAAACCATGGTCTCCTCCCCGTCAAATTTGGGCCTCCACGCGCCCAGGATGTATTTGTTGGAGCGGATGCGCTCCATGACCTCGCCGCCGTTGGAATCGCTCTTGCCGGACGTGTTGCCCTCAATGGCCCGCACGCCGGACGGCAGCGCCGCTGTCACAAGGCCGCAGTGGTCCGTGGCTGCGCCGCCGGGAAAATCGTAGATCACCACGTCCCCTGGCCGGTATCCGCCCGTCACCCACTGTCCCGCCGCCCGGGCCGCCCCCAGGAACTGGCCGCAGGAGGCGGTCCTGACAGGCAGCGGCACGCCCGCCTGGGCGAATACCCACTGCACGAACATCATGCACCAGGGATACCCGTTCAGGCCGTACCATGCCCCGTATTTGGTCCTGTTGGAGCCTGCCGGGGCTTCCCGGTATCCCAGCTCTGCCCGGGC
>NZ_CANRKH010000041.1 GCF_947631165.1 uncultured Dysosmobacter sp. | reverse complement strand
ACAACTTCCCTATGAGGCCTCTCCGTTGGCTTTCTCCTCTTGACTTCGCTGTCCAATATGTTTGACAATCCTACACATTTGTCAAAAAACCAAAACATCTACCACGTCCCTCCCAAACTCGGCAGGGGCGTTTTCGTAGAGCGGTAAAGTATCGCAAGAAAACTTTGTTGAATTGACAGCCGCCCCGACATTCTGTCACAACCGAGGCCGGTAGAAATCTGGTGGAAAAATCTCTTGTATGTGCTATAATAGCCGCAAGCGGCTATTATGTTGATTGAAATGATTATAGTCACGGCGGCCCTTCGGGCCTTGTGCTATATTTGTCAGTGAAATTACGCAATCGTTAGATGCAAGGATAACAGAACGGCAGGGAGATCTGTGATAAACAGGCAGCCAAGGACTACTTGGAGATTTTGAAAATCAAAACCTTGCGAGAGATGGGCCGGGCAAAGGAAAGCCGCACGCGATTGGAAACCATTCGGCAGGAAGCCACCAACGGCTTGACAAGACGGAAATCAAAAGCGGAGGAAGAACAATTACAGTAAACCGGCGCAGACTTTCAGGAGGGATAGGCGGTGGACAAGAGGAGGAAAAAGCGACTCCTGATTTCTCCATCCCCGCGGGGCTCAGGCCCGTCGGGTGATTTGCTTTCCGGTGAGCACCGACCTTCCGGCAGGTGCGTTCCGTTTCGCCCGGTGCGATGCTGTTGCAGCAGCAGGTATTGTAACCGGCAGTCAAAAGAAAATACCGTCCGCAGTTGTGGCAGCGGCGGGACGCGTCGCCTACGGCCAGCCCCCGGTAAAATTCCGTCCGCAGGAAGTCCGTCAGGCTGTTGAAGCTGGCCTTCTCTGCGATGAAAATCTTGTCTGCCGCGGGGGGTGCATCATGGGTACAAAGCTCACTTCCAAAAGGAAGCTCTGCTGGAAGTTTTCATGGAGTAAATGAGCACTGATTGAGAGCATATGGGCGTAGAAGAAGGAGTACGCCTCGGCGTAGGTGTTACCGTTCCTCCGTTTCAGCGGCTCAAAATATTGCTCCGTCACCAAAGCGACCTGCTGACGAAACCCGCGAAGATGATCGATAAAGCAGGTCAGGGCTGCAAGCATCCCCTGGAACATGGCGTGGCCCTCCGAGGTGGGGTCCTGCATCTGCGCCCACTTCTCCACGTCCGCCATGAGCCGCTCAAAGGTGTAGTAGTTGCTCTCCTCGTCCATAGGCAAGTCCCGGTACACCGGCAAGGTGAAGATCAGATCCCAGACAGCGTTCAGCCGCTCCTGCGCGAGAGCGGCGGTGCTGTCTGTTTTTTCTTGTAGCAGAGCCTGAGCAGCGGGGAGGAACTCCCGCACCCGCCGGTCAATCTCATCCAAGACGGACTCGTTCAGGTTCATCATGTCCACAACGCACTGCCCAATGGGAAACTCCTTCCCGCTGATGTAGACATGGTCACCGTAGAAGAATACGGTGAACTGGTCGTAGGTGTAAGTGGATACACCTTCGATACGCACCATCTGCTCTGCCATACTCGCCACCTCTATATCCGATAGAGATTTGGGATTTGCCGGTCCGGCCCGGATCTATTGAAACGGTTCGCTGTTCGTATTTCCCTCATTGTATCAGATAGAGAAATGAAAAACAATCGCGAGGAGATAAAACATGAAGGAGTCTGCGTACAAGTCCTATGATGACCTGCCCCCTGTTCCTCAACGCAAAATGGGGTCCCCGCGGAAGCGCGAAGCGTTTTCATGGGGAGAGGAAACACAACGGAATGAGTGAGCCCCGCCGCAAGCGGCGGGGCGAGGGATATGAAGTCCGTTCTGACGCAAGGCAGTAGAAAGCCCTGGCGATTTTGTGCGCCGGGGCGGCCACGACCTCCCGCAGTGCGGGTGCCGAAAACTATATGCGCTACATCGCCATCCGGGACAGCGTGGAACTGTTGGACACAGGCGGCTACATAAAGTACATTGCGGAGCGCCTCCGTTCACACGTACTGTTCTCAAACGGCAAAGTGGTTGGCCTAAAGCAGATGATGAATAAAGTCTCCGCGCACCCCGCTCCGGTCTGGACATTGGTCTGCTCCCTCCGCCGGTGCGCAGCGTTCCACGGCGAAAAGCACCCCCGCACAGGGATATCTGACAACACAGGGCATCGAGAAAATCCGCTCTAAGCTGACGATTGAGGAGAACGTTGGAGGATACCTACTATGGCAACATCATCCCGTGCGACAGACAGATAGCGCCTAGCTCAAATCTGGAACGGGCTATGGATCAGGCGCAGAAGTGCGAGGAAAAACTGGTGAACCAACAGGGAACACAAGAATCCTTGCTTGGTGGATCTGGTAAACGCTCAAAACGAGATCTACAGCATGATAGCGTTGGAAAATTTCATCCTGGGCCTTCGGCTGGGGATGCGGCTGGCCGTGGAGACCCCGGATGAGGATGACGGCGAGCTGACCGCGGTGGAAGATGGGATGATTATGGCAAAGAAACGCGCAAACGGCGAAGGCAATATCCGCAAACGGAAAGATGGCCGATGGGAAGGCCGGTACACGGCGGGTTACGGCCCAGATGGCAAACGCATCATCAAGAACGTCTTAGGCAAAACTCAGGCCGAGGTAAAATCTAAATTAACCCAAGCAGTGGAGGCAGCAAAAGTCCTGGATGTGGCCCGGACAGACGATTACACCGTTCTGACCTGGCTGCGGACCTGGTACGAGCTGTACTCCAAGCCCAATGTCCGGCCAAGCACTGCCGAATACTACCGCCGCAGTATTGAGCTTCATGTGGGGCCGCGGATCGGGGACATTAAGCTGAACCAACTGACAGGGCGAGACCTGCAAAAACTGTACCGTGATTTATTGGAGGGCGGCAGGCTGCGGAAAGAACAGAAGGCCAAGCGGCCCGGCCTGAGCAGCGCCACTGTCCGGGGCATCCACATGATGCTCCACAATGCCCTGGACCGGGCGTTAAAGGAGCGGCTCATCCTCCGCAACCCCACCGAGGACTGCATTATCCCCAAACTGGAAAAACAGGAGATGAAAGTCCTGAAACCGGAGGATATGAAAACCTACCTCACCGCCGAATACCACGTCCTGCCCATGTTTTACCTGGAACTGACCAGCGGCATCCGCAAGGGCAAGTTGACCGCCCTCCTCTGGGATGACCTCAATGTGGACGAGCGGACCATCTCTGTGAGCAAACAGGCCATCCGCCGCCCCAGCGGGGAACTGGTGGTGGACCGCCCCAAGACGGAGAACGCCATCCGCATAATCTCCATGCCACGAGAGGCAGTTGACCTTCTGATCCAAGAACATGAAAAGCACCCAAAATCCATTCAGTGATGCCTGCTCCTTTTCGTCCCAAATTCCCGTATGGGTCAAGTTGTAGGTCTTGACCGTTTCTTGCAAAGGGGAAGTGACGCAAAACATGTACGGCAGAGCGTATATTTGTGGGTCAAAAGGCAACAAAATGTGGATCAGGAAAATTTCAAGAAAGTTGAAAAAAGAGGCGAAAATCAATGTTTTCACCTCTTTTTTGTACCAAGGCGAGGAAAATACTTTTCCAGCCAAAGGACTTGCCAGAACCAAACCGAAGCCCAGCGCGGCGATTGTGGTTTGAAAAGGAGGAGCAAGGGAGCGGTACGAGAAATCCCCACCTTTACGGGTGGGGATTATGGTGGAGCGGACTTTGCTCCGACGTGGAGTAACCGCCCACTTTCGAACCGCGGGCCGCATCCTCCGTCCCTCTCGCGCCGCAAACCAGCGAAGCGTTTGCGGTGCGAAAAGCGAAGAAATTCCTATCATAGCGCAGTTTTCGCCGCAAGGCGGAAACGGAACGGTGATAGGAATTTCTGAGCCTGGAGCTACTGATGTGACTCGAACACACGACCTGCTGATTACGAATCAGCTGCTCTACCGACTGAGCTACAGTAGCATATTTCATTTTGCGCGATCCCACTCTGACAGCTGAGCTGCACCTGCGTATATAGTCCTGCCGCAGAGGCGCAATTGCTTCAAGCGGATGAAAGTATACCATATTTTTCAGGCAACGTCAACACCTATTCTCTCGGCTCCGCCCAAAAAAAGCGTGACCGTCCATAAAAAGCCGATCCGCAATGCCCGCTGTTTCCGCTCCGCCTGCTCACGCCCCAGCCTATCCTTTATTCAGCTGCCCGCCGGGGCCTCTCATAAAAAACTGAAGGGGCGGATGGTATCCGCCCCTTCATGGTCTATTCAGGAAGTCCCCAGGTCATTCCACAACATCTTCGCAGAAACGACTCAGGATCACCGCGAACTGCGCTCGGGTCGTGCTGGCCAGAGGCATGAGGTTCCCCTCGCCGGTACCCTGTACGATCCCCGCGCCCGTGGCCCACTGCATGGCCGGGATGGCATATTCGCTGACCATGGCCGCGTCATGATAGGACAGGATATTGGTATCCTCCCCCACGGAGACGTCGTAGCCCATCAGCCGCGCGTAGCGGTACAGGATGGTGACCAGCTGCTGGCGGGAGACGGCCCGGCCGGGGAAGGTGCCGTCGGAGACGCCGCTGTTCATGGCCCAGATCCTGGCCTCAGCGAAATCAGCGGGCTGATAGCCGGACAGGCGGGCCAGGATCATCCACAGCTGCTGGCGAGTCACCAAGCCCTCGGGATTGAAGGTCACATCGGTGTTACCGTTCATGTAGCCGTTGCCGGCGGCCCACTCGATCTCGCCCTCGGCCCAGTAGCCGTCAGGCACATCGATGAAGCGCGGTGCGTCGTCGGTCTTGACGAAGGCGGCCTCCACGGTCACCGCGCCGTCGGGCATCTTGAAGGTGAACTTGTTGCTCTTCTCCTGGGTTATCCCAAGTTCCTTGCCGTTCTTGGCGGTAACGGTCAGATCGTACAGCCTATAGCCCTTGTCGGGCTTCACGGTGATGGTGACGGTCTCCCCCTTCTCGGCGGTCCTGGGGGACACGGTGACGTCGCCGTGCTTGCTCTTCTCCACCGTGACGGTGTAGCCGTCGTCATCGTCGGAGCCGGAGCCGCTGGAGCTGGGGGCCGTGTAAACAAAGGTATACTTGGTAGAATCACCGCTGGCCTCTTCCTGCTTGGTCGTGTTGGAGCCGTTGGTGATGGTACCGTTGAACTGCTTACCATTGGAAGCCACGGTAAAGGAAACAGTCTTTTTGACGGTGACAGTTTCATTGTTATCTTTCTCCAGCTCGATCGTCTGGCCGTTCTTCACCGCGCTGACAGCATCCTTCAGCGTGTCGTAGTACTTAACATCACCGTTTTCATCAGTGATAGAAGCGGCGGTCTCGTTGGTCAGGATAAAGAGGGAGAAACCGTCGGGGTTGACGAAGGTAGCGGTGAAAGCGCCGCTGGCCTCTTCCACATCCGCTTTGTACACATAGGTCTTGCTTCCCTTGATGTGCTTGACAAAGACAGGATCACTTGCCGCGGTCACAAAACCGGTGGGCAGGGGCAGCTTGATGGTCACAGGGGTCGTGACCTTCATGATCTGCTTCTCTTTCAGGGCGACGGCGTTCTTTTCCTTGCCTGTACCCCCATCCGTCAGACGGATATCGTCAGGATCGGTGGTCGCCACCACATCATACAGCGCCTTGATGTCCACGGTCATGGATTTTTCACTGTCAGTTTCCGTGTAGCTTTTGACCGCCACATCCAGATAGGGCTGGATCACCACAGTGATCGTATCCCCCTTGTTAACTGTAACCTTTTCCGCAGCAAGCTTCTCTTCCGCATTTTTCTCAGTGCCCACGACTGACTTGTCGTTGCTCATCCCGGAAGCCTTGGCGGCGTCGGTAAGGGAGGTCTGTGTGGCGGTATCATTCGCGGCTTCCTTGACAGTGTCCGCTGTCACATTACTATCCTGGATTTGAACTGCCGCAGCCGGTTCGCCAGCCGAAACCTCGGTTTCCACATCGACCTTGCGTATGCCGATCATATAGTCGTAACCGGGCTTGTCGCTGTCTATCACATCTCCCTCAACGACATACTCGCTGGGGTCGGAAGTGAAGTAACCGGATTTGACCACATAGGTGGCCTCTACAAAATCCTCATAATCTGCCTCGCCAATTAATTGACTCAGGCCAACCAAGCCAGTATACTCGCCGCCCTCGATGATAATAGTAGCGATTGGTTTGGGATCCTCGGGCTGCATGGAATTGTCAGTAGAAACAACAGCAAATCCGTTCGTAGTGCTGCCATTGTTGTACTGCTCAAATGATGGCGCATCTGCTGTAGCTGTGACAGTACAATCCTTTACTGTGATATCTGTATACTTACCTTCGATACCGGTTGTGCCAGTAATCGTGCAGTTGGTAAAAGATGCCTGCTGATTTTTACCAGCTGCCGCAGTGGTATCGGTAGAACCGGAAATGTATACGGCCTGATTTTCGGTAGAAATCAGTGTGCTGTCAGTCACTTTTACATCATAGCCATAATTTGTCCCGTTATGATAAACCGCCCAAACCGTTGTAGAAATTGTGCTGTTATCAATAGTTACCTCAACATTATTGCCAAAGTTTACAATGCCATATGATGTCGATGCCGTTGGTAAAATTGTAGAGTTCTTGATTGTCACAGAACCAGCATTACTTGCAACCGCTCGCTGAACATTACATTCCATCTTAACTTTATCCAAAGTTAAGTCACCGGCAAATACATAAACGCCATAAGTAGATACACCTGCGTTTGAAAGTGTGCCGTTTTTAATTGTTACAGTAGGTGCTCCAGCACTACCAGCGCTGATTTTTGCAATGAAGTCCGTCGTGCCTATTAAAGTCTTTTCATTTAAGTCAAGGATAATACTCTTGTTAATTCTAAAATCAATATTACCTTCATTAGATACTGTACCTACTTCGCAGTTTTTCAGCAGCTTCACCGAATCGCCGTCCTGGGCGGCAGCAATGGCTTTCTCCAAACTGGTATAATTAATGGTCGTCCCCGCAGAGGTGACCGATGCGACATACTCCGGCTCTATAGGGGAAGGTCCCACGGTAAACATGCCATTGGATTCCGTGACAGTATATTCAGGTTCAATAAAAGCGCTTACATCAGAGGAAAACGTGCCTCCGGTGATTACAATTGTCGAATAATCTCCACCGTCATTCTTCAATGCGGCGTAATTACTTGCACCTTGAAAGGTCCCGCCGCTGATATTGGCGGTGGCGGGATTAAAGTCAACCGCATAGCCGGTTGGACACGAAATATTCCCACCGGTAACATTCATGGTCCCACCGAATACATATACAGCACAGCCTACCTGATAATCAAGATATGCCGGATCACCAGCGCCAATGACGCTTCCTCCATCAAGGTTAAAGGTGCCATCACAAACAGACACAGCGGCGCCGCTGGTAGACTGTAACGTACCCGCCATCAGTGTCAGTTGACTGTCTGTCTCATTCGCTTCAACATAAACCGCATGATTTCCAGGATACGTAGGGCTAGAAACAACAGTTCCCTGTTTCTGCTCGCTGGTATCTGTAATGATCAAATGAGCATCATAAACGCCAAAAATGGAAATATCCTCTTCAGACGAGACCGTACACCCATTCAAATCCAGCGTCACATCACACTCGATCATAATTTCCTCTGTTACCGCCGCGTCACCCAGTAACTTAACGGTGTCACCATCCCGTGCGCCAGTAAACGCTTCGTCCAGAGACTGATAAACCGTCTCGCCAACCTGTGCCACATCTCCCGCCGCCAGGGCCGCCGTGGGGATCAGGCTCAGCGCCATGACCAGCGCCAGCAGGACCGCCAAACCTCTTCTCATGCGCATATTCTTGCTCCTCCTATTGTGATTGATGGATATCATTCTCACAGCTCCGCTGTGAGAATGGAGGACGGCCCGGGCCGTCCCGCCTGTCAATCCTACTCTATGATTTTACTATATCCTGTTCCGCAATGCAAGATTCTGGTAAATATTTTTTTATGTCTACCATAAAAAAACAGGAAAAAAGCCGCCGGGAGAGGCCCCGGCGGCGCGTTTCGTCCATGCGGCGGCTGGAAGCGTCCCGCCCAGCCCCTTTTCATCCATAGATCTGGGTGTAAATGCCGAACCAGTGGAGCACCGCCGCCGCCAGCACAAAGACATGCCAGACGCAGTGGTTGTACTTTCCCGGCTTGGCAAAGGGGATCATCCCCAGGGTGTACACCAGCCCTCCGGCCAGGATGAAACCCAGCAGGGGCCGGGCGCTGCGGTACATGTCCGGCAGGAACGCCAGCCCGCTCCAGCCGATGAGGAAGTACAGTGTGAAATGCAGGGGCCGCCACTTTCCCGGCCCAAAGACCAGCAGCATCGTGACCCCGAACAGGATGACCGCCCACTGGACGCAGAACAGCGTCACGCCCAAGCGGCCGCCGTAGCGCACCAGCAGGATGGGGGCAAATGTGCCGCCGATCAAGAGGTAAATGGACGTATAGTCGAACCGCCGCCACAGCCGCTTTGCCCGGGAACCGCTGGGCATGGCGTGATAGACGCTGCTCATCAGCA
The DNA here is from genome assembly GCF_947631165.1 of uncultured Dysosmobacter sp. Taxonomy (GTDB): domain Bacteria; phylum Bacillota; class Clostridia; order Oscillospirales; family Oscillospiraceae; genus Oscillibacter. Next base: position 12,602 of record NZ_CANRKH010000041.1, on the reverse strand, counting down.
TCATCACCACCATGCTGACGCCGTAAAAGCAGGAGGCCGTCAGCCGCAGCGGCGTATCGGACCGCTGCAGCAGCAGAACCAGTCCCGCCACTGCCAGCCCCGTGCCGAAGCCGTGGGACGACGCGTTGAATACCTCCTCCCCAACGGTCAGCCGGGGAGGCTCATTCAGCTTTTTGACCCGGACCTTCCGCCGGATGCGGGCATATTGCTTTGCCGACAGCGCCGTTTCCATATGCGTTCTCCTTTCGCGCCGCTCTTCCGGGCGCGGCCTGACGGCCGTTCCGGTTTGTTGTTACCTTATAATATGGTTTATAAAACTATATTATACGATATCATGTAAAATTTCAAGTGGTTTTTACAGGAAATTTTTTCTCGCGCGAAAGAAGCAGGCTCTTCCCTGTTTCCGCCGGTCCGCGCACGCGGCGCGATCTCTTCTGGGAAGCCAGACCCCGGAAAAAGAAAGGTGGGGAGCCGCCGCTATCCGTCTGCCAGGGGCAGGCCGCAGGCTTCCGTTTCCAGCCGCTTGGTCTCCGGATCGAACAGCAGGCGGGACGCGCCGCCGTTCGCCGTCCCGCAGACCAGCAGCAGTTTGCCGTCCGCCTGCCAGTCCAGGCTGTGGACGGCAGTCTCCAGGCCGTCCCAGTCCTGGATGTCGAACAGCTGGCCCCAGGAGCCTTCCCCCGGCTTCTGCCGGCCCACGCCGAACTCTGTGGGCGTCTCCGTCAGCATGGCATCATAACAGCCGTCGGCAGACCACACCCTGTACCGGGCGGAATTGCCCGCCAGCCGGTCTGACGTCATGTCCTCCACCGTCTCCACGAAGCCGCCGCCATAGCCCGGCGGCAGCAGCCAGGTCAGCTCCTTGTTCATGAACTTCTCCGCCGTGGGCCAGTCGGCGCCGTTGGAGAGGTAGATGTCCGTGCCGTCGGTGACGATGTAGGAGAACCGCTCCTCCGCAATCTCGCCGCCGGTCCGCATCCGCCAGAGGAAATGGCTGTTTTCATAGAACACATCAATGACCATGGGCCAGCTCTCGCCCTGGGCTGCCCGCAGCTGGCAGGGGATGCCCAGCCGGACCTTTTCCAGGAACACGCTGACCGATTCCAGGCTGTCCGGACCGTTTTCCGTAAAGGTCACGTCCGCGCCGGAGCCGTCCTCCGGGACTTCCTCCAGGGGCCCCTTCCCATAGGGTGTCTCCGCTGAGACGGCGGCGCCGTCCTTCAACTGAAACTGCGCCGCGCAGGTCTGACCTTCCACTTCCTTCGTCACGCGGTAGGCGCCGCCGCCGGAAAAATCATAGTCGAACATCCCCAGGGCGCAGGGCAGGGCGATGGTCTCCCCGTCCGGCACGCAGAGGGCCTGGGCGGTCCAGGCGGCGTTGTCCACAAAGGGGACCTGACGCCAGTTTCCGTTCTCCCCCAGGGCCTCCAGGCCATAGTCCACGCCGGTCTCGATGTCCGCGCCGCTATGGTTTTCCAGCGTGAACCAGACCGTTTTCACGGAGGGGTCGTACTCCGGCCACTCCGTGGAAAGCATATAGTCGCCGTTGTCCGCCGCCGGTTGGACGGGGTGCTCCTCCAAAGCCGCTTCTCCAGCGTGAGGGTCTTTTTCCGCCGCCAGCACCTCTCCAGCATCTTTTTTCCCGCACCCTGCCAGCAGCAGGACGCACAGCAGGCACACAAAGATTCGTTTCATTTTTATCACCTCTTGTCTATTTAGACGGCCCCATCTCCGAAAAGTTCCCGGCTGCCAGCATTTGGCGCTTTGCACAAAATCCGCCTGCATATTTTTCAGGCCATCTGCTTGCATTTTAGCGCATTCTCCGCTACAATACAAGTACAAGCAAAGATGGATAGCTGCAACGTAGTGCCGCGCGCACGGGCTGACACCTATCTTCCTTTGCCGGCGGTAGGTGTTTCAAATCCAAAAGGGTTTGAAGCGCCTTCTCTTTTTATCGATCCAAGAGACTTTGAGGGAAATATAATAAGGAGGTTTTCGTATGATCTTATTGGCAAACGGCAGGCTCATCACCCGGGACCCCGAAGGCGTGGGCTACCTGCCGGACGGCGGCGTGGTCACCGACGGCGGCAAGATCGTGGAAGTCGGCAAGACTTCCGATCTGAAGTCCAAGTATCCCCAGGCGGAATTCGTGGACGCCCGGGGCGGCGTCATCATGCCCGGCCTCATCAACGCCCACACCCACATCTACTCCGCCCTGGCCCGGGGCCTCTCCATCAACGGCTACGCCCCCACCAACTTCTATGAGGTGCTGGATGGCCAGTGGTGGTACATCGACCGGAACCTGGATCTGGAGGCCACCCGCGCCAGCGCCCAGGCCCTGGTCATCGACAGCATCAAGCAGGGCGTCACCACCATCTTCGACCACCACGCCAGCTTCTGTGAGATCCCCGGCTCCCTGATGAAGATCGCCGAGGTGACCCAGGAGTTCGGGATGCGGGCCAGCCTGTGCTACGAAGTCAGCGACCGGGACGGCGAGGAGAAGTCCCTCCAGTCCGTCCAGGAGAACAAGGACTTCATCGACTGGTGTGAGCGCAATCCCAGCGACATGCTGAAGGCCATGTTCGGCGGCCACGCCCTGTTCACCATCTCCGACAAGACCTTTGACCGGATGCAGGCGGCCAACTGCGGCCGGGTGGGCTACCACATCCATGTGTCCGAGGGCATGAACGACGTGTATGACTCCCTCCAGAACTACGGCCGCCGCCCCGTCCAGCGGCTCCAGGACCACGGCATCCTGGGTCCCAAGACCATTCTGGGCCACTGCATCCATGTGAACACCGCCGAGATGGACATCATCAAGGCCACGGATACCATGTGCGTCAACAATCCGGAGAGCAACATGGGCAACGCCGTGGGCATCTCCCCCGTTCTCCAGCTCTACAAGAAGGGCATCCTCATCGGCATGGGCACCGACGCCTACACCAACGACATGCTGGAATCCATCAAGGTGGCCCTGTGCTCCCAGCGGCACAACGCGTGCCTTCCCGGCGTGGGCTGGTGCGAGGTCACCGACATGCTGTTCAAAAACAACGCCAAAATGGCGGAGCGGTGCGGTTTCCCCACGCTGGGCGTACTGAAAGCGGGGGCGGCGGCGGACGTGATCGTCATGGACTACAAGCCCTTTACCCCCTTCTCCGACGCCAACATCGACGGCCATATGCTCTTCGGCATGACGGGCCGCCAGTGCCAGACCACCATGATCAATGGCAAGATTCTGATGCGCGACCGCTGTCTGACGGAGATCGACGAGGAGGCCGTCAACGCCCACATCCTGGAGGCTTCCAAGAAGCTGTGGGGCAAACTGAACCACTGCGAATACTGAATTAGATAAAAGTGAAAAGATAAGAGATACTGGTTGTCCCATATCTTTTATCTCATATCTTTTATCTCTTATCTCTACATCATAAGGAGGATCAACCATGAGCGAACTGATGACCCCCATTCCCTTCCGGGAGCTGATGACCTGGATCACCACCGAATACCAGCGGGACGGCTCCGTATTCGGGGTGCATAAGCCCTACAAGGCGGGCACAAAGAAGCTGCCCATCTTCGGCGAGACCATTGAGACCCCCTTCGGCCCCGCCGCCGGTCCCAACACCCAGCTGGCCCAGAACATCGTGGCCGGTTACTTCGGCGGCGCCCGGTTCTTTGAGCTGAAAACCGTCCAGAAAATGGACGGAGCAGACCTGGCCGCCTGCATTTCCCGCCCCTGCATCCTGGCGGAGGACGAGTGCTACAACTGCGAGTGGTCCACGGAGCTGTATGTCCAGCAGGCCTTTGAGGAATATGTGAAGGCTTGGTGCGCCCTGAAGATCATGGCCAAGATCTTTCGGCTGGGCGATCCCAATGGCTTTGTGTTCAACATGTCCGTGGGCTACGACCTGGCGGGCATCCAGGGCGAGAAGATCGACGGCTTCCTGAACGGCATGATGGACGCCAGCGCTGCCCCCATTTTCCGGGAGTGCATCAAGGTCCTGAAGGAGTTCTTCCCCGGCGAGAGCGATTATATCGACACCATAACCCCCCATATCTCCGGCAGCGTGACGGTATCAACCCTCCACGGCTGCCCGCCGGACGAGATCGAGCGCATCGCCAGTTACCTGATCGAGAAAAAGCACCTGCACACCTTTGTCAAGTGCAATCCCACCATTCTGGGCTATGAGACCGCCCGCTCCATTCTGGACGGCATGGGCTACGACTACATCGCCTTTGACGACCATCACTTCAAAGAGGACCTCCAGTACGAGGACGCCGTTCCCATGTTCCGCCGCTTGCAGGCCCTGGCCGACGCCCACGGCCTGGAATTCGGCCTGAAGCTGTCCAACACCTTCCCGGTGGACGTGAAGGCCGGAGAACTGCCTTCTGAAGAGATGTACATGGCGGGCAAGAGCCTCTTCCCCCTGACCACCACCATGGCGGCCCGCATCTCCAGAGAGTTCGGCGGGCGGCTGCGGATCTCCTATGCCGGCGGCGCCGACGCGTTCAACATCGACAAGCTGTTCGCTCTGGGCATCTGGCCCATCACCATGGCCACCACGGAGCTGAAGCCCGGCGGCTACCAGCGCTTCGTCCAGATCGGCGACAAGCTGGATGCCCTGGATTTCAAGCCCTTCACCGGTGTGGATGTGGAGGGCATCGAGGCTCTGGCCCTGGCCGCCCGCAGCGACAAGTACCACGTGAAGGACATCAAGCCCCTGCCCCGCCGGAAGCTTTATGAGAAGGTCCCCCTGGTGGACTGCTTCACCGCCCCCTGCATGGGCGGCTGCCCCATCCGGCAGGACATTCCGGAGTACATTGAGCTGTGCCGCAAGGGCCAGTACGCCTCCGCCCTGCGGCTCATCACCGAAAAGAATCCCCTGCCCTTCATCACCGGCACCATCTGCGCCCACCGCTGCCAGACCAAGTGTACCCGGAATTACTACGACGAATCCGTCCAGATCCGCTCCACCAAGCTGGTGGCCGCCGAAAAGGGCTATGCCGCCTATATGGCGAAGGTGAAGAAACCCGTTCCTTTGAATGACGGCCGGAAAGTGGCCGTCATCGGCGGCGGCCCCACTGGTATGTCCGCGGCCTACTTCGTGGGCCGGGCGGGCATCCCCGTCACCATCTTTGAACGGTCCGATCAGCTGGGCGGCATCGTCCGGCAGGTCATTCCCTCTTTCCGCATCAGCGACGGCGCCATCGACAACGATGTGGCATTGATGTTCAAGATGGGCGTGGAGGTAAAGCTGAACACAGAGGCTCCCTCCGTGACCGAGCTGAAGGCCCAGGGCTACACCCATATCTTCTTCGCCGTGGGCGCCTGGAAGGCCGGAAAGCTGGAGATCCCCGGCAACGTGGTGCCGGTCATTGGCTGGCTGCGTGACCTGAAGGCCGGAAAAAATGTCTCTCTGGGCCATGTGGCCGTAGTGGGCGGCGGCAACACCGCCATGGACGCCGCCCGGGCCGCCCTGCGGAGCGGGGCAAAATCCTCTACCCTGGTCTACCGCCGCACGAAGAAATACATGCCTGCCGACGCCGAGGAGCTGGAGCTGGCCATTGCCGACGGCGTGCAGTTCCTGGAGCTGGTAGCCCCTGTGGAGCAGAAGGACGGCGCGCTGAAATGCGAGAAGATGCGCCTGGGCGATCCCGATGAAAAGGGCCGCCGCAAGCCTGTCCCCACCGGCGAGTTCGTGGAGATCCCCTGCGACACCGTAATCTCCGCCGTGGGCGAGAAGGTGGATTCCGCGCTGTTCACCGCCAACGGCATCGATGTGGACGCCAAGGGCATCCCCGATTTCAAGACCAACATCGAGGGCGTCTATGTGGGCGGCGACGCCATGCGCGGCCCCGCCACGGTGGTGGAGGGCATCGCCGACGCGCAGGGCTTTGCAAACGCCGTCATCGGCGAGGCTTACAAATACGCCATCCCCTCCCACGCCAAGGCAACCCGGACAGAGGCCATCGCCAAGAAGGGCATTTTGTGCGAGTCCGCCAAGTGCGAGGGCGACCGCTGCCTGACCTGCAACGTGGTGTGTCAGGTCTGCGCCGACGTATGCCCCAACCGGGCCAACGTGGTCATCGAGCTGCCCGACGGCCGCCACCAGATCCTGCACGTGGACCGCATGTGCAACGAGTGCGGCAACTGCGCCATTTTCTGCCCCTATGACTCCGCCCCCTACCGCGACAAGTTCACCCTCTTCCAGACCCGGGAGGGCTTCGATGAGAGCGTGAACAACTCCGGCTTCCTGCCCCTGGGCGGCAGCCGGGTCCTGGTGAGGCTGGACGGCAAGGTCTTTGAGGCTGATCTGGACGGTGAAAACGCCCTGCCCGCCGATATCGAGGTATTCATCCTCACAGTGCTGACCAAATACGCCTATCTGCTGGGATAATGCCACGGCAGGAGGTCAGCAAAAAAAGCATCCGCTGAAAAGAGAGGCGGACCTGTCAAATGACAGGTCCGCCTTTTTTCGCCTATCGGGAGAACACGCCTCTTCCGCCGTGCGGAAGGTCCCGTTACTTCGTCAGCTCCCGCAGGATGCACTGAAAGCCCTGGTACGCCTTTTCCAGCTGGCTGATCTCAATATACTCGTCGCGGACATGGGCCAGGCTCTCCAGAGACGGGCCGTATCCAATGGCGGGGATGCCCGCCTCGCCGGAGAAGTGGCTGCCATTGGTGCAGAAAGCGAAATGGGAGATGGGAGCGTGGATGCCCGCCTCCTCCAGGCCAGCCAGCACCTTCTGGACCCGGGGGTCCTCCTCGCTGATCAGCCAGGCGGGGAAATAGCGCTTGGCTGAGATGTCCTCTCCGGTCCAGCATTTGGCGCGGCCCTCCGCCAGATAGGCCCGCGCTTTCAGGCCCGGGACCCGGGCAGCGGCCCGCTGGATGGCGTCATCGACCTGGCCCAGGATGACCGCCTCGTCCTCGCCCACCAGCGTGCGGCGGTCGAAGGTGGCCCGGCACAGGGCCGGGACCACGGAAGCGCCGGGATAGGGAGAGGAAACGATGTCCGTCAGCTCCAAAATGCCCTTTCCCAGGATGGGATGCTCGTTTGGCACGATCTTCCGGATCTCTTCGATCACCGTCATCATCTGATAGACTGCGTTGACGCCCTTTTCCGGATTGGAGGAATGGCAGCTGACGCCCTCCGTCTCCACCACAACCTCCGCGCGGCCCCGCTGGCCGATCTTGACGGTGGTGGAGGTGGCCTCGCCGATGATCACGAAGTCCGGCTTCGCCAGCTTGGTGATCTCCCGGGAGGAAACGCCCTCGAAGCACTCTTCATGGACAGTACAGGAGACGCAGATGGTCCCGCTGAAATTCTTTCCGCAGTCCTCCGCATACTGGGCCGCCGCAGAGACCATGGCCGTCACGCTGCCCTTCATATCCGATGCGCCCCGGCCATAGATCTTTCCATCCACGATCTCGGCGCCAAAGGGATCATGCTGCCACTGGGGCGCGTCCACCACATCCACCGTGTCGATATGTCCGTCCATCAGGATCGTGGCCCCGGGACGCTTTCCGTAGATCCTGCCCAAAACACTGCCGTGCCGGGTGATCGTCACCTCATCAAAACCGTATTCCAGCATCTTGTCCCGCATCAGCTCCGCAGCGCCCTGCTCCTGCCCGGAATAGCTGGGGATACGGATAGCCTGACGGCAAAAATCCACCAGCAAAGCTCCTCGATCCATAACATGCTCCTCCTCTTGTCCGCGGGGTGGATCCCCGCGCCTTCTGAAAATGTCCTGTTGACGCCCCTGACGGAAAGAAAACAGCGATATACCAGTGCTGCTGGAACACGGTCTACGTCTCCTCCAAAAATTCCGTCAGTGCCTCCATCAGCTTCGTCACATCAATGGGCTTGGCGATATGTCCGTTCATGCCCGCCGCGAACGCATGCTGCTTATCCTCTTCAAAAGCGTTGGCCGTCATGGCGATGATGGGGATATCCCCCCGCGGGCCTGAAAGGGCGCGGATCTGCTTTGTAGCCTGATATCCATCCATCTGGGGCATCTGAATGTCCATCAGGATCAGATCGTAGTATCCTGGCTCCGCCTTCTGAAGCATATCGACACAAACGGCGCCGTCCTTCGCGTGCTCCACCGCAAAGCCGAAATCCTCCAATATCTCCGTCGCGATCTCCGCGTTCAGCTCATTGTCCTCCGCAAGGAGCAGCCGCCTTCCCGCAAATCCATTTACGGAGATGTCTGCCGCCTCGCATGCGCTCTCCATGCTCCGCTTATCGGCGATCCTGTATGGGATCACAACTGTCACCCGTGTGCCTCTGCCCACCTCGCTCTCCACGGAGATAGAACCGCCCATGATATCCACAAGCTTTTTGGCGATGGGCATGCCAAGCCCTGTTCCACCGATCTTGCTCTGGGTCGTATTCCGTTCTCTCGCGAATTCATCGAACAAGAGAGGCAGGAACTCTTTGGATATCCCAATGCCGGTATCCTCGATCTCCGTTTGATATACCGCGTACTCCGCTCTGTCGGAGGGGATCTCACGCAGGCGCAGAGTTATGGTCCCGCCCTCAGGCGTATATTTGACCGCATTGCTCAAAAGGTTGGCAAATACCTCCTGGACCTTTGCAAAATCACACCAGATATAGGGGTGTTCCACCTGGATCTCTTTGCGGAATTTCAGATCCTTCCGGCACATCTCGTCCTGGAAAAACGAGAGCAGGGTGTTATTGAACTGCTCCAGACTCCAGACCTTTTCTTCGACAGTCATCTCCCCGCTTTCAATACGGGCCATTTCCAAAATATTATTCAAAAGCTCCAGCAGGTATTTGCCTGACGACTTGATCTTTGCGATATAGCCATCCCGCTTCTCTGCCTGATCGCTGTTCTTTTCCAACAGCTCCGCAAAGCCGATGATCGCATTCATCGGTGTCCGGATATCATGGGACATATTCGCGAGAAATACCGATTTCGCCTCATTCGCGGCATTTGCCCGCACCAGGGCCTTCTGCATCTGCTCCTGATGCTCCTGTTCCTTTTGCCGCTCCTTCCGCGTCATGAAGTGCACGATGATCACGATGGCCGCCAACGCGGCCAGCAGATAAATGAACATGATCAAAGAGGCGAGACGGGTCCCCTGGTATACGTCCTTTTGGGCCTGGCAAACGCCGATCTCATAATCTCCGCAGACCTCAAAGGCCGCCAAATATGCCGTTTTCTCCATCTCAGCCCGAAAATGAAAGGCCCCGCTTTCAGGAAACACAGAGCGCTCGATCCCGATCTCCTGCAAGTGCTTCCCCTGGTATCCGTCCTGTGTACACTCGATGATCTCTCCAGTGGCATGATCCGCCACAAAATAAATATTGTCATTTGTGGGGATCTCCGACAGGATGTGGGAGACCTTGTTCCTCTCGATCTGCTCCAACAGCCTGGTAGGGGTCAGTCCGATCTGGACAAGGCCTTTCCCATCCTCGCGCCACACAAGGGCGTACATCATCTGCTTGCCCTCCGCCGTGTTCGGCATGACGTCCTGGCAGAGAGAAAGCTCGCGATCAGAGAGCATGGGCTTAAAAAAGCGCATCTGGTCGCCTGAGTCAAAATTGTAGCCATAGTACTCGGGATTCGTACCGGCGTAGATGAAGCCGGCCACATCAAAAAGATGGATCTCATCCACTTCCAGCAGCTCCGCGACCTTTCTCAGCTCCTGGACGTCCTGCTCGGATATGTTGGAATTTTCAATGATATAGGAACAAGCCTGGGCACGGATGATATAATCATCTTTTAAAGAGTCTCTCAGTTCCCTTTCACCCGCGATATTTCTCTTCAAAAGCTCATAGATCTGGTTGATGGAAAGGTCCGCAGACTGGTAAAAGTGCTTTCTGCTGGAATGGGACTGCAGCGTGCCCTGCAGCATGAGGAGCAGGATCATAAACAGCGATACGATCCCAATGACCCTGCTCATAAATGATTGTTTCATTTTCTCACCCTTTTCCCCGTTCCGCTGCTGCTTAGTATTATAACATACGTTTGCCAATATTTCCACTTGAACAGGCAGACCTATACATAATATGAGACCAGCCGTGAAAAAAAGTCAAGAAAAACTTTTAAAACAAGCGGGCAGATAGATCATCCATGTCCCATTGACTTTTTCCTTGAGATCACATATCCTGAAACATAAAAGGGATGAGCATATATGGATAAGATGGTAAAATTCATGCTGATTTTTTCCGGCTGTTTCCTTGCGGTTCTTGCGTTTGTATTTCTTTTGATATGGTTTTGATAAAACGGCTGATCGAAGGGTTGATCTTATGAACAGCAGCATGAAGGTCGTCATGAAGGTCGTATTTATCTTAAGCCATCGGCTTTTTTTCTGTGGATACTCACATTCTTCCTATGAGCCTACTCATAAAGGCAGGCTTTTTTGTGCCCCGGCCTTCACGATCCAGATCAGCCCGCCGCAGCGGACCGGTTTGCAAGAGCAAACCAGGAAAGCTCCAAAAGGAAAAGACAGGCATAGCCTGTCTTTTCCTTTTGTACCAAGGCGAGAAAAATACTTTCCCAGCCAAAAGGTTTGCCAAAGCCAAACCGAAGCCCAGTAAAGCGGGTTCGGTTTGGAAAGGAGGAGCAGCAGAATGAGCGCGCTCTGACTTTTGCAAAAAAGTCGGAGCAAGCGATATGTCGCTTGCTCCGACGTGTATTAAGGCGAGAAAAATACTTTTTTGTAGCTCCGTCTCTCCTCGGCTGCGAGCCCAGCACAGCGGGTCGCAGCCGAAAGCGAAGAAATTCCCTGTCCGGCTAAGAAGCCTCGCCGCAGGCGGGGATTCGTGCCAAACAGGAAATTTCTGAGCTGTATCAAGGCAATGAAAATACTTTTCCAGCCAAAGAGCTTGCCAGAACCAGACCGAAGCCCAGCGTAAGCGGGTTCGGTCTGGAGAGGAGGAGCAGCAAAATGAGTGCGCTCTGACTTTTGTAAAAAGTCGGAGCAAGCGATATGTCGCTTGCGGCGACGCACGATAAGCGGTTAAAATCGATTTCTTGTTTACCGGGCCGCGTCCCCCGTCCCCTTTCGCCCCCGAGCCCAGCGAAGCGGTAAGGGGATACCAGTCAACACTATAGATGCCGTCAAGAATTAATCAAATTGTTCTCTCCCAGACTATAACCTGTGTGATGACATCCCGGAGCCGGTCATCGCCAACCATGTACTCTAACAGCTCGTCGGCAGTATCGCACCACATTTCTGTGCGTCGGTTGACTTCCGCGGTACCCGCTTGTGAAATGATCATACGCGGTTCGGCTCCGGGGATTTGACAAACACATCCAAAGCAACAGTAGGACACACCTTTCCAATCAAACTGAACCTCTCCTCCATGATTCATACACCACTTAAAATCGCTGATAGTTTTGAAACGGTTATCTTCTAAGCTATTTACTCCAACATCATGAGACATTCGGAAAACACCCCCATATCGTTTGAGCTCTGGTGCTCCGTCTGGATAACTGATAGGCGGGCCAGGCTTTGGAAAACCTTTAGACCAATCAATGATATGATCATGTGGGTCTGAGTGTACGCTTGGTTGATCATGATCTGTGTGATGCCGCTCCATAGTTGCTCGGCCATCATCACCTATTTTTGTTTCACGATCGTATCCTCCACGTTTTCCACTTGAATGCGTCTGCTTGATCTCTCCCGGCTTTCCGAGAAAGCGCCCATCTTCTGGCTTTGCAGGTTTCCATTTTCCTCCATATGCACTACCGCCGCCTTTAACAGTTTGCACATCAATGAATGCAGCTATTATATCATGCGGGTCTGTACTTTGTCCACCGATTTTGAACGCTTCCAGATCATTCTGACGGAAAGAGCGCTTGTAGTTCATGTATCTCCAGGAGCTGCGCTCATAATCCACATAAACGATGTCCCCTTGCATCTCTGGGAACGGTGTATTGTAGCAGATAATTTTCTCTGGTTCAATGCGCCGCAGCATCTCGTTATATCCGGCCATGAACCATTCCTTCTGATCGCATCTGTTGCCATGCTCTGATGCCATATAGGTAGAAACGGCCACCACGCTGCCCTTTTCAATTCCTTCAAAGCAAAAATCAAAGGTTGATTCATCTCCCCAGTTTACCGTTGGAATCACTCGAATGCCTTTTGACGCCCAATAGGCACCGCACCAACGGTTGCGGAACACATTGTAAAGCTGCATGACCGGGGCCATTTCCAGATACATACTGAAATCCGGCGAGAGGACCGCACGGTATCGGGATAACTTCTCAACGTCATTATCAGGATGTTTCCAGACGCGCTCAAAGCGGTAATCGTACAGAAAGAAATGAACTATGCGGTCGAGATGATTTTGATCTTCCAGGTGGGTTTTATCAAATCCAATCAGAAGAAGATCATCAAAATCTCCAGAGCGAGACTTAAATTTTGGTATGATGGGTATTTCCCATTTGCCTCTCCCGGGAAACTGATTGCGAAGTAACGTCTGGCTTGTGCGGTAGTTGTAATTTTCCTCCGTCATTTTCTGTCCTCCTGCAAATTATAGGGAATACGTCCCTCTACTTGTAGTCCATAAAAGGCCAGAAGTTACATCGTTGTGTGCAGCTAGCGCAAAAATTTTTAAAAGCAGAAATTT
>NZ_CANRKH010000040.1 GCF_947631165.1 uncultured Dysosmobacter sp. | reverse complement strand
ATGGCGCCCACGCCCATGAAGATCAGGCAGGGATAGATGCCCAGCTTCACGCCCAGATACAGGATGTCGATGAGGCCCACAGAAATGCTTTCCCCCACAGTTACAGAAGCCAATACCGCCTCTGAAACGCCCAGACCGGCCATTTCGTCCAGGAAGGCCTGGGTGATGGGACCGCCGCCGATCAGATCCCAGTGGACATGGCCGCCGGCGAAGAAGATCTCGTGGAACATATTGGCGCCGGGCAGATTGGTCATCAGCATGCCAAAGGCGATGGTGACCATCAGCAGCGGCTCAAACTTCTTGCCGATACCGAGATACAGCAGGAAACAGGCGATACAGAGCATGATGAGGTTTTTCCACCCGCCGTCCTGCAAAAGCAGGGTAAAGCCTGTATCGTTGACAAAATTCAGGATAGCTTCCATCGTACGCCCTCCATTACTGGATGACGCACAGCAGGGTTCCGGATTCCACTGCGGCGCCCTTGGAGGTGTTCACGGAGACGACGGTGCCGTCGCAGGGGCACATGATCTCGTTTTCCATCTTCATGGCCTCCAGGATCATCAGCACGTCGCCCTTCTTCACAGCCTGTCCCTGGGCCACGTTGACGGCCAGGATAGTGCCGGGCATGGGAGCGGACACCTGCTCGCCGCCGGCCGGAGCGGCCGCCGCGGGGATGGGTGCGGCAGCGGGAATTGTTGTGGAGTATGAAGTGGAGATGGTCTCCAACTCCACTTCATAGCTGACATTGTTGACAGTGACTTTATATTTTTTCATGATTGTCTGAACCTTTCTAATCAAATGGTTTTCAGGGAAGAAATGCGGATGTTTGACAGCGAAATACCTGTCTCTTCTGCAATGACAGCGGAAATCGCGGCGACCAGTTCCTGCGAACAAGACGCTGACGCAGTGTCTTTAGCACCAGTTTGTGGGGAAACCGCTTTTTTTGCACGCATATTGCATAAGAGACCTATTCCATATGTTAAGAAGATCAGACAAATCAGTCCCCCAAAAACGACCCCCATTCCCATTAGGCAGACAAAAAGATTTGAATATTCCATTAGAGAGGGCTCCTATCAAGAAATTTGCTGGATGTAAGTTTTGCGGCAGACAGCCTGCTGTGTTAGAAAATGCCTTGTGCCATCATGGCGTCGGCCACACGCTGGAAGCCTGCAATATTGGCACCGGCTACCAGGTTGTAGCCAAGGCCATATGTCTCAGCAGCGTCCACACTCATCTGGTAAATGGTGTTCATGATCTGGTGCAGCTGCTTGTCCACCTCTTCCTCAGTCCAAACAAGACGTTCACTGTTCTGGGCCATTTCCAGTGCGGAGGTCGCCACGCCGCCGGCGTTAACGGCCTTGGAGGGGGCCACAACGATGCCGGGCTGTTCCATCAGGAACTTCAGAGCGTCATTGGTGGTGGGCATATTGGCGACCTCGATATAGTACTTTATGCCGTTGGCTGCGATCTGCTTGGCCTGCTCCAGATGCACGTCGTTCTGCATAGCAGAGGGCATACAGATATCCACTTTCACATTCCAGGGCTTCTCTCCGGGGAAGAACTCAACACCAGGGAAATTGTCAGCATAATCCTGCACACGGTTGCGGCCAGAGGCACGCATTTCCAGCAGATAGTCGATTTTCTTCTCTGTGGTAACACCGTTGGGATCATAAATATATCCGTCAGGTCCAGATAAGGTGACTACCTTGGCACCCAGCTGGGCTGCTTTTTTACAGATGCCCCAGGTCACGTTGCCGAAGCCTGCGCAGGCAATGGTCTTACCCTTGATATCCTCACCGAAGTGCTTCAGCACATTTTCCAGATAATAGACTGCGCCGTATCCGGTGGCCTCGGGACGAACAAGAGAACCACCATAGCTAAAGCCTTTGCCGGTGATCACACCATTTTCAAATGCGCCTTTCAAACGGCGGTATTCACCGTATAGATAGCCGATCTCCCGGGCACCGACACCCATATCGCCGGCAGGCACGTCCACATCGGGGCCGATGTAGCGGTACAGTGCCTGCATGAAGCTCTGGCAGAAGCGCATAATCTCTGCGTCGGACTTGCCAGCGGGGTCGAAATCGGAGCCGCCTTTGCCGCCGCCGATAGGCAGCCCTGTGAGGGAGTTTTTAAAGACCTGTTCAAAGCCAAGGAATTTCATGATGCCGGGATAAACATTCTTTTGGAAGCGCAGGCCGCCTTTATAGGGACCGATAGCGCCGTTGAATTGGCAGCGCCAACCGGTATTGGTGTGCCAGGTGCCATCATCGGCTTCCCAGCAGACACGGAATGTAAACATCCGCTCGGGTTCTACCATGCGGCTTAGCAGGTCGGCTTTTTCATACTCGGGATGGAGAGAGATCACAGGCTCCAGGGAAGAGAGCACTTCCTCCACAGTCTGGACGAATTCGGGTTCAGTTGCATATTTCTCCTGAACATGTTTGATAACACTTTCCAGATAAGCATTCATTGTTGCGATTCCTCCTGTTTGATAGTGTGTTGGATTTCATACGATCTTTGATATTTCTGCCTGCATAAATATCTTATCATGTCATATCAGACTTGAATAATAGTAATATTGAAATAGAAATACCACGTTTTTTGATAATTTAGAGTTACTGCAAATGGCAGAGATCTATAGATGGTAAATTGTGTAAAAATGGAACCATTGGCCGGATGGACGTATTTACATGAGCGCGGGAAGGTACCCTGCTGGTCCATGCGAAGGATTCAATCAAGCTTTTGATGCAGTGCGTATTCACACGCAGACCGCATAAGTGACAGGGCGGTTTTTGTCGCTTCCGGAGTAAGGGCCGCATGATCTGGTTCAATACTCACACTGCCGTCATAACCGCTGGCTGCGATCGCTTGAAATGTTCTCCTGCAATATGCTTCATCACGCGTGCCGTATAGTCCCCGGCAGATCCCCTCCCCAACGGTGCTCACATGCAGATGTTGTACCCAGGGAATATACGTTTTTAGATCCTCCCAGCTTTCATGCATCGTTTCCATATGATAAAGATCCACTACCAACTGCACATTATCCATGGAGACTTTTTTGACCATCGACAGAGCTTCTGAAGTATAGTTCATATAGCTGCACATCTCTTTTTGTACGGCTTCCAGTAAAATGTTGATTCCGTAAGCGGCTGCAATTTTGCCGGTGATATGTAAAAACATTTCACACTGCCGATCTGCCAAAGCGCGATCAAAACCCTGCGGCAATCGACGTGCCAGCGGAGAACCGATCCCTATGCTTTTTACATGCAGCATAGACGCTTTCTTTATGAGACTCTCGGCATACTTTTGAGTTTCTTCCGGGGATGCAGATCCTCCCACAATTGCCGGCTTGCCTAAACTATATGCATTTAAACGGTCGCAGCCAATGCCCGATTCTTTGATTTTTTTTGTTAGAACAGCAAGCTCTGGTTCAGTTAAAGCCTCCACTTCATATCCGGGAAATTCCACATAATCATACCCGTCTTTTACTACTTGCTCGTATTTGGAAATTGGTATGCAGCATCCAATACGCATTTTCTGTCTCCTTATATGTTTGTGTAAAGCGCATCAACCTGTTTGAAAATATTACGGGTTTACAACATTGATCGGCGCACCCTTGATATATGCCTGCATGTTTGCAATAGTGCAGTCCATGATGCGCTGCCGGCTTTCCTTTGCTCCCCAGGACATATGCGGGGTGATGATACAGTTTTTCGCTTTCAGCAGGGGATTATCTCCACGGATCGGCTCAGTGGAAACCACATCCAGGCCGGCAGCGGCAACCTTTCCAGAGTTCAATGCATCGGCAAGGTCTTTTTCAATCACGATTTGTCCACGGCTGTTGTTGATAAAAATGACGCCGTCTTTCATTTTCGCGATATTTTCCTTGTTGATGAGGCCCGTATTAAAGGGCAGCAGCGGCATATGGACAACGATCACATCAGACTCAGCAAACAGTGTATCCAATTCCACATATTCTGCCACCTTGCGGCCGGCATCATTCTGCCACGCGTCATACGCAATGACACGCATACCGAGCGCTCCGGCGATTTGAGCAGTATGACGGCCAATGTTGCCCAGGCCGATCAAGCCCATTGTCTTTCCATCCAATTCGATAAGCGGGTAGTCCCAGTAGCACCAATCCTGACAATGCTCCCATTTTCCCTCGAAAACAGTTTGACTATGATGTCCGATATGATGGCAGATCTCCAGCAGCAGCGCGATGGCAAACTGGCTGACGGAATATGTGCCATAGACAGGCACATTGGATACCGGGATCCCTTGTTCTTTTGCGTAAGCGACATCGACTACATTATAGCCAGTAGCCAGCATGGCGATAAACTTCATGTTCGGACAAGCGTCGATGACCCTTTTTGTAATGGGAGTTTTATTGGTCAGCACGATTTCGGCATCTCCGATGCGGGCAATGGCTTCGTTTTCATCTGTCAGGCTGGTGCGGTCGTAAACCGTCAGCTCTCCCAACTTTTCAAGGCCCTCCCAGCTCAAATCGCCGGGGTTCTCCGTATAGCCATCCAATACAACGATCTTCATAGTTTCTCTCCCTTCCTGCTCAGTCTTCCAGCAGTGCCCAAGCGCGCTTAATAACGCGCTTGCTGTTTGCCAAAATGATGTCGCAATCCTCATCCGCCCAAGGCTTTACCTCTGTGGACAGAACATAGGGCTTTTCCGCATTAAAAAATCCTTCTTGTTTTAAAACACGGAAGAAGTCTAACAATTCGGCAACGTCATTTGCGCTGTCGGGAAATCCGAAACGGGGATGCAGGTCGCCATAAGCTGTGCAGCCTTTTTTGACGACGGCGTTACCGATGTGAAAATGCGTAATATAAGGGCGCAATGTTCGAATAACAAACTGCGAAGTTTCGTATGTTGTGGGAAAATGGCTCAAATCCACCAGCAGGCCAAAATTGTGGCATTCCATGCATACATCCGCAGCAAAATGGGCAGCCAAAGGTGCGGGACCGATCAAACATGCTTTGTCCATGTCGTAATCAAAGACTTCCAATTCCACCAACATGTTTTTCGATGCGGCGTAATTGCAAACAGCCTTGGTGGTTTTGAGCAGCTGTGCATAAGCTTGGCCCTTTGTTTGAGGCTCCCACTTTCCAGACATAAATGAGATTCCGGCGGCACCGAGATATTCCGCTTCGTCGATTGCCTGCAGAATCAAATTTTCTGCCTGCTGCCTGGCGGTCTCATTGAGATCATTGGGATTCAGCTTGTCTTTCAGCAGCATGGGCTGCGTGGCAAAGCAGATTTTCATATGAGACTGCTGGAGCATATGGCGGACCTGCTCGAGGTCTCCTTTTGGCGTATGACTCAGCTCTATGGCATTAAAAAAGTCATCGCAGGCCATTTCCCTGATCGATTCCGCAAAGTCCCGCTTATCCGCTGGATAGCTCATCCATTGAAGTGTGCCTACTTGAAAATATTTATAAATTGATTCTTTCATTGTGCCTTTACCTTTCTTAGCGACTATTTTTCATGAGGGAGATCGTAAAGCTGCGCTGAGAATATACGCTTAACGGTTTGGTTAAGGCATCCATTTTGAAATGAATGCCAAGATCTGAGGGAAAATACCGGTTACAACGACCATGCGGAACACCTGCATGACCAGGAGATCTGTGTTTTCAACACCTAGGTCGGCAGCGATGAGTGCCATGTCACCGCCTCCGGCGGGAATGACGGATAAAAAGGCGGCTTTCTTTTCGAATCCAAAAAGTCTCTGCATGGCCTTGCCAAGTAATATCCAGTATATAAAGTAGCCGGACACGATCAGCAGGATGGGGATCAGCAGCCCGGGGAGAGAGATGAGGTCCTGCTTGGAAATATGGCCGCCAATATAGGAACCAGCCAGGACTTGAGCGCTTCGTTTGATGCTGAGCGGCAGAACAAGCTTTGGCATACAAAGCTTACAAAGCATCGTTAGAAGCATGGAACCGACAATGGTTCCGCCAGGGATGCCGATCCATTTTCCCAATAGACTGCCGGATATTGCTGCTGCCAGCATGAATAAGCAAGTCCATATGCCTCCCGCATCCTGCTTTTTTGCCGGGGAGTCATTTGGCTTAACGATTTTTGAACTGAACGAGTGATTTGGAATATGATGGGGATCATCTTGCATGAAACTGAGCAGGAGCGGAAAAGCAATGATGCTTAAACTCATGCGGACAAACTGCAGGAGTGCCACCTGGGTCATATCTCCACCCATCTCTGCCGCGATGATCGGTGCCGAGTTTAAAGCGCCCGGCAGACAGCAGATCAGTGAGGTGACGATGTCCAGCGAAGAAAAACGATAGATCAAAAGCCCCACGGTGAGGTTTACCGTAATTAGACCGCTGAGCAACAGCCCCAGCGGTTTCATCAAAGCCGGTAATCTCGCCAAGTCATCCCGGCTGAACCCAAATCCGATTGCGGCACCACTCACAGCCTGGGAGAAAAAGCGGATCGCATCGGGAACACGGGCCATTCCAGTGGCAATATTGAAAGCCGCGGTCCCAATGATGGCACCGATCATGATGCCTGCCGGCAGCTTTTTATGAAAGAAAAAGTATCCGCTAATAGCTCCAATTGCTATTGTGAAAAGCAGATTTATCATAAAATGCCCCTATAAATGAGGTATCTGCCACTGGTGGCTTCCCAGTGGCAGATACTTGAAAAATATATTATTTGAGAATGCCGCGATCCTTATAGAATTGTTCAGCAGCAGGATGCCAAGGAACTACTTGGTTGTTCAGGACTTCTTCGTCAGAGGCATTGCCGGCCAGAGGATGAGCGGCCTTAAATGTCTCGGCATTATCATAGAAGCAGGTCAGAATATCGTAGATCATCTGATAGTCAGCATCCTTAGAGGTGCACCAGATGTTGTACAGGCCGCAGGTCTGGGCTTCATCATTGCCATTATAGCAATCGGCTTCAATAACGACGTCCTGATAGGCAGGATTCAGTTCCTTCAGTTTATCACGCACATCGTCTGGGATGCTTAAAAGCTTGTATCCGCCGATGGCAAACGCAGCTTCCTGGTGAGCAGGCTGGTTATCAGGAGTGATATCAAAAATGAAATCAATGGAACCGTCCTGAATGGCGTTGCACAGATCGGGGCGGGACATAACCTCAACAGAAGCGAAATCGCTCTCGGACATTCCGTAGGCCTCTAGCAAGTAAGCCCAACCATAGTTGTAGGTGCTGCCGGCCAGTATACCAACGCGCTTGCCCTTTACGTCTTCGAAGCTGTTGATGGAATCATCGTCGAGGGGAGCGATCAGGTTCATCTTTGTACCATTTGCGCAGCCGACATACCGCAGGATATCAGTTGCTTCAGGAACGTCTACCCAACCTCTGGTATTGTTATTGACGGAGATTGCGTCATCGCCCTGAACAGAGATAAACTGCGCATCACCAGCTACCAGCATCTTGGCATTTTCAACGCCGCCAGTCGTCACTTCAGGCGTTACGGTATAGCCGTCGTACAGTTCACTGAGGACGCCGCCCATAACAGTACCGGTGATATAGCAAGCGCCGGAAGAGCTGCCAGCGGCCCAGTGGATGTCAATAGGAGTGCGGGTAGGGGCGTTTTCAGAGGTTTCCTTCTCAGAGTCAGCGGGGGCAGAAGGGGGTGTGGTAGTGCTCTTATCGCTGCTGCAGCTGGCACAAAATGCCAAGAGCATCACCAATGCAAGAGACATTGCCAGGAAGCGGGAACTCAGTTTTCTCATTTCTTTTCTCTCCTTTTTTGTGTGTTTATTTTGCAGGCCGCTTATAAAAAGCGGAACCCCTGGCCTTTAAGAAAGCGCGTGTGCTTGCTGTCGTTTAAATCTGTTGATATAGAATGTATGGATCACGATAAGCAGAAGAATGCCGAAAACGTCTGTCAAGAAGCTGGGACTGATTAGGCACAGGGCGGCAATAGCAGAAAGGATCCGACCAAAACCATTGAGGGGAGCTGTCCAGATATAGCCCTCCAGCGCACAGGCCAGACAATAGATGCCCACAATTGCGCCAATGGTAGCTACGATGATCTCCAAGGGTGTGCCATTCATCAGAAGAACATCGTTGAAAACAAAGAAGAACGGAAGTATAAAGCCACCAGCTGCCAGTTTAAATGCTTGCATGCCGCATTTGCTCGGATTGCAGTTGGCGATGCCGGCAGCAGCGTAAGCAGCCATAGCGACAGGCGGTGTAACATTGGAAATGATGCCGAAGTAGAGCACGAATAGATGTGCGGCCATGATAGGGGCACCCAGTTTAAAGATTGTCGGCGCAACCAGACTGGCCAACAGCAGGTAACATGCGGAAGCAGGCAAGCCCATGCCCAAAATGACGGAGGCCAGCATGGTCAAGAGCAGCAGCACTGTGAAATTTCCGCCGGCCAGCTTTACAAGCACGGAGGAGAGCCTGACGCCCAGACCGGTCCCAGTAACAGTACCGATGATGATACCGGCAGCCGCAGTGGCAATGGCAACGGTGCAGCAGCCGTGAGCTGCGTCATTGACAAATGCCAAGATGCGTTCCTTGGTGAATCGTGTTTCCTTGCTTACGAAACTCAGCAGGATCGTATAGGTGACGGTCAAAATACCGGCGCGCTGCACGGTGGCACCTATTGGGCCAATCAACAGGACCAACAGCACCATGGGGCTGAGTTTCCAGATACCCTTCAGGGTCTCACGCAGCGGCGGCAACTCAGAGCGGTCAACAGACTTCAGACCAGTGCGAAGAGCACGGAGATCGACTTGGAATAGGATGGCAAGATAATAGAGGACCGCTGGTATAAAGGCCGCAACAACGACATCCCAATATTTTACACCTACAAATTCCGCCATCAGGAAAGCCGAAGCGCCCATAACTGGCGGCATAATAGAACCGCCGGTAGAAGAAGTTGCTTCGACAGCCCCCGCGAATTCACCGTCATAACCGACCCGCTTCATCAGAGGGATCGTAAATGTGCCGGTGCCGACCACGTTGGCAACTGCGGAACCGGAAATCGATCCAAACAGTGCGGAAGATACGACTGCAACCTTGGCAGGACCGCCTCGAAAGCCGCCCAACAATGCGTTTGCCAGTTCACACATATAGGAGCCGACACCTGTGACGGAAAAGAGAGATCCTAAGATGATGAATGTGGCAATAAATGTGGCAGACGCGGTAAGTGGTGTGCCAAAAATACCCTCTGAGGTAAAAGCAATCAAATGTACGAACCGGTTGACTTTCATGCCGCCATGGGAAAGCAGAGCGGGGAAGAGTTTTCCAAAGAAGGCATAGAAAACAAAGAATGCGACGACGATGGACATGACCGGGCCGACCTTGCGCCAACAGCAGACCATCAGAACGACGATCATAATGATGCCAACGACCTTCATGGCTGCTGTAAATGTCGTTGTGTCCACTGCCAGGGTCCTTGCGATAGAACTGAGGTAGAACACCACTACAAAGCCGAACAGCAGCATCAATAGGTCAAATACGCAGAAAAGCTTACCAAATTTCTTTTTTCTGTCCTCTGCAAACAAGCCGACGGCGATAATGGAAATCATGAGCCCCAGGTGCACGGCCTTTTGCGCAATACCAAACAGATTACCAAAGTAGGCTGTATATAGTTGAAAAACTACAAATACGATACATAGAGCAAGTTCTAATCTCTTCAAAATCTTTTCCATAAAAGCTCCATTTCTTGCCGGAAAAGGTTCTCCAGCACAAACAAAAGTGAATGAATTAATTGTGCGCAATCCACAAGTAAGTTTGATATCAGTGAGCGAGTCAGCGCATTGTCTCAGCGGTCGCTTTGAGCGTTTGCTGCAGCCTCTATGCATATCAGAAATAGTTGGTGCGCTGGGAGCGTATTTGTGGTGTGTCATCCCTCCTTGCTGAAAAAGATTAGGAACCTGAACTTATAAGTTAAGTGTGTTGCGCTTCATAAATCAGAGATGTTATTGCATCAGAAATTACGAAGATTACGAACATCTTTTTAAGAATTGCTGCATATCTGCATGAATCTTGATTATTATCTTAATCTCTGTTTTATCACTTTTGCAAACAAAAAAACCAAATATTATATATTTGATAAAGAAATATTTGTACAATTTGTGAAAGCGGAGGGGCTAAATATACAACTGCTTGTACAAGAATCGTCCTCGGTGGAGTTTTTTTGCTCACACGCGTTTGGCTTGTATACAGTGAAGTAAAGTAAATATTTCTTACATATAGAATCGATTAACAGAACAAAAAATTCAAAAAAATGCGGATATGTTTTGGGAAATATCGTTCTCCCTGTAAAAATAGACATATTGCTTTTTGCGATTTTATTGATTTGATAATCAAATTTCTGCTCTCTTGTAAACGGAGTATCTGCATGATACGATTTTGTCATATGATATTGGAGCTTTGATCTACTTCCGTGATTGGACACTAATTTGGAGAGGAGCGTTATCAATGGCTTCGAAATATGCGTTTGCACCTAAAAAATATGCGCACTTTTTCCGACACCCCGAAGCTTATTATATGAAGCCCTTCCGTATTTTCGGGAATCTGTGGTTTGTGGGAAATCAAAATGTGGGCGCCCACCTGCTGGAGACAGGCAAGGGCCTGATTCTGATCGATACCACATATCCTACGACAAGGGCCTTGCTGGTGCAGGCGATTTGGGAAGCGGGCTTTGATCCGCGTAACATCCGATATATTCTGCATACCCATGGACATTTTGATCACTTCGGCGCTACGAAATTTTTAGCATCCATTTCAGGCGCCAAGACTTTTTTAGGTGCGAAGGATGCGCGCATGTTCCGGGAACGGCCAGAGCTGGCACTGGTGCAGAATGGGCACTATACCGCCGTGCCGCTTTTCAAACCGGATGTGGAGCTGCAGGACGGCGATATTATTGAGTTGGGCGGTACCAGGATACGTGCTGTTTCGACACCCGGCCACACAATGGGCACCATGGCATATTTTGTTGAACTGGAGGAGGATGGAAAGACACAGGTGGCCGGGCTGTATGGCGGCATTGGACTAAATACCTTGTGCTGTGACTTTATTGAGGAATACCGAGTGCCTGAATATCGGAAGCACTATATTGCCAGCCTGGAAAAGGTGCGCCATGAACCTGTCACTATAACTCTGGGGAATCATACGAGTCAGAATCAGACCGTGGAGAAATATAAAAAAATGGCGGAAAACCCTGATGGCAGGAATCCCTTCATTGATCCCGCAGAGTGGGAACGCTTTATTGTACACGCCGAGCAGCGCTATTTTCAGATGTTGGAGGAAGAGCGGACAGGGAAGGATCAGCTTTAAAGGGCTGGGCAGATAAACGCAGAGACGCGGCGGACAAAAATTTTTTGATAGGTTTATTTTAAAGCAGTCACAGAAAAAAGCAGCAAGGGGGAGCGAGCCCCCTTGCTGCTTTTTTTCTGTTCTTTCAAATTCTTGCCCTAATGTAAAACAGCCTGCCCTGAACCTGTTTAAGAAATACTGTAAAAGGCAGCTATCCCTTTTTATAACGGCCTTTCCAAAATTGGAGCGCCGCATTCTTCCTGGAATTTGCAGAAGCATTGATTGAATATTGCAAGCGATTTTTTTCGTTCTTCCATTGGTTCATTGTGGGTGATGAGATAGGTAATGCGCTCTGGCGGAGGGCTTTGAATCTCATGCAGTTCAATGCGGTAGGCCTTGCGCAGATAATCTGCAATGGATACTGGACATACTGTCCAGTATCTCTGGTCTGTCATGAAACGGAGCAGCAGAGAGGTAGTGTCCACAGTTATGGAAGGCCTGATACCCGCCCCCCATAGGCTGTTGTGCCAGGCCCGGAATTCTGGACTCCAGGAAAAAAAGACCTCATTTCGGATATCCAAAGTAGAGACGTCTACAGGACCGCTTGCGGTGATCATGCCCGTTTGGCAAACAAGATACATCTGCTCACGGAAAACGGGCCTGCAGCATATGCGCGGAAGATTCAGCGAACGTACTGAAAATGCGACATCCAACTGACGCTGGTCAACCATGTTATATAAAATATCTGAATTTCTGCAAATGATGCTTAGCTGGATATTTTTATCTGCATTTATAATATCTTCAAACAGGGGAGGGAATGTGCCGATTGCCAAGCTTTCTATACAACCGATAGCCAGGGGAATGGTTGGCTCCTCTTTTACCATGATATCGGTTTCTCGCCATAAATTGAGCAGTTTTTCGGCGACAGAAAGAAATTGTTCTCCCTTTGGCGTTAATGCTACACCATTGATCCCTTGCTTACGGATCAATAGGGGGCCTCCAAGCTCATATTCCAGTTTCTGAATTCTTTGGCTTACGGTAGATTGTGCCACAAATAAAGAATTTGCTGCCTTGGATACGCTTTTTTGCGTCACAACTGCAAGAAAGGTTTCAACATCGGAATATCTCAACAGGAACCCCTCTCTTTCTAATAATGGGCTTTGCGTAGTTGCTGAATTATAATGGAGAGCCCGCAGCATTTGCTTTCATGTGTGTTCTCTTATGCAACACATATTTTGTATTATAGCAACAATATGTTTTGGTTTCAAGAGATATAATTTCCCAGAAAAAAGGGACAACATTTTGACATCCCGCCAGAAAAAATGATGAAAGTGCCAGCCCTGCTGTGCGTCAGCTTCAAAGTGGGGGCAAGTCTCTGCTTCTCTGGCGGGATAAAATAACGCTCCAAATGATTAATATGATGAGAAATATTAACTTTTCCAATATTATATATCTTGAATGATTGTTTGAATTTGAATTTTCTTTGATATAAGATGTGAACAGTAATTGCTGCATATTGATCTGAATTTGGAAAATTTTGAAGTACAGGAGGAGTGTTCATGGCAACAACAGAGCTCTCTAAAAGGATGAGTCGATTCAGCGGTTCCCCAACGTCTGCTTTACAGGTCCGGGTCTCTGAGCTTAAACGGCAAGGAAAAAATATTATCTCTTTAAGCGTCGGTGAGCCTGATTTTGATACCCCCAACTATGTGAAAGTCGGCGGCATCAAAGCAATCGCCGACGGATTTACCAAGTACACTCCCGGAAACGGTATTTTCGAACTGCGTGAAGCGATTGCCAATAAGCTTCAGACAGAAAACAACATCGAATGCACTCCGGATAACATTTGTGTATGCGTGGGAGCTAAGCAGGCTGTTTACAGCAGCTTGATGGTTCTTTGCGATGCTGGCGATGAGGTCATTATTCCCGTTCCCTGCTGGGTTAGCTATACCGAGATGGTCAAGCTCTCCGGAGCGACGCCGGTCCTGGTACCTTGCAAGAGTGATTTTGACCTTGATATGGAAGAAATCAAGAAGGCTATCACGCCCAAGACCAGAGCTATTATCATCTGCACGCCGAACAATCCCACCGGTGTCGTTTACTCCAAAGAAACTTTAGCGGAACTTGGCGCTTTGGCTGTTGCGCATGACTTTTTCATTGTTGCTGATGAAATTTATGAAAAGCTGGTTTATGACGGGAACGAGCATTTTAGTGTGGCCTCTATTTCTAAGGAAATTGCTGATCGAACGGTCACGATCAATGGCTTTTCCAAGTCTTACGCAATGACGGGTTGGCGCATTGGCTATGTGGAAGCCCGCAAAGATATCATCAAAGGCGTCATGTCGTTCCAGAGCCAGGTCACTTCTTCAAACTGCTCAATCTCTCAGAAGGCTGCGCTCACCGCGATCACCGGACCTCAGGATGATCTTGCCGCCATGGTAAAAGAATTCTGCAACCGCAAAAATTATGTTTTTGAGCGTGTGAGCAAGATCCCAGGGCTTTCCTGTCCTGAACCCAAGGGCGCATTTTATGTTTTGGTTGATGTGAAGGCCTATTTTGGAAAGAGCTACCAGGAGTGGAAAATCAATAACGCGGTTGATCTGTGCGAGTATCTTTTGGTAACGCAGCTGGTGGCGTCTGTTCCTGGTGAAGCCTATAATCTTCCTGGGAAAGTTCGCTTTGCCTATGCCACGTCTATGGAAGACTTGAAAACGGCATTTGACCGCATTGAGGACGCACTGGCCAAACTGCAATAAATTTTAGAAAAATATGATACTGTACTGCAAAGTTTGCTGAAGGTATGAAAACATGGATGGTTTTTTTGTAAATATTCCGGGAGCACAGACCAGTGTTCAGGATGAAGGACGCTTTGGCTATCAATGGAGCGGTATGTGTCCCTCTGGCGCGATGGATATGCATTCTCTTCGGGTTGCCAATATTTTGGTTGGCAATAAGATGAATGAAGCGGGACTGGAAGTGACCTTGACTGGACCCGACATGACGTTTATGACGGATGAGGTGATCGCTATTACAGGAGCGGACATCTCTCCAATGCTGGATGGCACGCCGATTCCCATGTATTGTGCGATTTCCGTCAAAAAAGGACAGCACGTCCATTTCGGCGCTCGAAAAACAGGCTGCCGTGCATACATCGCTTTTGCAGGCGGCTTGGATATCGAACCGATGTATGATAGCCGTTCCACGTGGGTCCGGATCAATATCGGCCCGATCGATCACGCGCTTCGGAAAGGGGACATGATCGGTTTCCGGGCTCCCAGTGCTTCGCTTCCGCAGATGGCCGCCCGCTCAATTGCGCCTGAAACGATAGAGAGCAAGGATATAGAGATCAGAGTGCTTTTAGGGCCTCAGGATGATTTGTTCACTGAGGAGGGAATTGCCAATTTCTTTGGTAAGGACGGCTATAAAGTTTCAAATCTCTGCAACCGTCAGGGATATCGGCTGGAGGGCCCCAATGTTGAATTGATAAAAAAGGGCAGTATTGTTTCCGACGGTATTGCAAAGGGCGCGATCCAGGTGCCGCCCAGCGAACAGCCGATCATTCTTCTGAGCGAGCGGCAAAGCACAGGCGGATATGCGAAGATCGGTAATGTGATCTCCGTGGATATCCCCAAAGTTGGCCAGGCAATAGCGGGTTCCCGCCTACGCTTTAAAAAGGTCTCTATTGAAGAAGCGCAGCGGTTGCTTGCTGATGAGGCGGCTTATCTTGAGAATTTGGAATCCAGGATAAAAGAAGCGAAGCCGACGGAATACCGTGTGAAGATCAATCAGAGCGTCTATCATATTGCCATTCAGGAAATGGCCTGAGAGTGTTGTGGGAGAAGATATGAATTTGATTGAAGAGCGCGTAAAGATTTTATGTTGCGGCGACAGTGCAATTGCCGTCCAGTTTGGTGAAACTGCGGATATTGAGACGAACTTGATGGTTCGGGCATTGGATTTAGCGTTAAAAGAGCACCGTATTGCCGGTATTGTTGAAACAGTTCCAACGTATCGTTCTGAAATGATTCACTATGATCCCTTGGCAATCAACTATCAAAAGCTATGCGAAGCGTTGAAAGAATTGATGAAGCAGGTGGATTGGAGTTCGATCAAGCCGTCCAATGAGGTGGTAGTGGTCCCCATTTATTACAAAGATCCAAAAACAGAGGTCAAATCCGTAGCTGAGTATGAACACATTTCTGAAGAAGATGTGATTCGTATCCATACCAACCGCTATCATTATGCATTTATGATGGGGGTTGCTCCTGGCACTGTATATCTGAGCAGTCCGACTGGAAGTTTTACAATTCCACGCAAATCTGTCCCCGTCCCTAAGCCTTACGCCAGCAGTATACAAATTTGGTCTACACATACAACGATCAGCCCATTCCATTCTCAATCCGGTTGGCACATGATCGGGCGTGCACCAGCCGCATGCTATAATCCGAAGCGGCCTGATGACCCATTTTTGGTTACGCCTGGACAGTGGGTGAAATTCCGCTCTATTGAGGCGGATGAATTTGAGCATATTGAGCATGAGTTTTTGAATAACCGCTATGAGCGTGAGATCATCCACAAAGATCTCAGTGAATTGCCTTTTAACAAATGCTCCTAAATCAAATTACATAAGAAAGGATGCGAGTACTTATGCGTTATATCGACATCAATTCTGATCTTGGCGAGAGTTTTGGCAACTATAAGTTAGGGGATACTGCTGCGATCCTCGACATCATTTCCTCTGCAAATCTGGCATGCGGTTTTCATGCCGGCGACCCGATGGTCATGGATAAAACTGTTGAGATGTGTGTTGAAAAGGGTGTGGTGATCGGCGCACATGTGGGTTATCCCGATCTGCAGGGCTTTGGCCGCCGTAAAATGGACCTTTCATTCGACGAAATATACAATTTTACTTTGTACCAGTTGGGGGCTTTGGAGGCATTCACTCGTGTGCACAACACAAAGATCCGCCACGTCAACGGCCACGGTGCATTGGGAAATCTTTCCCACAAGGACGATAAGGTCGCCCACGCCATTGTTAAGGCGGCACACGACTTTGATCCGTCTCTTTTGATTGCCGCTCCCCGGGAGAGTTCGTGTATGGTCAAATATGCCCGGGAGTATGGCATGGGCATTATTTCCAACCTGTTCCACATTGATCGGAACTATGAGGAGGACCTATCGCTGGTTCCACGCGGCACGCCTAAGGCTATGATCGAAGATGAAAACTATGCATTGGAACGAGTCATCCGCGCCGTCAAGGAGCGCCGTGTGTATGCTGTTACCGGCAAGGACATTGAGATCGCACCTCCTAAGAGGGTCCTGATCCATGGCGACCAGACAAAGGCTCTTCTGTTTGCCAAAAAGCTCCGCGATTCTCTGGAGGCCGAGGGCATTGGAATTTGCTATTGCGCAGATATGCCTGAGGAACAGTGACACAAGCAGGTTTCTTTCATTAAACCAAACAACAATTTTGACATTCAGGAGGTTATTACAATGGCAAAAGATTATTTTGGAAGAATGGGTTTCCGCTTCCGCCCCGAGATTGAACGGCCTGATCCCAAGTGGGCAAAGAAGCTGATGGAAGAGGAATACAGCACGCCCTACCTGTCTGACGGCATGAATAAGCTGTATACCATGGACATGGGAATTCACCAGTTGTTCTGCGCGCCTAAGATGGCCGGTCCTGCAGTTACGGTCAAATGCTGCTCCGCCGATAATCTGGCTCTGCATAAGGCTTTTGACTATGTTAAGCCCGGCGATGTGCTGGTTGTTGAGACCCAAAGAGGCTATGGCTATGCCGTCTGTGGAGACATCATGGTTAGTATCATGATCAAATTGGGCGTTGCGGGTTTGATCGTGGATGGCTGCGTTCGGGATATTGAAACCATCAAGAACATGGGCCTGCCCGTATTTGCGCGCGGTACAGTGTGCGGCGCAGGACACAAGGATGGCCCCGGCGAGGTTAATTTCCCCATCTCATGCGGCAATATCGTTGTGAATCCTGGTGATTTGATTTTCGGTGACGAAAATGGCGTTGTATGCGTGCCTAAGGAGGACATTGAGGAGACCATGGCTGGCGCTGACAAGAAGCGGATGGCTGACGAAGCGCGTATCGCTGGTATTGCGCGCGGCGAGATCCTCAGACCCGGCCTGAACGATTACCTGCGTTCAAAGGGCATTCTGGAATAATTGAACAGTTGCCATGCAGGAGAGGATCCAGAAATATTTTCGCATCGGGACGATTTCAGCAGTCAGCTTTCCCCTTGTAAAGCCCGCTGATATTATCAAGAAGCTTGCGGCTGATGATTTTTTCGATTTTATTGAATTCGAACACATCTCCTGCAGTGATGATATCCCCCATATCCGCCGCTTTTTGGCGCAGGGGCATTTATCTGCCAGTTATTCGGCGCATTGGGTCGTTTTAGCGAAGAAAATGAACCCAAATGATCTTGACGAAGAGAGACGTAAAGAAGCTGAGACTGCTCTCCTGGAGGCTCTAGAGGAGGCAAGTGTCCTCAGCGCGGCGCACTTTACATTTTTGGCGGGCAGATTCTCCGTTGGACAAGAGGAGAAGGGGCTTATTCAGCTCGAAAAGACAGTTTCGGCTGTCTGCCGCCAGGCCGCGGCTCTGGGAATACAGGTGGAGTTGGAGCTTTTTGACTACGACCTTGACAAATGCTCGCTGCTTGGCCCGGCACCTTTGGCCGCCGCATTTGCAGCGCGAATGAGGGAACAGGTTTCAAATTTTGGCTTGATGGCAGATCTAAGCCATTTTCCTGCCACAAGAGAAAACGCGCGGTTCATCCTGCGTACGCTGCGTTCATATCTGACGCATTTTCATATGGGAAATATCGTTGTGGAGCCTGGGCTGCCCGCCTATGGTGACTTACATCCGCATTTTGGTTTTCCACACAGTGTAAATGATGTCGCTGAATTAGCAGAGTTTTTGTCACTGCTTCGTGAAGAGGGATTTTTCTGTGAGGAACATCCATATCCATTGACCTTTGAAGTGCGGCCACAGGCAGACGAGGATCCTGAAATTGTTCTTTCAAATGCAAAACGGACGCTGCAAAGGGCCTGGAGTCTTTTGAAAGACTGATTTGGGCGGGTTTATGAAGAGTGGAAGTAAAAATATGTAGGGAGTATTTCTTATGGTTGGTTTAAAGGATAAAATTGCTGCGGGCAAAAAAGTAACCGGCACGATGCTCCGCATTGTGCGCAATCCAGCAATTGCATATTTGGCAGATCAAGCTGGAATGGATTTTCTGATGTTTGACTGTGAACACTCCAATTACAGTCTGGAGACGATCCATGACATTTCCTTGACTGCAAACGCACTGGGAATTGCTGTGATGGCCCGCGTTCCGTGTTTGCGCGAGGAGTATATTGCGGAGATGCTGGAAGCTGGATTAGAGGGCATTCAGGTCCCCATGGTTGAAACTGCACAACAGGCAGAGGAGATTGTCAAATATTGCAAATATCCTCCTAAAGGCGCTCGGGGCTTTGCCGCGTTTACGGCAAATACCGGGTACCGGGGCGTCAAACATATTGAGATGATGGAAAAAGCTAATGCCCAAACCGTGGTCATCGCGCAGATTGAGACAAAGTTAGGCGTTGAAAACGCATATGAGATCGCAGCGGTGGACGGCGTGGATATCTTGCTGGTAGGTCCCAATGATCTCTCCATTTCTCTGGGGATCCCCGGCGATGTCAACAATCCAATCGAGTTGGATGCGATCTCCAGGGTCGCCGATGCCTGTGAGGCCAACGGCAAGCTGTTTGCCTTACATGCTGGCCCTGCCATGTGCGATAAGTTTGTGAGCCGGCTGGGTCTGAATATCCAAAAGTTCGATACAGACTTTTTGCTGGAAGGCTTTAAAAACGTGCGCAAATATACAGACGAGAAGCTGAGCTGACCATTTTCCAGAAAAACCTCCCGCAGCTTTGCAGGGAGGTTTTTCTGGCCGATACCCGTGTGTCAAACTCTGGAGGATCAGAGCTTGACGGGCCTGCTTATTTTATTGTGCTGGTATCCAGCAGAATGGAGTGTATTATGCTTGATGAAGCCAAATTGCTGAAAGAGATTCTGGAATTCGATACACCGACTGTTACAAATGTAATCGGTACGTTTCCGGGACAAGAGACGTGCCTGGGCTTGTATAATCCTTGGGAAACAGACTGGTATACGGATGAGACACTGCATTGCATGTTCCCGGAACATGGGCGGAGGGTAGGACATGTTGTTACAGCCGTATATGGTATGCCCGATACGTTTAACCGGCTTGGTTTTGTGGATATCCTGAAAGCGATCGAAGCGACCCCGGGACCTGTTGTGCTGGCGATTAAGCAAAATTTTCCGGAAAACATCAAAAAAAAGAATGGCCTGTTAGGTGGAAATATGCTTACTGCGTATAAGCAGATGGGAGTCTGTGGTATTTTGACAGACGGTCCCTCCCGAGACCTGGAGGAGATCCGCCCACTGGGCATACAATGTATGTTCACTGGTGTTTCCCCCAGTCACGGAAATTTCTCCATACAGGCAGTCAACGTGCCTGTCAATATCTGCGGCATGGATGTCTGCCCGGGAGAGCTTGTTCATATGGATGAAAATGGAGCAGTAAAATTTCCTGCAAACAAGCTGGACGATATCATCAAAAATGCCCGGATATTGCAAGAGAACGAGGACAAGATTCAAGCAGCCATTCGCACGGCTTCGACGCCGGAAGAGATCGCCGCTGCCATGAAACGCAAATGATTACTAGAACGACCCTACCCAATTTGAACAAATCTTTGGCTGTTGTTCGGATTAGGTAGGGCCGTTCTCTGCCTGCTGCCCTGTATAGTCGGATTTTGAGAAAGGCCGATGAAGTAAGGCTTGTTCCAGAGTTTGCATCCTCATATTGCATTATAAACGGAGCAATCATGAATCTTAGTGAAATACAGAACATGGGTCATGATGAGTTTTCTCTTCGATCGAAAATCAATATGCCACTACGACTTTATCGATATTTCCCCAAAAAAGAGCAAGGACAAAGAAACCGGCGAAGAAATCAATTACTCCCTTCAATCCTGCGTATCTGAATTTATTCTCTAGTTTTGGTGAAACCAAGTGCAAATGGTATTCAAATAGTGGGCAAATATCCGCTGTGCGTTTTCGCAGGGGAGGCAATGCCACGTTCAATACGTTAATACGATAATATAGATCTGCTCGGAATGTCCCGTTTTCAATGCAGCGAAGGAGAGCCTTATTGGTAGCGCAGATGACTCGGACATTAATCGGAATGATTTTGCCATCGCCAATTCGCATCAATAATGTCTGACAGAGTATTGGCGCCCTCCCGGGAATCGATGTGAGCGCCCTTGACCTCCAGGTCTGCTTGATATGCTCCGGCGTCAGATCGCCGTATAGGAACGGCGTGTTGTTGGCCATTTCCACCAGG
The DNA here is from genome assembly GCF_947631165.1 of uncultured Dysosmobacter sp. Lineage (GTDB taxonomy): Bacteria > Bacillota > Clostridia > Oscillospirales > Oscillospiraceae > Oscillibacter. The sequence goes on along the minus strand of NZ_CANRKH010000040.1, from coordinate 996 downwards.
TCGGAAAGGTACTTGCCGGCGATCCCGGCGTCCTTGAACAGCGTGGCAAAGGAGATCTTATCGGTTTCCCGCTGGGCCTAGATCCCATCGCCGCGCCAGTGACTGCCGTAGAGATACCGGGAGAAACGATATTGCCCCAACTACTTCCGAGTGAACTTGAAACCATTGTTTTTGAGGCTTCAAGTGCCGCATTTCCCGCCAAATTTGCAAGCCCAGTTCCCGCAATTGTACCAACAATTCCTGGAAGCCCATTTGAACCGTCCGCTTTTGCAATAGCTTTTAACAGTTGGTTTTCTGTATCTTTGGTAGCTTTTGTTACTAGATTTAGTTGCCGCACAGCTCCGTCATAGTTTGCCTGCGCCATTATAACAATAGATGTTTCAGGCATTTCCGTCTCCCTATTACTTTAAGTGTTGCTGAAATATAACCCGGCAATTTCACCAAATACAGATCGCAATTCAAAATTGATTGTGATATGATAAGAGCAGCAAATTCCGGTTTGTAAGGATGGTACCATGGATATAAAAGATTTAGGCGATACAATTATTAAAATTGGCTTATGTCGTTATGGCCCCAGACAATATCGTTTGTTCCTTTGCACAAGCACTTTCCTTCCTGGTACTGGAGACTATGAGGATGCTCCCGAAATATGCAATGATCGAGAAATGGAATGTTATCGTATATGGTTAGAGGATATGATTAAAACAGATAATATTTGTGCAGGTACCGGGTATTATGAACATCTTTCCGATGCAATCCAAGCAGTGGAAGAAAGTCCCGGATTTGAAAGATGGATAAACTGAAATTCCAGTTTATAGGGCAGTGATCTATTGAGGATGACTGCCCATTTGGTCACTTTTACAGAAAATTTGGAAAATAGGGCGGCAGCAACACCAAAGGTAAAAGGGAGATTTCCGTCACTGTAGGATTACAATACATATTAGACAGTTGAATAAAAAAGGATGAAGGATAAAGCCTCATCGGTTAAAGTTGAGT
>NZ_CANRKH010000039.1 GCF_947631165.1 uncultured Dysosmobacter sp. | reverse complement strand
TCTACCTGGGCTTCGACCCCAAGAAGATCAACATTTTCGACACCAACAGCGAAAACCTCATCAAGTACTGCATCTGAACCCGTGCCTCTGCGGCGGACGCCGCTGAAATAACGACTCTGGAAGAAATTTAAGGAGGAAAAGAACCATGTTGAAACACAAGAACTGGCTGGCCGCCCTGCTGGCCCTGGTCATGCTCCTGAGCCTCACCGCCTGCGGCGGCGGCAAGGATGCTGCCACTCCCGAAGCTCCCGCTGACACCGGCACCGAGACCCAAGAGCCTGCCGCTCCTGCTGAGAGCGATCTGACCGAGTGGGAGAAGTCCTCCGGCATCTATGTGACCGACGAGACCGACGAGGAGCTGTATGAAAAGGCCCTGGAGGAAGGCGCCACTGTGACCCTGTACTCCATCTCCTCCCGCTGCACCAAGGTGGCAGATGCTTTTATGGAAAAGTATCCCGGCCTGGAGTGCGTCCCCTTCGACATCTCCACCAACGACCTGCTGGAAAAGGTTTCCCGCGAGTATGAGGCCGGTTCCCCCACCGCCGACGTGGTCCATATCAAGGACCAGGACGGCTCCATGTGGAAGGAGTATGTGGCCAACAAGATCTTCTACAACTATCAGCCTGCTGAGATCTTCTCCCACATCGACCCCTCCTACACCGCCACTGCGACCCCCCTGTACATCGAGCTGACCCAGCTGTTCTACAACACGGAGGCCTATCCCGACGGCTCCCCCATCACCAACCTGTGGCAGCTGACCGAGCCTGAGTGGAAGGGCCGCATCATGATGCAGAACCCCCTGGATAACCTGGCTTGGGGCTCCTGGATCGCCGGCTTCTGCGTGGGCGAGGAGCCTCAGCGCCTGGCTGATGCCTATAAGGATCTGTACGGCGAGGAGTTGGCCCTCTCCGACGGCTGTGAGAACGCCGGCTATGAGTTCCTAAAGCGCCTGCACGCCAATGAGCCTGTTTACACCTCTTCCTCCGACGAGATCGCCGAGGCTGTGGGGACCCCCGGCCAGACCAATCCGCCCGTGGGCTTCTGCGCTTCCTCCAAGCTGCGCAAGGCCGAGGAGAATGGCTGGGTGTTCGCCCCCGTGAACCTGGAGCCTGACACCGGCATCCCCGCCGTCAACACTCTGTACATCGTGGAAGGCAATCCCCATCCCTCTGCCGCCAAGCTGCTGGTCCGCTTCATGATGGGCGGCACTGACGGCGATACCTCCGGCTACAAGCCCTTCAACACCCTGGGCGGCTGGCCTGTCCGCGACGATATCGAGCCTGCTGAGGGCTCCACGCCGTACTCCGAGATCAATGTAGCGCCCTTCGACGCTGACGAGATCTACTACAACTACAACACGGTCCGCGACTTCTGGCAGATGCTCGGCTGATTTCAGCCTCTGCCGCGCCGGCTAGATCAGGCACGGCGGGCGGTTGTCCGCCCGCCGTGTTTCATATCCCCAGCAGACAAAGGGCAGCACGCCTGCCAGCAGCCAAAATCAACGCCGCCGGTCCGTTGACCGGCGGAAGGTGAAAGAACGATGAGTTTTTTTATTGACAAGCAAAACCGAAGAAAAAGCCCCATAGCCATCGCCGCCCTTGGCGCGGCGATGCTGGACCTGTGCGTTTACGGCGTGCTGTATGCCCTGTTGGCCGGTCCCCTGTACCGGCATGTGACGCTGGAAATCGGTCTGGCTACCACAGTGGTCCACGCGCTGGTGATTGCCGTTTTGGGCACCGCTGTCTGCTGCCTGTTGTTTTTGCTGAAGGACAAGCGGGTCGTCCCCTATGGCTTCGCCGGTCTGGCGGTGGCTCTGTGCATGTTTTACGCGGCGGCCATGCTGCTGGAGGGCGCGGCCCGGACCAATATGCTGGCGCTGATCTCCATGTACGGCCTGGCGCCAGTGCTGCTGGGAAATTTGATCTCCTGGCCTATTTATTTGCAGATGAAGCGCAGAAATCCTGCGCTGAACCATAGAAAGACCATCCAGGAGGAGCTGCGGGAGGCCATGGAGAAGGACGCCGCCCGGCAGGCAAAGCGGAAGGAGCGGCGCCCCGCCGCAACGGAGCCTCCCAAAACCGCCGGGCCGGAAACCACGCAGCCTGCGCCGGAAGAGCTGTCCGCGGAAGAAGCGGCTCAAGAGGCGCTGTTCGGGCCGGAGGCCTCCGGAAAAGGCCCTGCGGCCTTCCGCTCCGCCCAGGAGGAGGCCATGCTGTTTTATGAGGACGATGAAGAAGCGAGCGACGATTAAGGACGTGGCTGCCCTGGCTGGCGTCAGCTTTGCCACGGTGTCCCGGGCGCTGGACGACCGGCCGGAGATCAGCCAGGAGACCAAAGCCGCCGTGCGGGCTGCCTGCACCCAGCTGGGCTATGTGCCCAATGCCGCCGCCCGGGGACTGGCGGGACAATCGACCCACACCATCGGCCTGGTGGTGCCGGACGTGTCCAACCCCTATTTCTCCGGCATGACCACCGCCATCGAGCAGACCGCCGCCCAGCACGGCTACCGGGTCCTGCTGAGCAACTCCATGCGGGATCCGGAGCAGGAGCTGCGGGCCATCGACAACTTCCTGGCCCGTCAGATCGACGGCATCCTGATCTCCCCTGTCTCCATCCAGTCCCAGGCCCGGCACCGCGCCCTGCTGGGAGATCTGCCCTGTGTTTATTTGGGAGTGAACCACAACCAGGAGCGCAGCTATGTGGTGGCGGACAACGAGGCGGGGGCCTATGCCGCGACCCGGTATCTGCTGCGGCTGGGCCATCGGGACATCCTGTTTCTGGGCGGCCGGGCTGCTTCCCGCACCCGCGAGCTGCGGCTGCGGGGGTTTTACCGTGCGCTGGAGGAGGCCGGTCTGGAGGGGCGGGACCTGCCTGCGCCGGACGCCGTTAGTGAGCTGCGCCAGTGGAGTTATGACCAAGCGGTGGAGCTGCTGAACGGTCCACTGCCTGACGCTGTGTTTGCCTTTTCCGACGTCACCGCCCTGAAGATCCTGGAGGCGGCGGAGGAACAAGACCTCCAGGTCCCTGAGGACTTTTCCCTGGTGGGTTACGACAATATCGGCTTTGCCGCTTTGTCTCGCATCCACCTGACCACCGTGTCCCAGCGCAAATTTCAGCAGGGACGGATCGCCATGGAGCGCCTGCTGGAGCAGATACAGGGCAATACGGCCAAAACGGTGGATTTGCTGGAGCCGGAGCTGATGATCCGCTCCACCTGCGCGAAAAACAAGAAGGAGGCAAGGATCCGATGAAGGGAATACCCAACGAAGAGCGCCAGCGTCTGGGCGCGCTGCTGGAGCACGCCTCGCAGGCGGAGATCATGGCCTGCATCCCCCAATTTGAACAGGCGGAGATCCATAACATCGCCCCTGCGCCTGCCGAAGCGCCGGAGGCGCTGGGCGCACTGGTGTTCAATATGGAGCGGGGCGTCCACCTGGCGGAGCTGGGCGACTTTTTGGAGACTTGCCCAGAGATCCAGCCCTATGACGTGATCCTGGCCAACGAGCTGGACGACGGCTGCGTCCGATCCGGTCAGCGGGACACCGCCCGGGAGCTGGCGGAGCGGCTGGGCATGAATTATGTATTTGGCTTGGAATTCATCGAGCTGGCCAACGGCGGGGACACCAAGGGCTTCCACGGCAACGCCATCTTCTCCCGCTGGCCCATCAGGCGGGCCAAGATCGTCCGCCTGCCCGAGCAGTATAACTGGTATTTTGACCGCCAGCGCCGCATTGGCGGCCGTCTGGCCATTCTGGCGGAGCTGGACGTTCGCGGGACCAGTGTGGGCGCAGCCACCATCCATCTGGAGAACCGCACCCACGGCCTGGGGCGGCAGGTCCAGCTGGAGGCGATCCTGCGGGCCGCCGACGAGATGTTTGCCGGGATGCCGGTGGTCCTGGGCGGCGATCTGAACACCAACACCTTCGATGGCCGGGACAAGGATGCCATTCGGGAGATCGCCGGAGACCCGGCCCTGCAGCGCCGCTGCCTGGAGGACGTGTTCCAATGGGAGGGCTGCCTGCCCGCGGCGGAGGCGGCAGGCTACCGGGCCGTGCCGGAGCAGCCTGTGCTGACCCGCCGCAAGCCCCTGCCCGACGGCGGTCATTTGGACCTGCGGCTGGACTGGCTGCTGCTGCGGGACCTGGACCCTGTGGACAGCCGCACCATCTCCACCTGCCGGGAGACCTGGCCCTTTGCCGTCCCCGGCTCTCCGCTGGAGGCTTTCGGCGGGCGGGAGCTGTCGGACCACAACGCGGTCTGGGCCGCCTGCGCATGGAAGAAATGATAAAAAAGATGAAAAAGCCGCCCTTCGGGGCGGCTTTTTTCGCGGCTGTTTGAATATATAATGGCATCGAAGCGGCGCTGCCTGCTTCCCCGGATCAGGACTGCAGCAGCCGCCAGAGCGTCGTCCGGCTGATACCCAGACGTTTGGCGGCGGCTGTCTGGTTGCCGCCAGTCTCCTGCACGACCCGCAGAGCGATGTCCTTGCTGATCTCGTCTAGAGTGCGGCTCAGGTCCAGAGGCACGGCGGCGTTCTCCGCGTGGGGAGTGAATACACCCACATGCCGTTCCTTCCGAAGGAACTGCCGCACCTGGTCGGCGGTGATGATCTGATCCGGGGCGGTGACCGCCAGATCCATGATGACCCGGCGGAACTGGGTGTAGTTGTGGGGCCACTGGAAGTTTTGCAGCAGCGTCATAGCCTCCGGCTCGACCCCCACGATGCGGCGGGACAGATCGGCGTTCAGCTGGCTCAGAGACAGGTTCACCAGCGTGGGGATGCGCTCCGCCATCTGCCGCAGGGGCGGCAGGCACAGGGACAGGCAGCACAGCTTGTCGCTGAACAGGGAACCGACGGGAGAGATGGATTCTCCCGGCTGGCAGACGCAGGAAAAGATGACCCGATTCCGGCGGCACACCTCCATCTCCGACAGGACTGCCAGCAGCTGCTGCTGGCGCTCTTGGGACAGCACGTCGATGCTGGCGAAATACAGGGTGTTTTTCTCATCCGCCAGGGGGGAGTTATGGTGCTCCATCAAAAAGGCCCAGCTCTTGTCGTTCAGCATGCTGCAGTTGATGGAGATCAAAGGGTCGTTTTGCAGAGAGCTGCGCATATACAGCACGCTGACCATGGATTCCTTTCCGGTGCCGTCCTCACCGGTGACCATCACGGGAGCGCTGCTCTGGCTGACCTTGGCGATCTTGCTCTGAAAGTCGCCGATGTTGCCGGCGAAGCTGAATACACTGTTGTAAAAGGCGTTTTCAGCCTCCGGCCGGGTTGAGAAGCGGATGCCCACCTGGTTGGAGGACAGGGGCGTTTTCCGGGCGTCCACGAAAAAGGCGGTGTAGGAGAGGCTGCCGGAGTCGATACGGCGCGCCCGGATGGAGTACAGCATACCGCCCACATTGCGGATGACCCGCCGCTCCGTCTTTTCCTGGGAATCCGGCAGCTCCCGGCGCAGCAGGGCCAGCAGCTTGGGCTGAGGGTCCTCCAGTGTGGAGAGGAACAGGCTGCCGCTGCTGTCAAACACCACAGTCTGGCCGATCTGGCCCTGAAGCAGCTCCCGGAAAAACAGGTTCTCTTCCCGCAGATGCCGCTGGCTCTGGCAGAGCAGCAGGGCCTGTTCAAAGGCCTTTCGGATGCTGCCCACGGAGGAGGTGATCAGGAAGGAGCTGATGCCCAGGCGCTTGGCAGTGGTGTCCGCCACCATGTCGCACAGGATGGCCTGATACTGCTCCTTCTGCAGCTGGGGCAGGATGGCCTCCAGGGAGCTGTTGGTGTCGTATGTAAAGATCTCCAGGGTGTGGTCTGTCAGGCCGCTGAGCTCCTGGGCGCTGCTCAGGGTGTCCGGGGCGGCGACGATGGCGATCCTGCCGGAGGTCCCGCCCGCCAGCCGAATGGCGCAGAGCGTGTCGTAGATGGACATCTCGATCTCCACCACCGGCAGGGACAGGCTCCTGCGCAGCATTTTGGCGGTTCCGCCGCGGGAGATGACCACGTCGTAATTACCGTGGAAATTGCTTTTGGCGATCTCCAGGCCTTCCTCCCGGTCGCCCACGAACAGGGTGAATTCCATCTGCGGATACTCCTCCGCCAGACCGGACATCAGGGTTTTCATGCCCTCATAGGGTGCGATGCCCAGAACCCGAAAACGGTCGTCCATAAGCCCTCCTGTGTTAAGAATCTGAACATATTATACCAAATACACAAAAAGAAGGCAAGCGTTTTTAATGCTGTTTCAAAGATAAACGTTTTTTGCAGGTAAAATGATTGTTAAAACGAAATGCGCTTTGTAAAATAAAACCAAAGAAAGAAAAGAACTGGTCAAGTTTTTAGAAAAAATGTGAAAGTAAATATGTGACTAGATACAGTGTTTCAAAAATGAACGCATGCAAGGGGGACGATATGGTTAAGCTGCTGATCCTTGCGGATGATTTTACGGGGGCGCTGGATACGGGCGTGCAGTTCGCCGCACGGGGCGCACGGACCTGCGTGGTGACGGATCCATCCTATGACTTCTCTCAGGCCGGACAGGAGATCCAGGTGCTGGTGCTGGACGCCGAGACCCGGCATCTGCCGGCGGAGCGGGCCTATGCCGTGGTGAAGCGGGCTGTGAGGGACGCCCTGGACGCCGGATTCACCTATGTGTATAAAAAAACGGATTCCGCCCTGCGGGGCAACATCGGCGCGGAGCTGACGGCGGTGCTGGATGCCGCCGGGGCGGAAAGCCTGGCGTTTCTGCCGGCCTTTCCCAAGATGGACCGGACGACCCGGAACGGTGTGCACTACATCGGCGGCGTGCCGGTGGCCGAGAGCGTGTTCGGACAGGATCCCTTCGAGCCGGTCCGTCACTCCGCCGTGGCCGACATCATCGCCGAGCAGGCGGAGACGCCGGTGGTGCTGCACCAGCGAATGGAGCAGGCACCGGCGGAGAGCCGTCCCGGCATCCAGGTCTATGACGCGGACAGCGACGAGGACCTGATGCGGACCGGCCTGCAGCTGGGCGCCGAGGGCCTGCGGCTGTCCGCCGGGTGTGCCGGCTTTGCCGCGGCGCTGGCCAATATCCTGAAGCTGGATGGCCAGGCTCCGGCGTTCCCCAAGCTGGCGCCCGCCTTTTTCGTGGCCTGCGGCAGCGTGAACCCGGTGACGCTGCGGCAGATGCGGACGGCGGAGGACGACGGCTTCATACATATCCATCTGGAGCCGGTCCAGAAGCTGGAAAAGGACTGGCCCGCCGGAGAGGACTGCGGCGAGGCGGTGGGCCGCTGGCTGGTCTGCGCTGCCGAAAAAAAGCGGTTCATACTGGACGTCAACGACCCGGAGGACAGTGACGCCACTGTCCGGTATGCTGCGGAACAGGGACTGACCACAGAGGACCTGCGGGTGCGGATATCCACCAACCTGGCGGCCCTGATGCAGCGGCTGCTGGACGGCGGCCTGGACGCCACGCTGCTGTGCACCGGCGGCGACACGCTGCTGGCTCTGATGCGGCAGGTGGGCGTGGCGGAGCTGACCCCTGTGTGCGAGGTGGCCACCGGCTCGGTGCTGACCCACTTCACCTACCGGGGAAAGACCTATCACATCATCTCAAAATCCGGCGGCTTCGGCGAACCGGAACTGTTTTGTGAATTGGCTGCCCTTGTAGGGGCCGCAAAAACGTGAGGAGGAGACATCATGCTGACAAAATACGAACTGAAAATGCCCCATGCCGTGTTCAGCGGCGAGGACGCCTTACATAAGATCCTGGACATTTTCACGGAGAACCAGGTGAAGCACCTGGCCGTGTTCACAGACAAGGGCATCGAGGGCGCCGGTCTGCTGGATTTCCCCATGGCCAAGGTCAAGGAGACCGGCGTGGAGTACACCATCCTGGACGATCTGCCCGCTGAGCCGACCTACATGGAAGCGCAGAAGCTGGTGGACCAGTGCAAGGCCTACGGCGCCGACTTCATCATGGCCGTGGGCGGCGGCTCCGTGATGGATACCGCCAAGCTGTCCTCCATTCTGATGACTGACGAATACGGCATCAAGGAGCTGCTGGACACCCCGGGCCGCGCCAAGAAGTGCATCCCGACCCTGATGATCCCCACCACCGCCGGCACCGGCTCCGAGGCGACCCCCAACGCCATCGTGGCCGTGCCTGAGAAGCAGCTGAAGGTGGGCATCGTCAACACCAATATGATCGCGGACTATGTCATCCTGGACGCCGTGATGATCAAGAAGCTGCCCCGGAAGATCGCCGCCGCCACTGGCGTGGACGCGCTGGCCCATGCCATCGAGTGCTACACCAGCAACAAGGCCAATCCCTTCAGCGACATTTTTGCCATGCAGGCTCTGGAGATGATCCTGGCCAACATCGAGACCGCCTGCGACGATCCCGAAGCCATGGACGCCAAGAACAAGATGCTGCTGGCCAGCTTCTATGCCGGCGTAGCCATCACCGCCTCCGGCACCACCGCCGTCCACGCCCTGAGCTATCCCTTGGGCGGCAAGTATCACATCGCCCACGGCGTGTCCAACGCCATCCTGCTGGCTCCGGTGATGCGGTTCAACGAGCCTGCCATCCGCGGCAAGCTGGCCGAGGTCTATGACCGCTGCTTCCACGGCTCCGCCGCCACGGTGGAGGAGAAGAGCGCCGCTGTCATCGCCAAGCTGGAAGGCATCGTGAAGCACCTGGACATCCCCACCAGCCTCACCGAGTTCGGCGTGCCCAAGGAGGATCTGGAGGCCCTGGTGGCTTCCGGCATGGAAGTGACCCGCCTGCTGGTGAACAACATGCGGGAGGTCACGCCCGACGACGCCCGGAGGATCTATCAGGAAGTCCTGTAAGAGATTTTGATAAGGAGAAGAGCAAGATGAAGAACGTAGAGATCAAGGGCATCATTCCACCCGTCATAACCCCTATGAATCCCGAGGACGAAAGCGTCAACATCCCCGAACTCCGCAATCAGATCGAGCGTCAGATCGCCGGCGGCGTCCACGGCATTTTCCCCTTCGGCACCAACGGCGAGGGCTATATCCTGAGCCTGAAGGAGAAGGAGGAGGTCCTGGAGGCCACCATCGATCAGGTGAAGGGCCGCATCCCCGTGTACGCGGGCACCGGCTGCATCTCAACCCGGGACACCATCTACATGAGCAAGCGGGCCGAGGAGATGGGCGCCGACGTACTGTCCATCATCACGCCCAGCTTCGCCCTGGCCAGCCAGAAGGAGCTGTATGACCATTACTGCGAGGTGGCCAAGCATGTGAATATCCCCATCGTGCTGTACAACATCCCCGCCCGCACCGGCAACAAGCTGCTGCCCGAGACCGTGGCCAAGCTGGCGAAGGACGTGGACGTCATCATGGGCGCCAAGGACTCCAGCGGCGACCTGGAAAACCTGAAGGCCTATATCCGGGAGACCCGGGACATCGGCAAGGACTTCGCCGTGCTGGCCGGGAACGACGGCAATATCCTCCCCTGCCTGAAGGAGGGCGGCGCCGGCGGCGTGGCCGGACGGGCCAATCTGTGGCCCAAGACCATCGCCTCCATCTATGACTATTTCATGGCGGGCGATCTGGAAAAGGCCCAGGAGGCCCAGGACGCAGTGGCGATCCTCCAGCGGGTCTTTAAGTATGGCAATCCCAACACCATCATCAAGAAGGCCGTGGCTTTGCTGGGCTATCCCGTGGGCGACTGCCGCAAGCCCTTCAATTACCTCTGCGAGGAGGGGATCGAGGAGCTGAAGGCCGTCCTCAAGGAGAACGCGGAGAAGGGCGTTTGCTGAGCGGAAAAGCTACCACTTTTTAAGGAGGAGTACATATGAACAAACCCATTCTCGGCATTACCATGGGCGACCCCTTCGGCAACGGCCCGGAGATCACGGTGAAGGCCCTGGCGGACAAGACGGTCTACGACCGCTGCCGCCCCTTGGTGATCGGCGACGCCTCCAGCATGGAGTATGCCGCCAAGGCTGCCAAGAAGGTCTCCGGCATCGACATGAAGGTGCGGGCCATCAGCGCCGTCAGCGAGGCCAGGTATGAGTACGGCACCATCGACGTCTATGACATGGGCATCGTGAAGGCGGAGGACATTCCCAACGACCCCGAGGCTCCCAAGCCCTTCGGCCTGGGCGCCACCGCTCTGGGCGGCGAGGCTGCCTTCCAGTATGTGAAGAAGGTCATCGAGCTGGCCATGGCCGGCGAGGTGGACGCCACCATCACCAACGCCCTGAGCAAGGAGGCCATCAACATGGCCGGCCACCATTACAGCGGCCACACCGAGATCTACGCCGACTACACCCACACCAGCAAGTACACCATGATGTTGGCCCATGAGGACCTGCGGGTCGTTCATGTCTCCACCCACGTTTCCCTGCGGGAGGCCTGTGACCGGGTCAAGAAGGACCGGGTCCTGGATGTGATCCGCATCGCCAACGAGGGCTGCAAGGCCATTGGCATCAAGGAGCCTAAGCTGGCTGTGGCAGGCCTGAACCCCCACTGCGGCGAGAACGGCATGTTCGGCCGGGAGGAGATCGAGGAGATCCAGCCTGCTATCGACGCCGCTCTGGCCGAGGGCATCAACATCGTGGAGAAGAAACCCACGCCCCCGGACACCGTGTTCTCCAAGGCGCTGGGCGGCTGGTATGACATCGTGGTGGTCATGTATCACGATCAGGGCCACATTCCCCTGAAGGTCAAGGGCTTTGTGTACAACAAGGCCGAGGGACACTGGGACGCGGTGGCCGGCGTCAATGTGACGCTGGGACTGCCCATCATCCGGGCCAGCGTGGACCACGGCACCGGCTTCGGCCACGCCGGAGACGGCCACGCCAACGAGCTGAGCCTGGTCAATGCCATGGATTACGGCATCCGCATGGCCAACGCCAAGGCAGAGAAATAAGTCCCCATTCATTCCGTCTTTATCCGGTGCAGCAGCCGGAAAAGAAATAAACCCATCTACTATTTTGAAGGGAGAAGTAACATGAAAAAAGTATTTGCTCTGATTCTTGCACTGATCATGTCCCTGTCCCTCGTCGCCTGCGGCGGCGGGAAAGAGGACACCGCTCCTGCCGATGAGGGCGACAAGACCCAGACGGAAGAGCCTGCGGACACCGCCGTGGATTTCTCCGGCGAGACCCTGGTATTCTCCTCCGACGCTGTCGGCTCCGCCACCTACAACACCATCGTTGAGATGAGCAAGTATCTGGAGAACGACGGCGGCTTCGGCCTGGTCGACGTGCAGCCCACCAGCCCCGGCGGCATGGGCGCCCCCTACCTGTTCGCTGACGGCACCGTGGACCTGGCCTTCGTCAACGGCGCTCCCGCCAAGTGGGCCCGCGAAGAGGGCACTCTGGGCAAGCCCCCCGCGTCCGGCTACATGGCCGTCATGGGCGGTCTGAACGCTGTGTGCTACATCAACTGCATCGACAACGCTTTCCTGGAGAAGCACAACATCTCCACCATCGAAGAGGTCTTCGAGAAGAAGCTGCCCCTGCGCATCGGCTGCTCCCCCGTGGGCTCCATGGACTCTGAGGGCGCTTACCTGCTGCTGGAGTACTTCGGCGTGACCCAGGAGGACCTGGAGAGCTGGGGCGGCTCCATCACCAACCAGTCCGGCTCTGAGAACCAGGCCGCTCTGCAGGACGGCAAGATCGACTTCTACATCGATCACACCTCCTCCAGCTCCTCTACCATGGCTGAGATCGCTACCACCTGCGACGTGACCTTCCTGCAGTGGGGCGATGAGGTCATCGACTGGTTCGTCAACGAGAAGGGCTTTTCCCGCGTCACCGTTCCCGCCGGCTCCTTCAAGGGCCAGGACGCTGAGCTGGTCCTGCCCGGCTCCCCCGACTGCATCTTCTGCAAGGAGAGCCTGAGCGAGGACGTGGTCTATCAGATCACCAAGACCCTGTGCGAGAACCGCGACAACATCGTCAACACCTACAACACCCTGGCTCCCTGGGATGTGACCACCTGCATGGAGTCCGAGAAGATCGGTGGCAACCCCCTGCATCCCGGCGCTGAGAAGTACTACAAGGAAATGGGCTACATCCAGTGATCCGCCCGGAATATCCAACCCATAACTGAAACTCTGCTGCAAGAAAGAAGCGGACGCCGGTCCGGCGTCCGCTTCTTCAACAGGAGGAACATACATGAGTATTTTTAAGAAAAAGAGCGGCGACGCCGCCGAGTCCGGAAAACTCGACATGGACGCCAAGGCCGCCGCGCTGGCCAGCGAACCTGATGAGGACTCTAAGATCGCCAGGATGCTGAAGAGCATGCCCAAATGGCGCTACTGGACCCTGGCCGCTCTGGCGGTGGTCATGACTGTTTTCCAGCTGTACATCAAACTGATCAAGCCCATGCAGCCCTGGGCGCAGATCCCCCTGCACCTCTGCTTCGCCCTGGTCATCGTATTCCTGTTCAACCCCATGGCGGAAAAATGCAAAAACAAAGACAGTAAGCTGCGGAACCTGTGGTGGATCTATGACATGTTCCTGATCGGCAGCACCTTGGTGGTCTGCTGGTACTTCCTCTCCCACGCCGACGCGCTGAACCTGCGCGTGCTCAGCGTGGACCCCATGACCACTCTGGATAAGACGGTGGCGGTTCTGCTGCTGATCGTGGTGATGGAGGCCGTGCGCCGCGTGGTCTCCCTGGCGCTGTTCTTCGTTCTGATCTTCTTTATGGCCTACGCGTTCTTCGGCCAGTACATCAGCGGCATTTTCCGGTTTGCCGGCATGAGCTTCGGCCAGTTCTGCGAGACTCTGATGCTGGGCCAGAACGGCATCTTTGGTTCTCCCCTGTCCACCTCTATGGGCACGCTGTTCTACTTCATGGTGTTCGGCGCGTTCTTCTCCAACTGCGGCGGCGGCGGAGTGCTGATCGATGCGGGCATGAAGCTCAGCGACAAGACGGCCGGCGGCCCCGCGAAGGCGGCGGTCATCTCCTCCGGCCTGCTGGGCATGATCTCCGGCTCCGCCGTGGCCAACGTGTCCACCACCGGCGTTTTGACCATCCCCCTGATGAAGAAGGCCGGCTATACCCCTGAAGAGGCCGGCGCTGTCGAATCCGTGGCCTCCACCGGCGGCCAGATCATGCCTCCCATCATGGGCGCTGGTGCGTTCATCATGGCTGAGATGATCGGCATGAAGTATATGGAGATCGCTACAGCGGCTATCATCCCTGCCCTGGCTTATTTCGGCGCGGCCTTCATTCTGGTCCACCTGCTGGCCAAGAAGAAGCAGATGCACGCCGGAGACGGCGGCCTGAAATATGAGGGCAGCCCCATCCTGCCCCGCGTGTACCGGCTGATCCCCATCATCCTGCTGGTCATCATGATCTTCGCTGGCATGTCCATGCCCCGGGCGGCTATCTATTGCACGGTGCTGTCCATTGTGCTGTGCATGCTGGCCAAGGATACCCGCATGAACGGCAAGCAGCTGCTGGAGACCCTGATCGAGGGCGTCCGCCAGGCTTCCAACGTGGCTATCCCCACCGCGGCCTGCGGCATCATGATCGGCATCGTGGTCCGCTCCGGCGTGGCCGTGAAGGTGGCCAAGCTGATCACCTCCTCCGGCAACAGCAGCCTGCTGATCGCCCTGCTGGTGGCCGCTGTCGGCTGCCTGCTGCTGGGCATGGCTCTGCCCACCGTGGCCGCTTACCTGATCGCCAACACCCTGTTCTGCTCTGCGATCCAGGGACTGGGCGTGGAGGCTCTGGTGGCCAATATGTTCATCTTCTACTTCGGCGTTGTGGCGCAGATCACTCCCCCGGTGTGCCTGGCCTCCTTCACCGCTGCCGGCATCGCCAACGCCAGCGCCTGGAAGACCGGCTGGAAGGCGTTCTTCTTCGCCATCACCGCCTTCATCGCGCCCTTCATGTTCGTGTACCGGCCCTCCATCCTGCTGATCGGCACGGTGGGCGAGATCCTGATCTCCTGCGTGATGACCGCCTGCGCCACCTTCTTCCTGGCTGCCGGCGTGGCGGGCTACATGGGCAAGATCCTGAACGTTGTGGAGCGGATCCTGTTCTTTGTGGCCGCCATCATGTTCATCCTGCCCGGCGCGATCAACGACATCATCGGCGTCGCCATGGGCGCTGTGCTGGTGGCATGGTGCCTGATCTACTCCAAGAGGCAGAAAGTCAAGACCGCTGCCTGACGCCTCTCTCACGGAGCGGCCCACTGGGGGCCGCTCCGTGTCCATCAGATAAAAAAAGGCCGTCTTCCGGCGGCCTTTTGGAAAGAAGAGATACTATGGAAAACAAATTTGAACTGGTGCATGTGGGCATCAATACCGGCAGCCCGGAGGACGCAGGCAAGCTGGCCCTGCTGCTGAGCGGGATGTTTAACCTGACGCCCCGCCACGGCCAGAAATCCGAGTTTGCCGGCGACTATTTTGAGTGCATGAAAGCGCCCTTCCTGGGGACCAACGGCCACATCGCCATGCGGACGGAGGACCTGACCGCCGCGGTGGAGGAGCTGAAGGAAAAGGGCTTTGCCTTCAACATGGACACCGCAGCCTATAACGAGGACGGGAAACTGAAGAACATCTATCTGGACGGGGAATTCGGCGGCTTTGCCATCCACATCCTGCAAAAGTAAGGGCTTTATGACAGCGAAAAAAAGCAAGGGCATCGCGCTGATCGTCACATCATCCTTCTTTTTCGCGCTGATGAGCGCCTTTGTGAATCTGGCGGGAGAGCTTCCGTTTTTTCAGAAGGCGCTGTTCCGCAATCTGGTGGCGATGCTGGTGTCCGGCGGGATTCTGGCCTTTCGGCGTATTCCCATCCGTATCCCCGCGGGCTGCGGCATCCCGCTGACGGCGCGGGTCCTCTGCGGTATGGCGGGGGTGTTCTGCAACTATTACGCCATCGACCACCTGCTGCTGGCCAGCTCCAACTCCCTGAACAAGCTGAGCCCGTTTTTCGCCATTTTGTTCGCGGCGCTCTTCTTAAAGGAACGGGTCAGCCGGGCGCAGCTGGGGTGCATCGCTTTGGCCCTGGCAGGGAGCCTGCTCCTGGTCCTGTCCAACCTGTCGTCAGTGGGTTTTGCCACCTGCGTGGCTTTGCTGGGCGGGGTCGTCTCCGGCGCTGCCCATGTGGCGCTGCGGGCGCTGCGGGGCAGCCATGAGATCGACAGCTCCGTGATCGTGTTTTTGTTCTGCGCGGTGTCGACCCTGGTGGCCCTGGTGCCCAGCCTGCTGTATTGGACGCCCATGTCCGGCCGGCAGGTGCTCTTCATGCTGCTGGCGGGCAGCTCCTGCACGGCGGCCCAGTATGCACTCACCGGCGCCTACTGCTACGCCGCGCCGAAGGATATCTCCATCTATGACAGCTCCCAGATCATTTTTTCCGGCCTGCTGGGCTATGTGCTGTTCGGGCAGATCCCGGGGGCGATCAGCCTGTTGGCCTATACCCTGATCATTCTGGCGTCCGTCCTGCTGTTCCTGCACTACCGGCAGGAGCGGCAGAACGGCGGTGCGCCGGACGCGTCCTGACCGGACACGTCCAGGCGGGTTGCCAAGCCGGCAAACATCCTGTATAATGATGTTACTACATCATGAGGAGGTCCACACTATGAAGATCGTGGCCATCAACGGCAGTCCCCGGAAAAACGGCAACACCGCCCTGCTGCTGAACGCTGTCCGCCAGGAGGTGGAAGCCGCGGGCGTGGAATTCCAGATCTTTCAGCCCGGCCCCAACGTCCATCCCTGCATGGCCTGCTACCACTGCCTGGACACCGGCAGCCTCCGGTGCGTGCGGAACGATGACGGCGTGAACGACATCATCGCCGCCTGCGTCGAAGCCGACGGTATCCTGCTGGCCTCCCCCGTCTATCACGCCGGCATCGCGGGAGGCATGAAGTGCGTCATCGACCGCCTGATGCTGGCGGCGGGCTGCGGGGAAAACCAGTTCCGCCGGAAGGTGGGCGGCGCACTGTGCACGCTGCGGCGCTCCGGCGGCACGGAGACCTATCACCAGCTCCTGGCCGCTATGGACTGTATGGAGATGGTCATCGTCACCTCCGACTACTGGGGCGTGGTCCACGGCGCCGAGCCGGGAGAGGTGCTGAAGGACGCCGAGGGCATGGAGGTGGCCGCCAAGCTTGGCCGCAACATGGCCTGGATGGTGAAGGTGCTGGCGGAGAGCAAGGTGCCTGCGCCGGAGAGCGCCCCGCGCCCTATGATGAATTTTATTCGATAAAGAATACTGCCTGTTTCATGAGCGGCGGTCAAGAGAACGCCGCCGGGGAACGGAAAAGCCGCCGCGAAAAAGCGGCGGCTTTTCCATATGGCAGGAACAGGGGAAACCGCCTGTTAACCCTTCAGAATATCCGTGTTCCGATATTGGATGGCCTCCGCCTCGTCGGAAGAAATTTCGCTCTGCCGCGTTTCGCCTTCGGCAAAACTTCGCCCGCTCCATTCCTTCCTCCTCTCCCCACGAAAACCGCTGCGCTGGGTTTTCGCGGGGGCCCCGATCACCCCTTCAGAATATCCGTGTTCCGATATTGGATGGCCTCCGCCAGGTGAACGGCTCCGATGTCCGCCGCCCCGTCCAGGTCCGCGATGGTCCGGGCGACCCGCAGGATGCGGTCGTGGGAGCGGGCCGTCAGTCCCATGCGGGAGAAGGCGCTCTGCATCAGGGCGTCCCCGGCGCTGTCCAGACGGCAAAACGATGCGATCTGGCTGGGGACCATATAGGCGTTGCAGGTGACGCCCGTGCCCTGGAAGCGCCGGGCCTGAACGGCCCGGGCGGCGTCCACCCGCCGCTTCACATCGGCGGAGGACTCCGGCGTTTCCCGCCGGCGCATGGCCTCATACTCCACTGAGGGGACATTCACATGGAGGTCGATGCGGTCCAGCAGAGGACCGGAGATCTTCTCCACATATTTCTCCACCTCCCGGTCCGAGCAGGTGCATTTGGCGGAGGGGTGGCCCCGCCAGCCGCAGCGGCAGGGATTCATGGCACACACCAGCTGGAACCGGGCGGGCATGTGGAGCGTGCCGCCCGCCCGGGCCACCGTCACCTCGCCGTCCTCCAGAGGCTGGCGCATGGCCTCCAGCACGTCCCGGTGGAATTCCGGCAGCTCGTCCAAAAACAGCACGCCGTTGTGGGCCAGGGAGATCTCGCCGGGGCGCATGGCGGGACCGCCGCCTGCCAGGGCCGCGGCGGAGGTGGTGTGATGAGGACTGCGGAAGGGACGGCGGGCCAGCAGGGGGTGCTGTGGGTCCGCCAGCCCTGCCACGGACCAAATGCCGGACACCTCCAGCGCTTCCTCCCGGGTCATATCCGGCAGGATGGAGGGCAGGCGCTTGGCCAGCATGGATTTGCCGGCGCCGGGAGAGCCGATGAGCAGCAGGTTGTGGCCGCCCGCGGCGGCGATCTCCAGCGCCCGCTTCACATTCTCCTGGCCCATCACGTCCCGCAGGTCCGGCAGGCCGGCGGCCGCCGGCTCCGTTTTCCAGGCGGGGGAGGGGGAGAGGCGGACTTCGCCCTTCAGGTGGGACACCAGGGCTTTCACATCGGGGACGCCGTAGACCGTCAGCCCGCCGGCCAGGGTCGCTTCAGCGGCGTTTTCCGCCGGGACGAACAGCTCTCGGATACCCGCCGCCTGCGCCGCCAGGGCCATGGGCAGCACGCCGGTGACGCCCCGCAGGGCGCCGGTGAGGGACAGCTCGCCCAAAAACGCCGCATCCCTGGGCAGAGGCGGAAGATCGCCGCCGGCCGCCAGGATGCCTACGAAAATGGGCAGATCGTAGACGGTGCCTGCCTTTTTCTGCCCGGCGGGGGCCAGGTTCACGGTGATGCGGCTGACGGGAAATTTGGCGCCGCAGTTTTTCACTGCCGCCCGGACCCGTTCCCGGGCCTCCCGCACAGCGGCGTCCGGCAGGCCCACCACGTCGAAAGCGGGCAGACCGCCGGACAAAAAGCACTCGGCGCTGACCTCATAGCCGCTGATGCCGTTCAGGCCCAGGGAACGTACTGTCACAACCATAGGATGCCTCCCATATCCGGTGATATCCGGCGGACAGCCGCCGGAGGTGATCTCTGCTGGGATTGTATCATAGAAATGCCTGGCGGGGAAGCGGTTCATGAAAAAATAAACAAAAAAAGGAAAGGCTTTTGGAGCATCCGCAGAAAAGGAAAAAATTTGCGCAAAAAATAACAAAGCGCTGGTTTACAGGGCCAAAAACACATGATATAATAAGAACGCATGAGTATCCGGAGGAGAGACCGTATCTCGTGTTCCGGCAAGCTTGCTGCCCCAGGGCAGCGAATTTATAGGAGGTAAGAGTTTATGGCAAGAAAGTTCAAGTCCATGGACGGTAACAACGCGGCTGCATATGTCAGCTATGCGTTTACCGAAGTGGCGGGCATCTATCCGATAACCCCGTCTTCTCCCATGGCAGACTTGGTCGACCAGTGGTCCGCCGCTGGTCAGAAAAACATCTTCGGCACCACGGTCAAGGTGTGCGAGATGCAGTCCGAGGCAGGCGCCTCCGGCACCGTTCACGGCTCCCTGGCCGCGGGCGCGATGACCACCACCTACACGGCTTCCCAGGGCCTGCTGCTGATGATCCCCAATATGTATAAGATCGCCGGCGAACTGTTGCCCTGCGTGTTCCACGTGTCTGCACGTACCGTTTCGACCCACGCGCTGAACATCTTCGGCGATCATTCCGACGTGATGGCCTGCCGCCAGACCGGCTTTGCCATGCTGTGCGAGAATGATCCCCAGGAGATCATGGACCTGGCTCCCGTGGCCCATCTGGCTGCCATTGAGGGCCGCGTTCCCTTCATCAACTTCTTCGACGGTTTCCGCACTTCCCACGAGATCCAGAAGGTCGCCTGCTGGGACTACGAGGACCTGAAGGAAATGACCGATATGGACGCCGTGGCGGCGTTCCGCAAGCACGCTCTGAATCCCGAGCGTCCCAATATGCGCGGCTCTCATGAGAACGGCGATATCTTCTTCCAGCATCGTGAGGCCTGCAACCCCTACTACGACGCTCTGCCCGACGTGGTGGAGAAGTACATGGGCAAGATCAACGAGAAGCTTGGCACCGATTACCAGCTGTTCAACTACTATGGTGCGCCCGACGCCGAGCGCGTCATCATCGCCATGGGCTCCATCTGCAACGTGGCCGAGGAGGTCATCGACTACATGACCGCCCAGGGCGAGAAGGTCGGCATGATCAAAGTCCATCTGTATCGCCCCTTCAAGGCGGAGAAGCTGATCGCCGCCATCCCCGCCACCTGCAAGAAGATCGCCGTGCTGGACCGCACCAAGGAGCCCGGCTCCCTGGGCGAGCCTCTGTACATGGACGTGGTCACCGCGCTGGCCAATGCCGGCAAGCACGACATCAAGGTCATCGGCGGCCGCTACGGCCTGGGCAGCAAGGATACCCCGCCCCGCAGCGTATTCGCTGTGTATGACGAGCTGGCCAAGGACGAGCCCAAGCGTCAGTTCACCATCGGCATCGTGGACGACGTCACCCACCTCAGCCTGGAGGAGAAGCCCGCCCCCGGCGTGGCTCCCGCCGGCACCATCGCCTGCAAGTTCTGGGGCCTGGGCGGCGACGGCACCGTCGGCGCCAACAAGAACTCCATCAAGATCATCGGCGACCACACCGACAAGAACGTACAGGCATACTTCCAGTACGACTCCAAGAAGACCGGCGGCGTGACCGTCAGCCACCTGCGCTTCGGCGACAAGGCCATCAAGTCTTCTTACTACATCAACAAGGCCGACTTTGTGGCCTGCCACGTGCCCGCGTACATCACCAAGGGCTTCCCCATCGTCCGCGACGTGAAGCCCGGCGGCGTGTTCCTGATCAATTGCCAGTGGAACGACGAGGAGCTGAGCCATCATCTGGACGCCGCCTCCAAGCACTATATTGCCAAGAACAACATCCAGGTCTACACCATCAACGCCATCGACCTGGCCAAAGAGATCGGCATGGGCAAGCGCACCAACACCATCCTGCAGTCCGCCTTCTTCTCTCTGGCGAAGGTCATGCCCGAGGCTGAGGCCATCCAGTACATGAAGGACGCCGCCACTCACTCCTATCTGAAGAAGGGCCAGGACGTGGTGGATATGAACCACAAGGCCATCGACGCCGGCGCCACCGCTTACAAGAAGTTCGACGTGCCCGCCGACTGGGCCGACGCCCAGGATGCGGCCGACACCACCGTTCTGGCCGGCAAGCCCGAGCTGGTGGAGCAGGTCAAGACCATTCTGAACCCCGTGGGCAAGATGGACGGCGACAGCCTGCCCGTCTCCGCCTTCGTCAAGCATGTGGACGGCCAGTTCGAGCTGGGAGCCGCCGCTTATGAGAAGCGCGGCGTGGCCGTGTCCGTTCCTACCTGGGATTCCACCAAGTGCATCCAGTGCAATAACTGCGCTTATGTCTGCCCCCACGCCACCATCCGTCCCTACGCACTGACCGAGGAGGAGGCCGCCAAGGCTCCCGCCGCCGCCAAGATCGTGGACGTGAAGGCCGGCAAGGGCAAGGGTGTTTACAAGTACACCATGGCCGTGTCTCCTCTGGACTGCATGGGCTGCGGCGTGTGCGTGGGCATCTGCCCCGTGGGCGCTCTGAGCATGGTGGCTCAGGAGCAGGAGGCCGCGCAGCAGGATGTGTTCAACTACTGCGTCGCTGAGGTCTCTGAGAAGAAGGATATGCAGGACAACACCGTTAAGGGCAGCCAGTTCAAGCAGCCCATGCTGGAGTTCTCCGGCTCCTGCGCCGGCTGTGCCGAGACCAGCTACGCCCGCCTGATCACGCAGCTGTTCGGCGACCGGATGTACATCTCCAACGCCACCGGCTGCTCCTCCATCTGGGGCGGTCCCGCCGCTACTTCTCCTTACTGCACCAACAAGGAAGGCCACGGCCCCGCCTGGTCCAACTCCCTGTTCGAGGATAACGCTGAGCACGGTCTGGGCATGTTCCTGGGCCAGCAGGCCATCCGCAACAGCCTGATCGACAAGCTGGAGGCTATGGCCGCCGATGAGGCTGTTCCCGCCGATACCAAGTCCGCCATCCAGGCTTACCTGGACAGCAAGGACGACGGCGAGGCCAACGCCGAGGCCACCAAGGCCCTGGTTGCCGTTCTGGAGAATGGCGCCGCTGCTGGCTGCGCCAACTGCAAGGAGATCCTGGAGAGCAAGGAGTATCTGTCCAAGAAGTCCATGTGGATCTTCGGCGGCGACGGCTGGGCTTACGACATCGGCTTCGGCGGCGTGGACCATGTCCTGGCTTCCGGCAACGATGTGAACATCTTCGTCTTTGATACCGAGGTCTATTCCAACACCGGCGGACAGGCTTCCAAGGCCTCCAACATCGGCCAGGTCGCTCAGTTCGCGGCTGCCGGTAAGGAGATCAAGAAGAAGTCCCTGGCGGAGATCGCTATGAGCTACGGCTACATCTATGTGGCCCAGGTGGCCATGGGCGCCAATCCCGCTCAGACCCTGAAGGCCATCAAGGAGGCCGAGGCCTATCATGGTCCCTCCCTCATCATCGGCTATGCTCCCTGCGAGATGCACAGCATCAAGGGCGGCATGATGAACTGCCAGAAGGAAATGAAGAAGGCTGTGGAGTGCGGCTACTGGAACCTGTTCCGGTTCAACCCCGCTGCCGAGGGCGGCAAGTTCACCCTGGATTCCAAGGCGCCGGCCGGCGGCTATCAGGAGTTCCTGATGAACGAGGCCCGTTACAGCCGTCTGACCCGCGAGTTCCCCGAGCGTGCCAGCGTCCTGTTCGAGCGCAACGAGAAGAGCGCTATGGAGCGCTACGAGCACCTGCTGAAGCTGAAGGCCATGTACGAGGGCTGATGCTTCTGCATCCGGCGATATAAAAAAGGAAGGTCCGCAAAGGCCGCTGCTCGTAAAACAGTGTTAGCGTAAAAATGGGAAAAACCAGTGTTTTCAAGGGGTACGGCGTGACTCCGGTCACGCCGTTTCCTCTTTCATCAGTTCATCCAGCGGGATGAAACCCGGCCCATCATACTTGATGTGGATGTGCTGGCGCCGCTTCCCGCTGCTCTTGTCCGGCGCGTCCACATAGATGGCGGATACCAACTCGTGCAGCGTGTAGGCGTCAAGGGTAGTGATGCCGGTGTACTTCTTCGCCTTCCGGATGAACCTGTCAATACTCTCGTTCTGTTCTGCCTGTACCTCGATCTCTTTCCGCAGGGCCGCGACCTCCGCCTCCAGCTGCTTCTGCTCGGCCTCGTAACTCTGGCTCAGCATATCGAACCGCTCATCATTCAGCCGTCCGCTGGCGTTGTCCTCGTAGATCTTCACGAATAAGCGTTTCAGCTCTGCGATGCGTTTCTCGCCGCGCTCCAGCTTCTTGCGGTCGGCCCTGATCTTCTCATCGCTCTCCAGCCGCAGCCGGCGCTCCATGACCGCCCGGAAGTGGGCTTCGTACCGCAGGATGTACTCTGTTACAAGCTGGATATGCTTTAGGACAAGACGGCTCAGCACCTTCTCGCTGATATAGTGCGTACCGCATTTGTCCTTTCGCTTCCAGTGCAAAGAGCAATCGAAGAAAGCGTTTTCCGGCTTGTAGTTGTTGGTAGCGCCATAGTACAGCTTGCTCCCGCAGTCGGAGCAGTAGACCAGCCCGGAGAACATACTGCTTCTGCCTGTCCTGGTACACCTGTGCCGCTGCTGCCGAATCTCCTGGACTTTCTCGAACACATCTCCATCCACGATGGCCTCGTGGGTGCCGGGAAAAACAGCCTGCTTTTCGATGGGATTTTCCCGACGCTTCTTGTCCCAGATGGAATTGGTGTAGGTCTTAAAGTTCACCGTACAGCCGGTGTATTCCCGCCGTTCCAGAATGTCGGCTACAGTGCTGCTTTCCCAGCTGTAAGGGGTCTCCGGGTCGGGGTGAGGTGTCTTGCGGCCCTGCTGTTTCTTGTATGCCACAGGAGTCAGCACTTTATCGGCTTTGAGTTGATTGGCGATTTGACTCGGCCCACGTCCCTCCATGCACAGGTCGAAGATGCGTTTCACAACGGCGGCGGCCTCCGGGTCGATCTTCCAGCGTCCGGGGTTCTCCGGGTCCTTCACGTAGCCATAGGGGACGTTGTAGGTCAACGTCATCCCGCGCTCGCCCTTTGCCTTTTGCACAGCCCGTATCTTCCGGCTGGTATCGCGGCAATAAAATTCGTTAGTTAACCTCGCATAAAG
>NZ_CANRKH010000038.1 GCF_947631165.1 uncultured Dysosmobacter sp. | reverse complement strand
AGCGGCCGTCATCCGTCCGGGCTGTCAGACAGCTTTGTTAGAATACCAAATCACCGCCCGTTTGTCAACTCCTTTTTTCGGGTTTTCCAAAAAAAATTCGACCGCATGTTTTTCACACATGCGGTCAAATCTTTCAGTTCTCTTATGCAGCGTTGACTTCCTCAAACGCCTTTTCGATCTCAGCGTCAGGCTTCGCGGTCAGCAGGCTCACCACCACGATGGCAGCACAGGCCACAACAAACGCAGGCAGCAGCTCATAGATATCCCACACGCCGCCGATGGGACGGACCAGGAACTTCCACACGAATACCATGGCGCCGCCAGCCACCAGGCCAGCCAGGATGCCTTGGCGGTTGCTGCGCTTCCAGAACAGGGCCGACAGGATCGCAGGGCCAAAGGCCGCGCCGAATCCCGCCCAGGCGAACGAAACAATGGTAAACACATTGCTGTTGGGATCGGCGGCCAGGAAGATGGCGATCACCGCGATGACCACGACAGTCAGCCGGGCCACCAGCATGGTCTGCTTTTCCGTCAGCTTGACGCCAAATACATCCTGCACGATATTCTCGGAAAAAGCGGAGGAAGCGGCCAGCAGCTGGGAATCTGCGGTGGACATGGTGGCGGCCAAAATGCCCGCCAGGATGCAGCCGGCCACGACAGCCGGGAAGATGCCATAGTTAGACAGCAGGTCAGCCAGCTTTACGATCACCGTTTCGGTAGCGCTTCCCTCCAGGAAGGGGATGCGTCCGGCAGCGGACACCGCATGACCCACAATGCCGATAAATACCGCCACGCCCATGGAGATCACGACCCAGACGGAGGCGATGCGGCGGGACACTTTCAGTTCCTTCTCGTCCCGAATGGCCATGAAACGCACCAGGATATGAGGCATGCCAAAGTAGCCCAGTCCCCAGGCCATCATGGACACGATGCGGATCATCCCGTATGGCTCAGCCTGACCGGTCGCCGCGTTATAGGTCTGGCCGAAGTTCAAAAATCCGGGCAGCGTACTGGCGTGTTCGATCACCGCTCCCATACCGCCGGCCTGCACGACGCCGAATACCACGATGATCGTCAGAGCGGCAGTCATAATGATGGATTGGATCAGGTCCATGGTCGCCACGGCGTTGAACCCGCCCACGGAGGTATAGCTGATGATGACGATGGCGCCGATGATCACCGCCATCATATAATCCCATCCAAACAGGCTGTTGAACAGCTTGCCCACAGCCGCCAGGCCGGAAGCCACATACGGCACAAAGAAGATCAGGATGATGAGGGCGGAGATGCACATGATCACCGGCCTCTTCTCACCGTAGCGCTTGGAGATAAAGCTGGGGATGGTGATGGCGTCCAGCTTCACGCTGTAGCGGCGCAGGCGCTTTGCCACCAGCAGGAAATTCAAATAAGTACCCACCGCCAGACCGATGGCGGTCCAGCTGGCGTCAGCCACGCCGCTGAGATAGGCCAGTCCCGGGATACCCATCAGCAGGTAGCTGCTCATGTCGGACGCCTCGGCGCTCATGGCCGTCACCAGGGGGCCGATGCTGCGTCCGCCCAGGTAAAAGCCTTCAGCGCTCTTTTTGCTTCTGCGTCCGATCATAATGCCGGTCACGATCACGAAGCAAAGATACAAAATGATCGTGCCCATAATACAGATTTGTGCGGTCGTCATGGTATTCTCTCTCCTTTTGCGTTTCAATGTCAGTCATCATACCATACTTTATACAAGAATGAAATGCAGAATGCAGTATAGAATTTATTCTATACTGCATTGTTAAAAATATCAGATTTTCCTTTTTATATCAGCATTTTTCATCTGTACGATTTTTAGTATGCAATATTGTCAAAAAATAAAATATCAATTATATCCACGCTCTCTGGCCCGATAGCTCTCTAAAAACATAGGCGTCACACTGTCGGTATAGTCCACCAGGGAATAGTCCCCGTTGGACAGGCACCAATCATACAGCAGCGCCCGCTCCCACAGGGCGTATGCCTTTACGATGTCGTTCACTGTTCGGTCTGCCCGCAGCTGTCCGGCCTTCTGTCCCTCGCTGATGATCTGCCGCAGCAGCTTGAAATAAGTGCGGTTTCGGTCCAGCAGATGCTTCTCCCCCCGGGCCAGGAGCTGGGTCGACAGCAGCCGTGCCAGCAAATCCATGGAAACGCCGCCGTCGATCATGGCAAACAGCTCGTGATTCAGATAGATCAGCTTCTCCATGGCGTCCAGGCCGGGGTCCATGACCTCCATCAGCTCCTCATACTTCTCGTCAAAAACGTTGGCCAGGGTCCCCATCAGGTCGTCCTTCCCATTGAAATAATGATAGAAGGAACCTTTGGAGGTCTCAGATTCAAAAACGATGTCCTCCACCGTGGTATTATCGTATCCCTGCTCATAGAAGAGCTTCCAGGCCGCTGAGATGATGCGGCCCTTGGTGTTCCTGGCGTTTTTTCTCGGCATGACCCTGCGCCTCGCTTTCCCGGTCTTATTTGATATCCGCGGCAAACAATGGGCTACGGTTTCGGGCCGTTTTCAGCGTCCGGCGTACCGCCCTCTGTTCATTGAGGCTATCATACTGCTTTTACCGCCGGAAATCAAATAAAATTCCTCAACTATGCCGCATGATTTGCATGATTTTCAGCACATTCTCCAGTGTTCTCCGATGCCCGGTGCTGTTATAATACAATATCATATCATTGAGGATGATAGGAAGGAGGGGGTTCTTTTGAAATTCTGGAAAATGAACGGCGCCGGCAATGACTTTCTGGTGCTGAACAATCTGGAGGAGCATCTGCCCGCCGACGTATTCCCCATCATCGCCCGGACCCTTTGCGAGCGGCACCTGTCCATCGGCGCCGACGGGTTCATGGTGGTGGACGCCCCAACCCAGGGCGGCGACTATAAAATGCTGTTCTTCAACTCCGACGGCAGCATGGGCGAGATGTGCGGCAACGGCGCCCGGTGCATCTGCCGGTACGGCTACGAGAACGGCCTGGCGGGCGAGACCCAGACCGTGGAGACCACGGCGGGCATCGTCACCGGACGGCGGATCGACAGCCGCCTCTATCAGATCCGGCTCAACGACCCCACCACCATCCAGCTGGACTGCCCTGTAGAGGTAGACGGCGTGAAGTATGCCTGCTCCTATGTGGAGCTGGGAGACCCCGGTCTGCCTCACGCCGTGATACCCTATCACGATCTGCGGAACACCGACGCCAACGCTCTGCGGGAGCTGGGACGAAAGCTCCGCTGGAGCCCCGTCTTTCCCAAGGGCGCCAACGTGAACTTCTATGAGATCATCGGCGAGGACCACATCTACGAGCGGACCTTTGAGCGGGGCGTAGAGGACTTCACCTACGCCTGCGGCACCGGCACCGGCTCCGTGGCGGCGGTCCTGACGCTGCGGGGAAAGGTCAGCGGCCGGGGTGTCCGGGCGGACATGGCCGGCGGGACCCTGTTCGTCGACGTGGAGCGCGTCCATTCCCATATCGCGGGCCTGTATCTCACCGGCCCCACCAACATCGTCTGCAAAGGCGAGGTCACCGACGAGGACCTCTGCCTTGCAAAATAGTGTGTGTAAATAAATAGGAGGAGATCAAGTATGGAAAAGAAGTCCATCGCCAAGAATTACCGCTTCATAGCCCTGATGCTGGGCGCTATGATCCTGGGCGCCATCATTGGCTTCATCTGGCCCGTGGTGAAGGATGCCGACGGCAACACCATCAGCGCCGGCGCCACCGTTCTCAAGCCCTTCGGCACCGTGTTCATCAATATGATGTTCTGCATCGTGGTGCCTCTGGTGTTCGCGTCCATCTCCAGCGCTGTGGCCAACATGAAGAGCCGCAAGCGGGCTGGAAAGATCATGGGCGTCACCGTGGCCACCTTCGTCGTCACCGGCGCTATCGCCGCCGTCATCATGTTCGTGCTGGTCAAGCTCTTCCCCCCGGTCCTGACCCCCTGGGTGGAGCTGCCCCATGAGGAGATGGGCGGTTACGCCACCATGAGCGAGATGGTCGTCAACTTCTTCACTGCTGAGGATTTTGTGGGCCTGCTGTCCCGCCGGGCCATGCTGCCCCTGATCGTATTCTCCCTGCTGTTCGGCTTCGCCGTGAACCTGAACGGCGGCGGAGACTCTCCTGTGGGCAAGTTCCTGGAGGACCTGACCAATGTGATGCTGAAGTTCATCCAGATCGTCACTTACTACGCCCCCATCGCCTTCCTGGCCATTTTCGCCGACCTGGTGGCCAGCTACGGCTCCCAGGTGGTGGAGAACTACGGCCGCGCCCTGCTGCTGTACTATCCCCTGTGCTTCGTCTACATCTTCACTGCCTGGCCCCTGTTCGCATGGTTCGGCGGCGGCAAGGGCGGCGTAAAGACCATGTTCCAGCACATCGCCAAGCCCGCCGTGGTGTCCCTGGGCACCTGCTCCTCCGTGGCCACCATCCCCACCAATATGGAGGAGGCCAAAGCCACCGGCATCTCCAAGGATGTCAGCGACATGGTGCTGCCCCTGGGCGCCACCATGCACATGGACGGCTCCTGCTTCTCCTGCGTGCTGAAGATTGCCTTTGTTCTGGGTGTGGTGGGCCAGGACCTGAGCTTCAGCAAGCTGATCCCCGTCGTCCTGGTGGCCGTGCTGTCCTCTGTGGGCATGAGCGGCGTCCCCGGCGGCGGCTACATCGGCGAGTACATCATCTGCTCCATTTTCTTCCCGGAGAACATCGACGTGGCCTTCCCCATCCTGGTGGCCATCGGCAATCTGGTGGACCCCCCCGCCACCATGATCAATGCCGCCGGCGACTATGTGGTCAGCTACATCGTCTCCCGTTTTGTGGACGGTAAGGACTGGCTGCAGAGGGCCATGTCCAAAAATGCCTGAGTTCAATGTATGCGTAAAAATAGACCGCCATCGGCGGTCTATTTTTTTGTGCTTTTCTGTCCTTTGATGGCCGTTCCTGCCAGGGCCGCGGCGCAGTCTCGCCTTTGTATTGATTTCACCTCCGCGATATGAGATAATAAAATATATATCCTCATTGAACAAAGTGCATCAACCCTGGAGGTAGGATATGAAAAAGCGAATCTCTGAAATCTTCCTTTTTCTAATGAGCTTAACGCTGCTGCATGGATGCGCCGCTCCGCCGGCTCCTGAAACAGCTGAAGATCCGCCGTCACTGGAACATAACAAACGGGATATCTATTTGGCCGGCGGCTGCTTCTGGGGATTGGAGCGGTGCATGGAGGCCATCCCCGGTGTGCTGGAGGTAGTCACCGGCTATGCCAACGGCACCTGGGAGAAAGACCGGGAATTGACATATGAGGATGTCTGCACCGGCACCACCGGCTTCCGGGAGGCGGTCCGGGTCACCTACGATCCGGACCAGATCAGTTTGGACGCCATTCTGTTCTCTTTTTTCCATGTGATCGACCCCACAGTTCAGGACCGCCAGGGGCCGGACATCGGCAGCCAGTACCAGACCGGCGTCTACTATACCAGCGGCGCAGACAAGGAGACCGTGGACCGGATCGCGGAGATCGAGCGGAGCCGCTATCCCGAATTTTTCGTAGAGATCGAACCATTGGGAGACTTCCGGCTGGCGGAGGAATACCACCAGAACTACCTGGATAAAAATCCCAACGGCTATTGCCATATCGCGATGGGAAAAATCGGACAGATTCGGCAGATGCTCATTGATCCGGGCGATTACAGGTGCCCGGACGACGAGGCCATCCGGGCGGCGCTGACCCAGGAGCAGTTTGACGTGACGCAAAACAACGGAACAGAGCCTCCCTTTGATAACGAATTCTGGAATTTTTTTGAGCCGGGCATCTATGTGGACGTGGTCTCCGGTGAGCCGCTGTTTTCCTCCGCCGACAAATTTAAAAGCGGCTGCGGCTGGCCTGCTTTCTCCAAGGGCATGGATATCAATACTTTTTTCTTCATCAGCGACTCCTCAGACAGCTCCTCCCGGCTCGAGGTCCGCAGCAGAGCTGCCAACTCCCATTTGGGTCATGTATTCCAGGGCGATCCCGATTCCCCCACCGGCACAAGATACTGCATCAACAGCGCCGCCCTGCGGTTCATCTCATACGATGCCATGGAGGCCGAGGGCTATGGTTATCTGATGGAACTAGTAACAGACAGTTCCTCAGCCCTGCGGAGCTATACCTCCATCACGCCTGAGGAAGCCAAAAATATGATGGACGGCACGGCTATGATCCTGGATGTCCGGGAGCCTGACGAATACGCGGAGGGCCATGTCCCCGGAGCGGTCCTGCTGCCCTTGGGCACCATCAACGCTGAAACTGCTGGGAACAGCATACCCGCCAAGGATACGACAGTCCTGGTCTATTGCCGGAGCGGGAACCGGAGCAAGCTTGCCTCCGTCCGGCTGACGGAGCTGGGATACAGCAACATCTATGATTTCGGCGGCATCAGGGACTGGCCCTACGAAGTTGTGACCGACTGATCCGCTATATCCGATCCTATCATTGAAAGGAGCATCCCAAATGGCCTCTATCCTGCTGCGAAATCTGCAAGCGCTGATCACCTGCGACGAGGAGGACCGCATCCTGGAGCATACGGACCTCTATTGTGAGGACGGCTTCATCCGCTGCATCGGCCCTGAGCTTCCCCTGTCTGCCGATACCACCATCGATTGCAGCCACTGCTGGTGCTATCCCGGCCTTGTCAACACCCATCACCACCTGTATCAGGTGTTCTCCCGGAACCTGCCCCAAGTACAGAACATGGAGCTGTTCGACTGGCTCACGGCCCTGTATGAGATCTGGAAGGGACTGGACCAGGAGGTGGTCCGCCTCTCGACCCTGACGGGCTGCGGCGAGCTGCTGAAGCACGGCTGCACCACCTGCTTTGACCACCACTACGTTTTCCCCGCCGGAGCCGGCGACCTGATCGGCGCCCAATTTGCCGCCGCTGAAGAGCTGGGCGTCCGCATGTTTGCCTCTCGGGGCAGTATGGACCTGAGCCGCAAGGACGGCGGACTGCCGCCGGACAGTGTGGTCCAGACGGTGGATGAGATCATGCGGGATTCTGCCCGCGTCATTGAGGCCTACCACGATCCCCGCCCCGGCTCCATGCGGCAGGTGGCACTGGCCCCCTGCTCCCCCTTCTCCGTAAGTCCGGAACTGCTGCGGCAGAGCGCCATCCTGGCCCGGCAATACGGCGTCCGGCTCCACACCCACCTATGCGAGACCAAGGACGAAGAAGCCTATATGCTGCGAAACCACGGCGTCCGGCCCTTGGAATTCATGGCCTCCCTGGGCTGGACCGGCCCGGACGTGTGGTATGCCCACGGCATCCACTTCAACGGCGAGGAGCTGCGGGAGCTGGCCCGCACCGGCACCGGCGTGGCCCACTGCCCCATTTCCAATATGAAGCTGTCCTCCGGCATCGCCCGTGTCCCGGAGATGCTGGCTCTGGGCGTTCCCGTGGGCCTCGCGGTGGACGGCTCCGCCAGCAACGACGGCTCCTCTCTCATGGAGGAGCTGCGCGCGGCGTACCTGCTCCACCGGCTGAACAGCAGCAAAGCGGCCCCCTCCGGCTACCAGGTGCTGAAACTGGCGACCCGGGGCAGCGCCTGCCTGCTGGGCCGGGACGACATCGGCTCTTTGGAAGTGGGCAAGTGCGCCGACCTGTTCCTGGTGGATTCCCACCGCCTGGAGCTGGTGGGCGGCGAGTACAGCCCCGCCGACGTGTTGGCCACCGTGGGCCTCCGGGGACCGGTGGACTGCACCATCGTGGCGGGCAGGATCGTGGTCCGGGACGGTCATCTGGTCACCATCGACGAAGGGACCGTCGCGGAGCAGGCACGGAAGTGCTGCAGGGACTACCTGTCCAGAGCATGAACGGCAAAAAAAGAGACCGCTGCTCCGCAGCGGTCTCTTTTTGGCATTTTCTTATGGCGATACCGCATAAACCGGCAAGAGCAATTTGTGCGTAAAATTTCTACCAGAAAAAGACGCAAAACCGCAGGAATACTAGACGTATTTCAAGGTTTTGCAACGCATTGATGGCATAATTTTTCCGCAAAGTGCCACAGACGCATTTGTGCGGCGTTGCCTTAATACTTGCCCAGGTTGGCGGAAGAATCGGAGTTGGCGCTCTTGCCGAAGTGGAAGTCGTTGCCGGGCAAGATGGCATTGAGGATGATGCCGGCGATAGCGGCGATGGCCAGAGAGGTCAGGGTTATGGAGGCCCCACCCACCTGGAAGGTCAGTCCGCCGGTGAAGCCCAGGCCGCACACCAGGATGACGGCAGCAATAATGAGGTTCCGGCTGTTGGTGAAGTCCACCTGGTTCTCCACCACGTTCCGCACGCCGATGGCGGAGATCATGCCGTACAGGATGAAGCTGACGCCGCCGATGATAGCCGCAGGGATGGAGTTAACAATAGCAGCGAAGGCGGGGCTGAAGGACAGCACCACAGCATAGATGGCCGCCAGGCGGATGACCCGGGGATCGTGGACTTTGGACAGCACCAGCACGCCGGTGTTCTCTCCGTAGGTGGTGTTGGCGGGGCCGCCGAACATGGCGGAGAGGGATGTGGCAATGCCGTCGCCGATCAGAGTGCGGTGGAGGCCGGGATCCTCGATGAAGTTCTCGCCCACGGTGGCAGAGATGGCGGACATATCGCCGATGTGCTCCATCATGGAGGCGATGGCGATGGGGGCCATCACCAGGATGGCGGAGATGTCGAACTTGGCCACATTGCCGCCGAAATCGGTGAAGAAGGGCTGGAAGCCGAAGATAGGCGTCATACCGCCGGTAAGGCCCGCTACATCCAGGCCGGAGAAATCCACCTTGCCGGCGACCAGAGCCACTACATAGGAACCGACCACGCCCAGCAGGATGGGGATGATCTTTACCATGCCCTTGCCCCAGATGTTGCAGACGATGATGATGGCCATGCTCACCAGGGCCAGCCACCAGCAGGTGGCGGCGTTGTTCACGGCGGAGGGGGCCAAGTTCAGGCCAATGAGGATGATGATAGGACCGGTGACCACGGGAGGCAGATAGTGCATCACCCGATGGACGCCCACCACCTTGATGATAGCGGCCAGCACCACATACAGAAGGCCCGCCACCACGATGCCGCCGCAGGCGTACTGCAGCTTTTCAGCGCCGTCCATAGCGGCGTAGACGCCCTGGTCCATGGCTCCCATGGCGGCAAAGCCGCCCAGGAAGGCGAAGGAGGACCCCAGGAAGGCGGGGACCTTCATTTTGGTGCAGGCGTGGAAGAACAGCGTGCCGACGCCGGCGAAAAGCAGGGTCGTCTGGATGGAGAGGGGCAGACCGTAGGTATTCACCAGGATGGGCACCAGCACAGTGGCGCCGAACATGGCGAACATGTGCTGTAATCCCAGGATCAGCATTTTAGGTACGCCCAGGACCCGGGCGTCCCGAATGGGAGCTTGTCCAATGGTAGTCTTTTCTTTCATTTGTTTTCTCCTCTCAATCAATTTTCATACAGGCAAAAAAAATACCGGCACCACTGCCGGTCAAAAAAGGAAGAAAAAATAAGAAAAAGAGTCCGCCGTAAAGCTCCCGTGCATCAAACGCAGCATTGCGGTCCCTCCCTTCGCTATTTTGATATATTATACAGAAAGTGCGAACCCATTGCAAGGTTGCTTTTCCATGAGTACTGGATAAAAATCCAGTCGGAAATTGTAAAAAATGACGGCAGCTATGCCGCCGTCATTTCAGCAGCTCTTCGATCCGGGACTCCCCATATACCGGGATGCCCTGGCCCGCCAGCAGCTCTGCGGTCACGCCATCCCCTTCAATCAGCGTGCCGGTAAATGTGCCGTCATAGACGAGGCCCTTCCCGCAGGACGGACTGCGCTCCTTCAGCACCGCCGCCTCACAATCCAGCAGCTGATACAGCCGCAGCGCTTCCTCCGCTCCCCGGCGGTACTGCGCCGTCACGTCGCCCGCTTGGGTCGCCACCCGGTCCCCCTGCCGCTCCGCCGGCGGCCGGGGCGTGGGCAAGCCCCCCAACTGCTCCGGGCAGACCGGCACCAGCGTGTGCCGCTTCGCCAGCTCCGCCACAAGAGGATGGGCCTTGGACGCCCCGTCATACCGGCAGCAGGCTCCCAGCAGACAAGCGGAGATCAGGATCTTCATGACTTTCCCTGGATGGCCTGCCGCTCCCGCAGCAGCTCCGTGTACAGCGTCACAGCGTTCCAACTCCGGTTATGGGGCGTCAGCACCGCCTTCATGCAGTCAGGTCCCGCTCCCGCCTTGGCCAGGACCGGCAGCAGGGCGTCCAGCTTTTCCGCCAGTCCGCACAGCACGATCATCCGGCCTCCCAGGGTCCCGCCGGCATAGGGCTGCACCGGACCGGGGGCCGCGTCCAATCCCGCCAGCACCGCCAGGGTCTTGTTGTAATCCGTCCGGGCCACCGGCACCAGCTCCACGTCAAAGGGCTTGACGGCGGCCTCCAGCGCCAGGATCTGCAAAAGAGACTCAAAACCAAACAGCAGCAGTTTCCCACCCATCGTTGTTCCTCCTTTATTGGCCGTCGGTCTGAACGATCCCGCGCCCGTTCAGCACCGCCTGCGCCAGTTTCTCTCCCTCATACCGCAGCTTCAGGGAGAAAAAGGGCGTGTCCTGGTCCAGCAGGGCCAAAAATATCCGATCCCCCTCCCACAGGGTCAGGGAAAGCAGGTCCGCCTTTTTGATCCAGGCCAGCTCTCCCTCGTCGCACACACGGGGCGCCCCTGTCCAGCCCGTGGCGGTAAAGAGATGCATATACTCCGTCGGCGCCTGGTCGGAGACGAAGGTCACTAGGCCCCGGTAGCGGTACTCCGTCAGCGTCAATCCCGTCTCCTCCTGGGTCTCCCGCAGGATGCAGTCCTCGGGGCTTTCGCCCTCCTCCAATTTGCCTCCCACGCCGATCCATTTGTCGTGGTTCAGGTCGTTTTTCTTTTTGATCCGGTGGAGCATCAGGTATTCATCGCCCCGTTCCAGATAGCACAGTGTTGAGTTCAGCATGGGATTCTCCTTTGTTTTTCCTCCAGCCGCCAAGGCTTGAAGCGCCTAAACCGGCTACTATATTAGCCTTTGTTGGCAATATAATAGTTTTTTATTCGCCCATCACCTGAAACACGATATCCCGTACCCGGTCCCGGGTGTCGCACTCCACCAGAGTCAGGTTCTGCCAGGGACCGACCGTGATCTTTCCCGCCACAAAGGGAACGGTGATAAAGGGGGACAGCAGCGCCGCCTTGATGTGAGAGGAGCCATTGTCGTCGTGCCAGGTCTCGTGGTGCCAATAAGGTACGACCCGCCCCTTTTCGTCCAGATAGGGAGAGAACACATCCAGCGCCGCTTTTAAATCATGGTTCACCATGCCCGGCTCAAATTCCAGGGTCGTCAAGCCCGCCACACCGCCGGTGGTAAAGCCAGTGATGGTCCCGGCGGAAATACCGTATTTTTTGCAGGCCTCTGTCACCGCATGCTGAAAATCCCCCGTCACGTCGATCATGCCCATGTGAGCCTTGGTGTGGTAGGTTTTCGTCTCTGTATAAACCGCCATGAAAACAGCCTCCTGATTTCTTTTTCTGCATTGTAACACATTTTTGCTTGTGATACAATGAGAATGACCAAACTTTCAGGCGCTGTTTCCCACTCTCCGGCAATTTCGCCAAATCCATATGAGCAGGAGGCCGTCCTATGGACGCTGGAACACTGACTGTGGATCTCCACGGTAAAAATACCTATCAGGCCAAGGTGACGGTGGACGCTCTGCTGCGCCGGACCAAAGCCGGGACCTACCGCATCCGGCTGATCCACGGCTGCCACGGCGGCACCGCTCTGCGGGATTGCATCCGGGCAGAGTATGCCAACCACCCCAAGGTCAAGCGTCTCATTCTCTCTCCCGACGGCGGCGCCACGGAACTGGTGCTGCGGGAGTATCTATAGGAGGTATTCATGATGCGTGTCGCACTGATCCAAATGCCGGTGACGGCGGATAAACAACAGAATATCCAAACCGCCCTGGGAAAGCTCCAGGAAACGGCGAGAAACGGCGCGGATATAGCTGTCCTGCCGGAAATGTTCTGCTGTCCCTATCAAAACGACTGCTTCCGGGCGTATGGAGAGGCGGAAAACGGCCCTGTCCAGGCCGCCCTGTCGGCCCTGGCGGCAGAACTGGGCATCTATATTGTGGGCGGCTCCATCCCGGAGCTGGCGGATGGCCATGTCTACAACACCAGCTATGTCTATGACCGCCGGGGAACGCTGGTGGGCAAACACCGAAAGGCCCACCTCTTCGACATCGACGTGGCGGGCGGCCAGCGGTTCCGTGAGTCCGATACCCTTTCCCCAGGAAATGCCGTCACCACCTTTGAGACGGAGTTTGGGACCATGGGCCTGTGCATCTGCTTCGATCTGCGGTTTGAAGAGCTGGCTCGGTGCATGTGCCTGCGGGGCGCCAAGGTCCTCTTCGTCCCGGCGGCCTTCAACATGACTACCGGCCCCGCCCATTGGGAGCTGCTGTTCCGCCAGCGGGCGGTGGATAACCAGTGCTTCACCGTGGGCGTCTCTCCCGCCCGGGACGAGACCGCTGGATATGTGGCCTACGGCAACTCCATTGCCGTGGATCCCTGGGGGACGGTGCTGTGCCGCGCCGGCGGCGAGAAAACGACCCTGTATGCCGATCTGGATCTGGCCCGTCTGGAGGCTATACGGCAGCAGCTCCCCATCTTGTCTGCCCGGCGGATGGACCTGTATGAGGTGCGGGAACGGTGAGTGGGCAGGTCTTCAATGCATTTTATGCTATTATAAAGCACATTCCTGCCGGTAAAGTAGCCACTTACGGGCAGATCGCCTGTCTGGCCGGGATGCCCCGGTGTGCCCGGACCGTGGGCTACGCCGTGTCTGGCTGCAAGGACCCCGCCGTTCCCTGCCACCGGGTCGTGGACCGCTTCGGCGGCACCAAGCCTTGCTTCGACACCTTCGCTCCCAGGACCCAGAGGGCGCTGCTGGAAGCAGAGGGTGTGCTCTTCCGGCTGGACGGAACAGTGGATCTGGACCGGTGCCAGTGGCAGCCCTGATACTAATCACTCATAAAACAATGAAATTGTTTTATGGGGCCGCTTATGCGGCCCCGGCGGCGAAGCCGTCTGTGGATGAACGTCCATACTTTTCCTGCGCAACGTAGGCGCGGCGGCGCGATGCGCCGCAATTAAAAACTTTTTTAAAGTTTTTTGACTATAAACAGTATGACGGCTTGATCAAAAGGAAAACCTCAGGAGGCTCCCGCCGTCTCCTGAGGTTTCTCTGTTTTCATCTGAGGGGCCTTCGCCGTTTTCAGACTGTCCAAATACTCCTCAAAGCACAGCCCGCTGTCCCGAACAGCCGCTGCCGTCTCCCTGCCCACGTAGCGATAGTGCCACGGCTCATAGCCGATGCCGGTGATCTCGCTCTTGTCCGAGGGATAGCGCAGGATAAAGCCATACTCCCAGCAGTGCTCCATCAGCCATTTCTGCTCGGCGGTGGACTCCTGCTTCTTGTCCAGCACCTGGTAGCTGGCCGCCACGATATCCAGCGCCAGTCCTGTCTGGTGCTCGCTGGTGCCGGGTACCGCGACCCAGCGCCCCGCCTCCTTCTCCGCCGTCTCCTGGGTATATCCGGCGGCCCGCAGGCGGGCGATCTTGTTCTTATACAGCCGCTCCTGGGTCGCCTGGGGCCGATACGCGGAGCAGATAATGGGCCGCAGGCCCGCTTTGCGGCAGTCTGCCAGCATGTCCTTCAGGTCCTTCACGATCCGCTTGTCCACCTTCATGCCGTTGGACAGCGTCTCCAGCTCCACCGTGAAATCCTCCGGCAGGGTGTTCCAAGGATTCACCAGGATCATCCGCCATGCCTCTTCCGGCAGTGCGGCGCCGGCTGGCTCCACAGCGGCCGCCTGTGTCGCGGCAGGAGCCTCGACGGACGCTTTTCCGGATCCCGCCTCTCGGGGCGCCGGCGTCCAGGCGGTCAGCAGCAGCAACACCGCCAGCAAAGCGGCGATCACGCGTATTCTTTTCAAGGGCCATCGCTCCTTTCCTGCTTCTATGGTACAACCCCTCGGCCGCGAAAACAAGGAACATTTTGTAAACAAGCTAAAAAAGTCCGGCTGGTTCCTTCCAGCCGGACTTTCGATTGCTCTTA
Organism: uncultured Dysosmobacter sp.; assembly: GCF_947631165.1. Classification (GTDB taxonomy): domain Bacteria; phylum Bacillota; class Clostridia; order Oscillospirales; family Oscillospiraceae; genus Oscillibacter. The sequence goes on along the minus strand of NZ_CANRKH010000038.1, from coordinate 10,231 downwards.
CAGCTTGACGATCTTCCCGGTGCGCCAGGCCTCGGTAGTGGCATAGCCGATGGCGGTGGACTTGGTGCCGTCGTAGACGGTGGTGCCGGGCTTGGTGCCTGCCAGGGTGCAGTTCACGAATTCCTCCATCTCAATGAGATAGGCCTCCTCAAACCGCTCAGGGAAAGAACCGACGCATTCGGTGCACACACCGTTGGGACCGTAGATCTTGGCCAGGTTCTTCTCCGGCACGGCAGAGATGCGGATGGTACCCTCAGTGCCTACGATCTCAGTCTCCACATGGTAGCCATAGGGAGCAGTACGGCCCACATGGACCATGCCCATGGCGCCATTTTCAAATTTGTAGACAGCCACGCCGGTCTCATCGTCCCCAGCCTCTTTGAATTCGGGATGCTTGAAGGTGGCGCCCATGGCATAGACCTCTGTGGCCTCACAGCCCAGGAACCAGCGCATCAGGTCGATGTCGTGGATGGCCATGTCCAGGAAAATGCCGCCGGAGGTCTTGGCGAAGCGGATCGCGCCATCCACAAAGGCCTCAGGGTCGATGCCGGTGGCCTTCACCAGATAGGGCGTGCCGATAGCGCCGGCCTCGATCTGCTTTTTGGCGTAGGAGTAGGACTTGTCATACCGGCGCATGAAGCCCAGCATGAAGGTCAGGTCGGGGTGGCGCTCCACAGCGGCTTCCGCCTGCTTGCACTGGTCCACGTCCACGCCCAGGGGCTTTTCAGAAAAAACGTGCTTGCCCGCATCCAGGGCGGCCTCGATCTGCCAGCAGTGCTCGGAGGAGGTGGTGACGATGACCACGGCGTCGATATCGGCCTTGGCCAGCATTTCCTTGTAGTCGGTGTACACATCCGTAACGCCCAGTTCATTTTTGGCATACTCCAGCTCAGCGGGCATGATGGAGCAGGCGGCAGTCAGCTCCGCGTTGGGGATCTTGAAAGCGATATTCTGGGCATGGACCTTGCCAAGGCGGCCCAGACCGGCAATGCCGATACGAAGTTTTTTCATAAAAAGTCCTCCAGTTTTTCAGGTAAAGAGGCACGGGGCAAAGCCCCGCGCCCCAAAGTGACTATTTGTGTTTTACGGGATCTTACTTGGCAGCGGCCAGACGGCGGCGCTTGGCCTCCATCTGCTCGCGGATCACGTCCATCAGAACGGACAGGATGATGACCAGGCCCAGCACGATGTTCTGACCGGCGGAGTCGATGGACAGCATGGTGAAGCCGTTGCGGAGCACGGCGATGATCAGGCAGCCCAGCATGGTGCCGATCATGGTGCCCTTGCCGCCGGTGAAGGAGGCGCCGCCGATGATGCAGGCCGCGATGGCGTCGGTATCATAGGGATAGTTAGCGTTGGAGCCATTGCAAATGCCGCTGCGGCCCACAGAGTAGATACCGCCCAGAGCCGCCATGACGCCAGACAGGGTATAGCAGAAGGTCAGCACGTTGGCGGTGTTGATGCCGGAGAGACGGGTCGCCTCTATGTTGCCGCCGGCGCAGTAGATGGAACGGCCCAGAGCCGTCTTGCTCAGGAAGATGTGCATAATGATATACAGCACAATCACCACGATAAAGCCGACGGGGAAACCGCCGCCCCAGGAACCCAGGGTAGTCACGCCCAGCCACTCCACAGAGGAGGGGAACTTGTTGACCATCTGGCTGCCAGTGACCATCAACGCCGCGCCCCAGAGGACGTTCTTCATGCCCAGGGTGGACACGAAGGGATGGGGCAGGTGCAGTCGGGTCAGCAGCGTGCCGTTGACAAAGCCCATCAGGCCGCCGGCCGCAATGGCAACCACCATCATCAGCAGGCCGCTGGTGACGCCGGCCTGCTTCATGGCGCCCATGACGCAGGCACAGAACACGGCGTTGGCGCCCACGGACAGGTCGATACCAGCCGTGATCAGGCACAGCAGCATACCAGTGGCCAGGAAGGCGTTGAACGTGGTCTGCTTCAGGATGCCCATGATATTGCTGGGACTATAGAAATTCTTATTGGCAACTGCCAGGATCACGCACATGACCACCAGGGCCAGCAGCGTGCCCAATTGGAAACCAGAACCGCTCTTCTTATTCTTCATCTAAAGTTCCTCCCCATGCCGCCTTCATGATATCTTCCTGATTGAAATGCTTGCTGTCCCGCTCCACGGTGGCCATCACGCGGCCGCCGCGCATGACGACCACGCGGTCGCTCATGCCCAGGATCTCCGGCATTTCAGAGGAGATCATGATCACGCATTTTCCAGCCTTGACCAGGCTGTTCATAACATTGTAGACCTCGACCTTGGCGCCCACATCGATACCGCGGGTGGGTTCGTCAAAGATATAAATATCGGCGTCGGAGTTGATCCACTTGCCGATGACCACCTTCTGCTGATTGCCGCCGGACAGCTGCCCCACGATCTCATCAATGGAGGGCGTCTTGATCCGCAGCGACTCGATGTGGCCCTGGCCGGTCTCTTCAATGCGCTTTTCGTTCAGGAAGGGACCGTCGCTGTGTTTTTTGAAGCTGGACATGATCAGATTGGTGCGGATGGTCTGCCCCAGCACCAGGCCGGAGCCTTTGCGGTCCTCCGTCAGCAGGGCGATGCCCTCTTTGATGGCCTGCTTGGGACTCCTGATCTTGACCTCTTTGCCCTTGACATAGATCTTGCCGCCGTCCAGGGGGTCGGCGCCGAACACGGCGCGCACCGTCTCGGTGCGGCCTGCGCCCACCAGGCCGGACAGGCCCAGGATCTGTCCGCCGTAAGCCTCAAAGCTGACGCCGTTGAGGACGCCGCCGATCCGCAGGTCCTCCACCTTCAGCATGCACTCGCCCTTGGTGCCGAACTCCTTGGGGAACTGGTTCTCCAGGGTGCGGCCCACCATGGCGGTGATGAGGGAGTCGTTGGTCCAGTCCTTGATGTCCCGGGTCTCGATGTACTCGCCGTCCCGGATGACCGTCACCCGGTCGCACAGCTCAAACAGCTCCTCCAGCTTGTGGGAGACGAACAGAATGCCGATGCCCCGGGCCTTCAGCTCCCGGCAGGTCTTCATCAGCTCGGCCACTTCCTTCTCGCCCAGGGATGAGGTTGGTTCGTCCATGATGATCATCTTGGCGTCGATCAAAACCGCCTTGGCGATCTCGATCATCTGCTGCACGCCCATGCCGAAGGTGCCGGCCGCCTTGCGGGGGTCCACATCCTGGCCCAGGGACTTCATGACCTCGGCGGCTTTGGCGTGCATGGTGTCGTAATCCAGCAGCGCGCCTTTCTTCAGCCACTTGTTGATAAAAATATTGTCCGTGATGCTCAGCAGCCGCTCCATATTCAGTTCCTGATACACGCAGGCGATGCCCGCCGCCGCGGACTCGTTGGGATTTTTGAAAACCCGCTTCTCACCGTTCACGTAGATCTCGCCTTCGTCAGCCAGATGCACGCCGGTGAGGACCTTGATCAGGGTTGACTTGCCCGCGCCGTTCTCGCCGATCAGGCCGTGGATCTCACCGGGCTTGACAGCGAGCTGCATATCTTTCAGGGCAACCACACCTGGAAATCGCTTGGTTATGTTTTTCAGTTCAACTACGTATTCGCTCACCTGAATAATCACCTCATTTTCTCCCGATAGGGGGATACCAAACCAGCTTCCCGCCCGAGGCGGGAAAAGAGGGGGCTTTCGCCCCGCGCCGGACTCTCCGGCGCTCTGCGATATACAGAGGGCCCCGCCCCAGTTTTGCCGGAACGGGGCCCAATCTCGGTCAAACTACACTAACTTCGGATAGGAGCCTTTGAATCAGGCCAGATAGCCCTGCAGCTCTTCCAGACGGGCCTGGGCGGTAGAGGGATCGACCACGGTGGCGCCGGCGTCGATGAACTCGTCCAGGGTCTCGCCCTGCAGCGCGCGGATGACGGCGTCGACAGACTCATAGCCCATCTTGTAGCCCTGCTGGCAGACGGACATGGTCTCTTCACCGGCCAGGATGGACTCACAGGCGGACTGGATACCGTCGAAGCCCAGGAACACGGTGTTTTCATAAGCGGCATTGCCAGCAGCGGCACGGGCGGCGGCCATGGCCATATCGTCGTTGTTGGCGCAGATCACGGCGATGCCCTCGGGATGGTTCTGCATGATAGCCTCCATGCAGGTCACGGCCTGGTCGGCCACGGCGTTGGCATACTGGACCTCGTCATACAGGAAGGTGCCGCCAGCGGCCTCGATGCCGGCAGCGTAGCCCTTCATACGGGCCTCGTTGGTGGAGTCGCCCTGCACGCCGGCGATCTCGATGCACTTGATCTCTTCCCAGCCGCGCTCCTTGGCCAGCTTGGCAGCGGCCTCGCCGCCCAGCTTGCCGGCGGCCTCGTTGCCGGTGCCGACGAAGGACAGGACCTCGGGGGCGTCGATGTTGGTGTCAACGGCCACGATGGGCTTGGTCTGACCGGAAATCATGTTGGCGACCATGTCGGCCTGCAGGGGAGCAATGACATAACCGTCGATATCGGCATTGTTCATGTCGGTCTCGATCATGTTCTGCTGCTCTTCGTAAGCAGTCTCAGAGGTAGCGCCCTTCACTTCCACGTGAACATTGGGATGATCCTTCTCATAAGCCTCAGCGCCGGCCACCACATAGCCCCAGTACTCAGAGGCGGTGGTCTTCAGGATGACGGAGATGTTATACTCCTCAGCGGCGGGCTCGGCGGGTTCTTCGGTCTTGGCGGGCTCGTCGGTCTTGGCGGGTTCTTCGGCCTTATCCCCGCCGCAGGCGACCAGGGAGAGGGCCATGACCAGAGCCAAGAGCAGTGCGAAAAACTTTTTCATAACTTCTTTTCTCCTTTTTTGATTTTCCGGAAATGCAAAACCATATTTTCGTTGAAAACCAACATATTTCCACGCCTTGTACAAGGCGTGGAAAAGGGGGACCCCCTTTTCTGGCTGTCAGCGAAAACGATTAGTATCCCCGGTGAATGCGGTTTTATCCTAGCATAAAGAAAACAGGCCCGTCAAGGAGCTTGTGCAAATTCTGTTTATTACTGAAAAAAACATCATCATTTTTTGTGCACATTTGCAAATTCCTTAAGAGATGCCGCAGAACTGTTCCCTGCGCCTGCAGAAAGCGCTCAGTGCGACCTGGCCGTCCACTGCCGGCCTGCCATTGAAAGCAGCGGTCGATAGTTTCTGTCACATCCATAAAAAATCTGGAAACGTCTTTGGCTAAATCAGAAAAAATCAAAATTCTTTCCAAAAAAACGTTGATTTTCAGTAAAAACGATGATACGTTTATAAAGAACGAAAACGATTTCGTCCGTGTGTTTTTGTAAGCGTTTCTGTGAACGCACACACATTCTGCCGCAGACAGCGGCAATGATCACATGTACACTTTTTTAAGGAGGTCATTTCCAATGTTTGATCCCAAAAATGTTTCCCTTGGCATCGCCCCCATTGGCTGGTGCAACGACGACATGCCGGAGCTGGGCGCTGAGAACACCTTCCAGCAGATCGTCAGTGAGATGGCGCTGGCCGGCTTCACCGGCTGCGAGATCGGCAACAAGTATCCCTCTGATCCCGCCGAGCTGAAAAAGGCGCTGGACCTGCGGGGCATGCGCATCGCCAGCCGCTGGTACTCTTCCTTCATCCTGACCCGTCCCATGGAGGAGGAGATTGCCGACTTCACCGCCAACCTGGACTTCCTGGCTGCCGTGGGCGCCAACCGCATCAACGTCAGCGAGCAGAGCTATTCCATCCAAGGCCAGATGGACACCCCCATCCTCACCGGCGGCCACAAGCACGTGATGAACGACGAGGAGTGGGACCGCTTCTGCGCCGGCCTGAATACCTTGGGCAAGATCGCCGTAGAGCGGGGCTTCAAGCTGTGCTTCCATCATCACATGGGCACCGTGGTGCAGACCAGCGAGGAGACGGACCGCATGATGGCCAACACCGACCCCCGCTATGTGTTCCTGTGCTATGACACCGGTCACTTCACCTTCGCCGGCGAGGACCCCCTGACCATGCTGAAGAAGTATGTGGACCGGGTTGGCCACGTCCATCTGAAGGATATGCGCCTGAGCGTGGTGGAAGAGGCCCGCAAGAATAACTGGAGCTTCCTGCAGGCTGTCCGCAACGGTGCTTTCACCGTCCCCGGCGACGGCGACGTAGACTTCGATCCCGTGTTCCAGGTGCTCTCCGACGCCGGCTATCAGGGCTGGCTGCTGGTGGAGGCCGAGCAGGACCCTGCCAAGGCCAATCCTCTGGAGTACGCCATGAAGGGCCGCAAGTACATTGCGGAGCACACGGGACTCTAATCGAAGGGGGACTGCGTCCCCCCTCGATCTTCCCCCTCCCCAGTGACATCGGTCACTGGGGTGTGCGCCCCAAGGGCGCACGGGTCAAAGTATTTTCGCCACGCACATGTCGCGGCGAAAATGTTCGAATGTTTTGATTTGCCAAAGGCAAATCAACTGGGGAAGACCCACAGTCCTCCCCCAACTCCCTTTCTCTGCGCCTGCGGGCGCGGAAGGAGAATGAGGCAGAGCGGCAAAGCCGCCTGATTTGATAATTCCTAACTCCTAATCCCTAATTCCTAATTTTCATGCAGGAGATGTTTCCAATGACCTACTTTAACAAAAACGCCGAGCTGAAAAACGGCTACAACACCTATATCGACGCCTCTGTGGACGATATGGGGACCCAGATGGACGTGGGCCTGCTGCTGATGGAGGACGGCGACATCTTCACCTTTGAGGAGGCTGAGAAGGAGATCGCCGTGCTGCTGTTCTCCGGCAAGGTCACCTACGCGTGGGACGGCAAAACCTGCGAGGCCGACCGCCCCGACTGCTTCCACCACGAGGCCTACTGCCTGCTGGCTGGCAAAGGCACCAAGGTGACCCTCACCGCCCATGCCCACAGTGAGCTGTACATCCAGAAGACTGTCAACGAAAAGCCCTACGAGGCCGTCATGTACACCCCCGACACCGTCCAGACTCAGTATGCCGGCGGCAAGGGCGAGCTGATGGGCTGCATGGAGCGGGAAATCAAGACCTTCTTCGACCATGACAACGCCCCCTTCTCCAACATGGTCCTAGGCGAGGTGCTGAACCGCCCCGGCAAGTGGTCCTCCTATCCCCCCCATCACCATCCCCAGCCGGAGGTCTACTTCTACCGCTTCGACTATCCCGACGGTTTCGGTGCTGGCTTTGCCAACGGCGAGATCTACAAGACCGGCCACAACGGCCTGTCCGTCATCAACCACGGCTTCCACTCCCAGACCGCCGCGCCCGGCTACGCCATGTGCTACGCCTGGGGCATCCGCCATCTGGAGGGCGATCCCTGGCTGAAGACCCGCATCGACGACCCCGAGCACGCCTGGCTGTGGAAGGCCGACGCCAACGACCACATCTATCCCAATCATTGACAGGAGGTACGATCCCCATGAAAACTGTTCGTTTGACCATGGCTCAGGCCCTGGTCCGGTTCCTGGAGAACCAGTTCATCGAGGTGGACGGCGTTCAGAACCGCTTCGTCCGCGGTGTGTTCATCATCCCCGGCCACGGCAATGTGGTGGGCTTCGGTCAGGCGCTGACCCAGGAGGCCAAGCACCTGGAGGTCTGGCACGGCCAGAATGAGCAGGGCATGGCCCAGGCCGCCGTGGCCTTCGCCAAGCAGATGAAGCGCAAGCAGATCTGCGTGGCCACCTCTTCCGTCGGCCCCGGCGCCGCCAACATGGTCACCGCCTGCGGCACCGCCACCGCCAACAACATCCCCCTGCTGGTACTGCCCGGCGACGTGTACGCCTGCCGCCAGCCCGACCCCGTGCTGCAGCAGGTGGAGCAGACCAACAACCTCTCCATCTCCACCAACGACGCCTTCAAGGCCGTCTGCCGCTACTGGGACCGCATCGTCCGTCCCGAGCAGCTGATGAGCGCCATGATCTCCGCGTTCCGTGTCCTGACCGACCCCGCCAACACCGGCGCCGTCTGCATCGCCATGCCCCAGGACGTGGAGGGCGAGGCCTATGACTATCCTGTCAGCTTCTTCGCCAAGCGCGTGTGGCGCCTGGAGCGCCGCCCCGCCACCGAGGCCGCGCTGAATGACGCCGCCGAGGCTATCAAGAAGGCCAAGCGCCCCTTGCTGATCTGCGGCGGCGGCGTCCGCTACTCTGAGGCTCACGCCGAGTTCCGCGCCTTCGCCGAGGCCACCGGCATCCCCTTCGCCGAGACCCAGGCGGGCAAGAGCGCCATCGAGTGGACCCATTCCCTGAACCTGGGCGGCGTCGGCGTCACCGGCTGCTCCGCCGCCAACGACATCGCCAAGAAGGCGGACCTGGTCATCGGCGTCGGAACCCGCTACACCGATTTCACCACCTCCTCCAAGTGGCTGTTCAAGGACACCTGCAAGTTCGTCAACATCAACGTCTCCGAGTTCCAGGCATTGAAGATGGACGCCATCCCCGTGGTGGGCGACGCCAAGGACGCCCTGCCCCGGCTGCTGGCCAAGCTGGACGGCTACAAGGCTCCCTACACCGGCGAGGTCGCCGCGGCCCGTGAGAAGTGGGCCAAGGAGCTGGAGCGTCTGGACCACATCGTCTTTGAGGACAAGAAGTCCTGGAAGCCCATCATCAACGACGCCAACGCCGACTCCGCCAAGCGCTACGCCAAGGACCTGAAGGCCGGATTGTGCCAGACCACTGTTCTGGGCGCCATCAACGCCATGATGAGCGAGGGCGACGTGGCCATCGGCGCCGCCGGCTCCCTGCCCGGCGACATGCAGCGCATGTGGCGTCCCACCGGCATCGACTGCTACAACATGGAGTACGGCTACTCCACCATGGGCTACGAGGTAGCCGGCGCTCTGGGCGTAAAGCTGGCCATCGGTGACAAGCGGGAGGTCTACGCCATGTGCGGCGACGGCAGCTTCAACATGCTCCACGGGGAGCTGGTCACTGCCGTGATGGAGCACAAGAAGGTCAACATCTGCCTGTTCGACAACGCCTCCTTCGGCTGCATCAATAACCTGCAGGTGGGCCACGGTAACAAGACCCTGTGCACCGAGCTGCGCTACCGCAATAAGGACGGCCTGTTCGGCGACTTCCTGGATATCGACTACGCCAAGGTGGCGGAGGGCTACGGCTGCAAGAGCTATTCCATCCGCACCATGGAGGAGCTGGTGGCTGCCTTTGAGGATGCCAAGAAGGTCAAGAACCAGCCCGTCCTGTTTGACATCAAGGTCCTGCCCAAGACCATGACCGACGGCTATGGCTCCTGGTGGCGCGTAGGCGACACCGAGGTCTCCGAGCGCAAGGAAAACGTGGAGGCCTACAAGGACCACCTGGCCCATGTGAAGGACGCTAGAAAATATTGATCCTCAAGGGGGAGCAGGCTCCCACTCAACCTCCCCCACCACCAGTCTGCGGACTGGTGTGTACGCCCCAAGGGCGCACAGGTCGGGGAATTTTCGGCAGGCACATGTCCTGCCGAAAATGATGAAAATTTCTTCTTTCGCCGCTGGCGAAAGAACTGGGGAAACCACAGGTTTCCCCTAGACCCTTTCCTTTCGGGCGGGCTTTGCTCGCCTCCCCGCTGCCCCAAGTGCAGGAAGATCATTCTTACATTTTAATATTAAATGTATCCACCAGATCGTTTCGAAAATTTCTAATTTCCCATTCCCAATTTCTAATTTAAAAGTAAGGAAGGTAATCAACATGGATAAGGTTCTGAAAATCGGCATCATCGGCTGCGGCGCTATCGGCAAGGACCACTGCCGCCGCATCATCGAGACCGTTCCCGGCGCCACTGTCGTGGCCGTCTCCGACTATGTGGCCGCCGCCGCTGACGACACCGCCGCCAAATACGGCATCAAGTCCTACGGCAGCGACTGCGACGGTATGATCAAGGACCCCGAGGTGGAGGCCGTGGTCATCACCTCTATCGACCCCACCCATCACGACTACGTGATGAAGACCCTGGCTGAGGAGAAGTGGTGCTTCTGCGAGAAGCCCCTGAGCCAGAACGCCAAGGACTGCGAGGAGATCATCAACCGTGAGGTGGAGATCGGCAAACGTCTGGTGCAGGTGGGCTTTATGCGCCACTATGACCGCGGCTACGCCGAGATGAAGCGCATCATCGACTCCGGCGAGCTGGGCGCTCCCCTGGTCATCAAGGCCTGCCACCGCAACGTCTCCCAGGGCCCGGGCTTCAAGACCGAGAACGGCGTGACCAACGTGGCCATCCACGAGCTGGACATCTGCCGCTGGCTGC
>NZ_CANRKH010000037.1 GCF_947631165.1 uncultured Dysosmobacter sp. | reverse complement strand
ATGGACTCCATGCCCCTGCCCATCCGCATCATCGCCCCCGGCCGGGTGTACCGCAAGGACGAGGTGGACGCCACCCACTCCCCCATGTTCCACCAGGTGGAGGGCATGGTCATCGACAAGGGCGTCACCATGGCGGACCTGAAAGGGACCCTGAACACCGTGGTCAAGCAGCTCTACGGTGAGAACACCGTGACCCGCTTCCGCCCCCACCACTTCCCCTTCACCGAGCCATCCTGCGAGATGGATGTCCAGTGCCACAAGTGCGGCGGCGTGGGCTGCCCCACCTGCAAGGGCGAGGGCTGGATCGAGCTGCTGGGCGCCGGCATGATCCATCCCAGAGTGCTGGAGATGGCCGGCATCGACCCGGAGGTCTACTCCGGCTGGGCCTTCGGCATGGGTCTGGAGCGCACCGCCATGCGCCGGTTCAAGATTGCCGACCTGCGGCTGATCTTTGAAAACGACGTGCGGTTTCTGGAGCAGTTCTGATCAAGATTGAAGATTGAGGAGTGCAGATTGAAGATCAGGATATTTTTCAATGGAGATCATCCGGCAAAGCCGGACACCATATCACCACTCTCAACTCTTCACTCTCCACTCTGACACATCTGACACAAAGGAGTTTTATATATGAATCTATCTCGTAAATGGCTCAGCGAGTTCGTCACCGTTGACGCCAATGATAAGGAATTTGCCGAGGCCATGACCCTCTCCGGCTCCAAGGTGGAACTGACCCATGACCTGGGTGAGGATATCTCCAACGTGGTGGTTGGCCGCATCAAGAAAATGGAGCGCCATCCCGATTCCGACCACATGTGGGTTTGCCAGGTGGACGTGGGCAAGGAAGAGCCTGTGCAGATCGTCACTGGGGCCTGGAACATCCACGAGGGGGACCTGGTGCCTGTGGCCCTGCATAAGTCCACTCTGCCCGGCGGCAAGAAAATCGAAAAGGGCAAGCTGCGGGGCATGCTGTCCAACGGCATGCTGTGCTCCCTGAAGGAGCTGGGTCTGGACGAGCGGGACTTCCCCTACGCCGTCATCGAGGCTGCGGCCCTGCTGAACGACTACCACCCCATCGACCCGGAAAAGCCTTCCATCCCTGCGGATATCAAGCCCGGCGATAAGGTTTTCGGGCCGGTGGTGGCCGCTGAGGTGCTGGAGGCCATGCCTATGAACAACGGCTCTTTCCACACCTGCCTGATGCTGAAGGATACCACCGCCTGTCCGGACACTGTTTGCGCCAATCTCCACGTGGGCGACCTAGTGGCATACAACACCAAATCTGACACCATCTGCACCTTGGCGGACCTCCGCGCTGAGCAGCGGGAGTTCCCCCACTGCATCACCGACGGTATCTTCGTCCTCCACGAGGACTGCAGGCCCGGCGACGATATCAAGACCGTCACTGGCCAGGATGACCACGTGGTGGAATTTGAGATCACGCCCAACCGGCCTGACTGCCTATCTGTCATCGGTCTGGCCCGGGAAGCGGCGGCCACCTTTGACCAGCCCCTACGGCTCCATGAGCCGGTGGTAAAGGGATGCCCCGAGGACGCGGACAATCCCCTTGCCCAGACCCTGACCCAGCGGCTGGATGTGGAGACCCCCGCCGCCGACCTGGTGCCCCGGTACACTGCCCGCATGGTTCGGAACGTGAAGATCGCCCCCTCCCCCAAATGGATGCGGGAGCGCCTTCGGGCCATGGGTGTGCGTCCCATCAACAACATCGTGGATATCACCAACTACGTCATGCTGGAGTATGGCCAGCCCATGCACGCCTTTGACTACCGCTACGTGAAGGGCGGGAAGATCATCGTCCGCCGGGCGGGGGAGGGCGAAAAGCTCACAACCCTGGACGGCAAAGAGCACACCCTAAACGCCAACCACCTGGTCATCGCCGACGAAACTCGGGCTGTGGGTCTGGCGGGCATCATGGGCGGACTGAACAGCGAGATCGTGGCCGACACCACCGATGTGGTGTTTGAGTCCGCCTGCTTCGACGGCACCTGCATCCGCAAGGGCGCCCTGGCCCTGGGCATGCGCACCGAGGCCAGCGCCAAGTTTGAAAAGGGGCTGGACCCCTTGAACACCCTGCCCGCCGTCAACCGGGCCTGTGAGCTGGTGGAGTTGCTGGGCGCCGGCGAAGTACTGGACGGCGTCATTGACATCCTGAACTATGTGCCTCAGCCCACCGTGCTGAAGCTGGAGCCGGAGAAGATCAACGGCCTGCTGGGCACCGATGTCAGCCGAGAGGAGATGGTCCGCATCCTGGAGAAGCTGGATTTCCAGGTGGACGGCGACGATGTCACCGTTCCCTCCTGGCGGGGCGACGTGCGGCGGATGGCGGACCTGGCCGAAGAGGTGGCCCGGTTCCACGGGTACAATAAGATCCCCTGCACCCTCCAGCGGGGCGAGACGACCCGGGGCGGATACTCTCCCGCTCAAAAGCTGGAGCAGACCCTGGGCAGCGTGTGCCGCGCCTGCGGGTACGACGAGATCATCACCTACTCCTTCATCTCCCCCACCTACTATGACAAGATCCGCTGGCCGGAGGACTACGCTGCCCGCAAGTCCTTCAAGATCCTGAATCCCCTGGGCGAGGATACCTCCATCATGCGGACCACCACCCTGCCCTCCATGCTGGAGATCCTGACCCGGAACTACAACTACCGCAACAAGTCCGCCAAGCTGTATGAGATCGGCCGGGTCTATCTCCCCGGCGGCGGGGATGGCCTTGCCAACGAGGCCAAGATCCTCTCTATGGGCGCTTACGGCGCGGATATGGACTTCTTCGCCATGAAGGGTGTCGTGGAGGCTCTGCTGACGGAGATCCGAGCCAAAGACGTACGGTTCGAGACCGCCGACCCCGCCCTGCCCCAGCACCAGTCCTACCATCCCGGCCGCTGTGCCACCGTGTGGAGCGGCAGCGACTGCATCGGCGTGTTCGGCCAGATCCTCCCCCTGGTGGCCAAGAACTACGGCGTGGACGGTGAGTTTTACTGTGCTGAGCTCTCCTTCGACGAGCTGATGAACGCCCGGGGCGACGATCCGGAGTACAAGCCCCTGCCCAAGTTCCCCGCTGTGGCCCGCGACATCGCCGTCGTCTGCGCCGAGGCCGTCACCGTGGGCGCGCTGGAGGACTGCATCCGCCGGGGTGCCAAGGGCCTTCTGAAGGAGGTCAGCCTGTTCGACATCTACCGTGGCAAGGGTGTGGAGGACGGCAAAAAGTCCGTGGCCTTCAACCTGACCCTCCGGGCCGAGGACCGCAGCCTCACCGCCGAGGAAGCGGATAACGATATAAAGAGCATCCTGGAGCTGCTGAAATCTGAGTTGAACGCCGTGTTGCGGTAAGCGCTTCCATCACCCAATCAGGTCAAGGCCCGCCGGGAATCTTTCCGGCGGGCCTCTGTCATAAAAATCTGCCGGAAATTTTCACAAAATTCTCCGGGAAAGCCTTTACATGGCGGCCAAAATCGAGTATACTATTTTCTATATAAAGTTTAAGAGAGGTGGTGTCTGTATGGACGATTTTACCCGGAAATTCAGCATAGCGATGGATAAGGACGCAGAAATCCACCAGATCCTTACCACAGTCTATCAGGCATTGGAAGAAAAGGGCTATAACCCCATCAACCAGATCGTGGGCTATATCCTCTCTGAGGACCCCACCTATATCACCAACCACAACAACGCCCGTACCCTGATCCGCAAGATCGACCGGGATGAGCTGCTGCAGGTATTGGTGCGCCGTTACCTGGGCCAGTAAGACTTGCCCCAGCATCGGCCATGTCATTTTGTTTCTTTTGTTTCCAAATCCGCTGCGAAACTTTTCGCAGCGGATTTTCCTTTGTTTTCAACGCTTTGCGGGGATTCTCCAAATACTTCCGCGGCTGTTTTCCAGTCTTATGTTGACAAGTGGAAACAAAAGTGTTACAATTTGGTTACAAAAATCAAAGGAGTGTTTCCATGGCAGAAAGCAAGACCGCAAAAACTGAGGGTCTGATCTATAAGGGCCATCCCCTCCGCCGGGCCGGTAACCTGATCTACTACGGCACGATGGCTGAAAAATATATCATCATGATGCAGGTGCTGGACACCAAAAAGGAACAGGATCTGGATCTGGCCACCAAAGTCTCCATCCAATTGCAGCTCACCGCCCCTGACCTCCGGTCCCGGGACCGCGTGGTGAAGAAAAGCGAGAAAGACAGCTTGTACGCGGCCATGGACATCGCCGCCATCTGGCTGGAGCGGGCTTTAAAGGAAAAGTAAACCGCCCCCTCTACAAAAGAAATCATCAGGAAAGGAAGTTTCCCCCATGACACATTTTGCAGGAAAGGCGGCAAAATGCCTGCTCCTCTCTGCGGCAGCCATTTTGATGCTCACCGCTTCCGCTCTGGCAGCTGAAAGCAACATCGCCATCGCGGCGGGCGCTACCACCGGATCCTCACTCCGCCTGCGCTCCGAAGCCTCCACCTCCGCTTCCATTATCACCACACTGGATAAGGACGTAGCCCTGGCCGTGCTGGACGACTCCATCGACGGCTGGTATGAGATCAGCTACAACGGCAGCACCGGTTTTGTCTCCGCCGATTACATCATCATCGACCAGGATAACGTCTTCGAATCCTATGGCCGTCTCAACGGCGACGGCGTGAACGTCCGCTCCGAAGCCTCCACTGAGAGCGAGGTGCTGGCCACCGTGGATAATGGCGACGTGGTCACCGTCAACGGACTGGTGGACGGCTGGTACGCCGTCACCTGTCAGTACGGCACCGAGGGCTATATCCGAAGCGACTTTGTGGATCTGACCGCCTCCAGCTCCAGCTCCTCCGGCAGCAACGTAGTGGATTACGCCAAGCAGTTCCTTGGTACCCGCTACACCTATGGCGGCGCTTCCCCCAGCGGCTTTGACTGCTCTGGCTTTACCATGTACATCATGAAGCAGTTTGGTTACTCTCTGCCTCACACTGCCACCGGCCAGTGGCAAAGTGGCGTGGGGACCCGGGTCTACTCTATCTCTGAGCTGCAGCCCGGCGATCTGGTGTTCTTCAACGATCCCAGCCGCAACGCCGGCAAGGCTTGCTCCCACGCGGGCATCTACATAGGCGGCGGCCAGCATATCCACGCCTCCTCTTCCCGCAGCAACGGCGTGATCATCAGCGACCTGACCAGCGGGTATTACAACCAGTACTTTGTAGGCGGCATCCACCTGTGAACTGATTACAAAACCGCGGCACGCATTGCGTGCCGCGGTTTTGTATGCCGTATCCGCCATTTGTTGCTCTTCCGGCGTATCCCCCTGTCCTCTCTCCGACAAACCGGCGGCCGCGGACGAATCTTGCCTGCGCCATACAGCTGGGAGGAAGCTGATCTGGAAGCGTGCGCTAAGATGGTACGCTGATGCTGAAAACCTCCTTGCCAAATCGCTCAAATATCACAAATGTGTTTCCGCGCCACTCTGACTTTGCGTATAGGCGGCTGTTCAGCCGATCCACATATCGAATATCACCGCCGATCGTCTCCTGACGGAGGACGTTCCCCCTTCTGTCCGTTATTTGAAGATACCATCCCTCTCCCACCTCAGCGGAGAGGACCCGATACACATGCGCGCCGATACTCTGGGACCATTTGGACAGTCTGCCAATGCGTTCCTCCCGTACAAAATGACTGCTGATGATACTGTTAAATGCCTTCTCGATGTGCTCCGCGGCTTTTTCAGGATACTGATTCCGCCCCGCGATATCCAGAAAAGCGCTTCTCAAGATCTCCAGGATCACCATTGGCTCCATATCTTTGTCCGCTTCCTCGATCGCACGGATCGCCTCTTGCTCCAGATAATAGATCGAGATATGAAATTTTTGATCGCAAATATATGTCTCTTCCCCTGGAACGAGACGATCCCGATGCGCGCAGACCGTTATTTTTCCGCTTCCATCCAAGTCAATGCCCTTGAGTTCTTCCTCGATCATACGGCACAGATAGAAACTTCTATTGCGCAGGGGCGGCCGGTTCTCCCGCTGTTTGCGGCGCAAATAAGCCTGTTTTGTATACACGGGCAGGGGTCCCTCTTTCTTTCCGGCTTTTTTATCCCCTTCAAGTACAAGTGTATGAAATTTCATGATGACACCCTCCTGTACCGCGCCGTATCGCAAAGCGGCTTTACGCCAGATCCGCATTCCACAAATCTTCTAATGCATCTAATATATCAGTATAGCAGAAACTTTCGCTCCGCGCATCCCTTTTTCCGGATACCGCTTGCTATTTCTCCAAGAGCCTGCTATAATTCGCATTTGTGTGAGAAATACAGAAAAAGGGTGGAATTCATGGAACTGGAGAGCATGTATGAACAGCTGGGCGTCAGCCGGGCTGTGTATGGATTTGGGGAAGCGGTGCTGCGGGACCTGCGGCCCCGCTTTGACGCCATCGACCAGACGGCGGAGTTCAACCAGGCCAAGGTGCTGGCGGCCATGCAGAAAAACCGGGTCAACGCGACCCACTTCGCCGCCACCACCGGCTACGGCTACGACGACGAGGGCCGGGACAACCTGGAGCGGGTATACGCCGACGTGTTCCACACGGAGGCCGCTCTGGTGCGGCCCCAGATCACCTGCGGGACCCACGCTCTGACGGTGGCCCTGTCCGCTAACCTGCTGCCGGGGGACGAGCTCCTCTCTCCCGTGGGCGCGCCCTATGATACCCTGGAGGAGGTCATCGGCATCCGGGAGAGCAAGTGCTCGCTGAAGGAATACGGCGTCACCTACGCCCAGGCGGACCTGAAGAGCGACGGCACCTTTGACTACGACGCCATCCGGGCCGCCATCAACGACCGGACCAAGCTCATCACCATCCAGCGGTCCAAAGGCTACGCGACCCGGCCCAGCTTCTCCGTGGCACAGATCGGAGAGCTGATCACCTTCTGCAAATCCGTGAAGCCGGATGTGAAAGTGATGGTGGATAACTGCTACGGCGAGTTTGTGGAAAAGCTGGAGCCTTCGGATCTGGGGGCCGACATGGTGGTGGGCAGCCTCATCAAAAATCCCGGCGGCGGACTGGCGCCCATCGGCGGCTACATCTGCGGCACAAGGGAATGTGTGGAGCGGTGCGCCTACCGCCTTTCCGCCCCGGGCCTGGGCCAGGAGGTGGGGGCCAACCTGGGCCTGATGCCCGCATTCTATCAGGGCCTGTTCTTATCTCCCACAGTGGTATCCGGCGCATTGAAGGGCGCCATTTTCGCCGCCAATGTCTATGAAAAGCTGGGCTTTGCCTGCGTCCCCACTGCCTCCGAGGACCGCCACGACATCATCCAGGCGGTGACCCTGGGCAGCCGGGAGGCCATGGTGGCCTTCTGCAAGGGCATCCAGGCCGCCGCTCCGGTGGACAGCTATGTGACCCCGGAGCCGTGGGCCATGCCGGGCTACGACAGCGACGTTATCATGGCGGCGGGCGCCTTTGTCCAGGGCAGCAGCATCGAGCTGTCCGCCGACGGTCCCATCCGGGAGCCATACGCCGTCTATTTCCAGGGCGGTCTCACTTGGTATCACGCCAAGCTGGGCATCCTCATGAGTTTGCAGAAGCTAGTGGAGGCCGGTCTCGCAAAGCTGCCGGAATAAGCGCTCCCCGTGCCGCCGGCACGGGGAGCGTTTTGCTTGCAGATAAAGCCATGCAGAGCCTGCGCCCGCAGGCGCGAAAACGGAGGGCCGCAAGCGTAGGAGCCGCCAGCCAAAGACGGGCGATCAGGCCAAAGCTTGCCGCTTTGGCGGCACGTCAGCCGTTCTCCTGGATGCGCCGGTCCAGCCGGGCTAGAAAGTAGGCCAGCAGGAAGCCGGCTCCGCAGCAGAGGGCGGACAGCGCCATCTCCCCCGGACCATCATAGGTCGTGGGGATGATGACCAGCGTGGAGGCCATCACGATGCCGAAGATGCCGTGGAAGGCCACCGCGTAATACCGTTTGAAAAACCAGGTCACCAGCCGGGCCAGCAGGAAAATGGTCAGCAGCATCCCCGGCAGAGAGGCGGACAGCACCAGCAGATCCAGCCGGGCCAGGCCCTCCAGCATGGGCTGATACAGCCCCAGGGCCATCATCACCGAGGAGGAGGTCATGCCAGGGATGACGACGCCCATGCCCCACAGAGCGCCGCAGAAATTGTACCACCAGAAGTTTGGCTCCACCGTCACTTCAGCGATCCGGCTGATATAAAACAATCCCCCGAACACCGCCAGGGCGCACACCGCCATGCTGACCCAGGCGGACGCGGAGCGCCCCTCCTTACCAGCCTCCCGCAAAAGGGCAGGCGCCGTGCCGACGATCAGGCCGATGAACAGCCAGGTGGTGACGGTGGTGGAGCTGCAAAAGGCCAGAGCGATGCCCTTGGCAAAGCCCAGAAAGCCCACGCACCAGCCCAGGCCCAAAGGCGGCAGCCACATCCAGTACTTGGGCAGAGCGGTTTTGGGATGGGTCAGGAACTCCATGAAGGGGCGGTAGATGTCGAACACAACCGCCAGCACCCCGCCGGATACCCCCGGCAGAATGGCCCCCGCGCCGATCAGCACGCCGCACAGCAGGTCCCGCAGCCAACGGATGATGAAGTTTTGGTCCCGCCGGGCACCCACAGACAGTCCTCCTTATACGAATTCCTAATAAAACGATCAAATCGTTTTATTAGGGCCGCGTAAGCGGCCCGGCGGCGTAGCCGCCAGGGATGTTGTCAATACGTCTCCTGGCGCCAAAGGCGCCGCAATAAAAAGATCTTTTGATCTTTTTATCAGGAAATCGTATTATCAGGAATCCCTGAATAGATCGTGACGCACATCTTGGCGGCGTTTTTCGTCCGCCTGCCGATCCGCACATCCCGATTTATTCAGTGCTTCTTTGGATATCGCACCTATCATAGCAGTTTTGCCTCCCCGGTTCAATCCGATACCTCCTCATATTTGGGAAATTTTTCGCGATTTTTCTAAAGCTTGTGGGTTTTGCATAAAACCTTCCGCTTCTTTTTCTCCTTCTCTGGTTTTTTTGTATGTTGACAGAAAAACTGATAGTGTGTAAACTATCAGACAGATAATAAAACTTCATACCCAAAGACGATGAAGGAAAGAGTAAGCAGGCAGATACGTCGCAGAGAGCCTCGGTTGGTGGAAAGAGGTACGGAAGGGCTTGCCGAACATGGTTCTGGAGTTGCGTGGCCGACCGGGTCTCCATAGGTCACGACGTGTGCGCACGTCACAGCGCAGGAGTGTGATGGCACTCTTAAAGGCCGCTTTCGCGAGGAAGCGGCGAAGCAAGGTGGTACCACGGCGAATGTCGTCCTTGAAGCAGTTGCTTCAGGGACTTTTTTGTTGCGGCAAAACACGATAAAGGAGCTTCGATACTGTGAGTGAATCCATCATTCAGATCCAACATCTGACCAAGACCTTCGGCGACGGCGAGACCGCTGTTCACGCGCTGGAGGATATCAATCTGGACATCCGGCAGGGTGAGATCTTCGGCATCATCGGCCTCTCCGGCGCGGGCAAATCCACGCTGGTACGTTGCATGAACCTGCTGGAACGTCCCACCAGCGGCACCGTCATCGTGGACGGACAGCAGCTGTCCTGGATGGAAAAGCAGGCTGACAATAAAGATGAAAAGGTCGTTTTTATCAGTGAGCGGGAGCTTCGCCTGGTCCGCCGCAGCATCACCATGATCTTCCAGAGCTTCAACCTGCTGATGCAGCGCACGGTCCTGAAAAATGTCTGCTTTCCCATGGAGCTGAGCGGCGTCACCGCCGCCAAGGCAAAGAAGCGGGCGCTGGAACTTTTGGAGATCGTGGGCCTGCGGGACAAGGCGGGCGCCTATCCTGCCCAGCTCTCCGGCGGCCAGAAGCAACGGGTGGCCATCGCCCGGGCGCTGGCCACAGATCCCAAGGTGCTTTTGTGCGACGAGGCCACCTCCGCTTTGGACCCCACCACTACTGCCTCCATCCTGGCCCTGCTGAAAGACCTGAACCAAAAGCTGGGCGTCACCGTGGTGGTCATCACCCACCAGATGAGCGTCATTGAGGAGATCTGCTCCCGGGTCGCCATTCTGGACGGCGGCGTCATTGCGGAGCAGGGCAAGGTGGAGGACATCTTCTCCAATCCCTCTACCGACGCGGCCCGCCGCCTGGTGTATCCCGGCGGCGCCAGCGTGGCCCAGTATCCCGCCGGAACCCGGGCGGTGCGGGTGGCCTTCAACGGCGGCACCGCCTACCAACCCCTCATCGCCTCCCTCGCCATCGACTGCGGCGTGAAGGTAAACATTCTAGGCGCGGACACCCGCGACATCGACGGCAAGGCCTTCGGCACCATGCTGCTGGGGCTGCCCGACGACCCCAACGAGGCCGCCAAGGCCCTGGCGTACATCCGGGCGCAGCACAACGTTTCCGCAGAGGAGGTGGAGTATCATGGCTGAGTTCATCACGACCTTTTGGGCCGAATACGGCAGCATCCTGCTGACGGGCATCCGGGACACCTTCATCATGGTGGGCATTTCGACTCTGTTCGCTTATCTGCTGGGCCTGCCCCTAGGTGTTGCTCTGATCCTGACCCAGCCCCACGGCATCCGTCCCAACCATCTGCTCTACCGGCTGCTGGACTGGATCGTCAACGTGGGCCGTTCCTTGCCCTTCATCATTCTGATGATCGCCATCATGCCCCTGACCAAGCTCATCGTGGGCACCAAGATCGGCGTCAAGGGAGCCATTGTACCCCTAGTGGTATCCGCCACGCCCTTTATCGCCCGGATGGTGGAGACTGCCCTCAGCGAGGTGGACGCCGGCGTCATCGAGGCGGCACAGTCCATGGGCGCTTCTACCTTCCAGATCGTCTGGAAAGTCTACCTGCCGGAAGCGAAGCCCTCCCTGGTGCTGGGCGGCGCCATCTCCATCGTGACGATCCTGGCCTACACCGCCATGGCCGGCACTGTAGGCGCAGGCGGTTTGGGCGACATCGCCATCCAATACGGCCATAACCGGGGCATTCTATCCGTCCTGTGGGTCACGGTGATCTTCCTGATCATCCTGGTCCAGGCCATCCAGCTGCTCTTCAACTGGGCGGCGCGGTCCATCGACAAACGGCTGGACCAGTCCGCCAAGGGCCACAAAGCTTTCGATCTGCTGGCCCGCTTCGCCCACACCAAATAGACCCGTTCCCCTGTTTTCATCGCCTGTCTCTTGGAATTCCGGCAAGCGTTTGAAATAACCGGACCATTGGTCCCAAAATATCTCATTGGAGGAAATCAATATGAAAAAGAAGTACTTATCTCTGGTATTGGCCCTGGCGCTGTGCCTGTCTCTGGCTGCCTGCGGCGCCAAAGAGGAACCCGCTCCCGCCGAAAACAACGCCCCCGCCGAGACGGAGGCTCCCGCTGAGACCGTCACCCTGACAGTGGCCGCCTCTCCCACGCCCCACGCCGTGATCCTGCAGCAGTGCGTGGCCCCTCTGGCGGAGCAGGGCATCGAGCTGGTGGTCAATGAGTACAGTGACTACGTGATCCCCAACACCGCCGTGGAGGATGGCGACGAGGACGCCAACTACTTCCAGCACATCCCCTATTTGGACGAGTTCAACGCTGAACGCGGCACCCATCTGGTGAGCGTGGCAGGCGTCCACATCGAGCCGATGGGCATCTACGCCGGCAAGACCACCTCCCTGGATGCCATCCCCGACGGCGCCACCATTGCCGTGCCCAACGATCCCACCAACGAGGGCCGCGCCCTGCTGCTGCTGGAGGCCCAGGGCCTTATCAAGCTGAAGGACAGCTCCAACCTGTCCGCGACCCCCAAGGACATCGCTGAAAATCCCAAGAGCCTGGAGTTCAAGGAGATGGAGGCCAAGACCATCCCCAGCATCACCTCTGAGGTGGATCTGGCCATCATCAACTCTAACTACGCCCTGGGCGCTGGCCTGAATCCCGTGGAGGACTCTCTGGCCATCGAGTCCAGCGACTCCCCCTA
This sequence comes from uncultured Dysosmobacter sp., assembly GCF_947631165.1. Taxonomy (GTDB): domain Bacteria; phylum Bacillota; class Clostridia; order Oscillospirales; family Oscillospiraceae; genus Oscillibacter. Next base: position 12,554 of record NZ_CANRKH010000037.1, on the reverse strand, counting down.
TGTGAACGTCCTGGTGGTCAAGGAGGGCAATGAGAACAACGAGGCTGTCAAGGCCCTGATCGAGGTTCTGAATTCTGACGCCATCCGTGATTTCATCAACGAGGAGTTCGACGGCGCCGTGGTCCCCGCGTTCTAAGCAATATTTCCATAAAAAATACGCTGTGCCGCCCTTGGGAGGGACTTCGTAAGGAAGTTCCTCCCAAATTTTTTCGGCCAATTGGTATTTGAACGCTTCGCTTCAAAGCCCTACACATCCGCACAATGCACAAAAAGAAAGCCCGGAGAATTTGCAAAAATGCAATCTCCGGGCGAGGGCGGGTTGATGAAATTTTGCGGTGCGGCAGCGCCGCAGCGCCGGCGCTCCGCGCCGGTCAAAGGCGGGTCTGGGGTGCCTAACCTCAGCAAGACTGACCAGGGGAGCAAAGAGAAAGGAAGGCGAAATTTGGGCCACGGGTCGAATCTTGCCCTCTTTCACTCTCTTTCAGGAAAACTCCGCCCATTGAACACCAGGGTAAAGCTTTCCTGTCTTAGCAAAAAAAATCGCGCACTGTGCTGCCAAAGACAAATCATCCAAAGCAAAGCGTTTTGGAACAGGAGTTTGACCTCCAATTTCGACCGGGGCATCCTCCTCCACACTGACATACTTTTCGTTGATCGGCTGAAAGCAGACAGGATCACCTTTCTCATTCCAGATATTGAACGTAGGGGCAGCCCAACCAGCCTTAATATCCATGGTGAAAAAGTCCTCCTCACTGTTTTCATCCAAAGAAAGAAGGAGGGAGTTGACCTGTTCAGCTTGAATCAATTCGGTGAGCTCATCCAGAACTTCCTGAGTAAGTTCACTGTTCATAAAACGCTTTCGACCATATTCCAGACAGTGCGCGGCAAAGGCGTCAGGCAAGGGCGCGGAAGCATCCTGTGTGGGGACAACTTTGTATTTTGGAAAGTCGTCATCATGGTAGGCGGGTTCTTCCGTATAGATCTTGCAGGATAAAATATCCAGCACTTCCGCATGAATCAATTTCTTTCGGGCGGGAAGGGCTAAACTCTTTAATTGTGTAAGTTCTGACAATAGGGAGCAGTCCGAAAAACTGGTGGCTCGCAAGTCTAAGCGGTACAATTTTTTTAGCTTAGGAAGGAATGAAAAATCATCAATAATCCCAAGCGGGGTGCGTGCTGGAAACTCCAATACTTGCAAGTTAGTCATTTCTTCCAGCATAACCCAATCACCTGTCCTGGACTTCAAAAAATCCTGTATAGGAGCCAACTTCTGCTTAGTATATTCGCTGTGGGGGACAGGGAAATCCTTACCCGCCAGACGCTTAATTCGTTTCAGCTGGTTGATGTCCGTAAGATGCTTTGGTGTCATAGCAAAATCAATCCAGCACAGCAGATAAGGGCTGGTGTGTTGGGCCATTTCTTCTAATGTCATGCAATCACCTCAATATTTAATTTTACTCTGATTATAACTGCTTGAGGACGCTGTTTCAAGCATATTTGGAATATTTAGAAATGTCATCGGAATAGCGGTGCAGCTGTCATTTCGACCAAGTTTTTCTGTGCTGCTTTACCGCACCTGAGCATTTGCGCCGAGAGTATCTCTACAGAATCTCATGCAAAAAGGTATTGGCAAATGCTTGTTCTGTATGCAAACGAAAGAAGCCCCTGGGGACAGTCTGCTGCCCTGTCTCATCGTGCAGCGAGCATAGCTTTTGTACTGCTGCAGGCGCCCTCAAAGCGGGCGGCGCTGAGCGCCGAGAGGGATTCCAGCCCCATCAACCCACCTCAAAAACAGCGTAAGGGCGGCACTTCCTTATGAAGTGCTGCCCTTTGGCACAGCGTATTTTTATGGTCTTTCAAGGCCCCTCATTCATATCCGTTGACCATCACATCCAGCACCTTTCCCGCCACGGTGCCGGCCACGGAGCTTCCCCCGCCGCCATTCTCCACCAACACCACAAAGGCGTAGGGCGCGTCCTCGTTCCGCAGGAAGCCCGCGAACCAGGCGTGAGGCTGCTGCCCCTCCCCCACCTCGGCGGTGCCGGACTTGGCGCAGATATCCATATTGGGAAAACGCTTTGTGCCATAAGTCTTTTCCACGTTGTCCGCCATCATGTCCGCCAGCTTTGCCGCCGTTCCGCCGGACACCAGCGTCCCGGTCCTGCGGGTCAGGTGGGGAAAGGACGGTAGCCCCAAGGCGGAGACGGTCTTTTGGATCACATACGGCTCTGCCGCTTTGCCGCCGCCGGCGATGGCTCCCATGTACACCATCAGGGCACAGGGATTCACCAGATCCTGCCCCTGGCCCACACCGGCCCAGCCCAGCTGGCCCTCGGCGGCGCCGCTGAAGGAGAAGCTCCCCCGGGCAGTAGGCAGGCCATTGACGGAATAGCTGTCCGTCAAGCCTGCTTTTTCCGTGTATCGCTTCATCGTATCCTCTCCAAGCTCCGCCGCGATCTGTGCAAATGCCACGTTGCAGGAATTGGCGAAGGCGTCCCCGATGTGCTGCTCCCCATGGGTCCCGGAACAGACGATGGTCTCCTCTCCCACCTGAACGCTGCCAGCGCAGGTCCAGGTGCGCTGGCCGACGTCCGGGATATTTTCCAGCGCCGCCGCCAGGGTCACGGTCTTGAACACGGACCCCGGCGTGAACGTAGCGGAGAGAAATCGGTTGAGATAAGTCCCCTGATAGCGGTCGTTGGTCTCGATATCTTCTGGAACATGCAAGGGGTCATAGCTGGGAGAAGAGACCATGCAGAGGATCTCCCCCGTTTTGTAATTGTACACTGCAACCGTCCCGGCACAGCCGTTCAAGGCCTGATACGCCTCGTAATTATACCGGGCGTCGATGGTCAGATACAGCTCATTGCCCCGGTCCGCGCCGAAAGCACCGTTGAGAATGTTATAGCCCGTCAGCCTATCGGCAAAAGCATTCAGCGCCCCGGTGCCAATGCTGCCCCGCAGGTCGCCCACCGCGTGGAGGGTCGCCTTGCGGACGGCCTCGCTGCTGTAATAGGTGCGCTTCCCGTTCTCCACGGAGGACAGCACGTCGCCGTCCCGGTCCAGCACCGTGCCGACGGCCAGAACGCCGTTGGAATCATAGAGATGGCGGTTGAAGGCCGAGGAGGCCCAGCTTCCGCCGTTCAGCAGATAGTTCACCAGAAACACGCACAGCCCCGCCGCCAGCAGCAGCGCCAGCACAGCGCACACCACGGCCCGCCGCTCAATCTTCTTCATGGTCCGCCTCCTGTTCTTCAGCAAAGGGGTCGCCCACAGGCTCCGCCCGCCGCTGGGCCTCCGCCGTCAGTTTTCGATACGTCCCCCGCCGGATGGCAAAGCTGGCATTCTCCCGGGTGTCCGTGGCCTTCAAGAAGGCCAGCAGGCCCCAGGCGGACATCATGGCGGAGCCGCCGTTGGACACAAAGGGAAAGGTCACGCCGGTGAGGGGCAGCAGGTCCACGGAGCCAAACACGTTCAAGCAGGTCTGAAACACCAGCAGTGACCCCGCCGCGCAGGCGGCGATGGTATAGAAGCTGGACCGCCCGGCCCGGCAGGCCCGGACGGTGAACACCGCCAGGGTTATGATGGCGCATACTGCCAGCAGGGCGATCAGCAGCCCCCATTCCTCACACAGCATCCCAAACACCAGATCCGTGTCCGCCGCCGCGACCCGGCGGAGCCAGCCGCTGCCGCCCCCCATGCCCAGCAGGCCGCCGGAGGCTGCCGCCGACATGGTGCGGGTCTGCTGGTAGCCGGTGGTGGAGGCTGCCTCCCAGGCGTGGCCCCAGGAGGCGAAGCGGGACAGGATATAGGGCTTGAATTTCAGCACGATCCCTGCGCCGAACACCGCGCCGCCGCAGATGAGGGCCAGTGTGGCGAAGTCCCCAGAACGAAGATAGGCAATGATCAGGAAGGTGACGAAGAAAATGGCCGCCGTGCCGAAATCGCTCATCAGTCCCAGCAGGCCGATACACACGCCGGTCAGCAAAATGAACAGGGTCAGGTTCCGCCGGTGGAACAGCCGCTCCAGTGTGGCGGAGCCAGCAAAAATATAGCAGATCTTGGCGATCTCCGAAGGCTGGAAGCTGAGTCCGCCGATAGAGATCCAGTTCACCGCCCCATATTTGGAATTGCCCACCAGCAGCGTGATCCCCAGCAGGCCGATGGCCGCGGCGGCCATGAGCCAGCGGGTCTTTTGTACCCGGCTCAGATCCCGCAGGAACAGGCCCAGCACCAAAAACAGCGCCAGCCCCAGCAGAATGGCCAGGAACTGCTTATAGAGGCTCCCCGGCGCGCTGGAGGCCGTCACCGCCAGTGACAGCGTGGAGAGGAAAAAGGCGATAGTCTCCATCTCAAAGCCCACGCAGCGAGCACAGCGCAGTACGGCGGCGTACAGCCACATCACTGCTGTCAATCCCAGAAACGCCAGGGGGATGGCGGCGCTGGCCTCCGTTCCCGCCGCTGCGATCAATTGCAGGCAGGCCAACACCTGGAACACCGTCAGCCACAAAAAGGAGGGCCACATGGCGGCGGGCCGCTCCGCCCGGCGTTTTTCCTCCAGATCCTCCCGCTCCGCCACGGTCTGGGGCAGGAATACCAGAGGCACGCCTCCCAGCGTGATGGTATCCCCCAGCCGCACCGGCGCGGCGCCCTCCACCGGCACGCCGTTCACCGCCGTGCCGCCCTTGGAGCCAAGGTCATAGACCGTCCAGGTCTCATCTTCCCCCCGGCAGAGGGCCGCGTGCTGCCGGGAGACGCTAGGATAATGCAGCTGGACGTCGGCGGTCCTGCCCCGGCCGATGATATTCTCCCAGTGGGTCAGGAAGATGGGCATCCCGTTGGGCAGGCTCAACTGGCCCCAGGCCTCCGGCGTGTGGGGAATGTTCAGCAGAGACCGCACCGCCCGATACAGGATCAGCACTGCCAGCACCGGAAACAGGAGCCGGGCGATGGCTGTGAACCACATGCCGATCTCCGGCCGCTCCGCCAGCAGGGCCGTCATGATATCCAATTGCGCCTGCAAGGGCGCCGTCAATCGCTCCATAAAGCTGCCTCCTCTCCTGCTTTTTGAAAAATTTCAACAAGTATAGCACGTTTTTCCTTTAAAGTATAGGCCCATCATATGAACATCCTGGTCCGGCAGCGGAAATCTCTGTGAAATTTCACTTTCCCTCTTGACCTTCCATTTAAAATCCATTAAAATACGATATTGTGTATGAAAACAACAAAATGGAGGTATTTGCCGTTACTGGCGTAGTCCTCTATTTTTATGAAAGGCCGATCAACGACATGAAACATCCCTATAAAACCCGGGCGGGCGGAGCCACGGTGACGATCTTCGTCCCCTACGACTGCAAAAATCACTGCCCCTTCTGCATCAACAAGGGGGAGTATGCAGATCTGACAGGCTTCTCCGCCGAGAAGATATGCGCCAGCATCCGGCGCATGGACGCCATAACCCCTTATTGCGACTTTGTGTTCACCGGCGGAGAGCCCTTCGCCAACCTGGAGTCTCTGCAAATGATGCTGGACGAGATCCCCACGACTCACAAGGTCTATATCAACACCACACTGCCGGTCTCCGAGCATCAGTCTGAGGAGGATATCCTGGCTTTCGCGGAGCGCAACAAGCACAAGATCACCTGCATCAATGTCTCCCGCCACATGCAGAAATATGTGGTGGAGTCTAACGACGGCCTGTTGGCCCGCCTGCCGGTGCCCTTTCGTGTGAACTGTGTGCTGTACAAAAACTATCCCGCCGAGCAGCTGATCCCCTATATGGAGCGCTTCCGCAAAATTCCGGGTGCCTCCATCCAGTTCCGTTTTGACTATACCGCTACCACGCCAGAAAACCTGTATGACGAGAGCGGCGACAAGATCCTGCAGGATCTGAAGAAGATCGCCCGGTATACCGGCCTGGACGGCTGCCGGATGCGCTGCGGCTTCCACTTTGACTACAAGGGTCTGGAGCTGACCTATCACAAGACTCTGCCCTACTCCACCATTGTGGAGACGGACCCCGCCAACGGCGTGACCTACGATATTCTGTATGATATCCTTATCAAGCAGAACGGCGACATCCACTCTGATTGGACCGGTGTGCTGCTGGATTTGGATGCCTATGAAAAGGTGGTTTTCGAGCCGTATGACCTGAAGTGGCTGGAGCGCATTGCATAAATATCCAAAACCGGCGGATACTTCCGCCGGTTTTTTTCAGCAGCGAGGCGCTGTTCTATACCAGGGACACCAAAGACAACGGAATATCGGAGCTGCCTTCGGCTCAAATCCTGATGCAGATGCCATTTCCGATGAAACGGGCAGTCCGGCCATCCTTCCACCGCGGCTGTTACCATTTTGTTTCTATTTGTAATCGATTTGATACTGACTTTTCCCCCGTTTTCCGTCAAAATAAGTGCATGAAGAAACTTACTAGAAAGCGGGGCAGCTGCTATGCGATCCTTCCTCTCTCTTCTCCTCGTGCTCTCCCTCGCCACCGCCTGCGGCACAGGCGGCTCCACACAAGCAGTATCAGCCTCTGTCCAGCCCCCGCCCACCGACACACCGGAGCCGCCGGTGGAGGAAGCGCCTGTCCCCGTCCGCATAGTCGATCCCAGCCGTCCCATGGTGGCGCTGACCTTTGACGACGGCCCCCACGCCCAGTACACAGACCAGCTTCTGGATATCCTGGAGGAACACAACGCTGTGGCTACGTTCTTTGAAGTGGCGAAAAACCTGCCCAACGATCCGGACGCCGTCCGCCGGGCGGCGGAGATGGGCTGCGAGATCGGCAGTCACTCCTACCGTCACGCCAACCTGGGCAAAATGAAGCTGGAAGCTCTGCAGGCAGACCTGGCGGCGGCAGACGCGGCCTTTATCGATGTGCTGGGCACTGCTCCCACGCTGCTGCGCCCACCCTACGGCTCCACCAACAAGGCGCTGAAAACCGCCTGTGACCGCGCCATCGTCACCTGGTCCATCGACCCGGAGGACTGGAAGTGCCGGGACGCGGAGAAGGTGATCGCCCACATTCAGGGCTTTAAGGATCTGGACGGACAGGTGATCCTGCTCCACAGTACATATGAAAGCACTGTGGAGGCCGCCCGGGTCCTGGTCCCCTGGCTGGAAGAGCAGGGCTATCAGCTGGTGACCGTCAGCGAGCTGATCACGCTTCGCTTCCAGGACACAGTGGACGTGAACCGCCTGTATAACTTTGACTATTTCCGCTTCAAGGTCCCGCCGCTGGCAAAGCCAACGGGAGAACCCGCCGCATAGCGGCGCGGCAAGTCTTTGGCACACAATGAAACGAGAGGCCGGTCCCTATGGGACCGGCCTCTTTTGTTGCCTTATCGCAGGAAGATCCGCTTCCCGCCCCGGTATTCCCGGACGGCGCCGATCCGCTGGGCGCTGGGCACACAGCCCTTCAGTTCCTCGAACAGCGCCTCCGCGTCAGCGGGGTCCACCGCCATCAGCAGTCCCCCGGCGGTCTGAGGGTCGTACAGCAGATCCTGTTTACATAACTCTGTATCCCCAGCGTCCACACCCTCCTGGGCGAAGGCACGGTTGCGGTACATCCCCTCCGGCAGGATGCCCATGCGGGCCAGTTCCAGCGCTTCCGGGATCAGGTCGATCTTGTTTATGTGCAGTTCTATCTCCACATCGCTGCCCTGGGCCATCTCCGTCAGGTGGCCCAGCAGGCCGAAGCCCGTCACGTCAGTGCAGGCGTGGACCCGGTTTTTTACCATAGCGTCCCGGGCGGACTTGTTCAGTGTGGTCATCAGCCGGTGGGCCAGTTCCATGCTTTCCCCGGAGGCCATCTCCGCCTTGGCGGCAGTGGTCAGCACACCAATGCCCAGGGGCTTGGTAAACAGCAGCACGTCGCCGGGCTTTGCCCCACTGTTGGTCAGAACCCTGTCCGGATGGACAAAGCCCGTCACCGCCAGGCCGTATTTCGGCTCATCGTCCAAAATGCTGTGGCCGCCGGTGATGAGCGCGCCGGCCTCGTATACCTTGTCATAGCCACCCCGCAGCATCTGGTGCACGGCGTCTCCGGGCATGTCCGCCGGAACGGCCATGATGTTCAGACACAGCTTCGGCTCGCCGCCCATAGCATACACGTCGCTGAGGGCGTTGGTGGCCGCGATCTGGCCGAAGAGGTAGGGATCGTCGGCAATGGGCGGGAAAAAATCCACCGTCTGCACCAAAGCCAGGTCGTCTGTGACCTTGTACACCGACGCATCGTCGCTCTTGTCGAAGCCCACCAGCAAATTGGGGTCCTGATGGACCTGGATGCCCTCCAGGAGCTGGGCCAGAACGCCCGCTCCCACCTTCGCGCCGCACCCGGCGCACTTGGCCAGCTTGGTCAGCTTTACTTCGTTTTCAGGCATGTTCGTTCTTCCTTTCCTGTTCTGCCAGCGCCCCCGACAGGTTCAGCACCGCTTCCAGCACGCCGCCGCCCACCGCCAGGGCCTTGTCGCTGGCGCAGTAACAGTGCTCGAGCTTGCAGCGGGGATCGATGTCTCCGGCTTTCATGCCCTGGAACACCGGGGTCCCCTCCGCCAGGATGCCCCGCAGAACGCCGTCCAGGGTACAGACCATGGGCTGGCCGTTTACCGTGGCGGCCACGTCCCCCATTTTCACCTGAGCGCCGATTTCCAGAAGCTGGTGGAATGCGCCGTCCGCCGGCGCTCGGAGCACCCGCTCCCCCGCAAAGCCGCCGATGAGGCCGGGGATGCCGGTGTTGGGCTGAGCGCTGCCGTCATAGATGACCCGCCCCAGGTAGTGGCCCCGCATGGTCTCCACTACCGCATGGCAGTCCACACCGGCGGTAAAACCGGGGCCGACACCAATCACCACCGGGGCGTCGGTGATGCAGGTCCCCAAATTCCTCTTGGCCAGAATGGCGTCCACCACCGCATCCGGCTTCAGGACCGGGATACAGGCCGCCTCCGGGTCCGCCAGCACCGGGACGACGCCGCTTTTCAACAGCTCCAGCGCCTGGGCCGGACTGTCTGCCCGCCGGGCCGTTATACCCTCCACCACCGTCTCGCCGTGAACGATGGCCTGAGAAAAGCAGACCGTCCGCCGAATGGCGGTGGGCCGCTCCACCTCCGTCATGACCACCTGGATACAGGCCCTCCGCAGCCGCAGAGCAACGCCGGTAGCCAGGTCTCCTGCACCTCGGATCACGATCAGCATAGCAAATACTCCCCTCTTCGCAGCGAACCGGCCAGCACCGGACACGCCAGCAGCCCTGCCAGCGCGGCGGCGTTCCTGCGGTCCTGCTCTGCTTCTACTTGGTTTACATAAATTTTATCATGCAGGGCTTCAGCGATCAGCACCGCCGCCTCCGTCTCCGGTGTGACTGACGCCTCTTGCGGCAGCCCGACGATTTGAGCGTACCGCTCCGGCCGGTGGGCCGCCTGGGCGATGGGCTGCCCGAAGCCGGAGGCCCCCACCACCAAAATGGTTTGCGCAGTCTCCCGTGGGATCACCGGCTCATGGAGGGCGTGGGCCTTTATGGGCCGCTGGGCGGAACCATCTGCCTCTACCAACACATAGTCGAACACATCCGCCAGCTTTGCCATGGACGATAATGGAGCCGTCAGCTTTCCTGTACCGGGGACCGGCGTTCCGGCGCAAAGCAGCCGATGGTCCCGGCGCAAAACCTCCAGCTCCGCCTCCGTCCGGGCGCAGGGCAGGTCCGGAAACGGGAAGATCTTCGTGGTGGTGCAGAGCAGCACCGAATGGCCGCTGGAAAGCTCGCTGCCCAAAGTCCTCAACAGCGTTGTCTTGCCTCCGCCGCCAATGACAGCGGTCACGCCGGGCCGGATCTCCAAAAGCTCCGCTAGTCCCACGCCATCACCCTCCTCGTTCTTTTTTCAATAGAATAACACTTTCCCGGAAAAAGCGCAAGGCCCAGCAGGGCGATCTGCGGAATAGGCCGCCCCTTCCTCTTGACTTTTCTCCAATTCCTGCTATGATAAAGGTAGCGTTTATCTCAAATGAGTATCACGAAAAGGAGGGTCTGTATGCTGGATGGCTGTGGTCGGACCATCGATTATCTGCGGCTGTCGGTGACAGATCTGTGCAATTACCGCTGCCGGTACTGCATGCCGGAGGAGGGCGTGTGCAAGCGTGCGCATCAGGATATCCTCTCTGTGGAGGAGATCGAGGAGATCAGCAGGGCTGCTGTTGCATGCGGCGTAAAGAAGATACGCTTGACAGGTGGAGAACCGCTGGTGCGCCGGGGCATCCTGGAGCTATGCCGCCGTCTGCGGGCCATTTCCGGCCTGGAAGAGCTGTGCCTCACCACCAACGGCAGCCTGCTGCCGGAGCTGGCCCGCCCCCTTCGGGAGGCGGGCGTAGACCGGCTGAACATCAGCCTGGACACCCTGCGGCCAGGGCGGTTTGCCCAAATGACCCGGCTTGGACAGCTCTCCCAGGTATGGCAGGGCATCCAGGCGGCGGAGAACGCTGGATTCCAGCATTTGAAGCTAGATACGGTTCTGATCGGCGGCTTCAACGATGACGAAACAGATGATTTTCTGGTGCTGACGCAGGAGCATCCTTGGGAGGTCCGCTTCATTGAACTGATGCCTATGGGGCCGTGCGCCTCTTGGGACAAGAGCTGTTTTGTTTCCGCTGATTCCATTCTACAAAGGAATTCCGCTTTACAGCAGATCGGTTCCAGCGGAGTCGCGCGGCGCTACCGTCTGCCTGGCGCTCCCGGCACGGTGGGTCTCATCTCCCCCATGAGCCACGACTTCTGCGGTGAATGCCGCCGCATCCGGGTCACGGCGGACGGCAAACTGAAGGGCTGCCTCCACAGCCGGGAGGAGATCGACCTGCGGGGTCTCCACGGCTGGAGGCTGGAAAATGCCATCCGGCAGGGCATCCTGCAAAAGCCCCAGCGGCATCACCTGGCGGAGCGCCCCAGCGACACGCCCCGGAACATGAATCAGATCGGAGGATGAGCAGATGCCAGAGCTGACCCATTTCAATGAACAGGGCCGGGCCAAAATGGTGGATGTGACGGAAAAGACCGTCACCCACCGGACGGCGGTGGCCGCCGGCGAGATCCACGTCTCGCCGGAGACTATGACCCACATCAAAAACGGCACGATGAAAAAAGGCGACGTGCTGGCGGTGGCTCAGGTGGCCGGCATCCAGGCGGCCAAGCACACCTGGGAACTGATCCCCATGTGCCATCCCCTGCCTCTGACCGGCATCGACATCACCTTCCGCCTGTCCGACCAGCCCTGCATGGTGGAGATCAAGGCCGCCGTTACCTGCACCGGGGTCACCGGCGTGGAGATGGAGGCGCTCACCGCTGTTTCCACAGCGGCGCTGACCATCTACGACATGTGCAAGGCAGTCCAGAAGGACATGCGGATCACAAACATCCGCCTGCTGGAAAAGCGCGGCGGCAAAAGCGGCGCATACCAGGCGCCTGAATTTTGGTAAGACAGGAGAAAAGAGGAATGAAAATGTATATTCCGGAGAAATTGCTGTTTTTGAATGAAGAGGATGTGATGACGCTCCTGACGCCCGCCGACGCCATTGCGGCGGCAGAGGATACGTTTTACCATATCGGCACCGGCGAGATCACCGTGGGTAAAATGGTGATGATGTTTGCGGACCCGGAGCAGAAAAATAATTTCCACTCCATGCCAGCCATCCTGCACCACCGAAAAGTGGCTGGCGTGAAATGGATCGACACCTATTCCAAGCCCCTGCCGGGCTACCCCTTCAGCCATGGAAATCTGGTGATCCTGAGTGATGTGCGGACAGGCTCTCCCATCGCTTTGGTAGGGGCCACAAATATCACCACCATGCGGACCGCCGGCGGACATGGTGTCGTTCAGGCTCGTCACCTGGCCAATCCGGAGCCGAAGGTGCTTTCCGTTTTTGGCTGCGGTGCCCAGGCCAAGGCGGGCATCCGCGGCTTTTTGGAGGAATTCCCCTCATTGAGGCAGCTGCGCCTGTTTAACAGGAGCCGGCAGCCCATGGAAGAGGTCCAAAAGCGCCTCTCCGGCCGTTTAGAGGTCGTGATCTGCGATACGCCGGAAGAGACGGTCACCGGCAGCAATTTGATCTTGATGGCTTCCGGTGCTCAGAAAAAGCTGCTGTCCGCGGAGCTGGTCAGGCCAGGAACCACAGTCATTGGAATTGAGGGTTTCCGGGATTTAGACCCGAAATTGGGGAAGGCCGCTGATAAGTGGTATCTGGGATACAAGGTGCCGGACCAAGACATTTTGCAAAGCCCCCAGTTAAATCCCGGTGGGGCTTTGACGATGGATGATGTGTTCGGCGACATGACTGAGCTGCTGACCGGCAAGATCCCCGGCCGGGAGCGGGAGAATGAGATCATCGTTTCGACCCATATGGGCATGGGTGCCCATGATGTCAATTGCGCCGCGACGGTCTATCAGCGGGCGCTGAAGCGCGGCATGGGCCAGGAACTGCAGCTGGTTTGAGGGAGGAATGAACATGGCCAAGGTCGTATCAGTGAATATCAGCGAGAAAAAAGGGGAGCAGAAGCACCCCGTGCCGGA
>NZ_CANRKH010000036.1 GCF_947631165.1 uncultured Dysosmobacter sp. | reverse complement strand
ACATCCTTGAAAGCAGCGATATCAGCACTGTTGAAATTAGACATACTCTTTTATCCCCTTTCTCAGATGATGTGCTTAGCGGCCAGGATAGAGGCCAGCTTTTCACAATTGGCCTTGTCATCCACCTCGGAGAGCATCATGCCGGCGCCCTTTTGGGGAGGCGTGAAGCTCTTGAAGATGTTGGTGGGAGAGCCCTTCAGGCCGATGGTGGTGGCGTCGATCAGGGGATCGTCCTTCAGCGTCTCATAATTGTATGTATCCAGGGGCTTGGCATAGGCCTCGAACACGCCGCCGACGCTCATATAACGGGGCTCGTTCAGCTCCTTGATGCAGGTCACCAGGCAGGGGGTCTGGGTCTTGATGGTCATGTATCCATCCTCCAGCATCCGCTTGACGGTGACGGTGTCGCCTTCCTTGGTGATATCAGCGGCATAGGTGATCTGGGGCAGGTGCAGCTTCTCGGCGATCTGGGGGCCCACCTGGGCGGTGTCGCCGTCGATAGCCTGACGGCCGCACAGCACGATATCATCCTTCTCCACGCCGATCTTGTTGATGGCGGCAGCCAGGATCTGGGAAGTGGCGTAAGTGTCGGAGCCGCCGAACTCACGGGCGGAGACCAGTACGGCCTCATCCGCGCCCATGGCCAGGGCTTCCCGCAGCATGCCGGCCGCAGGCGGGGGACCCATGGTGACGACAATGACCTTGCAGTTGGTGGCGTCCTTGATCTTCAGAGCGGCCTCCAGGGCGTTCATGTCGTCGGGGTTGGTAATGGTCTGCATGGACGCGCGGTTCAGGGTACCGTCGGGATTGACAGCCACCTTGCCGGAGGTATCGGGTACCTGCTTAATAGAAACAATGATCTTCATTTTAACCTTTACCTCCTATCTTATTTCACGCCCAGGCGGCTGGAAATGACCATGCGCTGGACCTCGGATGTACCCTCGTAGATCTCGGTGATCTTGGCGTCGCGCATCATGCGCTCCACGGGATACTCACGGGTGTAGCCATAGCCGCCGAACAGCTGGACGGCGCGGCGGGTCACGTCGGAAGCGGCCTCGGCGGCAAACAGCTTCGCCATAGAGGCGTCCATGGAATAGTCCTCATGCAGCTGCTTCTTGCAGGCAGCGGCATAGACCAGATACTGAGCGGCCTGCATACGGGTGTGCATATCGGCCAGCTGGAACTGGGTGTTCTGGAACTGGCTCAGGCGGCGGCCAAACTGAACGCGCTCCTGGGTATACTTCACAGCCTCATTTACAGCGCCTTCGCCCAGGCCCAGAGCCTGCGCGGCGATGCCGATCCGGCCGCCGTCCAGGGTCTGCATGGCGATCTTGAAGCCCTTGCCTTCCTTGCCCAGCAAGTTCTCCTTGGGGACGATGCAGTCCTCAAAGATCAGGTCACAGGTAGAGGAGCCGCGGATGCCCATCTTCTTCTCATGCTTGCCGGTGGAGAAGCCAGGGAAGCTCTTTTCCACGATGAAGGCGGAGATGCCGTGGTTGCCCTTGCTCTTATCGGTCATGGCAAAGACCACAAAGGTATCGGCCACGTTGCCGTTGGTGATGAAGCACTTGGAGCCGTTGAGGACATAGTGGTCGCCCTCCAGCACGGCAGTGGTCTGCTGGCCGGAGGCGTCGGTGCCGGCGTTGGGCTCAGTCAGGCCGAAGGCGCCGATCTTGCGGCCGCTCAGCAGGTCGGGCAGATACTTGCGCTTCTGCTCCTCGGTGCCATTCTCAAAAATGGGAGCGCAGCACAGGGAGGTATGAGCAGACACGATAACAGCGGTGGTGCCGCAGACCTTGGCCAGCTCCTCCACGCACATGGCATAGGAGAGGACGTCGCCACCGGCGCCGCCGTACTCTTTGGGGAAGTAGATGCCCATCATGCCCAGCTTCGCCATCTTCTCCACGGTCTCCATGGGGAACCGCTCTTCCTCGTCGATCTCCTCAGCCAGAGGTTTCACTTCGTTCTCGGCGAATTCCCTGTACATCTTACGGAGCATCAGCTGCTCATTTGAAAGATGAAAATCCATACCTTTTACTTTACTCCTTTTCTATCAGATTTTACTTGGAATAATCATAGAAACCCTTGCCGCTCTTCTTGCCCAGCAGGCCGCCGCGGACCATCTTCTTCAGCAGCAGGGCGGGACGGTACTTGGGATCGCCGGTCTCGGTGTACAGCGTGTCCATAATGGCAAGGCAGACGTCCAGGCCGATGAAGTCGCCCAGAGCCAGGGGGCCCATGGGATGGTTGGCGCCCAGGCGCATGGACTTGTCGATATCCTCCACGGAGGCGACGCCGGTCTCCACTAGGCCGATGGCCTCGTTGATCATGGGGATCAGGATCTTGTTGACCACAAAGCCGGGGGCCTCAGCCACCTCGACGGGGTCCTTGCCGATCTCCTGAGACAGCTTGTAAACGAAATCAAAAGTCTCCTGGGTCGTATTGGCGCCCCGGATGATCTCCACCAGCTTCATGCTGGGCACGGGATTGAAGAAGTGCATACCGATGACGGGATGCTTCAGGCCATTACCCATCTCGGTGATGGACAGCGAGGAGGTGTTGGAGGCGAAAACGGCCTCGGGCTTGCACATGGCGTCCAGCTCGTTCAGCAGTTCCTTCTTGGTGGCCATGTCCTCCTTGACGCACTCGATGATCAGGTCGGCGTCAGCGCAGGCGGACTTCTCCTCCACCAGGATATTGGCCATCAGGGCGTCCACGGCCTCCTGGGTCATCTTGCCCTTCTCCACGCGCTTCTGCAAAGAAGCCGCCAGCTTATCCTTGTGCTTCTGGGCGGAAGCCACGGAGCTTGCATACATCAGGGCGGTGTGGCCCTTCGCTGCGAAAACCTGAGCAATACCGCTGCCCATGGTGCCGGCGCCGAAAATTGCTACCTTCATGTTGTTTCCTCCTGTTATTTTAATTTTAGTCTGTGTTTCTCACGTTCTCTTGCCTGCCAGGGGACGAGAGCAAATCCCAGTTTGCCAATTTACTCACAATCTCCATTATATAGACATCCCCCTGATTTATCAAGTGGAAAATGCAGCCCTAATACCCGGTTTTCCGCTTTTTTACACTTCACACAAAATAATCGTTAAAATTTATACAATTTTGTGAAGCTATTAACATAATCCGCCCCTCCCCGTCTTGTTTCCCGCGATTTTTCCCGGTGAAAAGTCATTTACAGCGGCGTTTTCCTGTGGTAGAATCATCCTGCCGCCACAAGACCTTGTGGCTTACGGCCAAATTGATATCCTTGGGAGGATCTCACCTATGCGGATGCGGAAAAAGAAAAACCTGATCCCCCGGATGGACCGCTGCGGCGACCGTCTGATCCGGGACCCCTACGTGCGGCAGGGCCATTGGCGGGACCTGATGCCCCAGGCCCGGGAGCTGCGGCTGGAGCTGGGCTGCGGCAAGGGCCGCTTCACTGCCGGAACGGCGGCGGCAGAGCCGGACGTGCTGTTCATCGCCGTAGAGATGGTCCCTGACGCCATGGTGGTGGCCATGGAGCGGTGCGTGAAGGCGGGGCTGACCAACGTCTACTTCGTCGATGCCAACGCTGACCAGCTCCCCTATTTCTTTGCCTCCGGTGAGGTGGACCGCATCTATCTGAATTTCTCGGATCCCTGGCCCAGCAACCGCCACGCCAAGCGGCGGCTGACCCATGGCAATTTCCTGAAGCTGTACCGCCAGGTGTTGAAAATGGGCGGCCAGATCCACTTCAAAACTGACAACCAGGGATTGTTTGAGTTCTCCGTGGAGGAGATTCCCCGCTTCGGCTTCACCTTGTCCGAGGTGACCCGGGATCTGCATGCCAACGGTCCCGTAGGCGTTATGACGGACTATGAGGCCAAGTTCTACGAACTGGGCCAGCCCATCAACCGGCTGGTAGCCACCATGGTCCCCTGGGAGGAGCCCTTCCCTGCCAACATCAAAACTCGCTGGCTGGACACCTTCGCCGCAGGCGTACCGGAGGAAAAGCTGGGCGCTCATGTGCTGGCGGAGGGGAATTACCTCTGGCACATCTTCTCCTGGGAATTGGTCCCCTGCCTGACAGGCGGTGCGGCCCGACAGGCCTTGGCGGAGGTACCGGAGGAGACATTGTATTTCTTCTATTGTGAGTATCCGCCAGCCAGCCAGCCGCTGATCCAGGCCCTTCCCAAGTCAAAGGCCCTGGCCCTGGCAGACCGCCCGGCAGATGATTACCCGTCTTTTAATGGTTCGGACTGGTATCTGGTGGACAAGGATTTCTCCTGGACCTATGTGCATACCCACGAGGAGATTTGCGGGCCTTATTTCTGCCGGGCAGCTGACGGACGATAAAACAAAAACAGCGCCCCGAAAATCGGGACGCTGTTTTTATGATGACATCGTGTCAAGATCAGGCCTTCTTGGCAATCTCGGTCAGCTGGGTGAAGGCGACAGCGTCGTTGACAGCCAGCTCGGCCAGCATCTTGCGGTTGATCTCAATGCCGGCGACCTTCAGACCGTGCATGAAGGTGGAGTAGTTCATGCCGTTCAGCTTGCAGGCGGCGGAAATGCGGGTGATCCACAGGGAGCGGAAGTCGCGCTTCTTCAGCCGGCGGCCGGTGTAAGCATAGGTCAGGGACTTCATCACCGCCTGGTTGGCAACGCGGAAATGCTTGGACTTGGAACCCCAGTAGCCCTTGGCCATCTTCAGGGTCTTATTTCTTCTCTTGCGCGTCATCATCGCGCCTTTGACTCTAGCCATTGTAAAAACCTCCTATTTCAAACGTCTCGTAGCTTACTTGTAGGGGATCATCTTGCGGACGGCATCCATATTGGTAACGTCCGCATAGCCACCGGCGCGCAGGCGACGAGTCCGCTTGGTGTCCTTCTTGGTGAGGATGTGGCTCTTGAAAGCCTTGGCACGCTTCACCTTACCGGTCTTGGTCAGGTTGAATCTCTTCTTGGCGCCGCTATGGGTCTTCAGCTTAGGCATAGTAGATAACTCCTTCCGTGTATTAAAAAATCTTGGTCGCTCACTTTCCGCCCTTGGGAGAGAGGAAGATGGACATCATCCGGCCCTCCAGCTTGGCGGGTTTATCCAGGTTCGCCGTTTCAGCACACTGCTGGGCGAATTTGTCCAGCAGGTCCTTGCCGATGTCGGTGTGGGCCATCTCACGGCCCCGGAAACGGACAGAGACCTTGACGCGGTTGCCGTCGGCAATGAACTTCTGGGCGTTTTTCAGCTTGGTGTTGAAATCGCCGACATCGATGCCTGGAGACATACGGATCTCCTTGATCTCCACCACATGCTGGTTCTTTCTGGCTTCCTTTTCCTTCTTGCTCTGCTCGAAGCGGAACTTGCCGTAGTTCATCAGCTTGCAGACAGGGGGCGTCGCCTGGGGTGAGATCTTCACCAGGTCCAGGCCCTGCTCGTCGGCGATCTTCAGCGCCTCGGCAGGCCCCATGATCCCCAGCTGCTCGCCCTGGGAGCCGATCAGGCGGATCTCCTTGTCGCGGATGTCCTCATTCAGTTCATGCACTAACTTAGCTATGGTCAAAGCACCTCCATCCTAAAAATCACAAAACGCGGATACCAAAACGGCATCCGCGCAACAGCAAACTGCCTTCCCGGGCAGTCTGTTCACAACGTTGTTGACCTCTTCGCCCTCTGGCTGGAGGTGAGGCGGATGCGCGCCTGCTTTGTTTTGCTAAATCAGTATACCAGTCGTTATTCGCTTTGTCAACCATGTTTTTTTGATTTTTTTGTATATTTTCAAGCAGCGGGGCAAGAATATGGCTGTACCCAGTGAATCGAAAGGAGACATTTTTATGCAGAACCGCGAAAACAACCAGAACGAGCGCAATCAGAACCAAAACCAGAACCAGAATCAGCGCGAGAACAAGCAGCAGAACGAGCAGCGCAACCAGAAGGAGAACCGCAAATAAGAGGCTTCCCTTCTCTTTGAGACCGCGCGGCGGGCCGTTGGCCCGCCGCGCCTTTTTATACGGCTTTGCGCTTCTATTTCTATGGATCTACGGAAAACTCGGCGGCCAGCAGGAAGTCCGTGCAGTCCCCCGGTCCCCGGTACTCAAAAAACCATTTGGCGACTCGATAATGGCCCTCCGGGAGGGTTCCGTACACACTGGCCCAGGTCAGCTCCTGGGTCACTGTCTCGTTCTTTGGATAGATCAGCGCCTCGGCGGTGTTGGCATATTCATCATCCAGCGTCTCCAGCCAGTACCATGACCCGTCCACTTCCTTTTGCAGGCCGAAGTCATGCTCGTTGCCGCTGTCGATCTCCGCATCCGTGGTGTTCAGGATCTCCACCGTGACGGTGCCGGGACAGGCCGTTCCCTCCACAGCGGTCATGGTCACACCCTCGTAGGTGTTGACCTCGCCCTCAAACTTCTCTCCTGTCTTGGCCTCCACGCCGCAGCCCGCCAACAGCAAAATGCAGAGCAAAACCGCCATACAAATACGCTTCCGCACAGACAAACACCCCTTCCTTCTATTGGTCATCTGTCTCTTTAGACGGCGCATCCCGCCCAAAGGTTCCAAATATCTCTAAATTCATTTTACGTCTCAGGCCCCGGAATGTAAACGGACGCTCTTGCCCTTCCATATTTTCCGTGCTATGATGGGAGGCGTGCTGAAAATCCGCAGGAAAAGGATGGATACCATGGAAAACCGCAAAAAGCTCACCGGCTGTCTGTTTGCCGCCTTCACCATCACCGTCTGGGGCTCCACTTTTATTTCCAGCAAAAAACTGCTGGCCGTTTATAGCCCCGCGCAGATCATGCTGACCCGGTTCCTGCTGGCCTACTGTGCCCTGTGGCTGCTGCGGCCCCGGAAGCTGGCCCTGACCTGGAAACAGGAGTGCGCCTTTGTGCTTCTGGGTCTCTCCGGCTGCTCTCTCTATTTCTATACGGAGAACACGGCCCTGACCTACACGCTGGCCTCCAACGTCAGCATCATCGTGACGGCGGCTCCCATCTTCACCGCCGTCCTGGCCCATCTCACCGGGGAGGAGCGGTTCCGCCGCCAGACGCTGTGGGGCTTTCTGGCAGCTTTCGCCGGCGTGGTGCTGGTGGTGTGCAACGGCACCTTCGTGCTGAAGCTGAATCCTCTGGGCGATCTGCTGGCCCTGGCAGCCGCCCTCTGCTGGGCCTGCTATTCCGTGCTGCTGCGGCGAACGGCAGAGCATCTGGACCCCATCCTGACGACACGGCGGACACTGTTCTGGGGCATTCTGACTGCTCTGCCCATGGTGCTGCTGGAGGGTCTCCCCTATCCCACCGCGCCCCTGCTGACGCCGGTGGCAGCGGGCAACTTCCTCTTCCTGGGCCTTCTGGGCAGCGGACTGTGCTTCATCCTGTGGAATCGTGCCTTCCACTATCTGGGGGTCGTCACCACCAACTCCTTTATCTACTTGCAGCCCTTTATCACCATTCTGGTCGCCTGGCTGTTTCTGGGAGAGCCGGTCTCCCCCTTGGCTCTGCTGGGCGCGGGATTGATCACCGCCGGTCTGGTCGTTGCCCAGCATGTTTCCCCCACGCAGAATATTCCCGCCAAAAACGGCGCTGGTCAATGACCAGCGCCGTTTGCTGTTTACCAGATAAATTGGATATTGCCGTCCACCCGGCCGCCGATGCCGTCTACAGAGCAGCTGCTGGAGAACTGCCAGTAGTCCATCTGGTAGGCAAAGGTGGGATACAGCTTTTCCGAGGACGCGCTCTTGTACTCCGGATACCAGTACAGGTAGTCCGCCAGAGCGCCCTGGTCATACTTGATGTAGCTGACATACTGTCCCGCGTAAATCATGGGAGTATAGCCGGCCTCCTCGACCCGTTGGCAGAACGCCACGGCGCAGGCGGTGGCCATCTCCGGCGCGGTACCGTAGACCCGATAGCTGGAGTCGTGCATCTCCCAGTCATAGGCAACGGGTCCATCGATCTCGTGGCCCTCCAGCAGGCTGATGACAAAGTCCGCCTCCTCGATGGCCTCCTCCACAGTAATGGCCTGGGCGAAGAAATACACGCCAGTCTCGATGCCGGCCGCCATGGCGCCGTCGATGTTCTGGGCGTAGTACTCGTCAGCGTGGATAGCGCCGCTGGAGGTCCCCCGCAGACCGGCCCGGATCATGGCGAATTCCACACCGTCCGCCGCTGCGGCCTCCCAGTCGATAGTGTTGTTTTCGCTGGCCCGGTTCTGGTAGGCGGACACATCGATGCCGAAGCGGGTGCGGAAATCGCTGCCGATGTATTCCAGGCAGTCCTCGTTCCAATAGAAGTCGCCGTCGTAAAGGTGGATCAGGTCCCGCCCCTCATAGATGGGGATCTGCTTGCCGTCATAGGCCACATAGCTGCCGGTGGTCTCGCCGGGAGTATAGACCTCGCTGGGCTGGATGCCGGGGACCTGCGGCTCCGCCGGGTCCTCCGGAGTCTCCGGGTCTTGGTTCTCTGTCCAGGTGGGGGACACGGCGCTGAAATTGCGGATGTTCCCGCCGATCTCCACATTGGTCAGCGTCACCGGTCCCTGCACACCGGGGGCCAGGATCAGGTCGCCGGAGATGTCCGCGTCCGCCAGAGCCGCGCCGTTGACGCTGTTGATCATCAGGGAGCCTTCCACCAGGCCGGAATAGACGATCTCGCTCTGGACCAGCACCTGGATCATGTTGTTCAGGATGCTGACGATCTCCGCCCGGGTTATGGCCTCCTGGGGACGGAAGCAGCCGTCCCAGCAGTCGGTGATATAGCCCCGGGCGGTCATCTCCGCCACCGGGCCGGCGGCATAGTCCGCAAACTGATCCGCGTCGTCGTAAGGCAGGCTGGTGGTGGTGGATTCGATCTGAAAGGCCCGGGCGATCATGGTCACCGCCTGCTGGCGGGTTATGGTGTTCCCCGCCAGGGCCTTGCCGTCAGTCCCCAGATATACCCCGGAGGCATGGAGCTTCAAAATAGCGCTCTCCCAGTAATTTCCCTGGATATCAGAAAAGGTCTCCGGCCCGGAAATGGTCCTGAATTGCATAAAGCGGTCCAGAATGCCCGCGAAGGCGCCCCGGGTGATGGAATTGTCGGGGCGGAAGGTGCCGTCCTCATAGCCCTGGATGATGCTGTACTCCTGGCTCCATTTCGCAATGGCTCCCTCGGCCCAGTGTCCCTCCGTGTCAGTAAAGGCAGCGGCTGGCGCCGCCAGCAGCGCGGCGCCCAGGGCGGCGCCCAGCAGCCATTTTGGCAGTCGAATTTGATGCATGGCAGTCCCTTTCTGTCAGAATTTGTCGAATGCGGTTGGAAAAAAACACCGCCGCCCCAATGGGCTGCGGTGTTTTATGTCACCTGTGTAACAGCGCCTACGATCATTATACAGGAGGTTTCTGCCAGGGTCAATACATATCCACGGATTTCTCAAAAATATTATGTCACCTTATTTTGCCAAAATCCCTCCCAGTATCTATTATATAGACGAGCTTTCCATCATTTTTGTTTCATCTTTCGAGAAAATCAGCGAAATCCCCAAAACGCAGCCGCCGTTTTGTGTATCCCGTTCATGCTGGAACGCAATTCTGATACGCGGTACTGTGCGGAGAACCAGCCGCTCTCTTTCGCCGTCCTCCCGGGCGATGGAGCTGCCGCGAAAGACCGACAGCGCCAAACCGATGAGGGCCATGTCCAGAACGGTGTGGAGATTACCCACCAGCAGAGGCATCTCCGCGCTGAACAGCACCACGCCGCTGTTGATGGCCAGGCTGAACAGGAGCTGGAAGCCCAGGGTCAGCACCACCGCCAGGACTGTCATCCGTCCCAACTGGCTCTTCTGCCGCAGGCAGCGGCACAGCAGCCAGATCAACAGCGCCGCCAGCGCCAGCATCAGCAGCAAAAACGGCAGCCAGCCCAGCTTGAAAATGATAGTCAGGGGAATCATGCTGTGGTCCGCGTCCGGCACTGCCACCTCATAGGGGTATTGGACATACTGCCGGGGCATGGTCCCCTCCCCCAGCCACTTGACTCCGGACAGAGCTAAGCGGTTCAGCATCCCCTGATAGCCCATGCGCATCGGGTCCAACTCTGGGTGGAAGGCGATCCGAACCCTTTGAGCAAAATAATCGTTCCATCCGATCCGGAACACCGCCGCGGACAAAACCACGGCGCAGCCTCCGGCCGCTCCCGCCGTGGGCAGTCTTCCCACACCGAACCAGTCCATTCCGGCGGCGGCCAGCAGCAGGAGCAGCCCGACAGACAACAGCAGGAACAGGCCCATTGCAAATGGCGTGAGCGCACAGACGGCAGCCAGCGGCACGCCGCCTGATATAGCAAGGAAAACGCCTTTCCAGCCCTTCCCGCGGCAAACATACAGCCAAACGGCATAGACCACCGGATAGCACAGCGCCACATAGCGGGTATAGTAGGAAACGTTGTTCCATCTTGGAGAGAGCCACAGGGACAGCAGCCCTACAGCAATGGCGGCGACGTATACCGCTTTCCCATAGCGGCCCAGGAAGGAGACATCCAGAAAATAAGCTCCCAACAGGCAGGCCGTTCCCAAGGCCAGGGACAGCGCCGTTTGCGCCAGGCCGCTGCCCAAATGCTCTGATCCGGCGAACAGCCATACCCGCAGAAAGCCCCCGCACAGCGCCAGCAGAACGGTCAGCGCCAGCAGTCCCCACTGGGGCCTGGGCCGGTGGACCCGGTCCAGCTCCGTGCCCACGGTCACTGGGTCCCCCATCTCCTCCACCGCTAAACGTTCCGCCTCCTCCGGGACAGTCCCCGCCTCTGCGAAGGCGTCCCGCTGGTCCTCCAGATGACGCTGCAGCTCCAATGATACCACGGGTCTGGCCCGCTTCCAGCGGATCTGCTCCTCCACAATCTCCAGATACTCCTGGATGGTCTTACGCTCCGGCACAGCAGGCGCCTCCCTTCAGGACCTTCCCAACAGCCTGGGCATAGGTGTCCCAGGCCGTCTCCTTCTCCACCAGCGCCGCGGCTCCCCGCTTTGTCAGGCGGTAATAGCGCCGGGGCTTCCCGGCGGCGGCCTTCCGCTCATAAGCAGTGACCAGTTCTTTCTCCTCCAGATTGTGGAGCAGGGGATACAATGTCCCCGCTTTCAGATGGAAGGTATCGTCACTGCGGCGCTTCAGCTCCTCGATCATTTGGTAGCCGTACTTATCCCCGTCCTCCAGCAGCTTCATCACCAATAGAGTCATGCTGCCGCTGAGCAGGCTCTTGTCCAATTCCATACAAACGCCTCCTTATTGGTATATCGGTTTCCGATATATTGATTATATATCGGAAACCGATATATGTCAAGGAAATTTTTCCCGCTTTATCAAAAAATGGATGGCCAAGGGCCATCCATTTTCCATATTCGCCGTCTCTTCACAGCAGCGCTAGGGTCTTGAGGAGGTACAGCCATCCCGTAAAGGTAAAGGCGCTGCAAATGGTGGTCAGCATCACTGCGCCGGAGGAGAGGGTCCCCTCATGCCCCATGCTGCGGGCCATGCTGAAACAGCTGACGGTGGTGGGCGAGCCAAGCATCACCAGGATCGCCATCAGCACCTGGCCCCGCCAGCCCAGGGCCACCGCCAGGGGCAGGAACAGCATCGGGAACAGCAGCAGCTTGCACACGCTGGCCGCCGCCGTAGGCCTCCAGCAGCCCAGGACCTTTTTGGGGTCGATGCAGGCTCCCAGCGCCAGCAGGCCCATGGGCGTAGCCGTGGCCGCCAAGTCGGACACCGCCCGCCGCAGGATCACCGGCAGCTGGAGCCGCAGCAGCGACCACAGCAGGCCCGCCGCGATGCCCAGGATGATGGGGTTGGTCACGATGCCCTGCAGGGTCTTTCCCAGGGTCTTTCGGTCCAGGTGTCCCCCCTCCGGCGACAGCAGCGTCAGCAGCGCCACCGCCGCCACATTATACAGCGGCACCGCGCCGATCAGCACCAGCGCCAGAGGGCCGGTCTCGCCGTAGACGTTCTGCATCAGCGCCGCCCCCAGCAGCGCCTGGCTGCCCCGGTAGCCCGCCTGGGTAAATTCCGCCCGAATGGCCCGGTCCCCCAGCAGCGACAGCGCCAGCATCAGCAAAATGGACGCCAGGGAGACCAAAAAGCAAAACAGCACCACGCCGCCGTTCCAGACGGTGTGGAAATCCGACTCGGACAGATTTTTGAACAGCTGCGCCGGCAGAGCCACCTGAAAAACAAAGGTGTTCAGGGCGTTGGCAAAATCCTCACTCATCAAGTGGGTCCTCCTCCGCAGCAGAAAGCCCAGCGCCATCATCAAAAAGACCGGCACAGTGGCGTTCAGGCTGAACATCAGATTTTCCACAGCGATCCCCCTCCCCGCATCTGTCTCACCGGCAATATACGCATTATACGGAGGATGGAAGCGGCTGTCAAGCGGACCGGTCCCTTTTATCTTTCGTGCCGCTGGTTTTCTAAATTCTTTGCCAAACTATCCAAATGGGCGGTCATCCGGCAGGCGGGCCTTTCAAAATGCGGGAGCCGGGGGAACTCCGCGTTGCAATGCGTACGGATTTCTTCTATAATAATGTCTATTCCCATTGGCGCAGCACACTGCGCCAATGGAAGATACGAGGTTTTGTGCAACAGACGTAAGCAAACGGGCCAAGGCCCGGAGCAGGAGGTACGCTCATGCGGGATCAGATCACGCCCCCGGCGGTGGACGCCGCCTATGTCCGGGACCATCTTCCGCCCAGAAAGGCCGACGGCCACAAGGGCGATTTCGGCAAGCTGCTGATCGTAGGCGGCGCGGTAGGCTATACCGGCGCGCCGTACCTGACGGCTGCGGCGGCGGGCCGGTCCGGCTGCGGACTGGTGTTCGCAGGGGTCCCCGCCGCCATCTGGCCGGTGGAAGCAGCCAAATGCGCTTCCGCCATGCCCTTCCCCCTGCCTGACGCAGAGGGGCGGCTGCAAGAAAATGCCTTTCCGCAGATATGGGGACGGCTGTCCGGCTGCGATGTGCTGGCCCTGGGCCCCGGTCTGGGCCGGAGCGAGGCCCTGTCCCGGCTGGTGTGCCGCCTGCTGACGGAAACGGAAAAGCCCGTCGTCCTGGACGCCGACGGCATAAACGCCCTGGCGGGACATATAGATGTTTTGGACGGACGGCGGGACCGGATCACCGTGCTGACGCCCCACGAGGGAGAATTTGCCCGCATCGGCGGGGCCTCCAGGGGAGACCGGGCGCTGGCAGCCAGAGACTTCGCGGCCGCCCACGGCTGCACATTGGTTCTAAAGGGCCACCGCACCGTGACCGCCGGTCCCGGCGGAGAGGTCCTGGTGAACACCACCGGGAATTCCGGCCTTGCCAAGGGCGGCAGCGGCGACGTGCTGACCGGCGTCATCGCCTCCCTGCTGGCCCAGGGGGCCAGGCCGCTGGAGGCGGCGGCCATGGGCGTCTGGCTCCATGGCCGGGCGGGGGATCTGGCGGCGGAGAAGCTGACGGCCTATGCCGTGATGCCGGAGGATGTGGTCCGGGAACTTCCGGAAGCGTTTCTGGAATTAGGAATCAGGAATGAGGAATGAGGAATTTTCCCTCAGATTGCCAGCTTCACAGTCTTTTGAAATTCCTAACTCCTAATTTCTCATTTTATGAAGTGGAGGCGTGTTTGGTGCGCAAGGGGATGTGCGTACTGATGATGACCCTGTGCCTGCTGCTGACAGGGTGCGGCGGCACAACGGAAGAAACAGCGGACCTGCGGGCCAGGTATCACGACATGGCGGGCTGCGTCATGGAAGCCGCCGTCACCTGCGAACAGGAGGGCTTGGAATGGACGGCGGAGCTGCGGTGCGAATATGTCCCTGGCGGTGAGAGCGTGATCGAGGTGCTGTCGCCGGAAAGCATCGCCGGTGTAAAGGCGGTGCTGGACGAAGGCGCCTGGACGCTGGAGTACGAGGGAGACTGTCTCAACGCCGGGACCGTCAGTCCGGAGGAGATCAGCCCCGCCGCCTGCCTGCCCCGGCTGATGAACGCCCTGCGGGACGGCTGGCTGCTGGAGGAGAGCCAGGAGGAGTGGAACGACGTGCCCTGCCTGCGGCTGTGCGTGGATCAAAGCGGTCCTCAGGGCGGCAAGCTGGTCTCTACCGTCTGGCTCCGGCAGGACGATGGGACCCCCCTGCGGGGCGAGATCGCTGTGGAGGGCGAAATATTTTTAACTGCGGAGTTTACGAGTTTTACCTTTTATGATACAATATCTCAGGAATCCTGAGAAGAGGAAGCGATATCCATGGAAGATACAGTCCTGCGGCGAACCTGGGCGGAGATCGATCTGGACGCCCTGGCCCACAATTACCGCCGGGCCAGAGCGCTGACCGGCCCCGATGTGAAATACCTGGGCGTGGTAAAGGCGGACGCCTACGGCCACGGCGCGGTACAGACGGCCCGGAAGCTGGAAACCCTGGGAGCTGATTATCTGGCGGTGTCCAGTCTGGATGAGGCGCGGGAACTGCGCTACGCCGGGATCATCATGCCCATCTTGATCCTGGGCCACACGCCGCCGGAGATGGTCCCCCAGCTCATCCAATACCACATCACCCAAACCGTCTCGGCGCTGGCCAAGGCGGCGGAATACAGCGAGGCGGCCCAGGCCTGCGGCGGCACGCTGAAGGTCCACATCAAGGTGGACACCGGCATGTCCCGCCTGGGCTTTTTGGTGCGGGACGGCCACTTTGTGGGCGGCGTGGCGGCCATTGCCGACGCCTGCGCCCTGCCAGGCCTGACAGCGGAGGGCATTTTCACCCACTTCGCCGCCGCCGACGAGGACGCCCTGGAGAGCCAGCGCTATACCCAGGAGCAGTTTGCGGTGTTCACCCGGGTCGTGGACGCCTTGGCGGAACAGGGCCGGACCTTCGCCATCCGCCACTGCGCCAACAGCGGCGCTCTGGCCCGATACCCGGAGATGTATCTGGACATGGTGCGTCCCGGCATCGCCCTGTACGGTGTGGGAGCCGACGCAGCCCGGCTGGGCCTGCGGCCGGTCATGGCGCTGAAGTCCTGCGTCTCCACCATCAAGGTCTTTGACCCTGGGACGGACATCAGTTACGGCCGGACCTTCTGCACCGCGGAAAAGACCCGGGTGGGCGTACTGCCCGTGGGCTATGCCGACGGCCTGTTCCGGGGCCTCTCCAACCGCATGGCGGTCCAGACCGCCCACGGCCCTGCCCCCATTCGGGGCCGCATCTGCATGGATATGACCATGGTGGACCTGACGGGCCTGCCGGAGGTCCACGTGGGCGACGCGGTGGAGCTGTTCGGCCCCGCCCAGCCGGTGGACGGCTTGTCCGCCCTTCTGGGCACCATCCCCTATGAGCTGATCTGCGCCGTCAGCAAGCGGGTGCCTCGGCTTTATTTAGAGCATGGAGAAGTGGTGGAGCGCAGCCTGCGGCTGCTGCTGTGAGTACGCTCCTCCCCCTTAAGCACACCTTCCCTGTTTCCCGCATAGGATGACTTGGGGCAGGGACGCCGGAATTTTGCCTTCCCGGCAGCGTATAAATTCCGAAACTGCGTGGGAGAATGAAAGTGGCCTCACCGAAGGGCTTCGGTGACGGGTACTTCATTTCGGCGGAGTGTGAACTTTGTGGATACGAGTGTCAAGCGCGGCGATATTTACTATGCCGATCTCTCCCCGGTGGTGGGCAGCGAGCAGGGCGGCGTCCGGCCTGTTCTGATCATTCAGAACGACACCGGCAACCGTTACAGCCCCACCGTGATCGCGGCGGCCATTACCTCCCAGACGGGCAAGGCCCGGCTGCCGACACATATCGACCTTCCCGTGGATCAGAACTGCGGCCTGAGCCGGGACTCCGTGGTCCTGCTGGAGCAGGTGCGGACTCTTGACAAAAAGCGGCTGCGGGAGCGGATGGGGCATGTGGAGGAAACAGTGATGACCAAAGTCGACACGGCCATCGCGGTGAGCTTTGGGCTGCCTCACGACCAGCTGGTCTGAACAAGCCATCCCTCTGGGGGAATTTCCCCCAGAGGGGCAACGAAAGATATTGGAGGTACATATGAAAAAGAACAGATGGGTCCTGCGTATGGTCATTCTGCTGGCTCTCAGCGCGGCGCTGAACATGACGGTGACCGCGGCGGCAGAGGCCGGAAGCTCCGGCGATCCCCTGGTAACGCTGAGCTATTTGAACGAGACCTTCCTCAACACGATCCTCCAGCGGGTCGATCAGAAGATCGCCGCCCGCAACAGCCAGATCGCCCAGCAGGCCGGGGTGTCGGTCTCCGGCGGGACCAGCGCCTCCTTCACCGTCGTGACCCTTTCCAGCGGCCAGACCCTCACTGGGGATATCGGCTGCGAGGTGATGCTGCGGGTCGGGAGCGCCGTGTGCGTCTCCCCCTCCGCGCCGGGATTGATCGACGAGACCACCGCCTCGGTCCTGAACAACAGCGGCGCGCTGAGCCAGAACCATCTGTACATGATGACCATCGAGGGCCGGGGCGTCAAGGCCACCGCCGCCACCACCAAGCTGCTGGTGCGCGGGAGCTATACCCTCAGTGAATAAAGGGCAGTACGCCTGAGCATATAGGAGACCGCCTGTGCATATCCTTGCACAGGCGGTCTTTTCCGCCGTGCTGAAAAGAGGAGGCGGAGGGCATGGACAAGTTTCCGCTGCTGCGGAACGGCAGTCCGGCGGGAGAGCTGACAGCAGAGCGGGAAGCCCTGTACACCTGGTTCACCGCCCGCTGCGCTCTGCCGGAAGAGGGCCTGTGGTGCGCCTGGGCGGTGGGAGAGCGGGGCGAACTGCGGCTGGGCATTCTGGAGCCAGAGGGAGGCCAGACGGCGGTCCTCCGCCGCCGGTTCTCCCAGCGGATGACCGCGCCTCTGGGCCGTCTGCTGCGGGGCGAGGTCCGCCCGGCGGGCGCAGCACTTTGGTCGCCGGCGGCGGAGCCAGAGCGGCTGTTCCAGTCCCCTTGGCTGCGGCAGCGGCTGCGGAACGTCCAGGGTGCGCTGACCCGGACCGAACCGGACCTCCGTTTCCTGGCCCTGCCTTGGGACTGCCGTCAGCCCTTCCCTCTGGCGACTCTGTTTTGCTTCGCCAGCCTCCGGACCATCCGGGGCGGGTCTTATATGGTATTCGCCTTCGACAGTCGGGAGACTCCGGTGTTCCCACATGAAAAAATGTAAATTTTTCAAGAATAGATACCATATTTTGCGGTCCTGTGATATAATAATATAAATCAGCCCCAACAGAATCCGCCGGAATGCTCCGGCGAAAGATCGGGAGGTCACTTATGAACTGTCCGTTTTGCGCTTACAGCGAGAGCAAGGTCATTGATTCCCGCCCCGCCGACGAGGGTTCCAGCATCCGCCGCCGCCGGGAGTGCCTGTCCTGCGGCAAGCGGTTCACTACCTATGAGACGGTGGAGAGCCTGCCTGTAGTGGTGGTGAAAAAGGACGGCAGCCGCCAGAGCTTTGACCGGCAGAAGGTGCTGGGCGGCATGATCCGGGCCTGTGAAAAGCGTCCCGTCCCCCTGGCCGAGCTGGAAAAGATCGCCGGGGAGATCGAGCAGGACCTGCAAAACTCCATGGAGCGGGAGATCAGCACCTCTGTCATCGGCGAGCGGGTCATGGAACGGCTCCGCGCCGTGGATCAGGTGGCCTATGTCCGCTTCGCCTCCGTCTACCGCCAGTTCAAGGATATCGACACCTTCATGGCGGAGCTGAACAAGCTGCTGTCTGAGAAGTAACAAGCTGCTGTCTGAAAAGTAAGCTGTATTCACATCCTCAGAGGATATTGCTGACGCTGCACTGCTCCATCTCCGCCAGCAGCCGCAATTGGTCCCGCAGGTCGGAGATCTCCGCCCGAAACTCGCTCAGTTCCTCCACCGCCGCAAAGGCCATGGCCCGGCGGTACATGGCCTCGGCGTCGTCCACCGCGTCATGCTCTGAGACGACGTGCAGGTACGTCTGGCGGGCGGTCCAATCGTCGTAGCTGCGGGCCACCGCGCCGGCAGCGCCGGTCCAGTCCCCGGCCTGAGCCAGCTGGTCCCCCTGCTCCAGCTGCGCCCGCCAGCGGTCTGTCTCCGCCGTCATGACGCGACTGTTCCACAAGGCAAAAGCCAGGATGGCCGCCAAAATGGCAACGGGAAACAGATAGCCCTTTTTCATGGAGACGCCTCCTTTTTCACACAGGTCACCTGCTGCCGCTGGTCCAGGGTCATGAGAAAGACTTCTTTGGGCGAGGACAGGTGCCGCTTCCGCAGCGTCTCCAGCAGCCAAGCCCGATCCTTGCCGCAGGCGGCCAGGTTCCGGGTCAGGACCCGCCCATCGTTGATGAGGATCACCGGCAGCATGGTATCCTCCGCCACCTTCAAGCTCAGCTGCTGAGCGGTGGGGGGCTGATGCCGCGTCCAGGGCAGGACGGACACCTGGCCGGAATTTTCCAGGATGGCGTATTTCACCTGGCTGGGGTCGGAAAAGCCCTGGCCCCGCAGCTCCTCCAGCAGCTCGTCGATAGTGTAGCGGTTCTTCCGCATCACCTCCTGCTGCAGGATGCCCTCCCGAATGAGCAGGGCGGGCCTTCCGCAAACAAAATCCCGGAATCGCAGGTTTTGTAAAGATAATTGACTTAACAGCATGGACAAGGCCATCAGCGTCAGGATCGGAATGATTCCCGCCAGCAGCGGGATGCCGAAATCCTGCATAGGGACGGCGGCCAGGTCTGAGATCATCATGGTGAGCACCAGCTCTCCCGGCTCCAGCTCGCCGATCTGGCGTTTGCCCATCAGGCGCAGGCCGGCCATGATAAGGAAGTACAGGATCACAGTGCGGGCAAAAGCGGTCATCATAACAGGAACACCCCTTCCAGCATTGTTTGCCCTTTCCAATGGATTTATTCTTACGGAACCACCGATGAAATCGTAACGCACGTCTTGGCAACAGATTTTTCACCTGAACGGCATCAGAAGAGCTTGAAATCCGTCAGGATTCCTGCGCTTCTCTTCCTTGCCAGGCAAAAAATCTGCCTGCTGGTCCGCACATCCCAATTTCAGCAATACTCTACTGGATAACGCTCTGAGAGCTCAGAGTTTTATCATATAAAGACATGTTGACAAAGCCGCTTTGGGCAGCGGCGCCCTGGACTTTTCCGTCAGGGTAAAAACCGCGGGAGCCATTATGAAGCTCCGCGGGTTTCAGCAAAGCACGGCGGAAAAGCCGCGGCACCGGCGCCAGGCGGGAACTGTCAGCAGTCCCATCAAATCGCAGAAACAGAAAGGAGGCTCATGGGCACAGCCCATCACAAAGCGCCATGCGCCCGCGGCGAGAACGCCGCGGGACGACGAGGAGAAGAGTTTATCGAAATTTTTCGGCGGATGCTCTTCCGTGGACGCGGCCATGTGACACAGCCTACAAATATGCGGGCGACCGCAAAACAGAAAGGCTGTGACCGCGCCAAAGCCCAGACGGGCCTATAAAGCGGCAAATTTCTGCGTGTTTGTCCTTTTGGTATCCGGCCCCGGAGCCGCAGTCGGCATTTTTCAGCCGCACGCCCAGGGTCTTATAATCAAATAACTTGAAAAGTGGTAAAACCGCTTTTCAAGTGTCGCGGCGCCTGCGCCGTGACAGGCCGCTTAGCGGCCTTGATTCGGATTTCATAGTCAATTACCGTGCGCTCCGCGCACAGCGGGCATCGTCCACTTGAAAAATAGCAATGCTATTTTTTAAGTTAATTGACTGTATTACTTTGTGATCATCAGGAGGATATCTATATATATGTGTGGGATCATTGGTTTCGCGGGCCGCGAACAGGCGGCCCCTATTTTGTTGGACGGATTGGAGCGGATGGAGTACCGCGGCTATGACTCCGCCGGTGTGGCGGTGCTGTCCCAGGCCCGGGGCTTACAGGTGAAAAAGGCCAAGGGCCGCCTGAAGGTCCTCTCCGAGCTGACCCACGGCGGAACAGACCTGGAGGGTACTTTGGGCATCGGCCACACCCGCTGGGCGACCCACGGGGAGCCCAACGACGTCAACGCCCACCCCCATGTCAGCGAAAACGGGCGCATCGCCCTGGTCCACAACGGCATCATCGAAAATTATCTGGAGATCAAAGAGCATCTGCAAAAGCACGGTGTCACCTTCACCTCCGACACGGACTCCGAGGTGGTGGCCCAGCTTCTGGAATTTCATTACAACGAGTGCGGCAACATGATGGAGGCCGTGGGCCGCTGCCTGCGGCGCATCGAAGGCTCCTACGCCTTCGGCATCATCTGCTCCGACTATCCTGACACCCTCATCGCCGCCCGGAAGGACAGTCCGCTGATCCTGGGCTACGGCAAAAACGGCAACTTCATCGCTTCTGACGTGACGGCCATCATCAAGCACACCCGGGACGTGGCCTATATGGACGACGGCGAGATCGCCGTGGTAACGCCGGACAGCATCGACGTGTTCGACAGCGAGCTGAATCCCCGGGAAAAGGCCCGCTGCCAGGTGGACTGGGATGTGTCCGCCGCCGAAAAGGGCGGCTACGCCCACTTTATGTTCAAGGAGATCCTGGAGCAGCCGGAGGCTGTCCGCCGCACCGTCTCCCCCCGTATCCGGGAGGGCCGCGTGGTGCTGGACAACGTCTCCCTGACGGCGGAATATGTCCAAAGCATTTCCCGGATCTTCATCATCGCCTGCGGCTCCAGCTACCATGTGGGGCAGGTTTGCAAATACAACTGGGAACGGCTGCTGCGCCGCCCGGTGGAGGTGTGTCTGGCCTCGGAGTTCCGGTACAGCGACCCGCTGGTGGACGCGAACACGCTGGTGGTGGTCATCAGCCAGTCCGGCGAGACGCTGGACACCATGGCCGCCATGCGGGAAGCCCAGCGCCGGGGCGGAAGGACCCTGGCCATCGTCAATGTGGTGGGCAGCTCCATCGCCCGGGAGGCCGACGACGTGCTGTACACCTGGGCCGGCCCGGAGATCGCCGTGGCGACCACCAAGGCCTACTCCACCCAGCTGGTCCTGCTGGACCTGGTGGGACTGTATCTGGCGGACCTGCTGGGAACGGTGGAACAGCGCGAGTATGACGCCATCCTGACGGAGGTCCAGGCCCTGCCGGAAAAAATGGAGCGCGTTCTGGCCCACTTTGAGGATGTTCAGTACTTCGCCTCCCGCTATTTCAACCACAATTCCATCTTCTTCATCGGCCGGAACCTGGATTACGCTCTGGGGCTGGAGGGTTCCCTGAAGCTGAAGGAGATCAGTTACATCCACTCCGAAGCCTACGCCTCCGGCGAGCTGAAGCACGGCACCATCTCCCTCATCGAAGAGGGGACTCTGGTGGTGGCCCTGGGGACCTACGGTCCCCTGTTCGACAAGGCCATGAGCAATGTGGTGGAGGTGAAGGCCAGGGGTGCCGAGGTGCTGGCCGTCACCACCGACAGCTTCCATGAGAAAATGGAAAAGACCGCTGACGCCACCGTGGTGGTGCCGGACACCCATCCGGTGCTCCAGCCCTCCTTGGGCATCGTGCCTCTGCAATTGTTCGCCTATTATGTGGCGTTACAGCGGGGCTGCGATATCGACAAGCCCAGGAATCTGGCCAAGAGCGTCACTGTGGAATGAGCGCCGCCGTCCGTGCCGTTCCCGGCACGGGCGGTTTTTTCCGCCGAAAACAGCTTTCTTGCAAAAAATAAAGGGCATGCAACCGGAAGTTTACATCCATTTCCTCAAACGCAACATGAAATCGCTGGCGTTGCGGGCCTCGCTTCGCTAAAATGAGGCCATCAAACGAAGGAGGTCTTTTGTATGGCATTTCCCGAAAACCTGCAATTCATCCGCACCCAGGCAGGCATTACGCAGGAACAGCTGGCGGAGCAACTGGAAGTCTCCCGCCAGTCCGTCAGCAAGTGGGAGGGCGGCCAGAGCTTTCCCGAGATGGACACGCTGCTGCGGATCTGCGACCTGTACGACGTAGATCTGGACACCCTGCTGCGGGGCAGCGTGGAGGAAAGCCGCGTCAGCGATACCGCCCAGTACGACGCGTTCATGACCCGCTTTGCCAAGCGGATCGCCGGGGCCGTCGCCGCCATCATTGCCGCTGTGAGCGTGTTCTTTCCTGCCTCGGAGCTCTGGGGCGGCAGTGCCGCCGAGCTGCTGGCCGGAACGCTGTTCATGCTGGTGGTGACGGTCTCCACGGTAGTCCTGGTGGCCAGCAGCATCCAGCATGGGAACTTCCGCAGGAAGTTTCCCGTTCTGGCGGACTTCTATACCCAGGATGAGAAGGATGCCTTCCACCAGAAATTCGTCTGGTATATCGCCGGCGGCGTGGGGGCCATCCTCTTCGGCGTCGTGCTCATTATGCTGGCCGCCGCCGTATTCGGGGAAGAAAAACAGCCCTATGAAACCCTCAGTATCGGCCTGTTCCTGCTGATCGTCGCCGGGGCGGTGTACTGCTTTATCTACGGCGGCATTATGGAGGACAAGTACAAGATCTGGAAGTACAACCGGGACAACAATCCCACGCCGGAGGCCAAGAAGAAGCTGGACCTGATCGGCGTCTGCTGCGGTGTCATCATGCTGGCGGCCACCGCCATTTATGTGGCGCTCGGCCTTCGCTCCGGCAGCTGGGGCACGGAAACCGTCTGGCTGTTCGCCGTGGGCGGGATCCTCTGCGGGATCGTCAGCATCGTGCTGAATCCCTACAAGGGCGAGGACTGAACTTTTCCCCCATACCGCCAAAATCGGCGGAATGGGGGATTTTTCTCTTGCATTTCCCGGTTTTCTATGGTATAAGTGATATTCAGTGCAGGCAACACAGTTGAAAGAGAGCTTAAATCCCTTTTCAACCGTGCCGATCATATCAGCGATGAACGGGAAAATAACGGGTCAGCAATGCTCCAGAGAGGACAGGCCACCGGCTGAAAGCCTGTCTGCAAAGCTCCGTTTGGTTCGCCCGGGAGCCGCCGTGGAGACACGGCCGGAGGCCCTCCGTTACAGGGGCTTCAAGCGCGCACTTGAAAAGTGCGAATTTGGGTGGTACCGCGGAAGGTTTGCCTTTCGTCCCAAGGTTTGGGGCGAAAGGCTTTTTGTTGTATTAGGAGGAAAAACGGATGGCGAAAAAACGCTCGACCCTGCCTAAGGAGCTGGACGCCTTGCTGGAGGCCGGAGACATCGAGGTTTTGAAATCCCTCTTTTCCCGCTGTGAGCCAAACGCCCTGACCAGCAGGACCTACGGCTCCAACATCTTCTCCAAATCGCCCCTTCCCCGGGACTTCGCTGTTTGGGCCAGGGAGCAGGGCGCGGACGTGAATTTCGTGGACTACTACGGCAAAACGCCTATTTTCCATCAAGCCGGCTCCTGGCGGGGCGAGGTGCAGCTGCTCATCGACCTGGGCGCGGATGTCCAAGCGGCCGCGGGCGGCGTCACGCCCCTGCACCATGCCGCCATGTACGGCCGCCCCAAGGCGGTCAAGGCCCTACTGGACGCCGGGGCGGACGTGGAGGCCCGGCCAGAGGAGCCTCTGTTTCACACCCGGCAGTCCCCGTTGGAAATGACGCTTCACCAGAACCGCGTGCCCTTTGCCACCCTTTTGGAGGTCTGCAGCCTGCTTCTGGAACATGGCGCACGGATCACCGAGGATGCCCGCAAAGCCGTGGCCGCCATCGGTGAGCAGTTTGAGCGGGCCAGGCCGGGGATCCAAAACCCGGAATTTCTGACCCAGCAGACTGAGGCGCTGGAGCGGCTCTATGAAATCTTCGATGTGCCGCCCGCCAAGCCCGTGGAGGTCCATGACGGGGTCTCCCCCATCGTCATCACGGAGGAGGGCTTTGCCAAGCAGTACCAAAAGCTGTGGGACTATCTGGTGCCGCCCCAGGGGCGGGCCAGAACCGCCCAGGGCGAGGCCATCCGCATCGCGGGCCGGGTCTCCCATGAGATTTTGGACAACGGCGGCAGGAACTGGGACGGCGACTACCGCAAGATGCTCCGGGTCCTGCCGGAGTATTTCAAGCTGGGCGATCCCCTCTCCGGGGAGGATCTGGCTGAAGTGAGCCGCCTGGCCCGTGCACTCCGGGACGGCCAGGGCAATGACGAGCCCGAGCTGCTGTGTGTCTACGCGGTGAAGTGGATCTTGAAAAATCCAGACGTGCTCCCGCCCTTCCCGGCGGACTACGGCCGGTAGATCCGGGCGGCCCGGCAGATGCTGATGATGATAAGGAAGTAAAATCCATCCATAAAAGGAGTTTTAAGACATGAAAGAACAACTGGAAGCGATCCGCAAGGCGGCGCTGGAATCCATCGCCGCGACCCAGGCGGGGACGGACCTGGACGCTCTGCGGGTGAAGTACCTGGGCAAAAAGGGCGAGCTGACCGCCGTTTTAAAGCAGATGGGCGGCCTCTCTGCTGAACTGCGGCCCGTCATGGGCCAGATGGCCAACGAAGTCCGGGCCAGTCTGGAAAAGGCTATCGAGGCCCAGTCCGCCATCCTGGCAGAGAAAGCCCTGGAGGCCAAGCTGAAGCTGGAGACCGTGGACGTGTCCATCCCCGGCAAGGCGGTGAAGCTGGGCCACAAGCACCCCATGTACCTGGCCCTGGACGAGATCAAGGACATCTTCGTGGGCATGGGCTTCACCGTGCTGGACGGCCCGGAGATCGAGCTGGGCGAGCTGAACTTCGACCGGCTGAACGCCGAGCCGGGCCACCCCAGCCGGGACTGGTCCGACACCTTCTACTTCGACAAGGACGAGCGGGTGATGCTCCGCAGCCAGACCAGCCCCATGCAGGTCCGGGCCATGGACTCCATGGAGCTGCCCATCCGCATCATCGCCCCCGGCCGGGTGTACCG